>PBAS01000083.1 GCA_002716625.1 Phycisphaeraceae bacterium | reverse complement strand
TTCGATTGAACTGTCAGATGTTATGACCGTGGAGCGGTACAGTCATGTGATGCACATCAGTTCCCAAGTGGTCGGGACCTTGCGAGATGGATTGAACTGTTGGGATGCACTTCGGGTCACATTGCCGGTTGGCACCGTCAGCGGTGCGCCCAAGGTGCGAGCGATGCAGGTGATTGATGAACTGGAGGTATCTAGGCGCGGTCCCTATGCCGGGGCCGTAGGATATGCTGATTTTGCGGGTAATATGGACATGGCAATTGCACTTCGGACAATGGTCGTGATGCCCATTAAAGGATCCGACGGTGCATGGCGGGTTCATGTGCAAGCCGGTGCAGGGATTGTTGCTGATAGTGATCCAGACGCCGAACATGAGGAGACGGTGAATAAGGCTGCGGCCTTGGCCACGGCGATCAAGCTGGCCGAACAAACATTTGCCAACGACGGCAATTAATCCTGATCATATGCTGCAGCGCTTCGGATTATTGTGCCGATAACATATGATATGGCGACAGATCTCCAAACTATCTTGCAACTTGAGGTTCCGATTATTGTCCAAGTTGGACGACGCAAGTTGGCTTTAGATGATGTGATGTCATTTGGACCCGGTGCCATCATTGAACTGGATCGTTCAGCAGAAGATCATTTAGATCTGTTGGTCAATAACAAGCCGGTTGGCAGTGGTGTTGCAGTAAAGGTCGGTGAGAATTTTGGAGTGCGTATAACCACCATTGATTCGGCTGAAGATCGCATTGAAGCGTTATCATCACAATAACTATTCTCATTGTTGGTCATTGGGACAAGGGAAGTTTCGGTGCGATCATTGCGACTCAGATGTCTGTTTCGTTGATGCGTACCTTGATTTGCATTCCGTTGGCCGCTACAACGCGGACTTGACTACCGGTCTGGATCATGCCGCCGTCGGCCAGGCATTCGGTGCGACGGCCATTGATCATGCAGGTTCCCACCGGGCGTAGGTCTGTGATTGCCAGTCCAGTAGCACCCATGAGTTTTTTTATCTCAGTCATTTCAGATTGCTTTGATTCCTCTGGGCTCATATGACGTTGTTGCCTAGTTTCCAGTGCAAGCAACCTGGCAATGGGGGTGTTGGGCCAGAGCTTGATAGCCAACCCCACAAGAAATGGTAGTGCAATAAGGCTGGCAATCAGGGCAAGCAAGCCGCTGGTGGTATTGAACTGGAACATGCAGATGAGTCCAGTGACAAGTGCGGCGCCGGCGAGTACGCCGACCATTCCGCCAGAGGGTACCAATAGCTCGACAAAGAATAGCACGAGCGCTACGGTGAAAAGGATGAATGCCCAAATGATGAAGGGATCCATGTTGATTATTCCAGCGTGATACCGTTATTGGAGTCGATTGTGATACCGCTATCGGTCAAATTGGGCATCAAAAGCGATGTTTGATCTTGGGAAATCAATACTGCGTATGAATTCGCAAGCTTCCCGTGCACCATATTCGCGATCCATACGCGAATCTTCCCATTCAACACTTAATGGCCCCTGATAGTTGATATCATTGAGCGCAACAATAATTTCCTCGAAGTTTATGTCACCGTGTCCCAGTGAGCGGAAATCCCAATAACGGTGTGGGTTACCAAAATCAGTGTGGCCTCCGAAGATGCCAACCGTCCCATCACCGTGTCCCCACCATGCATCTTTCATATGAGCGTGGTAAATTCGATCTTGGAAGGTGTAAAGAAACTGGATGTAATCAACACCCTGATAGCCTAGATGTGATGGGTCATAGTTAAAGCCAAATCGCTTGTGTCCGTCCACGGCATCAATTGCACGCTGGGATGTGGCAATATCAAATGCGATCTCTGTAGGATGAACCTCAAGGGCGAAGTTCACATTAACTTGCTCAAACATGTCAAGAATGGGTTTGAATCGACGGCCAAAGTCTTTGAAACCCTGGTCCCAATAGTCCTGGGAGGTGGGGGGAAAGGCATAGTTGCTGTGCCAGATACTGGATCCTGTGAACCCATTCACAACTGCGGGAAAGTCATCCGTCTTTCCGTGGCTAGGTTTTGCGTCAAAAAACTTACGGCAGGCTTCCCCGGCATGGATCATGTGTTGTGCTGCGCGTTGCTGAACCTGTCTGGGGTCACCATCACCCCAGACATCTTCTGGAAGAATAGCCTGGTGACGCTCGTCTACCTGGTCGCAGATGGCCTGGCCAACCAAGTGGTTGGAAATTGAATAGGCAGTTAGGCCATGATCCAATAGTATCTGCCAGCGTTCTTCGCAGTACCCCTTTTCCTTGACTGCACGATGAATATCGAAGTGATCACCCCAGCAGACCAGTTCGATTCCATCGTAGCCAAAACTTGCGGCTTTTTCGCACAAAGTCAGGAAGGGTAAATCCGCCCATTGTCCACCGCAGAGAGTTACAGGTCTTGGCATATGGAGCTCTCAAATTGTATACAAGTGGACCGAATGAAAAATGAGTATGAACCCCTGCTTCCAATTGGAGACCGTGCGATTGTCATTCATTTCTTGTTGTCGTCTGAGAGACCATGGTATCGAGCATAGTGCCAATTAATGCGGTGGTTTCAGAGCTTGTTCCTGTCCCCGTGGACTGCCCGGTAACCATTACGCGTGGTGTAATCTGAATGCCACGCTCGCCAACAATCTTGAGTAGCTCAACAAGCGCGGCATTGCCAGGGCCAATCTGTTCGGCAACGACACGATATGCTTCGGCTTGCGCTTCGGCACGAATACGGATTGCCTCGGCCTGAGCTTGTGCTTCAATAATTTGGCGTTCATTTTGTTTAACGGCGATGTCCACCTCGTAACTCGCAGTGGCCAGACGTTTTTCTTCTTCCGCTTCCTGGCGAGTCTTGGTAAGATCTTTCTGCTGTTCTGCTGTTCGTTGTTGCTCTTCAAATGTTGTTTGTTGCTGAATGGCGATTTCCCGATCAGTTTGTGTTTTTAGCAGCGGCCCCAACGTGTCAACGTCGCCGACATCACCGATCCGGACTGCCGTGACGGTGACGCCGACCTTTGTCATTTCGTTAGCGAGCATGACCAATGATTGGGATTCCTGTGTTGATCGTTGCTGGACGTAGTCAAGGGCCTTTACGGTTTCTGCATTATTTCGGAAAATTGCCCGGACAGCTGAGTTTAGACGACTCAGTAATACCGCACCATCGTCTCCAAAATTGGCGACAACTAATGCCGCGTTCTCTGGTTCCAACTCGTATTCCACACGCACATCCACCGGGAAAGTGAATCCATCCGATGAGCGAACGGTAATTTCCTTCTCTTCGCCGCGGGCCCCCTGCTTGGCGTATCGAACCACCTTCTTTTCTGTAGAAATGACGGTCACTTCATGGGCTTTGGTGTTGATGTAATAGATCTGTGGCATGAGTGGCTGGCGCCAGATACCACGTTGCCCTCGGTCAACTAACGCATTGGGTTTCATCTGATTATCAGGGTCGAGATCACCAATGTTAGATTTGACCACTCCTACGGTCGCCTTGGCGATGTTTGTTGCTGGAACGGTTTCAATGCGAAAGACTTTGGGATTCATGCGGTACTTGCCCGGAGTGAGTACTGATGCCTGAGGTCCTTTGTATCCATTGCCATCAGCCAAGAAATGATCACCGCGGAGCATTTCTTGGAAGTTATTTTGACCCCATTCGGGCGCATAGATTTCGCCGGGTGGCAGGGGCAAGCCATCTGTCGTGGTTAACAAGCCCACCTCGCCTTCGCGAATTTCGACCACTCGGAAGACCTCGATGGTGAAAATCCCCGGCCACAGCAATGGGTTCCACCCGGGGCCAAGAATCTTGGCTTGTGGTCCTTTTTCCCCCTTTGTCGCGATGATCTTACCTGCCGGTAGTGCCGACCCGATATTTCTGATCACAACACCAACGCTATCCTCCCCGACATATCGGTAGGAACTGGCCCAGAAGAATAGAGTAAACACCAGCAGTGCCGACAGAATCATCAGGCCGCGGAGCGTGGCGTTCGCCACCCTGGGGAGGTTTGTAAGGATCGCAATGCTCAATACCAGACCGATGAGCGCAATAGCGAGTGAAATCATGGTTTACTTAACCTTTCTATTTTAATTCAGACCACCTGACACGATGGGCCGTTTTAGCTTGTTGGTTTAATTTAGGATACTCACCCGGTATGTATTTTATGTTATCCGCCTGATCAATCAACGATACGATTGACGTCATGATACACATTCATTCGGCCTGGGCGAAGGAACCCGACAAGTGTCATGCCGGTTTGGATGGCAAAATCGACCGCTAGACTGCTCGGTGCGCTGACGGCGGCAACCATGGCAATCCCCGCAACGGCCGCCTTCTGCATGATCTCGAAGCTTGACCGTCCTGAAACCATCAGAATTCGTGGATCAATCGGCAGCCGTCCGAGCAGAGTCTGATGGCCGATGACCTTGTCGACCGCATTATGACGTCCGACGTCTTCTCGGATCACTTTTAGTTTGCAATCTGCGGGGTCGAAAAGAGCGGCTGCATGCAAGCCCCCTGTCTGGGCAAATGTCGCTTGGGAGTCACTCATACGATCCGGCATTGAAGCTAATATCCTGCGTGAGATGGTGAACTGCCCGCGAATTGGCCGGATCGCTTTTTCCACACGGTCAATTGATTGCTTGCCACACAGACCGCATGAACTGGATAAATACATTTCTCGGCGACTGCCTTCAATCTGTTTTCGGCGTCTTACCGTAGTCTCTTCCGTAAGTGTGACCACCACGATATTTCCGTAGTCTGTCAGCATACACGGTTCAACGGACTCCAATTCTGAGCCATCTTCAACAATGCCTTCCGTCAAACAGAATCCAGCCGCCAAATCAATATCGTGACCTGGTGTTCGCATTGTAATGGCCAGCGGTTCAGTTCCGATGCGAATCTCCAGTGGTTCCTCGACGGCAAGGCGGTCGTCGTCGTGCTGGCAGGTATCGGATATGTACCGTGTGACTTGACGTTGTGTTGAACTGGATGGGCGACCCAAATTAAATTACTTCGCTACTTAGAAGCCGATGGTATATCGGGGCATGTCTGGTTTTGTGCAGAGGAAACTTTTTCGATGCGTACAGCGTTGACCTTGTATTCCGGGCAGCCGGTATATTCGTCCATGGCACTGGAAATCACGAGATTTGTGCGGGATTCAGGAAAATGGAATGTCATAAACACAGTGCCTGGATTGGTCGCTTTGGTGACCTCTGCGCGGACGCATACGTGCCCATGCCGAGAAATGACATTGACCTGTTCGCCGTTACGAATCTCAAGGCGACGGGCATCCTTGGGGTGGATACGTAAGGTTTCCTCTTTGGCCTTATGCAACTTCGAGACATCAGTACGCCTGGTCATGGTGCCTACGTTGTAATGAAATAACTGGCGACCTGTGGTAAGCATTAGAGGGTATTGATCATCCGGAAGTTCGCCCGGTTCTTGCCATGGAGTCGGCGTGAGCTTGGCCTTTCCGCTTAAGAACTCACCGTTACGATGAACGATGTCGGTTCCTGGGTGGTCCTTGTCCCAGCATGGCCATTGGATAAAACCCAATTGCTCAAGTCTCTCGTAGCTGACACCGGCCCATTTGGGACTGAGGGCGGCAATCTCGTCCATGATCTTTGATGGGTCAATCAGGGTGTCTGGGCCGCTGTCGAAGCCGAGGTCCACACCCATGCGGCGAGCGATGGCATTGGTAATGTCGCCATCAACCATCGTGCCGGTTAGTGGCTCAATGGCCTTGCGTACTCGTTGGATACGACGGTCGCTATTACAAAACGTGCCGTCCTTTTCAAGGAATGTCGTACCAGGGAGCACCACATCAGCCAATTCAGCCGTGGGATTCATGAAGATTTCCTGGACGACCATGAACTCCAGGTTTTCCAGCGAGCCCACCACGTGGGATGTGTTGGGATCTGATTGAGCTACATCTTCAGCCAGAATATACATCCCCTTGAGGGTGCCGTGATGCGAGGCATCAAACATGTCGGGGATACGAAGGCCGGTATTCGTTGGCGGCTCGACACCCCAGATCTTTTTATGGTCGGCACGAGCCTGCGTATCGGTTACGGACCGGTAATCGCAAAAGACATTCGGGAGGGCACCGACATCGGATGCTCCTTGGACATTATTCTGGCCACGAATTGGACTTGCGCCGGGTCCCGGACGTCCGATGTTCCCAGTCATCACCGCCATATTGATCAGACCGAAAGCGGCATTCGAACCATGACCCGCTTCTGTTACACCTAGGCCCCAGAGGATCTGTGAGGCTTTGCCACTGGCATATAAACGTGCGGCTTGGCGAATCAGATCTGAATTCACGCTGCTTATTTGTGAGGCCCACTGCGGTGTGCAGCCAGACATTTCCTTTTTAACCAGTTCAAACCCTTCTGTGTGTTGTGCAATAAACTGTGGATCAATCAAATCTTCTTCAATCAAAACATGCTGAAGGGCATTGATTACTGCAACGTTGGAACCAGGCCGCAGTGGCAAGTGCACATCTGAGAGCCCCGCCAATTCCGTATTCCTCGGATCAAGGATGATGAGTTTGCACCCGGCAAGAACCGATTGCTTGATCCGTGCGCCGAATACAGGATGCGCCTCGGTTGGATTGGCGCCTACGATCAATAGGACATCTGAGTAATGAACATCTTGGAAACTGTTTGTGCCGGCTCCAGTGCCCAATGCTTGGCCTAAGGCGTAGGATGAAGGTGAGTGGCAGACGCGTGAGCAGTTGTCAATCGAATTGGTTCCCATCACGACACGAGCAAACTTTTGCATGAGGAAGTTTTCTTCATTGGTACATCGTGATGAACTGATCATGCTGAACCCAGCCGGGCCGTAATTTTCACGCAGTTCAGTGAACCTCATGGCAATCAGGTCTAGTGCCGTATCCCACGTCGCTTCTTGGAAACTGCCACTTTTGTCCTTGATCAAGGGGGTACGTAAACGGTCAGTCGAATGGGCAAATTGATGGGCGAAACGTCCTTTGACGCATGTGTGTCCTAAATTGGCGGACCCTTGTTTTGACGGGACAATATTGATCACTTGGCCATCTTTGACATTGACATCCAGTGAGCAACCGACCCCGCAGTATGAACATGTAGTGTTTACTGTATTGTCGGGTAGGCCAAAATCACGTGTCCCCGGTTCCTCAAGGGCAGCCACCGGACATTCAACAACGCACTGTCCGCAACTGACACAATTTGCATCTTCAAATCCGGTGTCATTGCCAGCAATGACCTTTACGTCATAGCCACGACCAGACATGCCTAAAATGAACGACCCTTGAACCTCATCGCATGCACGTACGCACTTAGCGCATCCGATGCACTTGGCCATCTCTAGTTTGATAAATGGATGTGAGTCATCTTTGGGTGGGTTGTGCGTACGGGGGTTTTCATAACGAGGTGTCCGCAGACCCACCTGCTGTGCTAGGCTTTGCAGGTCACAGCGTCCATTGGCTGTGCAATCGAGGCACTCTAGGGGATGATCACTTACGACTAATTCTGTGATATTTCTTCGTAAACGAGTCAGAAGGGGGGATTGGGTGATGTAATTTCTGTCGTTTTGTACTGGTGTGTGGCATGCAGCAACCGGTTTGCCGCCTTCAACCTCAATGAGGCAGGTGCGGCACGCACCGTAGGGTTTCATGCGATCAGAATAACACAGCGTTGGCACATCTTTGCCAATGCTGCGCAGGGCAGTCAAAACAGTCGCATCTTCTGGGATTTCGACCTGTTGACCATCGATCGTGATGCTGACCGTCCGCCCGTTGTTCTGAATGTGACTAATCATTTTCTGCCTTCCAATACACCCAATCACGCGTCCATGGTGGCTACGCTTTTCTGCCTATATCGGTCCAATTCTTCTGGGAAATATTGCATCAAGCACTCGATTGGCGTGGGAATCATACCACCCAGCGCACACAGAGACCCATATTTCATGGTTTCGCACAGTTCGTTCATTAATTCCAACCGCTCGTCAGTTACACCGCTTTCAATCATCTGGTCGAATAATTCCGTTCCACGAACGGATCCAATCCGACACGGGAAACATTTCCCGCAGCTTTCTACCGCACAGAACTTCATCAGTCCACGTGCAATTTCTACTAGGTCATCTGCCTGGCTATAGACCACGATGCCCGCGTGTCCCAGCAGGCCATTGACCTGTGCCAATGATTCAAAATCCAGATTCGTATCAAGCAGATGCTCTGGGAGAATACCGCCGAGGGGCCCGCCAATCTGTACAGCTTTGAACTGCTGGCCATTTGCCATGCCGCCAGCCAGATCAAAGATCAGTTCACGGAGTGTGATGCCGAGTTCCACTTCGTACATGCCTGGTCGCTTGACGCGTGAGTTGATACTTACGGCTTTGGTGCCGCGTGATCGGCCGGTGCCAAACTTGCCGTAGGCTGCGCCACCGTGTTCTATGATCCAAGGCAGGTTGTGCAATGTCTCGGTATTGTTGACAGCGGTAGGGCAGTTCCATAACCCTTTTTGTGCGGGGAATGGAGGCTTGAAACTGACAAGAGCCGGTACGCCTTCGATTGACCGCAGCAGGCTCGTCTCCTCACCACAGATATAGGCGCCTTGACCCTTCATGATATTGACAACACATCCAAAGTCGGATCCAAAGATCCTGGGGCCAATGATCCCCGCCTTCAAGGCTTCGTCGGCAGCTTGTTTGAGAATTGACAAGGCCCGTGGGTACTCAAATCGAACGTAAATAAATACCTCAGAGGCACCGCAGGCATATGCGGCTAACAGGATCCCCTCAATCTGCGTATGTGGGTCGCGCTCGCACAGTTCCTTGTCAATGTAGGATCCGGCGTCCCCTTCATCGAAATTGACAACAACGAACTTTCGGCCAGAACCATCTTCGACCTCTGCATCGGCCACGGTCTGGAACTTAATTCCTGCAGGAAATCCAGCACCTCCGCGTCCACGAAGTTGGCTTGACTGGACCTGTTCAATGACTTGGACAGGCGTCATTGATGTGACCGCTTTCTCTAGCGACTTGTAAATCCCTGCCGCGCGTGCCCTGTCAATCGAGACCACATTGGCATCAAAATGACGCATTAGAACGCATGGCTGATCCAACAACGGCTTATAGATTTTGTTTGTAGGCTCCATTAGGCCTAATGGAGTCCCCTGCTTGATATGGTTGACAGCCGCTTGCCGGTCATCTTCATCGGCAAGTGATACCGGTAGCCCATCGATCGTTGCGTTGGGACCAAGCCCGCAATACCCAAGACACGCCACATGCTCAATGCGAATACCATTACTGTTGGTCTTACCAAGTGTGGCATCTAGGTCAGCACATAGTCCTGATTCGAGTGATTTACAGCCTGCTGCCTGGCATGCTTCACCATTACATATTTTGATTTGGTGCTTGGTGGGACTGTCATGCGCAAGTTCTTCGTAGAACTTAGCCGTTGATCGTACATGCTGGGGCGGTAGATTAAATTCAGTCGCGACAGCCTGGATGTCGCCGTCGCCTATAAAGCCTTTTTTTTCATGCAGTTGTGATAGTTTATCGTACACGGTCTGGCCGTGGCCGAGGAACTTGTTTTGAAGGGCAATCAGGTTGTTCGACATTCGATACGGATCCTGCTGCTTTTACCAAGGGGCTGTGGCTATATGATCTGCGTGTATTCTATCATAAATAGCGTTCAAATCCGAAGATATGTGATCTGTCAGGATTTTTTGTGGCGTTTATGATCTGCCTAGAGGCAAACCCTACGGGGGATATCGCAGTAGGGGGGCATGATTGATGGGTATTCCGGCGGGGGCTATGACGTGACTAGGTGGTTAAGGCTGTTGGCCAATTCCTGTTCCGAGGGCCTACCTTCGAGGATGATGCGGTTACGGTAAGTCAATACAGGCACACGTTGTGCGTAGCGACGCTGCCATTCGTCATTGTCGTAGATATCATGTTTTCGTAAGGAAAAATGACTTTTGTTTAGATGCGGCTGGAGTAATTTTTCGAGCCGACGACAAAGCGGACAATTGGGATGGCCATACAGGATAAGTTCCACTTCTGACATGAGTCTAGCCACCCAGGATATGCGGCTTTTAAATCTGATTGATGTGATCCCTAGGTATGTTTTTCTTTTTCTATTGAGGCGTACGCATTATGGTTATGGATTGACTCGAAGTTTTCACTTTTAGCCTCGTACCATGCGATTCGATCATCGGCATCCAAGGCCAAGGCTAGATCGCGAACGATATCCTCAACAAATTTTGGATTGTCATAGGCAACCTCGGTCACATATTTTTCATCGGGTCTCTTGAGGACGGCAAATACCTCAGCACTTGCACAGCGTTCAACCAGTTTAAATAATTCCTCGATCCACATGTATTTACCGGGGGCGAAACGGACTCTGACCTCCATTTCACACCTCTGGTTGTGGGCGCCATAATCAGAGATAAGTTTGGAGCAGGGACATACACTGGCGGCCGGGACCTTGATACCCATTACAAAGTCGTCCACATCGCTGCTTGTGGCCTCAAAGGCGACCTTGATGTCAAGCATGCCGGGGGCACGGGTTACCGGTGCGGTTTTATGGATGAAGTAAGGGAACGTTAGTTCAAGATGCGCTTCGTCGGCGTCAAGCCGATTCTTCATGTCATGGCACACTTCCATGATTTCATCTGATCGTAGATGATTATGGTGTTCGTTAAGCACCTCCAGGAAACGACTCATGTGGGTGCCCTTGAGGTCATGGGGCAGGCCAACGTACATATTTACTTCTGCCACCGTATGTTGAACACCACCGGTTGCTGGGCATTGGAGACTGATTGGGTAGGTGATTTGCTTGACCCCCACGCGGTCAATCGGTACTTGGCGTGTATCACGACTGGCTTGGACATCGGGCATGGAGGAGGTGGTTTGCGACTGTGTTTGCGTTGCCATGTTTATTTTCACCTTAATGGTGTGTGTCGGACTAATGATATTAATGATATTAGGGCCCCGGCGGGATGAAGGCAAAATCCATTTATCCCGGGTATGATCAGGTCTTCGTCTCACTCATAGGTCTGGAAATGAGGTGATTCCAAGATGTTTGACGCATCATCGAACGGTGCATTCGACGATATTCAGGTACGTATCAGCCACTCGGTTCGCGACGTGTGGGCTGAGCAATTCAACCAGTTCCACCCCGGCGAAGCATGGACGCCCCTAGTCAACATGTACCAACTTCAAGACCGGATTGATGTCTGCATCGATTTAGCGGGCATTCAACCACAAACGTTGAAAATAGAAGTAACAGCAGGGCGGCTAGTCGTATCCGGGACACGGCTTGCTCCTGACCCGCGGCCTTCTACAAATGAGTCAATGCGGCTTGTTTTCATGGAGATTGATCACGGGAAGTTTGCAAGGACAATTTCTCTGCCCGAGCGAGTTGATTTCAATGCCATGGACACAGAGTATGCACAAGGGCTATTTTGGATCCGACTTTCATTACAACCGGCAGGTTAGGAACCGCTAACAAGCAATGACTGATTCAACACCGACCAATATCATCGACCAGATCAACCAACCGATGGCTGAGTCCACACAGATCCCTGCCCTATTGCCGGTTCTGCCAATCCGCGGCACAGTCGCCTTCCCGGGTACTGTAATGCCGCTAGCCATTGGCCGCTCAGCCAGCCGTCGATTGCTTGATGATTCATTGCCCGAATCCAAGATCATTGCCTTGGTCACCCAGCGGGACGAGGAAGAGGAGAACCCGGGTTCAGAAGCGTTGTACGAAATCGGCCTGGCGGTGACAGTGTTGAAAATGATCCGGCAGCCGGATGAGTCGTTGTCGGTGATTGTCCACGGACTAACACGTGTACGTCTGACTCAATTTACTCAGGTCAAGCCCTACTTCATAGCCAAAGTTGATCAACTGGAGGAAAAAGCCGGGAGCGGTAAACGATTTGAGGCGGCAGTTGCCCAGGTTCGTGAGCAGGCTCGTACCTTGATTGAGATGTCCCCCAATGTGCCTGAAGATGCTGTGACGCTTTTTATGAATATTGAGAACCCGTCAGCCATGACGGATTTTCTTGGGGCCAACCTGAACTTAGACGTCGAACAAAAACAAGACCTTCTTGAAAACCTGGATGTTGCCAAGCGGATTCGTGCCGTGCATCAACATGTGTCTACTCAACTGGAGATTCTCAAACTTCAACAGAAGATTCAGCAGGATGTTCAATCATCGATCGGAGAGTCACAGCGCAAACACTATATGCGTGAACAACTTAAGGCCATTCAAAAGGAACTTGCTGATGAAGATGGTGGGGCGGGGGAGATTGTTGGCCAGTTACGCAAACGTTTGGATGATGCAAAACCTCCTCAAAAGGTAATGGAGCAAGCTCATCGGGAATTGGATCGGCTGGAGATCATACCACCAGCCAGCCCAGAGTATTCCATGTTGTTGACCTACCTTGAACTGATTACGGACCTGCCCTGGTCCAAAGCGAGCGAGGATAATCTCGATCTTGATCGTGCCCGGCGGATTCTTGATCGTGACCATTATAATTTGGACAAGGTCAAGCGAAGGCTAATTGAATATCTGGCGGTGCGTAAACTGAACCCCCGGGGTCGAAGCCCGATCATCTGCCTGGTGGGACCGCCCGGTGTTGGTAAAACTAGTTTGGGCCAGTCGGTGGCCGATGCTTTAGGTCGTCAGTTTGCTCGCATGAGCTTCGGTGGTATTCGCGATGAAGCAGAAATTCGTGGTCATCGAAGAACCTACATAGGAGCAATGCCGGGCCGGATCATCCAGGAGATCCGGCGAGCGGGGACAAATAACCCGGTGATGATGCTTGATGAAATCGACAAATTGGGAAGTGACTTCCGCGGTGATCCGGCTAGTGCCTTGTTAGAGGTACTGGATCCAAGGCAGAATAATGCTTTCGTTGATCGTTATCTCGATGTGCCGTTTGATCTATCACAGATTCTCTTTATCGCCACCGCCAACTATATGGGTACTGTCCCACCCGCGTTACAAGACCGGATGGAGGTAATTGAAATTCCAGGGTATACCGACCATGACAAACTAGCTATCGCGCGGCGGTACTTGACAGTCAGGCAACTGAAAGAGAATGGGCTGGATAAGAAGGGATGCAGGTGGAGGGTGCCTGCAATACGAAAAATCGTGACCGACTATACGCGTGAAGCCGGTGTTCGGGAGTTGGAGCGTCAGATCGGTGCAGTCTGTCGTGGTGTGGCGGCCAAGGTGGCAGCTCGTAAGAAGAAAACCAGTCGTGTCTGGAACGTTGATCAAGCATTGGTGCGTAAAATGCTTGGTCCAGAACAGCACCTGCAGGATGTGAGTTTACGTACCATAATCCCTGGCGTTGTCCTAGGGCTGGCTTATACGCCAACTGGTGGAGATGTTTTATTTGTTGAGGCGACAGTGTTTCCCGGCACCGGCCAGGTGAATTTTACCGGGCAGATGGGTGACGTCATGAAGGAATCGGCAAGTACGGCATTAAGCCTGTTTAAGTCGCGCTCACCGAACTTTAAATATAATGTGCATCAGCTTAAGGGCCTAGATATACATGTTCATGTGCCAGCAGGAGCAGTTCCCAAGGATGGGCCCAGTGCCGGTATTGCAATGTTTACCGCGATTGCATCATTGCTACTGGATATTCGATCCGTACCGCGTATGGCAATGACAGGGGAGGTGACACTGCGAGGTCTTGTGTTGCCTGTTGGCGGCATCAAAGAAAAGACACTTGCTGCAGCGCGAGCTGGTATCAAGACAATCCTGCTGCCCAAAGGCAATCGCAAGGATCACGAGGAAATTGATATGCAGGTCAGGCGGAGCTGTCGTGTTATCTATGTTGAGAATGTTGACCAGGTACTTCAACACGCTTTGGGGAAATCTCGCTTGGCCAAGGCGATCGGCGCCAATGGGAGGCGTCACGCAGGAAGTGAAAATCCAAACTACAAGCAAGCCGCCCAATCAGCCGGGGCAAACTGTTGACAGGCAATAGATCATGAATCACTGCCAGGTTGTACCGCGTGTCATCCTTAGTGTCTTTATAGCGGTCGGTATTGGTGGATGTGGCCCCCTGACCATGACGATAGGAGGGGCAGCGGGGAATCAGAAACTTAAGACAAAGGTGGTTGAAGCGGATCGTGGTTGGCAATCGAACCGTGTGGCGATGATTGATGTGTCCGGGTTGATCTACAACGCACACAAATCCGGGGTCTTCAGGCGTGGAGAGAATCCGGTGAGTTTGCTGCACGAAAAACTTGAATTGGCACGCCGTGATACACGAACAAAGGCCGTGATTCTACGTCTCAATACTCCAGGTGGCACGGTGACGGCAAGTGATGCGATGTATCGACAGGTGTTGCGGTTTAAGAAGCGTAGCGGAAAACCTGTGATTGCATTGATGATGGACGTAACTGCAAGTGGTGGGTACTACCTGGCATGCGCAGCAGACAAGATCATTTGCTACCCGACTTCCATAACGGGGAGTATTGGTGTGATTGTTCAAACACTAAGTGTAAAGCCTGCTCTGGATCGATTCGGCATCCGTGCCGAAGCAATTACCAGTGGCTCTAATAAGGATATTGGTTCACCGTTGAGTGAAATGACTGGTGAAAAACGTGCTGTGCTTCAAGCCCTTGTGGATGATTTTTATAACCAGTTTGCATCTGTGGTGCGTCAGGCAAGACCTGCTATTGACCATGCTCAATTTCCACAGATTGCTGATGGCCGTATCTTTAGTGGTGCGGAGGCGGTCAAGGTGGGTTTGGTTGATGAGGTGGGGGACCTTACCGAGGCGTTTAAGGTCGCAAAGAATCTGGCCGGGATTAAATGGGCTGATCTGATTTTGTATCATCGTCCGTATGACTATATTGGCTCACCTTATGCGGGAAGCTCTCGTTCTGGCAGACTCATATCGGATGAGACGCGTACCCAGATTAATTTCGCTCAGTTCAATTTCTCTGAATCCTTCGGGCAAGCATCAACCGGGTTTTTCTATCTTTGGACGGGCGCCTCACCATGAGGTGATTGATCTTGGGACGCAGAGCACCGCTGCGTAGCGACATATCTCTCCGATGGGATGTTTGGCGGGTTACGTACGTGAGGTGCTACGGGTTGGCGGTAACGGAGGTGATGGGCATACGAAATCAAAAATTCCAAACCGGAATGGCAGGCCCATCGGAAAAAACTTCTTCTAGGTAATGTCCTGTCGATGGCGCCGGGGGGGCTCCTGCGTGTTCGCCGCGGTCCATGTTGCGATAGCTGAGAATATGGTGCCATTCACCATCGCCGAGACGGAGTGTTTCACCGTTGGGATGATCCATGAACCAGCAAGGGCCCGTGGGACGGCCGAAGTCTTCGACGGCATTGCGAACGTCGATGGCGGGCAGAAGGTCATTTCGCTCGTCGTTAAGCGGGTAAATTACCAGCCAGTCACGTTCATGCCCCATTTTGTTGCAGACAACGTAGGGCGTGCCATCGACCGCCTGGTTGATGGTGACCGGTGCCTGGCCGCGGACGTCGTGTTTCTCGATGGTGACCTCCCATGTTTCGCCGTTGTCGGAACTACGCCATATGCGAATCATTCGATGGGCCACGTCGTCGTAGACGGCCCGCGCGGTAAACAACAGCGAACCGTCCAAGTCTCGTACAAGGCTTGGCTCCATCCATGACTCGTTCCCACTGCCCGGTGCGCCTTGGACCACTGGTACATAGGTGGTCGGTTGCCACTTGCCGTTGATGCGTCGCCAACGGGCTACGCCGCTGGACATTGGATCTGACAGCCAGGTGCCCGGGTTGTCCCCGGCGGTGGTGTAGATCGGGTTGAGCAGGTCGTCGCCGTCGGGTACCGCCTGTTTCAGTCCCTGCCATATAAGAGCCCACTCTGACCCTTTCTCCGAGGCACGCAGTGGACCATCGCCGTCGTAGACGTCGGAGTCATCAATAAGGAAGAAACGAGTGTCGTAGGAGAACTGGTAAATCGACGTCCGCCGGATCATCTTCGTTTTCATGTGAACTTTTGTATAGTGCCCCTTGCCCAGCAGAGGAAAGTCCATGCTCTCGCTAACACCGAATCCGGTGCCGGCGTGCGGATGCGGTGTTTCGTCTTTCCGCAACGCGCCGAGGGGAACGAAACCGCCGACAACGGGGTAGTGGATCACGATACGACGCTGGCCATGGGTATCGACGTATTTGTCATTCCGTACGATCGGGATGGCGGCGGCAGGGTTGATGTCGTCGAGACGGTTGAAGAGAAAAACGTCACTGCCGTTCTCGAAATCACCGGCGGGCTGAAACGGAAATGCGACGCCGTAGCGGCAGATCTCGCCGGGGGGTTGTTCCGTAGGTTCGGTTAGGCGCGGTGGGCTAGCGGTAACCGAGGTGATGGACATGAAGGATTCTCAATTGTAAATTTGGGATTGCCAACGGAAATTACACCAAAGCATAAGATAGCGTAGCGTTCCCGGGTGTATGGCTCCAAACTGCCCAATTATACATAACAGGCATTATGGGACTATTCGGCAGGGCGGTTATCTCATTTTTTGGCACCTGGGTCTAGATTTAGGCCTGTTTTTCGGCGATGAGACGGATCGCCGCTGGGTATGCGATGCACTCTTGTTCGAAAACCCGTGCCGCTAAAGTTTGTGGGGTATCGTCTCGCTCGACGGGACATCTTCGTTGTACGATGATTGTGCCTTGGTCGTACTCTTGATTACAAAAATGAACCGTGCAACCGGAGAATTTACAGCCGGCTTTTAGGACCGCTTCGTGGACGTGGTGTCCGTACATCCCTTTTCCTCCAAAATTGGGTAAAAGGGCGGGATGAATATTGATGACCCTATTGGAATAACTTGAGGGGATATCTAACTGTGTTAGGAATCCGGCCAGGCAAACGAGATCTATTTGATGGTTGTTTACAAGGGTGAATATATCCTGTGAAAAAATTCTGGGATCATAAGGTTCAGGACGCTTCACAATGCGAGTATTGAGGCCAAGGTGTTTTGCCCGCGTGACACCGTATGCATTTGCACGAGAACTTATGACCAGTTCAATGGTTGCGGGTAGGTTGTCATCCGTGATGGCCTTGGCCAGGTTCTGCATGGTTGTCCCTCCACCACTTAGCAGGACGGCCAATCGAAGGTGCCCGGTGGGCTTGGAGTTGTGGCTACTCATACTTCTACGATAGATTACTAGGGTTTGGCCGACAAACAGACCATGTCTCATCGCACCCATATTTCCCGGCTCGCCCCATCACCCACCGGCGCATTGCATCTTGGAAACGCTTATGCTTTTCTTATTAACTGGGCTCTGGCGCAGCAAAATGGCTGGGGGCTGGTGCTGCGAATTGATGATTTGGATGGTCCCAGGACCAAAAAAGGTGCAGATGAACTTGCGATAAAAGACCTTGAGTGGTTGGGGCTGGATTGGGCCGGGCTGCCATACTATCAGTCGGACAATCTCCGTGGGTATTCTTCTGCACTGGATGAACTTAAATCGGACGGCATGATCTACCCATGTGCCTGTTCGCGAAAACAGATTGAGCAGGTGCAGGCAGCGCCTCACGGTAATGAACATGAACTCCGTTATCCAGGTACTTGTCGCCCTTTTTCGACATCAGGATTCCTAACCCCCCCTGCTAGTAAATCGATTGCGTGGCGGTTGATCGTTCCAGAGCAGCCGGTTGAATTTGACGATCAGGTACATGGGCATCAGGTCATTAATATCCAAAAGGAGGTTGGAGATTTTGTTGTATCAACCAAGGAAGGTTTGCCAGCCTACCAGCTGGCAGTTGTTGTGGATGATTTTAAGCAAAGGGTGTCTCACATCGTACGTGGTGATGATCTGCTTTCATCTACCGGCCGGCAAATATTAATTTATCGGACGCTTGGCCTTTCACCGCTGCCACGTTACTACCATCTACCTATTGTGTGTGGTCCTGATGGCCGCCGGTTGGCCAAGCGCCACGGGGACAGCCGAGTGGCGTCTTATCGGGAAAAAGGGATTTCCCCATTTCGTGTGGTTGGACTGATTGCTTTTTGGTGTCGGATCACAGAACAAAGACAATTAATGTCGGCTTCGGAGTTTGCTGAAAAGTTTCGTCTTGAACTGGTACCGCATCATCGCATCACCTTTTCCTATAAAGATGAGCAATGGCTATGTGGATGATGCATCAAAGTGTTAATCTTAGTCGCGAATTTTGGATGTCAAGCAACGATTATCAAGGAATATCCGCCCAGGTACGTGTCATTGTCTCTGGTCTTAAATTCGAAAATGTTATGTACCGTGATCATGCTCCATTTTTTTGTGGGTGGGCCCCTTCCGCGGTTGTCATCGCCCTCCCCTTCCTAGTTGTTTCCTTGGCCAGTTGTGGAACTGCCCTGTCAACCCCTCCAGATGTTTTAACCATTACGATTAATCATAATGTTTTTTCCCTTGAACTTGCCTTAGATGATACAAGTCGCCGTACGGGTTTATCTGGTAGAGCCCATATTGATCCTTATGGGGGAATGTTATTTGTCTTCGACCAACCGCAAAGTGTTCCCGGTAACGGTTTCTACATGCGTGGATGCTTAGTTCCTATTGATTTAATCTTTCTGGATTCGGATGGACGTATTATCGCGATTCACCAAATGGATCTGGAGCCAGATGTACCGGATAATCAATTACGTATCTATCAAAGCCCTTGGCCCTATCAATACGCCATTGAACTGGCAGCCGGCATGGCTGATCAATTACAACTTCAGCCAAACCAACTTATTAAGTTACCAATAGCGGACCTCAAGGGCTGGGCTCGCTGACCCGATGAGATTGATCTATTACCTTACCTTACTTATCAGGTTGACTGGTTGTGATGCGCAAAAAAACTCTGATGTTAATCGGTTCGGCGGGGTGTTCCCGCATCCAAATTCTTCAAGAGTGTTCAGACTCTATTGGGACACTGCGATCAACGCCTCGTGATCTGGTTCATCATGTTTTACAACATTGGTCACCCGGTGATCATCCCATTATTGAACAGTACACCCTGTCAAGTGTTCTTGACGAGCCCTCATCTTTGAACAGTTGTGATGTCGTCTGGTTGCTTAGTGAAACACAGCACATGACAGATCAAGATCGAGAACTGATTGGGCTGCTGCAAGATAGGCATGTGCCATGCATGGTTACCCGTCCTTGTGAAACCAATACGGCGGGGGCAACCATCAGCGAAGGTGTTGTGGCCGCGCCACCCAATATTCCACCAGCCAGTATTGCGGCAATACTTCAAACGCTGTGGAGTCAAGCAGATGTTGTCCAAGGGCTTAAAACTGAACTGTCATTACTTCACTTGCATCACGGTGGTTTAGTCAATGAGTTTGGAAAGATGGATGAAGAACTACGATTGGCCGCACAACTGCAACAAGACTTTCTTCCTACACAAATGCCTACTGTCAATGGAGTGGATTTCCATGTGTTGTTTCGGCCTGCCGGGTATGTGAGTGGGGATATCTATGATGTACGCCGCCTCGACGCAAACCATATCGGTTTTTTCTTGGTGGATGCCGTTGGCCATGGTGTTCCCGCAGCACTCATGACGATCTACATTAAGTGTTCCTTGACCGTCTGCGAAACGGTTCCCACTGTTGCTACTGGTTCACGAATTGTCTCTCCTGCTAATGTATTGTCGCGATTGAACCATGATCTTTTAGAACATGAAAGCCATGACAAAGTACGCACCGCGACCGCAGTGTACGGTGTGGTTAATGTGGATACACTCGAACTCCAAATTGCGCGTGCGGGTCACCCCTACCCCCTACTGTTGCGTGGCGACGGCTCTCTTACCGCGATCGAGCCCGAAGGTGCTATGTTGGGCGTATTTCCAGGCGAGGAATTTGAAGTTTCTCGTATCCAGTTGGATTTAGGTGATCGTTTGCTGCTTTATAGTGATGGATTTGAACTTGCTTTTCCTGGGGATCACCCCCGGCAGGCTGGCAATAGCCACCCTATTGCCAACAACCGTTACCTGGATGAATTTAAAAACCTTGCTTCAGGATCAGCTAAGGATGCTTTGGCCCGATTGTCTAGTAAACTTGATTGTCAAGCTGGCTCTCTGAGCCGTGCTGATGACTTAACGGTTTTGCTCATGGACCTGGCGGCCTCCCCCACCATGATCACCCCGCGGGCCGAAAATTACGCTATGGATGTGATATAGGTAAGATCCTTAATGTCAATACAGGTCACTATTTCCTCCACTGGATAGTTCTGACGATATACACAAGGATCGGTGATGGCTTACTGGTTGCCATTTATCGACCCGAACTTGTATTAATCACCTGCATATCTTTTGGATTTGCCTCCTGGTCTTCAGAACAATTACCACCATCTTCATGGCGGGCCAATTCTGCTATTCTGTCTGGAGCCAATTTGAGTTCCGTGTCACTTGCATGAGTTAAAAGAGAATCCCAATGGCAATTGGTTTCGGTATTATTGGAGCAGGCCAAATGGGTGCTGTGCATGCCGCCGCGATTGATGCGGTATCAGAAGCACAGTTAATTGCAGTTGCAGATGTAGACGAGAAACGGGCCGATATTCTGGCTGGTGAACATGGTCTGCAGCATGTGTTTACAGACTACAATCACTTGCTGGCTTTGAGAAATGTGGATGCGGTTGTGATTGCCACGCCCGATCAATTGCATTGTGAACCTGCCGTTGCTTCCAGCAATGCGGGAAAACATGTGCTTTTGGAAAAACCAATTGCAACCAATCTTCGAGATGCTGACCGTATCATTGCATCATCAAAGGCAGCCAATGTGAAACTGGCCATTGGTCATTGCTCACGATATGACACAACGCACACGGCAATCAAGGAGCAGATTGAGACCGGATCTTTAGGCGATGTCATGAGCATCTATAGCAAGCGTCATGCTTTTATTACGGAGGCACGTCGTTTGGGAGGGCGAGTGAGTGTTGAACAGTATCTAGCAGTCCATGATCTTGATCTTATGCTCTGGTACTTGAATGATGAGGTGGTGCGAGTTACGGCTGAAATAGTTGCTGGTCCTGTACAAAATGAATTGGGTGTTCACGATATCTGCTGGACCATGTTTAAGACGCGACGTGGTGCGGTGGGGATTGTCGAAAGCGGTTGGGTGTTGCCGGCCAAGTTGGGGATGGGGGGTGATGTTAGGTTCGAAGTTGTTGGTAGCAAAGGTATTGCTTACGGACAGGTATTACCTAATACGGTGGCCATATGCAATGATGATGGCTGGCAATTCCCTGATGTTCAGCATTGGTCCAAACTGCATGGCAATCTAGTGGGTTGGTATGCCGAGCAGGTTCGTTGCTTTGTGCAATCAATTGAGCGTGATGAACCACCGGTAGCCACCGGTGATGACGGGCGTCGATCGCTTGAGGTCATTATTGCAGCACGATATTCGTATCAAAAAAACGAGACAGTATCTTTGCCTTTTACTGAAAGTCACGGATGAATGTAGGGGAACTATTTGATCTGTCCGGTGACGTGGCGTTGGTTACAGGCGGTGGTACTGGGTTAGGTCGCCAGATGGCACTGGCGCTAGCGGAGGCTGGTGCGGATGTGGTAATCGGCGCCCGACGCTTGGAAATGTGCGAACAAACAGCTGCCCTGGTTCGAAAACTCGGTCGCCAGGCATTGGCAGTGCAAATGGATATTACGCAAGCGGCCGAGGTTAACGATGCGGTCGATCAAATTGTCGGTGAATTTTCTCGCTTAGATATTCTTGTCAACAACGCAGGAACATTTGATTTTGGGCCAGTAGAGAATGAAAGTCTTGAGGAATGGCACCGTGTTCAGCGTGCCAACCTGACGGGTTCTTTTGTCTGTGCACAAGTTGTCGGACGCCAGATGATTCGCCAGGGTGGTGGTCGCATTATTCAGATTTCCTCGATTTATGGTCAAGCCGGTATGGATGGCGCCTTATACACTAAGGATCCCAATCACTTGCCAGCCAGTGTCAGTTTTGCCGCCAGTAAAGGCGGTATTGCTAATCTAACGCGGGCGCTTGCAACGGCTTGGGCCCATCATGGCATTCGCGTCAATACAATCAGCCCCGGTGGTTTCCCACTTGAAGTGAATAAAGATTCATTCGATCTGGGTACGCAGGAGAATTTCCTAAGGCGTGTGCCACTGGGCCGCTGGGGCAATGATTCTGATCTTAAGGGCGCTGTGGTTTTTTTGGCATCGAAGGCGTCTGGTTATGTCACAGGGGTTGATCTTGTGGTTGATGGAGGTTATTTGGCCTGGTGATGGAACTCGATTTCCGGGTCTATTTGTTCTAGACGGCATGGGATTTACCGCTTATCAGCAGTTGGCGACAACTCTACAACCTACGATGAAATAGCAGCATTGCAATAACGGCCAGTTGGACAAAGGTCCCGCCGCTCATCCACCTTATAAATGTTTGATCATCGGTTGTGCCAGCAACGATAAATGCGCCGAGGGCGAAGACCACCGCAATTAATTGCAGTACCAATGCTACCGCAAGTGGATAGGAGAATTCCTTTGGTTGTGATCTCTGTCGACGAAGCTCTTGAAGAATCTGTCTAAGCGTGCGGGCGGCCGGCGAAATAATGGCATGGGAATGTTCATTATCCTTGGTTGATTCTGAGTGCTTGAATGATGAAAGTTGTACGGTCTTTTCAGTAGTAGCAATCGGGTGCCTATTGCCAACAGGGTTCTGGTTGGGTTCTTGATCAGGGTATGGTTGGTTGGGATTAATGTGTGTCGACGTCAGTGGTGTATTGGTGTTTGGCAAGCTTTCTTGTTGTGGTTGCGTAAGGGTGTGGGGTGCATCGGTTGATTCCGAGATACGCTGTTGGGTGATGACTTTTACTGCTTCTTTGAGGTTGGGAGCAATAAAATCAGCGCCGAACCTATTTGAGGAACTGGTGCCATGAGGTACTGGATGCTTGGATGATTTATCGTCTAGTAAAATGGTCCTGGCTCCTGCTGCGACGCCTGCCTTGACATCAATTGAACCAGAACCCACTACCCAAGATCTGGAAAGGTCGATCTGAAGATCTTTTTTGGCAGCGATGAGCATGCCAGGGTTTGGCTTTCTCCACGGATGATTCTTGCGATATTTCTTGACTCTTCCAGCCGGTTCATAAGGGCAGTAATAGAACCGGTCGACGGTTGCGCCTCTTGTACGTCGAATGACATGATTTAGATGGGCATGTCCTGCCACGATGTCTTGTTCAGCATAATGTCCGTCGGCGATAGCAGGTTCATTGGTGACGACAATAATTTTATACCCCAAGCCACGTAGTGATGCGATCGCCGATGCCGCACCATGAATCAGGCCGTTCCCTGGCGGTTGGTTGCCATTCGGCGCATTGCGCGTAATCGTTCCTTCGCGATCAAGAAATATGGCTTCGAACATGCCTACCAATATAGTAAAGGTTATTGTTTGGTGCAGGTGGCCTTGCAACGGGACTGTACAAGATGGATGGCCTGGTCAACCGCCTGGTCAAGGTCTTTGTTGACAATAAAGGCATCATAAATACCACACGATCTGGCGCGTGCCATCTCTGCCTTGGCTTTCTTGAATCGACCCTGGATGGCATTTTCATCTTCACGTGCTCGGTTGTGTAAACGTTTCAGGAGGACCTGTTCATCTGGTGGGAGCACAAAGAGGGCAAATGCACCATTGGTCTTTGATTTAATCTGAATAGCGCCTTCGACATCAATTTCCAGGATCATCAACTTTCCCTGTGAAATCGCATCAAGTACCGGTTTTCTTGGTGTTCCGTAAGCATGTCCAAATACTTCGGCGTATTCGAGTAGCTCGTCACCGTCACGCATCTGGTTGAATTTGTCCTCATCAATGAATTGATAGTCGACCCCCTCGGTATCAGTGCGTGTTGGAGGGCGTGTTGTTACTGAAACGCTCAGCATGCCACCCAGTTGTTGGTGAACGCGGCGAGTAATGGTCGTTTTCCCCACGCCTGAGGGACCTGAAATGATTAATAGCAGTCCAGATGCAGTCATGGCAACCTGCCATCCCCTCCTGTGATCATCAATTAAAGCAAGTCAGCTTGATGTTTGGCTCCACTGACCAGATACAAAACAGCCATTCGGACAGCCAGACCATGGCTGACCTGGGAGAGAATCACGCTATTGGGGCCGTCAGCAACTTGAGAGTCTAATTCAATTCCACGATTGATGGGGCCTGGGTGCATAACCACTACATCGGGTTTGGCGCGGGCTAGACGTTTGGTGGTCAATCCAAAGGATGTTGCGTATTCACGCACACTGGGAAAGGCTTGGCTGGTGAGCCTTTCAAACTGAATGCGGAGCATATTGAGTACATCGACGCGATCTAAAACATCGTCAAGGCTATAGCTCAACTCGCAGCCTAGGTCGGCAAATGCGCGTGGTAGAAGAGTTGGTGGTCCCACTAAGACAACCGTGGCCCCTAGTTTGAGCAGGCCGTAGAGGTTCGATCGAGCGACACGACTGTGGGTAATGTCACCAACGATTGCTACGGTGATATCCGTCAGATCAAAATCAGTGCGACCAAGCTGTCGTGCTATCGTGAAGATGTCGAGCAGGCCTTGTGTGGGATGTTCGTGTTGACCATCACCTGCATTAACGACACTGCAATTCACGGCTCGAGACAATTGGACAGCGGCTCCACTTAACGGATGGCGACAGACAATTGCATCGATGCCCATTGCCTCAATATTACGACCGGTGTCTCGTAATGTTTCGCCCTTTGAAATGCTTGAGCCTTTACCCGATAAATCAATCACGTCGGCAGACAAACGACTTGCAGCCAAAGTAAAGCTAGAGCGTGTTCTCGTTGAGTCCTCCATGAATAGGTTTGCGACCACTTTGCCACGTAGTGCCGGTACCTTCTTGACACTGCGTGTGCTCACCTCCAGGAAACCTACCGCGGTCTGAAGTACGAAGCGAATATCCTCTGCACTGAGGTCTTGCAGGCCAAGCAAGTGCTTGTGGGGCCAGCAATAGGGTTCTGGGGTCTTGCTCATTAAATACTCACTTGTGGACCGCTTGAACAGACAACAATTCCGTCTTCGGGATCGGTTGGTTGCAACATGACCTCTACGCGGTTGTCAGGGGCAAGTCCAAGACCACTATCATCCTGTGCGAGATCAAATGCCACGTAGTCAGGCCGTATTGGTAACTCGCGTCCACCACGATCTACCAATACGGCTAGCCAGACTCTTCGTGGACGTCCCAAATCCATTAATGACTGAAGCGCGGCCCGTACGGACCGGCCGGTCATCAGTACATCATCTACGAGTACAACCTGCATCCGATCAATAGCAAAAGGGATTTCAGTTGTACGTACGGTTGGTTGCATCCCAATCTCGGAAAGGTCATCGCGATAGAGCGTAATATCGAGTACACCAATGTGATCGAAGTTGAGGCGGCCTGCCAGGCGTTGTGCTAATAGATCGCCACGACTGCGGATCCCGACTATGGCCCATGGATCCGTAGTGCCTGACATGTCTCGTTTGATCGCATCAGCAAGCTGATCAATAAGCATGCTGACACGCTGTGCGTCTGCTATTTGTCGCATGTAGGGGAAATGGTAGCTCAGATGAGCCAAGGGGCAAATAGAGGGGGCTTTTTGTCTCTCATTCTGTGTCTTGAATGACTAGACGCTGGTCCGCAACTAGAATGATTGGCAGGGTCGATTCGTCCCGAATCCCGCTGTGCAAATCAGTTACACGGACCTTTAGGAAGAACCGGCCGACGGGTAGGTTGGATGGGAGCCGGATTAGCTGGCGGACAAAGAAATCCCGACGTAGGTTCTTTGATGCATCCGTTACCTGCTCGGGTGGTTGGCGCCATACCATTTGGCCATCATGGTCCGTGTAGAGCTCTATTTCCTGTTCAAGTTTTACCTGATGGATCCCATTATCGGATGTGATTGTCTTGAAATGGTCAATTTCAACATAAATGAGCATCGGGTTTTCCCGCCCAGCTACAAATCGATTGGAGGGAAACTCTTCATAAACCCCCCATCCCCCAACGCTCTTGACAAGTTTTGTAGTCAGGATTCGAATCTGTGATGAACCGTCAAAATCTTTTGATCGATTGACCAGCCATGCTTTGTCGATGGTCAGATTTTCGTCCACTGTGGCTTGGAAGATAGACTGGATCAATTTCTGGTAACGCTCAACACGCTTTTGCTCTTTGGTATCCAGCGTGGTAATGGCTGCTGTGCCCAACTGATCTTGAGCGTCAATGAGGTTCAAGGTGGCCAGCAAGATGGCCCTGGTTACCGGCTCGCGGTCCCCGTGAGCAATTTGCTGCCTCAGAAGCTCCATGAGCTTATGCTGGTCAAGATGCGCTACCGGCACTGGATGCTTGTTGCGTATAAGGTCCTGCGGGGGGGCGGTGATCTGCGGTGTCGTCAAGGTTGGATGAGGCGTGCGCTGAGCATGCAACTCAACCCATTGAACCTGCGCCACGGTCTGATCCTGTTCCGCTTTGGCTTGGAGGTTGGTTGCCATCTGGGGGGTGTACTGTGGCGTATGATCCGGCCTCTTACGGGATTGCACATCCGAGGAATGCCATGGCTGGGAACCGGATATTGTGCTGGGGGGGGGCTGGTTTTCGAAATGACCAGTGCCCGCAGCTTGGCTTGGTGTATTATTGCAGGCCCCCAGAAGTAATAGCAGAAATACAAGGCCGCATCGGACAAAATTCTCAGCCATAAGACAAGAGGTTGAGGGTGCCAGTGTCTTGGGTAGATAGTATTTAATGGGGCGAAAATGCATCAAGGCCTCCGGCCTTACGGCGAACTTTTATTCGCAGAGCCCATCCATGGGCGGCTGATTCGCTGTCGGGATCCAAATATTACATCGTCTAAAGCCGCGCAGAAACATTCATTGTTTGTTATTGACCTGCCCATTCCTCGCTTGGCACGTGCGTCGTAGCTGATGGCTCGATTAAGCAGGTTGGCTGCCGATGCATCGCTGAGTTTGGCTAGTGCCCTTGAAAACTTAAACTGTCGCGGCCCCCATAGTTTTAAACGGCTGGCCACCTGGCGGTCGGAAAGGCCCTGGCGTTTCATCATCAAGCCAAGGTTTAAATTCCGTACGGTATCAGCAAGGAAATAAGCCACTAGGATATCGGCTTGGCGGGCAACCTTGACCAGTTCATGGATTTTTTCGATCGCCCGACCTGCCGAAGCTGGACCTGACGCGATTGCATCAAGCAACGTCTCACCAACCACCCATGCTTGGTCATTGCAAGCACGTCCGGCGGTTTGTCGGATTAAATCAATCTCGATTCGTTGGTCATCATCCACAAGAAGTGCAAGCTTGGCCAACTCGGTATCCAATCGTCCCAGATCGGTACCCAGCAGATCGATCATTAGGTCAGATCCGTTTGCATCGAGCCGACGGTTGTATCGCTCGGACGCGATTTTCTGTAAGCGAGTTTTAATCGCAGGTCGCTTTAATGATTCGCATTTGATGATTTGGCCAACCTTCTGAATCAATTTATCCAAATTGCTCTTGTGCCACCGGTTGCAACGCAATACGAGTGTGCCATGGTCAACCGGTTTCTGTGCATAACGCTCCAATGCCGCTCTATGTGCTGTCACGAATCGATCTGCATCGTCTACAACAACAATCTTAAACTGCTGCAGGAGTCCAAAACTACGCAACTCATCAAGGATCTCCGCCAATCCGCACGTGGCTCCTTCAAACCGAATGATGTCGACTGCACCATGGGCCTCCGTCGCAGCATTTTGGAGCTGCCCCATTGCCTCGCGGCGGAGTGCATCTTCCGGGCCATACACGACCAGAATCCGCGGACAGCTGTTGGGTGTTTGGGTTGATGGAGAGGTTTGGCGTGCCATGGTGAACTGGTAGTTTACCGACGAAAGGAGGATTGGTCACGGTCTGCCTGTCCAAGGTTTGGTGTATTGATGGGTTGTGGCTGGTACGTTAACCGAGGGGATGCGGTAGCGCAGACGGTCAGCGAAGGCAGCAGGGTCTGGCTTTGGCGATGCAGAGGTGTTTATTTGGCAGCAAGGGGTATAGAACCGCAAATTTTTTGGTTGCGGTTCATGGGCACTATTCTTCTTTCTGTACCGTTTCCGCAGAGGATTCTGCTTCGTCGGATTCTGGTGGTGACGGATCTTCGGGCTCTTCAGATGGTGGTTCTTCGGTTACAGCAGCCGTCTGGTCGCGCCGTTGTTGCGCGGCATATTCCATTCGTCGATCGGCCTTATCGCGTCGTCTTGAATAAACGCCCGAGACCTGTGGCCCTTCTTCGGATCCTACGAGTTGCAGGACACAAAGATCCGAACCATCGCCGATGCGGTGAGTGCCTAAACGCACTATGCGTGTATAGCCTCCTGGCCGATCGGCGTATCGTGGGGCAATTTCATCGAACAGCTTTTTTACCACCCTCGGTGCAGAGACCACTTCACCGTATCGATTGCGAACCACATCTGGATCTTCATCGTGAGTGATTAGATACGGATCACCAATGGCCTGCAACACTCGGCGGCGTGATGCCAAGTCACCCTTCCTCGCTGATGAAATCAGCTTTTCCACAAAGGGTTTGACACTCTTGGCCTTTGGGATAGTTGTGGTTACCTGACCGTGGGTCAACAACGCGATCGCCAGATTGCGCCGCATTGCGGCACGGTGCTCGGTGTCGCGTCCTAGTTTATACCCGGCAACACGATGTCTCATCGTCTGCACTCCTCGGCGTTATGCCACGAGATGTCGGGTGGTTACGACATCTCCTGCTCTAGGTCGGTTGGTAACTCCATGCCCAACTCCAAGCTCATATCAGATAGTTTACGCTTGACCTCGCGCAGGGAGGTCTTTCCAAAAGATCGGACTTTCAGCAGGTCGGCTTCGGAGTGGCGTACCAGTTCGCCAACCGTTTTTAGCTTGGCGGTTTCAAGGCAATTATTCGCCCGCACCGACAGGTCCAGATCATCGACGGACATCCGTAGTTTGCCGAGCAACTCCTCGTCGGCCCGGGCTGCTGCTGAAGCGGTTTCACTTGCGGTTGCCTCGCCCAATTCAAAATACTGCACAAAGGGATTTAAGTGCTTACGGAGAATCTTGGCTGCTTCCACCATTGCCATATCCGGCGCGACCGTTCCGTTGGTCCACACCTCCAATGTTAGCTTGTCGTAGTTGGTTTTCTGGCCGACGCGTGTGTTCTCTACGTTGTATCGCACTCGGGTTACTGGAGAATAAATTGCATCGACGGGGATTAAGCCAACTTCCTGGTCTTCAGTCGTTTCATATTGCTCCGATGCGGGTACGTAACCGCGTCCTTTTTGTACGATGAATTCCATATCGAATTCGACCTCTTGTGTGAGTGTCGCCAATAGTAGATCTTTATTGTGAATTGTGATTGAGGTATCAGCCTCGATCAGTTCACAGGTGACCTCACCGGGCCCCTCGGCAAACAGGCGCATGGTCATGCTTTTTTCGCCTTCAAGCGACACAACCATGTTTTTGACATTAAGGACAATATCTGTCACATCCTCCATCACACCTTTAATGCTTGTAAATTCGTGTGGTGCTCCTTTCACCTTGATTCCCGTTACAGCGGAACCTTCCAAGCTTGATAGTAGGATTCGGCGTAAGCTGTTGCCAACAGTGGTTCCAAAGCCACGCTCAAAAGGTTCGACCACGAACTTTCCATAGTTCTCACCGTTAAGGTCGTGATCAGGGGTGATTCGATTGGGCAATTCCAATCCGCGCCATCTGATACGCATCATCATGCTCCAAAAACCTCAGCAGTGTTTTAAAGTCACTCACATTCGTTGGGCCTTATCGTCCAGATGCCACACTGCTGAGAATGGTGGCTGGACTTCTGTACCCAAACGATATTTTGATCTTGAACTTAAGGGTAAGGTCTCTTGCGGTATAATTTTCTGGTCCGAAGTATCTACTGGGCGGTTGGCAATCAGACGCGGCGTTTCTTTCTTGGCCGACAGCCATTGTGTGGTATGGGAGTGTGGTCCTCAACGGCAGTTACACGCAAGCCAGCTGATTGTAATGCTGTGACGGCTGATTCCCGACCACTTCCAGCTCCCTTGATGTGCACCTCGATCTCTTGGACGCCGAACTTCTTTGCCTTGCTGGCGGCATCTTCTGCGGCCCGCGTTGCGGCAAAGGGGGTGCTTTTACGCGAACCTTTAAAACCGGTACCCGCTGATCCCCAACACAATGTTTCACCATTGATGTCCGTAATCGTCACATGCGTATTATTGAATGTGGCCTTGATGTGCGCTATGCCACGCCGCACATTTCGCCGAACTTTTCGCTGCTTTTTAGCCATGAACATACCTTGCAATGAGGTGACAGATTGCTCCGGCACCATGAATTACCACTTACTTTAAGTGCGTTTACTTCAGTTCCTTAACGCCCTTCTTCCCTGCAACAGTCTTACGTCGTCCCTTGCGGGTGCGTGCATTGGTCTTGGTTCGTTGGCCGCGACAGGGCAACCCTCTACGATGTCGTTCGCCTCGATAACATCGGATGTCGCGTATACGGGCAATGTTCTGGGCGATTTGGCGCCGCAATACGCCTTCAACTAGGTAATTGTTATCAATGATTGTACTGATCTGTGCCAACTGATCTTCAGTAAGCTGACTTGCCCGCATCTGGCCATCGATGCCTGCTTCTTTAAGGATTAGCTCACAATTAGCTGGGCCAACGCCATAAATGTAACGCAGTGCAAAGCGAATGGGTTTGGCGTCTGGAATGTCGGTGCCGGCAATTCGTGGCATGGTTGGTTCCTTAGTTGTCAAAGGTGCGGGCGGCGGTCCCCATTGGGATACGACCGCACCTGTCTAGCCGCTTGGGTCACCCCTGCTTCTGCTTGTGTTTGGGGTTGGAGCAGATCACCCGTACCACACCCTTGCGTCGGATAATTTTGCAGTTTTCACAAATTCGCTTGACGCTACTTCGAACTTTCATAGCAGACCTCTGTATTCTGCGACACGCTGCTCTTTGTTTACTGTCGATACGTAATACGGCCTTTCGTCAGGTCGTAAGGGCTAATGTCGACGGTGACCCGATCGCCGGGGAGGATGCGGATGTAATGCATACGCATTTTGCCGGAGATGTGGGCTATGATTTCATGGTCATTTTCTAAGCGAACCTTAAACATCGCGTTGGGCAGGGATTCGAGTACCTCACCTTCAACCTGTAATTTTTCTTCTTTCGCCAAAAGCTATCACCTTCCATCCGTAAGCACATCGGCACCCGTGGCAGTCACGGCAATCGTATGTTCGTAATGGGCGGATGGTTTACCGTCTGCCGTTTTCACGGTCCAGCCATCGTCGAGTGTGACCACTTCCTTGCAGCCAAGATTACACATCGGTTCAACCGCCAAGACCATCCCCTCGCGTAATGTGATGTCGTTGGTCAATATCTCACGTCCCACATAATTAGGTATCTTGGGATCCTCATGCATTGCTTGACCTATTCCGTGCCCTACAAAGTCACGGACAACACTCATCCCGGCATTCTCGGCATACGCCTGCATTAGCCGGGCAATTTGGGTCCATAGTCGCCCGGGTTTCATGTTTTCAACCGCAAGTTGCAGCACGTGTTCAGTCACGGTGCACAGCTTGCGCGTCGCGGCTCGTACGTTACCAACTAGTACGGTGGTTGCCGAGTCACCACACCAGCCATTTACTTCAACGCCGCAATCAATCCCGACGATGTCTCCGTCTCGGATCGGCGTATCATCGGCGATTCCGTGGACCACGCACTCGTTGAGGCTGATACACAGATTGGCCGGAAACCCTTCGCCTGTGCGGTATGTGGGGTAGTTTTTGAACAATCCACGTCCGCCTTCAGCTTCAATCTTGTGTTGAGCCGCTTCGTCAATCTGGCTCGGTGTTACCCCGGGTTTACACATCGAACGGCACTGTTCCAATACCTGGTGAACGACGCGACCAGCGGTCCTCATTTTCTCGATTTCTTCTTGCGTCTTTAGCCGTATGCCCATCCGCAGTCGCCCGCATTGCCTGATGCCTTTTGTTAGTTCTTCAACCGCATTGAGAACCCCTGATCGTACAAAAAATTACTCAGGAAGGCAAAAAGGAATATTGGAGCACCTCTACATAGTGTGAAATATAAATCTTTGTTGTATTTGGGATTAGCTTGCTCCA
>PBAS01000082.1 GCA_002716625.1 Phycisphaeraceae bacterium | reverse complement strand
CTTCTTCGTAGCCTTCTTCTTGGCAGCCTTCTTGCGGCCACCACTCTTCTTTGCGGCCTTCTTCTTCGTAGCCTTCTTCTTGGCAGCCTTCTTGCGACCACCACTCTTCTTTGCAGCCTTCTTCTTCGTAGCCTTCTTCTTTGCTCTTCGCTTTGCCATGGGCGTTGATCCTTTTTGCCAAGCCACAGAAGCTCAACACAACTTTAATCGAGCAATCAATTGCGTGTCAACACAATTACTCATTTTTGAATAAATATTTTCAGGTTAATTCTTCGTTTGATTTGCAGTTCATTTCATGTTTAAACCGTCAATACTCTATCGCGTGAACACTGGGTACTACGCCAAAAAAGATTTTCTCAATGCTTATGACAACAACTGCCAGAGAAATTTGGCTGCATGCACTACATGTAAAAAAACTACAAACAACACCAAAATCTCGTGATCAAACTACCGATCTACAGAGATGATCCATTCGTTTGCGTTGGGTGAAACCGCGTAGTATCTACCAGCAGGGCTGCAGCCCCTGCTTGGGTCTGGGCAATCCATGGAAAAGCCAAAAATGAAAATTTTATAAGTACTTGTCAATACTAATGGCCGGGCAGGGACTCGAACCCTGGACCAACGGCTTAAAAGGCCGCTGCTCTACCAACTGAGCTACCCGGCCGACGCTAAAGCATGTAAACCACACAGTATCACAGCGGCGGCTTGGATCAGGTTAAAATCAAGACATCGCAATTGGATGCATGATCTCTAAATCGCGGAGGTTATCGGAGCTACTTCAACCGGTCAAACAATTTTAATGTTCTGAACAGTCGGCGGGTACTAAACCATCGCATAGGCCGGCGCCTGTCCTGGCTTCCATTTGATATTACAGCCCATACTGGGGTACTGGGTCTCATCAGGATTTCGTCCATCTAAAACTGCATCGAGGGCAGAACGAAGGTCTTTCCCGGTTACCGGAACATCGCTTTGGGGCCTGCTTGCATCGAGTTGGCCCCGGTAGACAAGAGCCATGTCACCATCAAAAACAAAGAAATCCGGCGTACATGCAGCTTGATAAGCCTTGGCCACCTCTTGCGTCTGGTCATACACGTACGCGAACGGATAGCCTCGATCAGCCTTCTCCACTTTCATCTTCTGTGGCGAATCATCAGGATAATTCTCCACATCATTCGACATGATACCGACAATACCCACACCCTTCTTCTGGTAATCCATTGAAAATTCTGCCAGTTCCCGAGCCACGTGAATGACATAAGGGCAGTGATTGCAGATAAACATTACTACGGACGCTTTACAATTTAGATAGTCTGAAAGTGAAACCTGCTGGCCATTGGTATCTGGTAATGTGAACTCTGGGGCCAAAGTACCCAATTTCATCATGGTGGAGGGGGTCAGTGACATACAAATAACTCCTTGTTACCACAAACAACACAAATATTAGGAGCCATTATAGGTAGCATGTGACAAATCTCTTGTAATGGCTGCAAAAAGGATTGGTATCACCAACTGGGCCACAGCTCATCGTTACGGTCATACTTGCCGCTCTTAAAACTCTTAAAGAAATATTTAACAAGCGGATGCTCGACCGCTTGACCCGATAGATCCTCCTCTAAATTCTGCTCTGCGGCATATGTGGTTTGTGCCGAGCCGTGGACCAGCAGATGGTACCAAGGCTGATCTTGATCTGGTTGTGTCGTGTTACTCGCATACCAAGTACTTGGCGCCTGACATGAGCTATCCAGTGCGACTACAACTGCTCGATAGTTGTAACGGCGATGCCACACAAGGGTTCCCGGTTCAAAACGAGGTTCATGTCCAGGTGGACCGCTCTCGTCAAAATTGCGAAACATCATGATTAAGACCACAGCTCTAAACTTGAACGAAGCCTTTATGTTAAACCAATTTTTTCATTGGTCCTGACCGCAAGAACTGGCTGGGACAATCAAGGTGGAACACCTATGTCAAGTGACGCAGCAGTTGCTGCTCATTGACCGTCAGATTGTGCTTTCGACGTGCCATTGCCCTTTGAGCGACAATTATAAACCTATCCATATCATATATTTCCGTGCCGGCATCCGTCGAAAAGGCAAACCGATCGACATGCTTGGGCACAAAGCCTGAAAGGGCCAGCATCGATCCGGTTCCAATGCATGCACCTGTCGTAAGACGAGTTCCAATCGCCGTACGAACATAGTCTCCAATCACTGATCCAAACTTGTTCGTTGTTGAATCCTCAGATGGCGTAGCGCCTTCTAGCTGACACTGCACATTGCCGTATGTGTTCTTTAGATTACTCACAGATGTACCGGCACCAAGATTTACCCACTGACCGACAAGACTGTGCCCTAGATAACCACTGTGCCCCTTGTTGGTATAACCGTGAATTACACTGTGGCTCACTTCACCCCCAACCACGCATCGCGGACCAATGGCCGTGTTGGCCCTGATGTGGGCATGAGGAGGAATGATACTTTCCGGCCCGATGTAACACGGGCCGGCAATAACCGAAAACGATCCTATAATCACCGATTCATCAATCACCACAGGGCCTTTGTCGCTATCAATCACCACATGGGGATGGATCTTTGCATTGCGAGCGATCTTTACTTGATATCCACCGATCATTGTAAGGCCGTCAACACCACCATTAAAAACCGGTAGCTCCATCGAATCCAAATCAACGAACAATGCCGTTTCCAAATGAGCCAGAATGTCCCAAGGCCGCTCAATCAGTACATTTTGATCCAATCGTTCAAGGCGTAAATGCCCGGCTGAGTCACCAGACCGGGCTATTTGCATTGCTGAAGATAACGGCACCACTCCCGCAACCAGTTGGCCATCTTCTTGGACCACACCACAACCCAAGGAAAGAAGTTTCACATGTTCAATTCCCCCCGTGGCTAACCACCTGCCATTAATAATCATGACATCTTGGTCCATATTACGTTCATTAAAACCATTAACCGGTACATCATTGCGCTCCGAGAGTACTTCACACAGCCGCTCTGGAACGAATAATCCGTGCACCTTTTGCCCTAGGGCGGTCTCAATACGCTCACAGGTTGTCAAGGCGCCACTGCGTAGCTCGAATACGGCACGCAGGTCTGTAAGCGGACCCCAAAGGCCCTTGCCGTCATCAAAGAGATATATTTCCCATCCCGTCATCCTTATAAGTATCGGCCAATCTGGGGTTTCCCCTTGTTCCATAGACCATATCCATCAGCCATCTTGCGGGATTCATGTCGCTGTAATATTGACACCGGCTGACGAAGAATTTAGGTTTTGCCTTGTGTAGATCGGTGGGTGCCAAACCCTTCAATGTGTGGGGCGGGTTGGCCCATAGCAACCTGCTTAGAGAAGCGAAGATCTAATTGCGGCTTAATTATGAGTGAGATCAGCCTCGCGCTGTGGCGTGACATCATGACTCACCTCCGCCAGCAGCACACTTCACTGTGCCGCCAGTGGTTTGAACAGCTTCAGCCAGTCGATATGAATGCTGGCCTGTTAACCATACAAACTAACAACGCGGTTCAACAGAACTATCTACAAAAGCGATGCGTGAGACAGTTTACCGAAGCTGCGCAGCTCGCTACCGGAGCACTGGTCACCGTGGAATTTGTGGATGGTGTTGCTATACCATCCACAAATAAGCCGAACGTCGCACCAAACAACCAGGTAAATGCAAGTAACCATCATATAGCAAGTCAGCCTGCCTCCATTTCCAATGGTCAAAAACAAATTGACTGGCTTGAGGATCAACTTGTCCTTAGCCCCGACTATAGTTTTGACCAGTTCGTCACCGGTCCTGAGAATGAACTGGCCTATTCCGCTGCAGTCGCCGTGGCAAATCATCTTGGGTCCACCTATAACCCCTTGTTTATACATGGTGGCGTTGGGTTGGGAAAAACGCATTTACTTCAGGCAATTTGTCAAACTGTTTTATCCTCCAACCCCGGCTTACCCATCTGCTACCTGTCCTGTGGAACGTTTGTAAATCAGTTTCTTGACAGTATCCAGTTGGGCCAAATGAATGAATTTCGAAGACACTACCGGCAAGTACACCTGCTTGTGATTGATGACATTCATTTTCTAGCCAATCGTGAACGCACACAGGAGGAATTCTTCCACACGTTCAATGAACTCAAGCAACTCAACCGTCAAATAGTCCTGTCAAGTGATTCCCCGCCCTCGGAAATACCAAAACTAGCCGAACGATTGGTCAGCCGTTTCCAATCGGGTATGGTTGCGACGGTTGCCAAGCCGCAATTCGAGACCCGTGTAGCCATCGTTCGCGCTAAAGCGAGACTGCGGGATCTTGAACTTCCAGATGATGCGGTATCCTATATTGCAACAAAAATAGACACCAACGCTCGTGAATTGGAAGGTGCACTCACAACCATCCAAGGTCATGCCACTATTCACCAAAAGTCATTTGACCTGACACTTACCCGCCAGGTTCTTGGTGATCCAACTGACCAAGACCAAACACGCCAGGTGACGCTGCAACAGGTCATTGATGCAGTAACCAAATCCTACAACGTGCGCCTTAGTGACTTGCAGTCCAAACGACGCCACAAATCAATCACACTTCCCCGACAAGTTTGTATGTGGCTCGCCCGACGACGCACAAGATTCAGCCTGCAGGAAATTGGCGGATATTTTGGTGGCCGAGATCACACTACAGTGATGCATGCAATTCAAACTGTTGATCAGCGAGTGAAGGATGACACCAATTTTGCCAAACAGGTCAACAAGCTCGACAGTCTGCTGTCCAATAATCGCTCCACAGATGATCCCCGATAAAACTCAGTGATCCAGTCTGTGGATAAACTGTCTATTCCCTGATGGTTTGCAGTCCTGCCTTTTACCTCTAACAAGCAGTCTTTTTAAACAAGTGAAATTCATTTGCTCCTTCCTGTTTTTATTCAACTAGTTTCAAATATAGACCTACATGAAAATGACAGGATGGAAACAAAAAAACAAAGTGTGTAATTGTTTTGTTTTCATACACATAAAACACATGTTTTCTTTTTATCCACATCTAGACAGGGTTTATTACTATTACGGTTATCTTTTAACTCTATTTATATAATACTTGGCAACACTGGCAAAAAACACTGGTTCGACCAGCAACAGTAACGGTTTGTAGTGTAGTTTCACATTGTTTACACCTCTGGTTGCTACGTCCGTACACTTGGAATTGGGACTGAAATCGTCCATGGTTTCCATTGGCGTTTTGGTAGTCCTTGAATGTTGAACCACCAGCTTTGATCGCATTATGGAGTAAACGGTGTATCCTACGAACCAAACTTGAAATCTGTTTACAACACAACATTTTCACCGGTGTCAATGGGTGAATTTTGCACTGAAAAAGTATTTCATCAACATAAATATTTCCCAAGCCAGCAACTATACCCTGGTCAAGCAGGGCGGATTTAATGTTACGGGATCTATTTCTAAGAGATTTAGTTAATTGCATGGCAGTGATTGTCACAGCATCCGGTCCAAGGTGCTGCCAGCGGGTATCCCGGAGTTGACGTGGGGTTGGAAAAGTCCATATTCCACCAAAACGTCTTGGATCCCGAAAGAAAAAAGTTCCACCGTCACTAAACCTCCAGGTCACATGAATGTGGTTTAACTGTGTACCGGATTGTCCGGAGGTTGGTTCATAACGCAGTGATCCGGTCATACCAAGATGAATACAAATACATGGTTCATAGGATCCGTTATTCTCTGTATAAATAGCCAGTTGTTTCCCATAACGCCCAACTTCCTTGATTTGGCATCCACTTAGCATGTTACGTGGCTTAGATGGACCACGGATGATGTCGGGTCGATGGACGGATACGTGGGTAATTTTCTGGCCAACGATTTTTCGGCGGAGGCTTGTTCGTACGTTTTCCACTTCGGGTAGCTCAGGCATGGAAAAACATTGTAGCCCCGTTAATCAAGGTGGATATACTTGGGATTGGTGTTCTCGATTGTGGACTGTGGCGTAATAGAAAAGACCTGGTGAGTTACAGAGACAAAAGATGGTACATGTCGAAACGGGCGATGCCTTCGACCGATTACGCGGACAGGTTGAAAGGGTTATTGTTGGTCAACGTAAAGTGATTGACCAGTTATTGATTTGTCTGGTGTGTCGGGGTCATGCAGTTCTCCTTGGAGTGCCGGGCTTAGCTAAAACACTTTTGATTTCATCTCTTGCGGAATCAATGGCGTTGACGTTCAGCCGGATTCAGTTCACACCTGATTTGATGCCTTCAGACATTACCGGAACAGAAGTGATTGATGAAGATCGTGCAACTGGAAAGCGCAACCTTAGATTTGTGCGTGGACCGGTGTTCGCAAACGTCATCTTGGCTGATGAAATCAATCGGACACCACCCAAGACCCAAGCAGCACTTCTTGAGGCGATGCAGGAGGCTCATGTTACAGTGGGTGGAGAGCAGCACAATCTTCCAAATCCGTTTTTTGTTTTAGCAACTCAGAATCCAATTGATCAGGAAGGCACGTATTCTCTCCCCGAGGCTCAGCTTGATCGTTTTATGTTTATGATTCATGTGGGTTATCCAGATGAAGAGGAAGAGTTCGAAATTGTTCGCCGTACAACAGGAGGCTACAAGGAATCAGTTGATAAAGTTTTGGAACAAGATGATCTGCAACGCATCCAAGACTCAGTCCAGGAAATTCCGGTTGCCGAACATGTCATGCAGTATGCGTTGAGGTTAGTGCGTTCAACACGCCAACCATCCCAATCGCAGGTGGATATCCGGCCAGATTTTGCCAGGAAGTATCTCACTTGGGGTGCAGGACCGCGTGCAAGTCAGTACTTGATTCTCGCTGCCAAAGCTAGGACCCTTCTCAACGGCCGAAGCCATGTTGAACTTGATGACATCCGGGAGGTCGCATATCCGGTCCTTCGACATCGCTTGATAACCAACTTCAACGCTGAAGCAGACGGTGTGACTTCAGACGATCTTATCAATCGGTTAATCCAAGAAGTGAATGAAGATGGGATCGTCGTTCCGAAGATTGATGCGGTGATACGATGACTGTCGACAACGGACAGGTGGCGGATCAAGTCAGCGAGGGAAATTATCTCGAACCACAAATGCTGGCTGCGATTGACTCGCTTGAACTTCGCGCACGGATGACGGTTCAGGGGTTGATGAGTGGTTTGCATGGATCTTCCCATCAGGGCGTTTCGGTGGATTTTTCCCAACACCGGCCATACACAAATGGAGACGATATCCGCCATATCGATTGGAAGGTATTTGGGCGGACGGACAAGTTGTATCTGAAGCAATACCAAAATGAGACCAATCTCCGGATATTTATTCTTGTTGATATTTCTGGATCAATGGGATTCAGTTCATTTCCAAGACCCTATTGGCGAAAGTTCGATGTGGCAGCCACACTGGCTGCCACATTGTCATATCTGGCAATTCAACAGCAGGATCGGGTTGCTTTGGTGTTGTTTTCAGATGAGGTCAAGTTAATAACACGCCTTTCAAACTCCAAAGATCATTGGCGAGCCGTGTTGGCGGCACTGAATGATGCATCATGTTTCATGCCGGGATTGCGTGCTGCTAAGGACGCAAAATCAACGGATTTTTCAAGAGTTTTTGACCAAGTGACCGCCAAGTTGAATCATCGCAGTTTGATCGTATTGATCAGCGATCTGTTTGATTCGGCTCCAGCCGTACTGGAGCACAGTTTGGCCCAGTTACGGTACCATCATCACGACTTGGTTCTTCTTCATACGCTTGATCATGCTGAACTGACGTTTCCCTTTCGTTCTCCAGTGGAGTTTGAGGGGTTGGAGTCTGAAGGTCGGATCAAAATGAACCCGGCAGGTCTTCGCCGGTCATATCTGGAGCGGTTTAATTATTTTCTACAGGAAGTTGAACGTGTGACCAGGCGTTTTCAGTTCGACTATATACGTGTTGATACATCGAAATCGTTGGCGGCAACACTACGCCAATTTATTGCCCTGCGTACAGCCTCGATCTCCAAAGGCAGGTAAATGCCCATCATCCTGGGTCAATCCGTTACTTTTGCCGCCACGGCATTGGCTTGGGCTGGCTGCGGAGCGGTGGGGGTGCCTATCGCCATTCATTTGTTTGCACAGCTGCGTTGTCGTCGGATGCCTTGGGCTGCAATGCAATTCCTTGCTGAGTCCTATCATCCAAGACGGAGGTGGATTCAGCTGGAGCAGTTGCTGCTTTTGATTAACCGATGTCTGATTCTCGTCATCTTGGGATTGGCACTTAGCAGCCCAATATTGCATGGATTCACGATAGGATCTGAGCCCAACGCCGGTGATCGACTGGTTTGCATTATTCTGGATGATTCACTTAGCACACAGGCAGTTGGGTTAGATGGCGAGACGCGTTTTGGCGCCTTGGTGAATGCGGCTGATCGTTTGGTGGCATCATTGAACAGGCAAGATCACGTGGGGCTTTGGTTGTCTAGCTATCCTGCGGGGCCACTGGTTGCTGTTCCCACGAGGGAACACAAAATAATTCGTGACCATATGAAGGCACTGCCTCATCGTTTTGGCCGCTCTGATATGGCGCAGGCACTATCGATGGTTTTGGATTCTTTGCAAACGAGTGTGCGGGGAGGTCTTTATACAAGAGCAGAGGTCTATATGTTCAGCGATTGGAACATCGGGACATTTGACCCGGGACATCCGCCAAATTCAGAACTTGCTCAGATTGGAAAATACGCACAAGTGTTCGTCAGTCGGCCAGCGGTGGCTTGTGAAAATGTGCAGATTCAAGAACTAAAGCCACAGCGGCCAGTCATTCTGGCTCATCCCGATGGATCAGTGACGATACCGGTTGAAGTCAAAATGCGAAGATTTACAGCCGATGCAGAGGACACTGTTTCGGTTGTCAGGGTTGTTGGTCGCAACGTGGCCGGGCAGCTTGTGACCAGGCCAGTTGAGCAGCGTGTAACTTGGCAAAGCGGTCAGTTGGCATCAGCAGTTAGTGCGGTTCTCGAGGTTACCGATCAAGAAGTTTTATCTGTGGTTGTTTCAGCTTCGGTTGGGTTACCGGATACGGATGCGATTAAGCCGGACAACCAGCGGTGGGCATTGGCCAAAATAAGGCGTTCGGTGACCGTTGGGATCGTGGACGTGGTGTCAGCACTGGACAAACGGCATGATGAAGGCGGGATATTTTCACCGGCGGATTGGCTGCGTGTCGCGTTGGTTCCTCATATTCCTGCCAACATCGGGGGACTTGAGCGGGTTCGGGTGGTTGATGTGTCGCCGATGGAGCTCTCATCGCAGGCACTTGAAGGGATGGGCGTCGTCATGGTGCTGCGGCCGGATCTTCTGGGTGCAACAGGATGGCAAACACTTGCCCAAGCAGCTGGGTCTGGAGCGATGGTTTGGGTGTTCGTACCCCCTGGTGAGGTTTCGTCGGCGTGGGTGGACACGATGGCCACAGAGTTTGGTGTCGACTGGCAGTTGGTGATGCAGGGCGATGTGAACGAGTCGGCTAGTGGTCCATGGTCGATGAAACCGGACATTCGACCGCCACGGGCTCTGGCGATGCTTGCCGCGGACTGGCCTGCACTGCTGGGGCCAGTTCGTGTTCTACGCCGCTACAACATCATGGCACCAAATAGCGGAGAGGAAGTTTGGCTTAGAACTTCTGATGGGCGGCCACTTTTGACTCATGCGGGCGTGGGATCTGGTCAAGTGATGTTCTTGGCCACCGCGCTGGAACTTGGGTGGACCAACTTGGTTGTAAAACCGTTATTTGTTCCATTGGTTCATGAATCACTGCATGCGGCGGTGGGTAGCGATGTGGATGTTCTGTCGACACAAGCTTTTGTGTGTGGTGATCAGCCGGTACTTCACGCGATGTGGAACAATCAGTCCAGTCTGGTTCATCAAACCGGGCGCCGGATCCCTCTAAACCGACATGAACAGAGAGTCCGTCTTGCAAGCCCATTCAATCTGCCGGGGGTTTATTACGGGCAGTCAGGAAAAGCAATGGTTGCAACAGTCAATATTGATCCCGATGCATCAAATATGAACGCAATTAAACCCGATCAGCTTGGTTCCTGGTTCGATGAAACCAGGCAATGGCATTGGTTGAATCCGGAACAACCTGATCACATGCGGTCAACCCGGAACTCAAGGCAGTTTCTTGGTCGGCCATTATTATGGTTTGTCTTGATACTGATGGTATTCGAAACAGTTTTGGCTCGTTTATGCAGCCACGCGGAGCGGCGCAGTTGGTTTTCTGGGTCGTTGCCGAGTGTATTACCAAGGCAGCCATAGCCCATAGCCGGCGGTGTAATTCAATTGATGTTGTCGAATGGTTCGCAATATTTGACGCTGATTGGAGCAATTGACTGGCTTTTAGGCCTTGATCGTGCCCGGTGGTCTGACCCGAGAACTTTCGTAGGGTGGCAACATGCACTGCCAGGGTGGCAATGGCTGCTGATTGTGATTGCGGCAGTGTTTGTTGCAGCACTGAGCTATCGGCATCTTGATGCATCGCGTGTTGCGCGTGTTGGGCTGGTTATTATCCGCGGGGCAGTTCTGTTGGCGGTCGTTGTATTACTTGCTGGCCCGGTGATGATTTTGTCGGATGTGAATATCGAGAAAGATCGGCTGTTGATGTTGGTTGACCGCAGTCAATCCATGACCGTGGCCGATTGCCGGTTGGATCCCGATCCCTCGTTAAAACCTGTAAGCCGGGATCAGGTCTTACGCAAGGCCATTGAACGTCAGGCGGATATTTTTTCCGACCCGGACTTTTTACACCATCGTCAGGTTACTTGGCTCGGTTTTGATTCGACGACATACGGTATATCTGGTCCGGGTGTGACAGGTAAAGAGCTCACCTGGGCGGCCGCCACCGGTCGTACGACAGATATTCGTTCTGCAATTGATCAGGCGTTGCAGACAGTGGGCGGCAGTCCGGTTGCAGGGGTCGTTTTGATGACCGATGGCCGCAGTACACAAGCTACTAGCATGCAGTTCATTCGTCGTTTGCAGCGCCAGGCAGTGCGGATCTATCCGGTGCCGTTGGGCGGCGATGTGCAGACGGTAGATCTGGCAATCCGCCGTGTTGATGTATCCCAAAGGGCGTTTGTCAATGATGATGTGCCGGTCAGGGTGCTGGTCGGCAGGTTTCGGCATGATGTTCAATCACGATTCGACATGTTGCGGCTGGAACTCATTGATGAACAAACCCGCCAAGTTCTAGATGAGCACAATTTGTCAGATAACGGCGGCGAGCAGGCCGTGGTCCTCAAGGGGCGTTCGGCAGTAATTGGGCCGATCAACTGGCGAGTTAACCTGTCTGCTGAGCTGCCATACGCAGGCGTGGTTGACCCCGTATCGGATAACAACACTGCTCTGGTTGTGGTGGAGATGATCAGTCGTCCGATTCGACTTCTTTATATCGAAGGTTATCCCCGATGGGAGTATCGCTACTTGAAGAATATGCTCGTGCGAGAAACAAGTATCTCCAGCAGCATTATGTTGACCAGCGCCGATCACCGGTTTATCCAGGAAGGCAACAAGCCGATCACGCGTTTGCCAGAAACTTCAGAGGAATGGGCCCAGTTCGATGTCATTATTATTGGCGACGTACCCCATGATTATTTTAGCAGACAGCAGATGATACAGCTGCGTGATCATATAGCGGGTCGCGGCGGTGGGTTGATCTGGATTGGCGGTGATCATCACACACCACATCGCTACGAAGGGACCTTGATGGCGGACATGCTTACCATGGTGCGGCCTGGTGACGTTAAGCGAACCGATGCGGGTTCAGGGGTGTCAATGTATCCGACCGTGTTGGCTGATTCGCTCAATGTTTTACAACTGAAACATGACGGTTCGTTCTCAGGTTGGCCATCGGCGTTGCCGCCACTGTATTGGGTTCAGGATGTGGGGCTTATCAAGCCGACAGCGGGCATCATCGCTGCCTCACGGTCATCTGATTTGCAAGCGGTTGGTTCCGCAAACGAATCATCCTTGCCCTTGGTGATTCGGATGCCCTTTGGCGCGGGTCAGTCAGTTTACATTGCAACGGATGAAACTTGGCGCTGGCGTTATGGTCAAGGAGGTCATTATTTCGAGCAGTTCTGGATCGGCTTGATACGAATGATGGGCCGTCACCGGATTCAGCAGCATGGACAGCAGGCACAGTTTAATGTGGGCCAGGCACGTGTAGAACAAGGCCAGGCAGTTGCAATCGAGTTGGAGATCGAAGATCCGCTTCTGCTTCAGCAGCATCTGCCTCGGATATTGGTGGCAGTTGACCAGATTTTAGATGGGCGGAGCCAACGGTTTGAGATGGTTGATTTAGCCCAGGTGGTATCGTCGCAATTGCCGTCGAGTGACGGGCGATACCGTGGGACCTGGAAACCATCCCTGCCAGGTCGGTATCGATTGCAAGTTGTCGAGCCGGTACTAGATGAATTGCAGCTTTCGTCAGTTATCGAAGTGATCCAACATGGCGACGAGATGCAAGAAGTTCGTCCAGACCATATCCGCCTGTACCAACTTGCTGAGCAAACCGGCGGGAAGGTTGTTGCAATAGACGAGTTGGATACGCTGGTTAAAACCGTCACAAGCCGGGCGACCGCCACTTCAAACGATCTCAGTGAGCCCCTTGCCAGGTCACCGATGACATTCCTGGTGATCGTAGTCCTGCTGACGACCGAGTGGGTCGGTCGCAAACTTGTTCGGTTGGCCTAGGTGGAGGGTTGGCGCCATATGAATGAATCCACTCCTGCTGCTCATAGTTAATGTCCTGGTATTAGGGGCCTGCAATCGACCGGATCTGGTGTTTGCACCAAAGGATCTTGGAACATCTGGGATCATTGAGGTTACGCCGGTGTAACCTCAAGTCAAACACCCAGATCACAACGTCCTTGCATTGTATCTCCGGGACAAAGGCGTTCTTCAGATTCGGGTCTGATGGAACCTTGGTATCGGGCATAATCAGATCGGTTAGAAAAGCCGGCCTTGTTCCGGTGGGTCGGAGGCGGCGGAAGCAAGCACATCACGTACCTCGTCTAGGATGTCATCGAGATCACGAAATTGCTTGTAGACGCTGGCGAAACGGACGTAGGCAATTTGGTCAAGAGCCTTGAGTCGTTCAGCAATGGCTCGCCCCAAATCAATGGAATGAATCTCTCGCTCGTGGGTCGCCAAGGCCTCCTCCTCGACTTGGTCCACAAGTTTTTCAATGGATTCGGTACTGACGGGCCGTTTGTAACAGGCTTTTGCCAATCCCTCGATCATTCGCTGTCGGTCATAGGGAACGCGCGATCCATCTCGTTTGACCACCTGGGTTTGCGCAGAGAATTCAAGATGTTCACGGGTGGTGAAGCGCTTGCCGCACGCCAAGCATTCCCGTCGTCGGCGGATGGTCTGACCCTCTTGTGCGCCACGGGAATCGACGACCTTATCTCGATTCTCGCCACAGTACGGACACAGCATTCAGCAGGCTCCGCCACAAGATGTGGTATCTAGGTAGATCGATTCGTACTACATCATTGGCAACCTGTGGAAGGGTGTCAATGGGTGGGCAAAGTTTATTGGATAGAAGTCTTGGGCCATGTTACGCTTCCGCCATGCCCTTTCGTATCGCCATGTTGGGTGATGTGGTTGGCCCCTCGGGGGTTCAGGCCATCGAACAGCAGATGCCGCAGTTACGCCAGCGGTGGCAGCCGGATCTGGTGATCGCCAATGCGGAGAATGCTCACAACGGATCAGGCCTAACCCCGAGCCTCTATGAGCGGTTACTTGTATCCGGTGTGGACGCCATGACACTGGGGGACCATGTCTATCGGCGGTCTGCCATCACGCAGGTGCTTGAGACGAAGTCGAATATCATCCGTCCAGCCAATATTTCACACCTTGCCAAGGGCCGTCCTTGGATGAAGCTATCTGTCATACGCAGTGGTTCTAACCGCGATCAGCCTGCCATTGCAGTCTATGTGATCACTGTTTTAGGACGGGTCTTTTCCAGTTTACCGGCCAATGACCCATTTGAAACGGTTGAATCTGTATTGGGCCAGTTGCCGGACCTGAATCCGATTGTAGTTGTCGAAGTCCACGCAGAAGCGACAAGCGAAAAGCGGGCAATGGGATATCAGTTTGATGGTCGCGTGGCGGCAGTCATTGGTACACATACCCATGTCCCAACCGCAGATGCCCAGATTCTGCCTCGTGGAACCGCATATATCACGGATATCGGTATGTGTGGACCTTACGATTCGATTCTTGGTCGCAGGGTGGACCGTGTTTTAAAGCATATGACGACAGGCATGCACGCGCCGTTCGATGTGGCTGAAGGCGATCCACGCCTCAGCGGCGTGGTGGTGGATATTGATGAGGGTACAAGGCTATCCGTTGGCATTGAACGGATCGAAATTCCCGCCGACCTATCCAAGCCACCATTTCGCGCAGCCACAAAAACATAGATTTCAACAAATAGATTCCACCAAACTCGCCCCATTATTCATCCGATCAACACAGCAGTGGAGTCTGCATCTTCCAAGTCCGAGTCAGTTACACAAACAGCGGGTTCCCGTGGCTCTAACCGCGGGAACCGTTCAGTTTCTGCCGCGTCACTGCGAGCCAAGGTGGCGGTTGTGATCCTGACAAGTGCGGTTGGCGGTGGCATCGTCGGTATTCTCGAAGCCCGCCTTGGTCACCAGGTTTGGTTTTTCTGCCTTGGACTCACTGTGGTGGTGGTGGCTTTACTCTGGTTGGCAAATTGCTGGGTATGGCACCCTGTCGAGTTGCTGATCAGGAAATTATCACAATTGGCCAATCGTGAAGGTCCATTTAGTATCGACGGTGTAAAGCCATTAGAAGTCGACGGCCAAGACGAAATTGGTCGTTTGTGTCGCTTGATACACAAGGTCGTGGTTGCGGCGCGGCGGGACCATTTTGAAGCCAATCAACTACGCCGAACACTTGACCATCGGATATCCAAAGCGACTCACCTGGCAACGAAAAAACTGCAGCAGATGACGATGCGTGATCCCTTAACTGATTTGGGCAATCGCCGGTTCTTGGAAGAAAATCTTCCGCAACTCGTCCGATCTGTGCTGGAAAGTGAAACCGATCTGTCATGCATCATGATCGACATGGATAATTTTAAACAGATCAATGACTCACTGGGGCACGCGTCGGGCGACAAACTGTTGATCGCGCTTTCTGAACTCATTGCGGCCAGTACACGCAGTGAGGACTACGCGGTTCGATTGGGTGGCGATGAATTTGCGATTCTCATGGCAGCATGCAAACCGCTGCAAGCCTACCGCTTCGCCGAGCAACTGCAGGTTCTTTTCAGGCAGAGGATACGATCGATTCTTCCTGACCAGTATGACGTTGATCTGTCGATGGGAATTGCCTCGATGCGCCAAAATGGTGTTCGGGATGGCTATCTCCTTCTCGAAAAGGCGGACGCCAATCTTTATGCCGCCAAGCACGCTGGAAAGGGCAGGATCGTTGGATTTCCGCCAGCGAATTCCCAGCATGCTGCGGTGGCTTGAGTCGCCCTGCAAGATTCCGAATGGATTTATGTTCATAATGGAAGATGTGTTCATTGCCGATCCGTTCGATATGGAGCTGCGCCCATTGTCTTGCTCAACCCCCCAATCACTTGGCAAAGGTGACAAGCAAACGCTTCTTCAAGTGGCGACTAATGCCATTACCCATGTGCTTGTCCACCATGCGTCTGTGAATATTGACCCTAGGTGTTACTCCAAACTTCTACAGGAAGAACGGGCAACTTTCGTCACCTTGGAAATTAGCGAACAATTGCGTGGCTGTATTGGCACCCTCAACGCCCGTCAGGCGCTGGTTCTTGATGTGGCGGCGAACGCCTGTGCCGCGGCGTTTAATGATCACCGTTTCCCCAGACTTGGCCGGTCCGAGTTGGGGCAGGTTGTTATCCACATCTCTGTGATTGGTCCAAGCGAGCCGGTTCAATTTGAAACCCAGCAGGAGTTGTTGGAGAAAATTCGACCAGGCGTAGACGGATTAATTTTGAGCGAAGGACCTCGACGCGGAACATTTCTTCCATCCGTTTGGGATCAAGTATCCAGCCCGATGGAGTTTGTCCGCCACCTTAAAATAAAAGCTGGCTTGCCAGCCGACTACTGGTCCGATTCCATCAGGGTCGAACGCTATACAACCGAGTCATTTTCCTAGACCACAGGCGCCCCCCGGCAGGTCATCGGGCATAAGTTCAAAGGCGGGTTCGGTGAGGACAAGTCGCGCGGATGTCTTGGATACGCGTTACCAATTCGTGTATGAGCCATCACGACGGAACAGGTGTGGCGATTCAATGAACTCAAACGCATGGTCCTTGACGGCCTCTTCATTAAATTCAATACCCAGACCAGGGCGATCGGATAAAACAAGACGATCTTGCTCAAGATCAGGGATACCGGTAAACGCTTCCGGTGGTTCCCACTGTGTTCCGGGGATATGCTCCAGCAGTGCAAAGTTGGAGATTGCAGTGCAGAAGTGACCGCATGCCACTGTACTGACGGGGCCAAGTGGATTGTGCGGTACCATGTCGATGTAATGAGTTTCGCACCATCCGGCCACCTTTTTGGCTTCAGTGAGCCCTCCAACGTTGCATAGATCAATCCGGGCAAAGTTCATAAGCCCGTGTTCGATAAACGGTCGAAATGCCCACTTGCTCGCAAATTCCTCGCCAATGGCGAATGGCAAGTTTGTCATCTTACGCAGCGTTGCATAGGCATCAGGATTCTCGCTGCGGATCGGTTCTTCAACAAAGAATGGGTCAAAGCGTTCAGCTTTACGACAGAAATCTGCTGCTTCGGCTACGCTCAGTCTGTGATGCAGGTCAACTAGGACGGTGATGTCCGGTCCGACCGCCCGGCGAATTTCCTGGAGCCAGTGCAGGACCTGTGCCATGGATTCACGTGGTTCGTAGATGGCGTCTTGGCCTGGAGCAGATGCCGGATCCAGGTGCCCCGGATCGTATCGCAGGTGATGCCAGCCGGCAGCTACAAGTTCTTTGGCCTGTCCAACACATTTGGGGCCGTTGAGTGTGCCGGCATGGGTGTAACATTGCACGTGGTTTCGGGTTTTACCACCGAGCAGCTGATACACGGGCACTTCGAGCATCTTGCCCATTAGATCCCACAGTGCAATATCCACGGCGGAAAGTGCTGCAGCAAGGATGGTTCCGCCCTCGAAATACTGCCCCCGGTATAGCAACTGCCAGATGTGCTCAATACGACGTGGATCTTCACCAACTAGGAACTGTGCAAAATGTTCAATGGCACCGGAGATCGCCATTTCCCGGCTGGAAGTTCCTGATTCACCAATGCCGTAAAGGCCGCGATCAGTTTCAATCTTTACGATGAAGATGTTTCGATGAGTGGCTTTGAACGCAAAAGATTTAACCGCCGTGATCTTCATGGTAATACCTACCGATGGCCTTGTTTTAGCAGTCTACAGAGGGCAAATCATGCTGCAAAGTGGCGATGTGTTTTAATGGCCGGCGATGGGATGGCCAAGAATTGGCAATACGTTTTCCAATAGATCATCAAGCGTGGTTTGGTCCGCGGCTTCAGCATTAAATCGCAGCAGCGGTTCGGTGTTGCTCGCTCTTACGTTGAACCAGAAACCACCCACCTCCCCCTTAGTGTCCGAGTGCCATCGGTCAATCGTAATGCCATCAAGTTCATCCACGTCCGCGTGACTGAATTTCTCTCTAAGTTTCTCCAGGACCGCTTGCTTGTCGTCCACCTGGAAATTTCTTTCTCCACTTTGCGGGTATTGTTGAAGTGGCATGATCAGCTGGCTCATCTTTTGCTTGGTGCAGCCAAGGATGGTCAGCACGCTGGCGAGAGTAATGGCCCCCGAATCAGCGAAAAAATTGTCGCGGAAATAAAAGTGACCTGAAAGTTCACCCCCCAAAATGCCCCGACTTTTTCGCAAGGCCGCTTTCATAAAGACATGGCCGACCCGGCATCGCTGTGGCGTAGCGCCAAGTCTTTCGATCGTTTCCTTTACCATGCGGCTCGACCGCAGGTCATAGACAACGGTATTGCTGCCCGGCTGTGCATCTGCAATTCCGGTTCTGCCCGGAGCTAAAAAATGTTCAGCCAGCAGTGCGGTCAGATGATCACAGCCAATGATATTCCCCAGTTCATCGGTGATCATGCACCGGTCCGCATCGCCGTCGAAGCAGGCACCCAAATCGGCGTCATGTGCGATCACCGCCTGTTGTGTAGGGATCATGTTCGCGGCGATCAAGGGGTTGGGTTCATGTGCGAACCGCACTTGTGGGCCATATTCAAAATTTAGTGGGAGGATTTCGATTTCAGGACAATTTTGAAATACGGTAGGAATCATCTTGCCCGCCATGCCGTTAGAGGCGTCAATGGCAATCCGGATGGGTTTGCGGCCATCGAACGGTGGCGAAAAAAAACGCAAGATGTGTTTACGATAGGCATCCCAGATATCAAGCGATTCGATATGGCCAGCTGCGGTGTTTGATTTGCCGTGCGTGAGTGTTTTGGCAATGGCCTGAATTTCCCCAAGTCCGGTGCCTGCACCAATTGGGCGGGCTTCGGGACCGGAGATCTTGAATCCGTTGTAATCGAGTGGGTTGTGGCTGGCTGTTGTTTGTACGCCTCCAGCGGTGCCCAGATGGTTGACCGCGAAGTAAATCATCGAGGTATCACAAAGTCCTAGGTCAATCACGTTCATTTCTGCAGCAGCCAGCCCCTCTATGAGCGCCGCGGCCAGTGAATCGCCGCTGGGTCGCATGTCCCGACTGACAACGACAGTTCGTGGAAGGGGCACATTCTGCCCGGCAATTTGATCCCTGAGGTAAAGCCCGGTCGCACAGCCGATCAGCCAGGATTCGGTCTCACTCAGTGGATCTGGGTAGATCCCCCGGATGTCGTAAGCTTTGAATATTGTGGATAACACGTTTTGAGATCCTTGCACAGTTGGTTCTGTGTCCAAGCAAGATCATAATGTTGGGTGCCAAGGCAGCCAATTGCAATTATGTTGACAAATTTCACCAATCATATATTTCGGCGTCCGCCAGCCATTCTCCCCAGCGGGTTTGGTGGCTAGACTTTCCTGATGATGAACAGGCAGATCTGGATTATTTGTGCAGCCGGGGGGCTGGCACTTGGCATACTTGCCGCGACTGTATTGATTGGCGGTTCTCGTGGCGGCTCGGTGCCCGCCGGGGATGAGAAAGACAGCACGATGTCGCCGATCGTTGATGAAGCACCGGTCGTGACGGAATTTAAGTCCGTTGGTAAATCCACGAAGATTCTTCTTGAGGGCGAGGGGGTTTATTACACAAGTCGTGATCGGCCGGTTCAGTTCATGGCCAGTCACGTTGAACGGGTTGACGACGAACGACTGCGGGTCACAGAGCCCCATTGGCGGATTCATCGTGACAAGGGGCAGATCATTGAAATCCGTGCGGACAGCGGCGAAGTGATTGCACCCAATGACGATCCGCGGCGTGGTGATCTTGAGGGCAACGTGGAGATCCGCCTGTACCGGGGGCATGATTCCGTAAGCTCGACAGGCGACTCGGAGTTTCATATTGAGCTGGACAATGCCCATTTTGATTATGACTTGGGCCAGATTCGAAGTGACCGCGATGTTAAGGTGCGGCACGGACGCATGAAGTTCGATGGCCGTGGGTTGAGCCTTTCCTACAACGAACTGTATCGCCGAATTGAAAAGCTGGTGATCAATCAGGGCAAGCAATTGCGTTTCCAGATTGATCCAGGTCGTCTACGCAGGTCTTCTAAGACAACCAGCAACAACGGCTCAATCACGCCCGAGGTTGCCCCTGCCACTGCGAAAAGCCGAGTGGCCGAAACCTATCGGGTTGAGCTTGAACGCGATGTCACTGTCCAAGGCCATCAAATCAAGGCTGCGGGCAGCCGGCTTGAAGCCTTTTTCAGTGTGGGTGAGTCATCTGGAAGTCATTCTGGCAATGGCGATGGGGGGCTGATTGCGGACAGTACCGAGTATGGTGCGGATCATCCGGGGGCAAACGAATTGGTTATGACCTGGTCTGGCAAGCTCACCATGGTGCCGGTTGACGAATTGCCCATTGCATTAACGGGGACTGGCGATGCGTGGGTTGTGATGGATGGGGCGCCGCTTCGAGTGAATGTTGCCGGTGATGATATCAACGCGTTTGAATTGTCTTATCACTTGGGTACCAAGCGTCTGGGGCTCAGTGGATCTCCAGGTGGCCCGGTGCAGCTTGACTCGAAACTTCACGGTCAGTTGACCGCACCGCGCATTTTGCTTGATCGATTGGCAGGATGGGTGCAATTGATTGGTGCCGGCCGGTTTGCGAGTCCCAGCCACAGGCCACCTATCCGGAACGGCGATGACCCAGATGCCCGGTCAACCCAGGCCGCATGGCTTACTCGGATGACGACCACATGGAATGACCGAGGTGAATTGTTGTTTTATGACCAGGCCAACGCCCCCGATGGGGCTGCGGCACAGATGTCTGCTATTCGCCAAGCCGTTTTTCACGGAGGCGTCAAGGTGGCAGGTCCGTCATTGGACTTGTCTGCACAAGAGTTGTCCATTGAACTGCTCAAGCCGGTGAATGGTGTGCAAAATGTCGATCAAATTACAGCAAAACAAAAAGTGGTTGCCAAGGCCCACCAAGCCGATGGGCAGTCACTTGCAATTCGATCCGATCAGTTGGCGTTACGCCCGCCACGGATGCATGATGGCCTCACGCAACCTGGCCAACTGCTGGCCCAAGGGAATGTAACAGCTGACGGCCAGCAGATGGAAGTCAAAACTGAATACCTTGAAATCACCCTGTCTGCGCCGCAAGTTGCCGCTAAGCCGCGTCACCCGAAGATCAAGGTGCCACGTCTGTCCCCTGTTGCCGGAGCCGAAGACCGCTCGGAAGCTACGAGGGACCTATCGGCATCTATGCCAGGCCGTTCCGACGAGGTGAAAGGCCCGGCTGGGCAGATCTGGAATCGGTTAATTGCTAGGCAAGGTGCACGGATTGAGCTTATTCACGGTGGGGATTTGGTGATTGTCACGGCGGAGCAAGTTATCGTGGATCAAGTGTCTGGCCAGATCGAGGTGATTGGCGCGGATGCTCAGTCGGCGAAAATCGTACGAGGTGATACGACCCTGATCGGAAGGCACATCTTTTTGGATGGGCAGAACTACGAGCAGATGCGTGTAAACGGTTCGGGCACCGGGGTTGTGGCACGCGAAAATAAGGTCCGCGCCGGTTCAGTGCTGGCGATGAGTTGGGCTCAAGGCATGGAACTGAACCACAGCAGCGGTAAGGGACGGATTTTCGGCGAAGTTGTGGTTGAGAACCGAAGCCGATTGCATACCACAACGTTGACGGCGCAGGAAATGGACTTTCAGCTTTCTCCGCAAACGGATCGTGGTATCGGAAAGTCAATCATTGAAAAACTTGTAGCGCGTAAAGATGTTGAGTTCCGGGCGGTCAATTGGAGGCGGGAAATAGGGGGAGAATTTGCGACCAAACTATTGATTCAGAGTTCCGAAATGGTTTTTGAGCATACGGCAACATTGGAGCAGATCCGTTTTGTTGGTGAAGGCGGATGGATATTCCAAGATGACAGACCGCGCCCTCAAGGCGGAAAACCCAATACCCAGATAACGGTTTCTGGTCGCGGCGACACCGTATTTACCTGGTCGGATCAAATGGTTCTCGATGTCAAGCGTAACGATATGCGAATCTATGGCGATGTTTGGATGCAACACAATCCAAAAAATGGCGGCAAACCTATTGAAATGTTCTGCGATCGTTTTGTTGCAGATATGACGGAAACCGGGGGTCTTAGTCGATGGGGGTCTCGTATCGATGGCCAACTCGAAACGATTGTTGCGGATCGTGGGGTGCAGGTGAAGCGGGAGGATGTCGAAATTACATCCGGTACGATGAAGCACACCCAGCGGGACGGTTATCTGACCTTTACTTCTTCACCGGGATCACAAACCCTGGTCGCTATTGGGGATCAGGTCACCAGGCACACCAAGCCGCTGCGTTGGAATACAAAGACCGGTCAAATTGAGGTTGGACCCGTTGGGGCAATCCGTCGCTCCGTGCGGTAGAATCGGAACATGCCGGTTGCTCGATTAGTGCGTGATTCATCTGTCCTGATTGTTGTTGATATGCAGCAGCGGCTTTTGCCAGCCATGCATAACGCCCAGGCGGTTACTGATCAGGTTGGCAAACTCATCAATGGTGCCAATGCGCTTCAAGTGCCGGTGATCGTGACCGAGCAGCATCGCAAGGGTTTGGGGCTGACCGTGCCGGAACTGGCAGAGTCACTCAAATCGGCCGCCGGCACTTATGAGAAGCTAGCATTTTCGGCATTTATCGAGCCGGTACGTCGTCAAATAGTGGAATTGGGAGCGCGATCAGTGGTCGTAAGCGGTATTGAAGCCCATGTATGCGTTCTGCAGACCTGTTTGGACTTGGTGGACAGCGGTTTAACCGTGGCGGTAGCGACTGACGGGATTGGGGCTCGTCGACTATCAGATCAGGCATCGGCAGTTCAGCGGATGGTCCAGGCTGGTGTGGTGCCAATAACCGTCGAGTCGATTCTTTTGGAGTGGGTGGGTGAGGCTGGTGGTCCCTCTTTTAAATCGATTTTGCCGATAATTCGCTAGATATACAGCAGCCAAGGCGATGGATCCGGGGTGTCCAGTGGGTCTTTACAGCCCTGCGGGGGGTCAGTATATCCTCGCCATTGAACGGGCTGGACCTTGGGGCTTATTGCGTGCTTTTAAGTGTGACGGTACGCTTAGATCGAACGGTTAAGGGTTTCACATCATCCCTTTTAATCACAAGGAGCGTGACGTTATGCTCGAGGCTTATGAACAGTTAAAAGAACTTATCGCATCGGCGGACGACGATGTTCGCCGAGCTGCAGGTGGCAACAAGGCTGCGGGCACCCGCATCCGCAAGCTGATGCAGGATGTGAAAAACAGTGCTCAGGTGCTGCGAGTCAAGGTTTTGGAAGCGCGCGACACCAGCGCATCCTGATCCAACCGCGATTCCTGGGTATCCTCCATCGGCTCGGCATCTTGAAGTCCTCGGTGCCACCTGTCGTACCATTGCCAGGTGGTTGGCGGTAGTGGCATAACACCTTTTTGGTCTTATGCTGCGGCAGGCTGCTGCGATTGAGGTATTTTCAAAGCATCAAGGTTCTGATTGCGGCGGTCTGTTTTTGTATGGCCCCACCACGGATATTTGATATTTCGCAGGTTGATCTGAACCAGGTTCAGTTTGACGTTGATGGGCTGGAGGCTGTCAATCCGCACCGGGGGGCGATGCGGATGTTGGATGGGGTCATCTGGTACAACCAGGAAGATGGATTGGCCGTTGCGTTTAAGGATGTAAATGAGCAGGAGTTCTGGGTCGCTGGCCACATTCCCGGCCGCCCCCTGTTGCCGGGCGTGCTGATGTTGGAAGCTGGCGCGCAGTTGGCCAGCTTTATGACCCTGAAGGTCATGGGTAAAGACCATTTTCTTGGTTTTGTAGGTTGTGATGCGGTGAAATTTCGTGATCAGGTGGTGCCGGGTGATCGGCTGATCATCCTGTGCAAGGTTCTGCAGCTCAGGCGTCGACGGGCCATTTTTGCGATTCAGGGCTTGGTCGGCTCCAAGCTGGTCTTTGAGGCCCAGATCACCGGAATGCCCATTTAGTGACCGATGGGTGGGAATAGCGGGGGTGGCTGCTCCGCGGTTTTCAGGTGTAAATCATGAGTTTGGCGGCGTGAAGTTGTTGACCGGTTCATACGCGCCAGATATCCTCTTGGCCCACGTCCTTGACCAATCCGGGTTTAGCGTACGGGCCAAGGCGAACGCCCCAGCAGCGATCAAGGTTTCTTTACGTGTACTTATTATTAGCAGCTCAGAGCATTGATCTAGGTCCGGTTCAACCCCTATTGTTCTACGGGTTGGCACTTTTGCTGGCCATTAGTGCGTGGTCGGTAGTGCTCAGCGATAACATTGTGCGGATGGCGGTGTTTCTCCTGCTCGCACTGGGCGCAGTGGGGGGACTTTATTTTATGCTGGCCGCTGAATTTCTGGCAGCGGTCCAACTGATCGTCTATGCCGGGGGCACGCTTATCTTGATTGTGTTTGGGGTGATGCTGACCAGCAAGAACCCTTTTCTCCAGTTTCGTGTCAAGCTGTGGGAAAGAATGGTTGCGCTTGCGTTGGCGTTGACAATCTGTGGGTTCCTGATTTTCGCCTTGGTAAACACACCGCTAGACGGTAATGGCCCATTGGCGCCAGAGGCTGAGTACGAACAGGTCCAGGAAATCGGCAAGTCGCTGCTTTCGACCTATCTAGTTCCGTTTGAAGTGGCGGCGGTGTTGCTTTTGGTGGTCATGATCGGTGCAGCATATATGGCTAGAAGAAGGGCTCAGTAATGTTTGAAATCGGCATCATGCACTTCGTGGTGCTGTCGGTCGTGGTGTTTGCCGCGGGGATCTGCACCCTGCTGACCAAGCGCAATGCGATTGGCATTTTGATTGGCATCGAGTTGATCATGAATGCTGCGGGCATCAATTTTGTCGCGTATAACCGTTATGTGTGGGGTGGTGGCGAGGCGGGTAGCCTTATTGACGGCCAGATTTTCACCATCTTCATTATTGTTCTCGCTGCTGCTGAGGCTGCAATTGCATTGGCTATTTTTCTGAATTTTTACAATACGTTTAGTTCGATCGATGTTGAACGCGCCGACGAGATGAAGGGATAAGCGGCGGCGGATCGGATCAAACACCAGCAAAGACAACTGCCATGGCACCGCAACAAGCTGAACTGATTTTAACACTCCTGGGCATGGCGACCCTGTTGCCGTTGGCCAGTGCGTTCATCATGATCATCCTGACCCGGCGTGTCATGTTCAAGGCAGCCGGCTGGTTTGCCACTGCGGTGATGGCTGGTTCATTTGTCTGCGCTTTGGTTTCGCTGGTGACTTGGCTCGGTGTCCCTGAGGCGGATCGCAGGGGACTTTCGCTACTTAAATCCATTCCATGGATACCCATTCCCAGCACGGAAGCGGGGCACCTTTACTTGGGTATTCTCGTGGACAATCTCACCATCGCGATGATGGCGATGGTAACGCTTATTTCATTGCTGGTGCATCTTTACAGCATTGGTTACATGAACGGCGACAAGCGGTACAACCGATTTTTTGCCTATTTGTCGCTCTTCACATTTTCAATGCTGGGAATTGTGATCAGCAATTCGATCATGCAGATGTTTGTCTTCTGGGAGTTGGTCGGCTTGACGAGTTACCTGCTGATCGGGTTCTGGTTTGAAAAGAGGGGCCCGCAGCTGGCGTGCAAGAAAGCATTTGTAATGAATCGGATCGGGGACGCTGGTTTCCTGATCGGTTTTGGCATTCTATTCTATCAGCTGGGTGGCAAGTTATTGTTACCGGCTGCTGGTGGTGCCAGTGGCATGGTCGAGGGGCAGGTCGTCACCATGTTCGATGCGATCAAGACGCTCATCGAACAGGATGGGCACAGTATTACCAACCCGCCGCTTTGGCTGACTGCGGCGGGAATTGGCTTGTTCTTTGGTGCAATCGGCAAAAGCGCTCAGTTCCCGCTGCACACCTGGCTGCCGGATGCGATGGAGGGTCCCACTCCCGTTTCGTCCATTGTTCACTCAGCCACAATGGTGGCTGCCGGGGTCTATCTGACTGGTCGCATCTATCCCATCCTGACCCCTGCGGCGCATGTATTTGTTGCGGTGATTGGCCTGATCACGCTTGTTATTGCCGCATGCATGGCACTGGTGATGACTGACATCAAGCGCGTTTTAGCCTATTCAACGCTTTCCCAACTGGGTTACATGATCCTAGGCTTGGGTGCTGGCGCCTATGCGTTTGCACTGTTTCACTTGGTCACCCACGCATTTTTCAAATGCTGCTTGTTCCAGTGTTCCGGTTCCGTGATCAACGCAGCCCATCACGAGCAGGACATGAGGCAATATGGTGGTCTTGGCAAGAAGCTGCCGGTTACCATGGCTTGCTACCTTGTCTGCACGCTTGCAATTGCCGGCGCCTCGATCCCTTGGACGGAGTTTGGGATCAGTGGTTTCTACTCCAAGGACGGCATCATCGCCGGCACGGTAAGTTATGGCCATGCGTTGCACGATACGTTTGGTGCTGCGGCGAACCTTTTCTGGCTGGCCCCGACCGTTGTCGCCTACATTACCGTTTTCTATATGGCCCGAAGCTTTGCATTGACTTTCCTCGGCAAGCCTCGCAACCAGAAGCTGTTTGACCATGCCCATGAAGCACCGTGGACGATGTGTGTGCCGCAGATCGTACTGGCTGCCATGGCGATTCTTACCGCCCCGTTCCTCATGGGTTTCTGGCAATCTCTGATTGTGGCGTCTGAACCCCAGGTGGCATGGATCCAAGGCGCTGATCACTTGGCGCATGGCCACGCAATGCACACGACACACGTATACCTTCTCAATGGCCTGGCCTGGATCATCATGTTGGCTGCTGGAATTATCCTGTACATTCCGGGCATGAAGTTCAGTTCAAAGATTGCCGCAATACCCGGCATTAACCTCCTTTACACCTGGGCGTACAACAAGTTCTACTTTGATGCACTGTACGACACGTTTGTCGTTGGATTGGGGAAACTGATTTCAATGATTGCTGCCGTCTTTGACAAGTACATTGTGGACGGCATTGTGAATCTTGTCGGTTTACTGGGTAAGGCGGCGGCGTTTTTGATCGGTGCATTTGATATTCACCTGATCGATGGTTCAGTTAATGCTGCGGCAGCTGCGGCACATAGTAGTGGCGGGCTGTTGCGAGCGACTCATGCAGGTCGCGTGCGTGGTTATGTGCTCATATTCTTTGCGTCGGCGGTACTGGTTGTATTGGCCGTTGTGACGACGGTGATGGTGTTTGGTGCGTAAATGAAGTTTCGACTATCAAAGAGTTTGTGTTGACGTTAACGGATAACTGATATGGATATGCCCAGCCTGCTAAACTGGATGATTTATGTTCCCATGATCTTCGGGGGTCTGTGCCTGCTGGCGCCCAGCGGTGAATGGGCAAAGCGGTTGGCACTTGCCGGCTCCATTGTCACGCTCGTGATGAGCATTGTGCTGCTGTGCAATTACAGTTTTGACCAGGGTGGGGTGCAATTCGAAAGCAGTCTGGTTTGGATCGAGGCGATCAACGTCCACTACCGGACGGGCTTGGACGGATTGAGTTTACCGTTGGTGCTGCTGACCACGGCGTTGTCGGTCCTGGTCGTGGCTGCAGGTTGGAAAATTGACAAGGCCGCCAAGGCATACAACGCCCTGTACATGTTGCTCTTGACCGGCATGTTGGGCGTCTTTCTGGCCCTGGACATGTTCTTGTTCTACGTGTTCTTTGAGATCTCACTACTGCCGATGTACTTCCTGATCGGTATCTGGGGTGGGCCGCGAAAGGAATACGCGGCCATTAAGTTCTTCCTTTACACCCTGGCCGGATCAATCTGCCTGCTCATCGTGATGCTTGGATTGTTTCTTTACACGCCAAACATTGACGGGGCCAACGGCAAGCAGTTGTGGACGATTGTTTCCAGCTCGGAGCTATCACTCCAGTCGGCGGCGGTCCGTGCGGTGTTTGGCAACGGAGGCTTGCACGAAGTGTTCGGCAAGTGGGCTTTCTGGTTAACGCTGATCGCCTTTTTGATCAAGTTGCCCGCCGTACCGTTTCATACTTGGCTGCCCGATGCGCACGTTGAGGCGCCCACGCCGATATCAATGGTGCTTGCCGGTGTGCTGCTGAAGATGGGCGGGTACGCCATGATGCGCATCACATGGCCACTGTTCCCTGACGCTGCGGCGACATTTTGGGTTGCGGTCGCAACGATTGGTGTTGTGTCAATTATCTACGGCGCATTATGCGCCATAGCCCAGACCGACTGGAAAAAGATGGTGGCCTATTCCTCGGTCAGTCACATGGGATATGTGACGTTGGGGCTGGCCGTTCTGACGCGAACGGGATTTGACGGTGCATATTTCCAGATGATCGCCCACGGGATCACCAGCGCCATGATGTTCTTCCTGGTCGGCGTGGTTTACGACCGGGCCCACCATCGCGACCTGAATCGCTTTGGCGGTTTGTGGTTGACTTGGCCTGGGTATTCGGGCTGGGCGATGGTCGGTTTTTTTGCAGGTATGGGTTTACCCGGCCTATGCGGATTTATTGGCGAGATCATGGTTCTACTAGGAACGTTTGAGGCTGCAGCGAATTTCGAACATCAGGTCGGATTGGTTTATACATTCGGCATCCTTGCCGCCTCGGGTGTTGTTTTGACTGCGGGCTACATCTTGTGGATGTTCCAGCGTGTGTACATGGGCCTACCAAAACCGGAATATGAATCATTCGAACCCGTGCGTGGTCGCGAGTACGCGATCATGGCTGTCCTGGGGATCGCGGCATTCGTGTTCGGGATTGTGCCGGTTCTGATCTTCAACATTACCGACAGCACATTTGAGTCGTTGACCAACATGTTGCGCGATGGATTAGGAGTTCTCAGCGTGTCGGGTAGTTGAGTTCGCTGATGTGAAGGTACTATTGGAATCAAGATGACCGTCGAACTACCACAATGGGATCAGGTGCAGCGTGTGATGCCGGAGATATGGCTGGTGATTGCCATGTGCGCGGTGCTTTTGGTTCCATTTGTCCGGCGCCGCAGTGTTTTGGCGCCGGTTGTGGTCACGATGGTCGGCCTGGTCCTTGCATTGGTCTACGTTCCCATGGGATCTTTTGGGACGGGTGGTACCGTGCATGTATTTTCCGGCATGCTCACCATCGATCCGTTCAGCAACTTCTTCAAAGTTCTTCTGTTGGCATTCACCTTGTTCGTGGTGGCCCAGTGGCTGATGACCTCACAGCGCGAGATGGCGGTATATGACGTGCCGGATTTCATGTGCCTGCTGCTGGGCGCAACGGTCGGCATGGCACTGATGGCATCGGCATCCAACCTCCTCATGATCTTTATTGCGATTGAGGCGGCGTCAATGCCCAGTTTTGCGCTGGCCGGTTTCCGCAAGCATCATCGGCGTTCAACCGAGGGGGCTTTGAAGTACGTGTTGTTTGGCGCAGCATCAAGCGCTGTGAGCGTTTACGGCATGTCGCTGATCTATGGTGCCGTCGGCTCCCTGGATCTTTCTCAGATTGCATACCAGGCAAGTGTCGGCGGGGGGACCCCGCTGCTTGCGGTCGGCATGTTGGCAATGTTCGCCGGAATTGCGTTCAAGCTTTCTGCTGTGCCACTGCATTTTTGGTGCCCCGATGTCTTCGAAGGCGCTCCGATCGAGATCACCACGTTTCTTTCGGTGGCCTCCAAGGGCGCCGCGGTATGCCTGTTGCTCCGCATCCTTTATGCATTCGCCTTTTTTGGTGGCGAAGGACATTACATAGGCCTGGCCACTGCCGTGGCCATACTCGGCGGTGTCACCGCCACATGGGGAAACCTTGTCGCGCTGCATCAGGGCAATATCAAGCGGCTGCTTGCCTATAGTTCCATTGCCCATGCCGGGTACATGATCATGGCGGCAAGTCTTACGGCGGTTGTTGCGGTTGGAGATTCAAGGCTGGGCGGTGCCATTCTCTTTTATCTCGTGGTTTACATGTTCATGAACCTGGGCGCGTTTACCGTTGCCGGTTTGGTTGCCCGGCAGACAGGCAGCGAAGATCTTCGCGATTATTCGGGTCTCATGGGCCGCTCGCCGGCTCTTGCGGTGCTGTTGACGCTGTTCCTGTTGAGTCTTTTTGGCATGCCCGGATTGGGCGGTTTCATGGCCAAGATATTTTTGGGGATGGCGATGTTCAGTGTGGCCAAGGACGTTGCATTTGTATTGATCATCGTTCTGTTTATCAATACGGTGATCAGCCTCTACTACTACATGCGGCCCGTGTATTACATGGCTTTTGTAAAAGACGACGAGAATCGCATGGTGATCACACCGCAGGCAGCCGGGTTCATGTTACTGTTGATATGCGCGTTGGCACTGGTGTGGACCGGACTTTTGCCAACACAGGCGGCTGATCTCACGGAAGACTACGCAACGATTATTGTCCGCGAGGCGCCGGGGAGTGCATTGTCATTAGTTGAGCCTGCCGTAGCCGCTGTCCCCGGTAATGGGCACTAGTTTTTCCAGAGAGACACCCGGATCGAGTTGCTGTCAATGGACGCCGAATCGCTAGGTGATGAACTGAACTTCCTGCTGGCGACCGAAACGCACGGTTTGGTCAGCCATCTGTACGACGCAGCGCCCTACCTCAACACGTCGACCTTCGCGATCTAGTCTGATATCCAGGCGATGGCTGCCGCCGGTGCCGAGCATGCACGGCGGCTTTCACTTCTGCTTGACCAGTTGGAGCAGCCGGGCTCGCCGTCGGTTTTTGAGCCCAGCGTGGCCCAGTTCCATTACACCGATCTTGGTCATCTGCTGCCGCTGTTGGTGGAGGAACATCGGTACCAAGTAGCAGCCTATCAACGTGCAATTGAACACGCCGGCAGTGACTCGCCGATCCAAGGTGCGGTTGATGAACTGGCAGACCTTTTGGGCGACAAGCAGGGCGAGCTCGAGCGGCTTGAGCAGCATCATCGGAAGCTTGCCGGCGGAATACCGTTGGCCAAGCGTGGTTGAAGGATCCTGGTTTCCCCGTAACGCATATGGATCTCGAGTCCCTCCAGATTCATGCACAACCATTGGCAGCAGGTTGACCCCATTGGGACCCCGGGTAAGATCGCGACACCCTGTTCAACCAATTCGGACACTAGTTGGTGGCGACGAAAACAGTCAATGTGGCTTTGATCGGCTCTAAGTTCATGGGCCGGGTTCATTCGAACGCATATCTCAAGGTCGGCAAATTCTTTGACCTACCTGTTATGCCGGTGATGGATACGGTGACCGCGCGCGATGGCAAGGATTTGAACGCCTTTGCACAACGCTGGGGCTGGCAAAGTTGGACAACGGATTGGAAGATGGTGGTGGATAATCCCAACATCGATCTAGTCGATATCGGCACCCCGAACCATGTGCACGCGGAGCAGGCGATTGCGTCGTTGGAGTTGGGCAAGCATGTGGCCTGCGAGAAGCCGTTGGCTGGCACACTGGACGACGCACGCCAGATGCTTGCCGCCGCGAGGCGGGCCAAGGGTTGTCGCACATTTGTCTGGTACAACTATCGACGGTGTCCTGCAGTTGCCTTGGCGCATCAACTGGCGAGCGAAGGGCGTTTGGGCAGGATATATCATGTGCGTGCCTGCTACCTGCAGGATTGGGGCGGTCCGGCAACACCCTTGCTCTGGCGTTTTAAAGGTTCGCAGGCCGGGTCAGGTGCACATGGCGATCTCAACGCGCACATCATTGATATGGCGCGGTTCATCACGGGTGACGAAGTGACGGAGGTGGTTGGCTCGATTGCCCAGACATTTATCAAGCAGCGTGACCTGATCGATCAGCCAGCAACAGGAGCAAGTCGATCAAAGAAGAAAAATGCATCATTACGCAAGGGCCGTAGCACGGTGGATGATGCGGTCCTGTTTCTTGCTCGCTTTCGAGGCGGCGCGGCTGCCAGCTTTGAAGCGACACGCCTGGCCACGGGCGAGAAAAATCACAACCGGATTGAGATCCATGGCGACAAGGGCGCGTTGCGGTTCAATTTTGATCGGATGAATGAATTGGACTGGTTTGATCTAACCGATCCACCCCGGCTGCAAGGCTGGCGAACCATTGACGTGACACGTGGCCAGCACGGCCATCCCTACGCTGATGCCTGGTGGCCTGATGCGCATTACCTGGGTTACGAGCACGGCTTTATTAACATGGCCGGCGACATGTTCAAAATGATCGGCGGCCGCAAGCCACTGGTGCCCATGCCTGACTTTCAGGACGCGTACATCACCCAGCGCGTCCTGCACGCAGCAATCGAATCCGCAAACAATCGCTGTCCGATCAAGCTGAGCCAGGTGAAGTAGCCGCTTGATTCTATTGACAACCTTGCCGCGGCTTCTACACTGACGTGACGATCCGGCAATAAAGGCAGCGGTTGAAATATCGCGCTTATGCCGGTTTTGTTCCAGGGGAAGTGACCCCGGGGGTGTAGCTCAATTGGTTAGAGCACCGGACTGTCGATCCGGAGGTTGCGGGTTCGAGTCCCGTCACCCTCGCTTTTGCATCTCGTGTCCCTGCGTCGCTTGGGGTCGCGTATGTCTGCTAAATCCAAAGGCTTACGATCGTTAGTGTTGTGATCACGTGCGCTATGCTCATCGCATCGTGCTGGACCTCGTTAAGCTTGGCGAGGTTCTGAGGCGTAAGATGTTCCTCGTTGAGATGATCGACTAAGAACTCAAAATACTTGTTCCTTCGAGAAATCTTGTCACTTCAGACCTAACCCCACCAGACGTTCATCTTCGGCCACGGGGCAATCCAAGTCCACGAGTATCTTCTGGAGTTTGCGGACGTCCAGATCCCGCGGCTCGACATTCTCGTTGACGCACAGGGAGGCGGCTATACCCGCGGCTTGGCCGTTCATGAGCATATTGCTACGCATTCGAAAGTTCGGGCCATAGGGCACGCTACTGCGGCCGCAGGCCAGTAGCCCATCAATCCGTTGAGGCACGAGTGTCCGATAGGGCACGTCGCAATTCTTTTGCGAACGGCGGTCATTGTACTCGTAGAGGACGTCGTCGAATTGTCGCTCAGTCTCCATATCCTCGCGGGAGGCAGTGTGTACGCCATCCATATACCGGCCGCCCCGCGATCCGAGGAAAGGCGCCACGACCAGTATGTAGGAGTCCTCGAATCCAGGTACGTACTTTCGTAGAAACCGTGCCCACTGGTAGATGTGACCCCGATGTTCCCGCTCCATCTGTGAGTAGATCTTGGCATCGGCAACGTCAATCTCGCCCGCCGTGCCAGTTCGCCCGCCGGCCATTCCGTCGGTAATGCGCCGGATCGCAATGTGAATAATGCCCGTCCCGACCTGACGCTTGTATTTAAACTCATTTGCTTCCCAGGCTTTGCGAATCAATGGCAGCAGGTGGTTGTCACCGGCGGCGGGGTCCGCCTCGCTGCGGGCTCCAGGGAGTGTTCGACGCGCCCAAGCAAGGTCGTCTTCGTTGGCTTGTTCGTTTTCGCTACAAAATTGTTCGTAGCGGTCCCAATCCACTCCACCCAGCGAATACCACAAACCCATGTTTGGAACCATCTGTTGAAGGACCGGTGCACCCGCCCGCATGGCCACGTCAGCCTGTCCGGTGGCATCGATGACGATCTTCGAGCGTAGTGCCCAGCGACCGGAAATCGTCTCAACGAAGAGACCGCATACCCGGTGGCCAACCATAATGGGGTCGGATACATAGACCGACATCAAGGTTTCCACGCCCGCTTCGTCCATCATTTCCAGCGCCACGGCCGAGCTGATTTGGGAATCAACTAAGTACCCCGGGCTACCGCCACCACTACCCATCGTATAGCCGCTCACGTTGTGGTGCGTCTGCTCCAGTTGGCGGCGAACCTCGGGAGTGATCCGATCGGCATTGGGACGGCCGAAGATCACTCTGCGGTGAAACTCGTCAGCTATGCTGCCCATGCCCGTACGGTTAAGAAGCTCAGTGTCATCGGCGTCGGACTGATTCTTCAAAGCGAAATGTAGACTTCCTCCGGCAAACATCCCTGGCCCCATGTTGCCTCCGATTTGGCCGAATCGATCAACAATGATGGTCTTTGCCCCATGTCTGCCAGCGGCGATTGCGGCGATGGTTCCAGCGATACCAGCCCCCGCTACAACCACGTCCGCCTCATAGGCGACAGGCACTCGCTTGCCAGGTTCGTCTACGTAGGATTGATCAGCATCGGCCATATCGCTTTCCTTTTTATGCTTGATTTGAAAGAGGTCACTTGATCAGCATGAATCTATTCTTGGGCGTCTGACAATCAATTTGCCAAGGTAACACGTCCACTTTCCTGAATCGGCGCCATTATAAAATTGGCTTGCTTTTACAGTAACCAATCCTCAATCACATGTCACCCAAAAACAGAACATAGGATTCATACTATTTGATTTGGTCTAGGAGATATTTAGTTAACGAGCTGGACATGATGCCTGTTTTATAATCGTGGCGATTTATAACGTCAATAGATTTCTATGAAAGGCGGCG
>PBAS01000081.1 GCA_002716625.1 Phycisphaeraceae bacterium | reverse complement strand
GGTGGGCAGTAGTGCTGTATTGCGTTGAGGTGTTAAAATTGCGGAATGTCGTTTCAACTTCTTTTCTTGGGTACCGGGACCAGCGCTGGGGTGCCGATGATTGGTTGTGACTGCGAAGTATGCCGGTCTCAGGATCCACGCGACAAGCGAGATCGTCCGAGCGTGCTAATTAGTTACCCGGATCATTCGGATACCCCCTACACGGGGCAACGACGTCTGCTGATCGATGCAACGGCGGAGATCCGGCCGGCTGCAGTTCGCCATGGTATTGATCGGGTCGATGGGGTCCTGATTACACATGCTCATGCGGACCATGTTTTCGGGCTTGATGATCTGAGGCGGTTTAACTTGGTGATGGGCGGGCCTCTTGATTTATATGGTGATGAAGCGACTCATCAAACGCTTGTTGCCATGTTTCACTATATCTTTCGTCCACAGGATAATGTTAACAAAAGCTTTGTGCCCCAATTCGTGCAAAAAATAGTTGAGCCGGGTAAGCCTTTGGATCTGTTTGGTGCCACTTGGACTCCACTTCTTCTCCTTCATGGTCGTCAGCAGATCCTGGGTTTTCGGGTAGATATTGGGGGCTCTTCCCTAGCCTACTGTACAGATGTTTCCCGATTCCCACCTGAGACCTATCCCTTGCTTGAAGGGCTGGATGTGTTTGTGGTTGATGCTTTGCGTTATCGTCATCATCCAACACATCTGACAGTTGATCAGGCATTGGGTGTTATTGACCAGGTTAAGCCAGGCCGCGCTTATCTGACGCATATTGCTCACGATATCAAACATGCGGACCTAGAATTCAAGCTGCCGGAGGGCGTGTATCTGCCGCACGATGGGTTGGTTGTGGAATGCGACTGATTTTAAATTAATTGTCCTGCGAGAGCTGGTGGGTTAGGTCCCTGCGGTTAATTCGCGTAGTGCGGCGCCGACATCCGGCTGTCGCATCAAGTGCTCGCCGATGAGAATACAGTTGATGCCTGCTTTGCGTAGCTTGCGAATGTCGTGCGGAGTGGTGATCCCTGATTCGCTGACAAGGATATGGGTGTCGTCAACCATATTCACGAGCCGCAACGTGTGGGTTACGTCGGCGGTCATTGTCTTCAGGTCGCGGTTGTTGATGCCCAGCATCATGTAACCAGGGTGTGGGAAGCCGATATGTGGGCGTACCTTGAGCAGGTTTTCAACGTCGTGTACTTCGACCAGGGTAGTCATCTTGAGTTCGGTAGCCAGGATGAGCATGTCAATCAGCCTGGCCTCACTGAGGCATTCGGCGATGAGAAGTACTGCATCGGCACCTGCAGCACGAGCTTCGTAGATCTGATAAGGGTCAATTAGGAAATCCTTACGTAACACAGGGAGGGGGACTGCCTTGCGAATCTGTTCGATGTACTCGAGTCGACCTTGAAAGTAGGTTTTGTCGGTCAGGCAGCTAATGGCAGCTGCACCGTTTTCGTGATAAGCATGGGCAATGGTCACCAGATCAAAGTCGGATCGTATGAGGCCTGCGGACGGACTGGCTTTTTTGATTTCAGCAATGACATGTAGTTGCCCCTTGGGGCGAGTAACGGCCACAAAGAAATTGCGCGGTGGAGGCTGGTCCAACGCGCGAGCCTTGACATCATCGAGGCCGATATGTTGCTTGATTTGTGCAACCTCGAGTTGCTTGGCTTTGACAATCTGATCCAAAATGGGCTGCATGGCTCTATTGTGGTCTGCGCTTCCGCCCTTGGCAATACCATGACAATATGGAATGTATGAACTTACTTGGGGAAATAAGTACAATTGTCTTTGATTTCGAACGTTATTTGAGGTGAAATGTGGCGAGGATTGGTCTGTTGTCGGATTCGCATGGTCAACTGGAGAAAACACGACAGGCGGTCGAGATATTAATTGGTCATGGCGTACAGTGGATTATTCATCTGGGTGACATCTGCGATAAAAAAGTTCTCGATGAACTGGTTGCTGGCCAAGTGGAAAGTGTGTCAGTGCACGTGGTGTTCGGCAACATGGATATTGATCATGATGGGCTTGGCGGCCATGCGAAGGAAATGGGTATTCATGTAGATCATCCGATGGGGCGCATCGATCTGGATGGAAAGGTGTTCGTGTTTACGCACGGTCATATCGATAAGTTGTTGGAGGCAGCATTAGCTGAAAGTGTGGATTATTTATTCCATGGACATACTCATGTGGCACGTGATTCTCGTGTCGGTGCTACACGGGTAATTAATCCAGGTGCCCTCTTCCGTGCCAGTAGGTATACTGTGGCGTTGCTTGAAAGTGAAATCGATGAGTTGTCTTTTTATACGGTATCCTGACTTGTGTTTTATGGCCGCTTCTTTGGATAATTTGACGGGCAAGACAGCAATTGAGGTGTGGTGGACTTCGTCACAGTGACCGGTGATCAGATGCAGCAAGAAACCACGGATAGTGCGATGATTCGGTCCTATCGGCCGGATGATCAGAAGGATGTATCGCAATTGTATCTCGAAGGGTTATTGGCTGGTCAGATTGCGCCTGATGATACGGGTGCGGATATAGAGAATATTGCGGAAGCCTATTTTAGTAATGAGCGTAGTCATTTGTGGGTTGCAACGATAAACGATCGTACGGTGGGGATGATTGCAGTCGCCCAAGAACCCGGCCATGCAGCTGAGATTCGACGTCTGCGGGTGGATCGAGCCTATCAGGCCACGTCAATTGCTGCGGAACTGGTTGAAACCGCGCTTCGGCATTGTCAGACGCATGGGTATCTGAAAGTCGTGTTCGATACCCGGATTGATCCCCAATCCGGTCCCGATGCAATTGTAGAGGTATTTGATCGCTTCGGTTTTCAGCATACACGGACGAAGGCCACTGCGGACAAAGAACTGCATGAATTCTATCTCGACCTCTATCGTCAGCGGGGGCCAGAAGCAGATTCCTCATGACGTTGTGCTCGCACTCATATGCCTGATTCACATTTTGAAAGCAAAGACCAGGAAGCTCGGCTTTTTCATGAGGGCATTGAGTTGTTCAATAGTGGCCGGTGGTTTGATGCGCATGAAGTGTGGGAAGATATATGGCATATAGCTACAGGTGCGCGGAAGCGTTTTTACCAAGGGCTGATACAATGCGCGGTCACGCTTGAACACGTTCGGCGTGGGAATCCACGTGGTGTACGAAGTGTGTGGGAGACCTGTCTTACCAAGTTTGAAGGGCTAGATGGCTGCTATATGGGTGTTGAGGTCACGACTTTATTGTCAGATTTGCAGCATGTGCTCAACCCCATTCTTGGTTTGCCCAAAGAGATATTTGATCCAGCTCGCCCGCGCGGGCAGAAGTTGCCGATCAACTGGGACCAGGTTCCAAAGATCTCATTGCGTTACAACCCCTTTGATTAGGCCATTGCTCATTACAGGGTATTGGTGAAGAAGGTGGTTGTTATCCAATCGCTAGATGCGTGGTGAAGATGACGGTTCTTACAATGAGAAACTAATGATAAACAATCGGAATCTCGACCCATCAACAGATGATTCGAGCGCCACGGTTGAATCGCTAGCCCCCACGGTCGGTGATGGACAGAAATCAGCAGTCTGGCCTGGGTGTGTCCCGCCGCTGTTTTCAGCCATGCGGTATCGTGGCTTCGTCCTGCTTTGGGTCGCGGCCTTGATATCCCATACCGGCAATTGGATGTGCATGATGACCATCCAGTGGCTGGTTTTTGATTTGAGTCAAAGCGAAAGCATGCTGGGGCTCAATACATTGGCTATGGCTTTGCCTGCGTTTGTCATGTTGCCGTTGGCAGGTGTTCTTGCGGATCACTTGGACCGCCGATTCCTTCTAGTGATTACCCGCCTGGGGCGTGCGCTGGCCTACCTGACTGCGGTATTTCTGGCGGTTACGGGAATGATTGGTGTCTGGCACCTGATCGTTTTATCAGTTTTGATTGGGATTGCAAATGGTGTGGTGATGCCGGCACACAATGCACTTATGGTAGGTGTCGTTGGGCGGGATGATCAGGCTAATGCCGTTGCGCTCAATGCGATTCAGTTCCAAATTTCTCATTTGCTGGGTCCGATACTTGGTGGGGTGGTCTTTTATGTTTTTGGTGCCGCATGGAATTTTGCTGCAGGTGCGTCCGGTTGTGTCCTGGGTGTCGTCATCCTTCTTGCCATGAAGAACATTCCGACTCAACTAACCCCTTCGGTCTCATTGGTGCGTAGTGGGATCCAGGGTGTTTCTTACCTCCGTCAACGAATGGATCTGGTGGTAATGCTTCTGGTGGTTTGCTTTAGTTCACTCCTAGGTCTTCCACTGGTCGTGTTATTGCCTGCATTTGTGCAGCAACAACTCGCCGGTGATGCGGCAATCTATTCGCAATTGGTCGGATGTTTTGGGTTGGGAGCATTGATTGGTGCGTGTTTTCAGATCCTTAGGACCCGTGGCGTGGTCGTACCTAGGCCGCTGCTCCTGGTAGGAGGAGTGCTGTTAGCCGGATCTGAGTTGATGGCAGGTTATTGTACGGACGCGCCGATGATGGCGATGTTGCTGGTGCTCGCGGGGTTTGCAAATATCAGTCTGATAGTAGGTGTTAAGACCGAAATCTTGACTACGACCTCTGATAGCATGCGTGGTAGGGCGAGTAGTTATTTGTCGATCTGTATGAATGCCTGTCATCCAATTGGAGGTGTGTTGGCAGGTGTGTTGGCGCAAAAGTTCAGTGTGCTGGCGGTTTACAAATCATTTGCTATTTCTCTGGTAATCATTATCTCCGTGGTTCTGTTATGTGCGCATTTTCAGGGCGTGGACATGCGTCGCAAGGCATTATGATGTTAAGTTGAGATTCCCGGGCTTTAGAGTTGTGTTTCGAGCAGTTGTGTGGCGGATTCAAAGATCTGGTCTGGTTCACTCATTCGTCCTTCGCCTGTGGTCCGGCATGCCTGCCAGCCTTCGTCGGGGCCAACCGTGTGGTAGTCCAAGGTTTCAATGACGGTTCGGGTGTTGCGTTGGGTGATTGGGTTCTGCCACATTTGCTCATTCATGGCCGGGGCCAATAGTACTGGGGTTGATGGCGGCAGGGCGCATGCGGTGAGGCATACGACGTCATCCGTTCGGCCGCCAGCTAATTTGGCGATCAGATCGGCTGTGGCGGGAGCGATGATCATTAGCTGGCACCATTGGGCCAAGGCGATGTGGGGCGATTCGCGATCTTGTGATGACGCAAAAATATCGGTGAGTACTGGTGAGCCTGAGAGGCTTTCAAATGTTGCTGGGCCAACGAACCGGCAGGCTGCCGGTGTCATCAGAACTCGTACAGATGCATTAGCTTGAATACTGCGGCTAACCAAACTCGCAATTTTGTAACAAGAAATACCACCCGAGAGGGCAATCACGATACGTCGGTGTTGCCAGATGTTAGGCGATTTGCCCGATGGGTTATGCTGCGAATTGTTGGCTTGCGCCACGGCTATTCGTCTTCGACTTCAGCATTGTCAGGATCTTGGCTCGGTCGAATCTTGCCTTCTACGACTTCTACTACTGCGATTTCCAAGTCGCTACGGCCCTGCCGCTCGACTAGAGGGCGAGCCCCGTCCATTAGCTGTCTGATACGGTGTTGAACCAGTGCGGTGAACTTGAATCGGCCACCCAACTCATGCACGATCTGATCATCTTTAAGGGCTTCGATCATATTTGGGATAATCTCCAGATTCGCATTTAAGGGTATTATCTTATCGGTTTTCCGTATTTTCACAACTTGATGCTGCGGGTCGTTGCGAGCGGAGTTTCCTCGGGTCTGGTATCCGGATCTACCTACGGGATTGTTGCAATATGGGTGGTGCCGGCTGAGTCGAAGAGGAGCGGGATTTACAAGTATGTGGGTTGAAGGCCGGGTTTCCCGGTTTGCTTCATGATCTGCTGAAGTGGAGGGACAGGGTGGTGCCGCAGTGGATGCATTGTGTGTCAACCTCGAGATTTGGGTCGTTTGGCTTCATCAGATCCAATGCTGTTTTGGCTGCATAAATGCATAGCCCTGCCGGTATCTGTGGTCCGCATGCAAATTGCTTGTTGGCTACGGTTGGAGCAGGGCAATCCTTTGCTGAGGCTTCCTTGAAATTGACCATGAATTGGACTTCGCTGGGCCGTGATGAATCTGGCAACTTACTGGTATTTAGTGTCCCAGCATCAGGCGTTACTTCAATTACATCCTCGCCAGCATCAAGAGCCAGGTTGGCTAGTTCGTCTGCTCGATGGTTCTGTTCCCGCCGGATATGGGTGCATCGCCAGTCGCTAAAGGTGGTCAAGTATTCCTTTGCCTGGGAATGGAGCCCCTGGAGTGCGGCGGCTTTAACGCGGTACTGGCCGTTAATCTGACGGACGAGTAGTTGCGAGTCGCTATAGAGGTTGATTTGCGTGGCCCCGAATTGCTGTGCCAGTTTCAATGCATGCAGCAAAGCATGGTACTCGGCGGCGTTGTTAGTCATTCTACCCAGATGGATTCCGCCTTGGTAGACGGGGGTACGTTGTTCTTGGGTTGTAATTGCAACGCCTGCTGCGGCTGGGCCGGGGTTGCCGCGCGAGCCGCCGTCAATGTGGATGATAAGGCGCATCAAATGTTTGCGAGGGTCCTATCGGCTATTTGACGATAGCTGCCTTTAGGTCTTGATCCATAAACAACATGCGGTTGCAATTCGGGCAAATGACGATCTCATCAGAACTGCTCATCAGCGTACTGACGCGTTCCACGGGAATACTTAAGTAACAGCCACCACATCCATATTCCATGGTTCTCCGATTCTCTTCTGTTACGGTGGCCATGGCGTCACCATCGTGTATGTCGGCGAGCTTTTTAAATGTGGACAAGGCATTGGCCGAAAGATCCTTTTCGGCAGTGCTGCGTTCGGAAATAAGCCGGTCAAGTTGTTCACCGACCTCTGACTTGCATGCTTCAATTTCGCTCTGTCCCGCTGCTACCAGTTTCTTCTGGGCTTGGGCCTTGTCGGTCACTTCGACCAGTTCCTGATCCATAAGGTCAACCGCGGACATCTGTTCGAGGGCTTCTTGTTCAGCATTTTCCTTGTCAAGCTTGTAGGTGTTGATTTCAATTAGTAGCGAGGAGTATTCCCTATTGCTTTTGACATTGTTCATCAACTCTCGCTGGTGAGCTATCTTCTGTTCAACCTCTGCCGCTATGCTTTCGAGTTCGTTGGCCTTGGCTCGCCCGTGCTTGAGTTGGTCTGTCATTTCTTCTTGCTGGCGTAGCAATTGATCATGCTTGGCTTGCTGAGCACTGCAACGTCGGGTGGCGGAGTCCAAGCGAGATTGCATTCCACGAATTTGTTTCTCAAGTAAGAACAGGTCGTATAGCTTCTCGGTCAAGTGCATTCAGTCGTTCTCCGCAGGGTGCGATTTTGCAATATACACAAACTCGGTGCATATGGCGAGTTGTTACCCATTATCCCGCCTTGCTTGAAGCCTTCTGGTGGCGATTCTATACTGACCTAGCGACCCTTGGGGGTGTAGCTCAGTTGGGAGAGCGCTTGCATGGCATGCAAGAGGTCGGGGGTTCGAGCCCCCCCACCTCCATTGGTCAATCATCGGGTTAGAGATAATTCCTTTACCTTACGCCTTGTTTTGGCCCCTTGCGCGTTTGATTTAAGGCAATATCCTGTATTTGTATTGCAGGGAAGAAAGTGGCCGTCGCAGTGTCTTCAGAGCTTTGGCCTGAACGGAAGCAGTGGGGGAATCGAGTTGTTCTAGGGAGCGAAGCGCGGACAAGTGTTTGATGCCGGTATCTGTAAACTGGCCAGCGATATGCAGTCTGCGCAGATTTGTAAGTCTTGAGAGGTGAGCCAATCCGGCATCGCTTAATGTGGTTGGTCCAAGGATCGTGAGATCAGTCAGATTGGTGAGTTTGGTCAGGTGCTTGGTGGCATCGTCAGACAGGCCTGCGGCATTCCATTCGAGGTGTTCCAAGTTGATCATGCTTGAAAGGTGGGCGGTCTGCTTGTCGTCCAGGTTGTTGATTGCAATTCGAAGTTGTTTGAGTTGGCCTAGTGCTTGCAGGTGCTGGATGTTGGTGATGGTGGGTTGGTCTGTGGTAATATCAAGGCTGACGAGCTTAGGTAGGTACCGAAGTTGACGCAGTCCGAGGTTGGAGACCTTGGTGTGATTTAATGTGAGTCGTTGCAGGTTGGTAAGGCGGAAAAGCATGGCCATCCCGGTGTCGCTGACGCCGCAATCTGATAGTGATAGTGATGTGAGTGTGGGGATGCTTGAGGCATGCACCATGACGATATCCGTAATACCACGCCCACTTAGTTCCAGTGATGAAAGTCGCCGAAGTTGGACTAAGGAAGGTAACCCCTGGTCATTAACATTCTGGTATGAACGCACCGTGAGATGCTGTAGTGCCGTTAGTTGCTCTAGATGCTGCAGGGCATCTCCTATGAAATGATTGGCCGACAATTTTAAAGATTGCAGTGAGGTGAGATTTCCCAACTGGCGTAGACCATCGTTGCTGATGGCTGTGTCGAGTAGTTCTAGGTCCTGGAGTCTTTTAAGTGTCACCATGTGGGCTGCTGTTGCATTGCCGATACGTGTTTTGTTTAGAGATAGATACTCAAGGTTCGGCAGAGCTGAAAGAAACAATGTGTTCGGCGAGGGGTCGGTGATATTTGTTGCGTTCAAATAGAGTGCGGTTAGTCCGGTGAGATCACTCAGATCTACTAAGCCGATATTGGTGACCAACGTTGAACTCAGGTCAAGCGTATTAAGTGATAAGACGCGGGACAGGTGGGCAAGGCCATGGTCGGTAATTGAGGTTTCATTCAGAAATAGTTTGTTTAGCGTGGGCATGGAGGCCAGGGCAAGGAGAGCATTGTCGGTGATAGCCGTGGCAGTAAGGTGCAATTCACGCAGGCCTCGCATCCGTGATAGATGCTTGGCGCCAACATCTGTGAGATCCGTTTGGGAAAGGTCCAGTATTTCTGCCCCGGCAAGATTGGCGATGTAGTCCATTGCTTCGTCAGTGGCAGGCATGGGCCAGATCTTGATCTGTTGAATCGCATTGGGCTCAATATTGGCCAGGATGGCCAGGCTGGCCGGGTCATCGGTCTGGATTTCAAGTCTAACGCGTTTGTTGGCCTGTATCTTTAACTTGCCTTTGGCTTGTCCCAGTGAGGTCCACTGGCCACCACCGGATTGTGCATGCCAACTTTGTACATATACCACTCCAATCGAGCGGTCTGAATTGAATTGTAAGTCACGTGGTTGGTAGCGGCTTTCCCACTCGCCTGCGATGTAGCCAAACCGTTTGTGGTGGTCAAAGACGGTTGTGCCTTTTGGAAACTCTACAGTAAATTGTTGTAATGTAGGTTGGATATCAAGATCAATGTCGTGTAGCCAAAATTTCCAGCGGCTGTCTGGTCGGCTGTCTTGGGGGCCATCTGCATGTGTGGCAATAAGCCGTTGTTCGCCGGTGGATGCGAACCAGGCACCGGGTGTGACTTCCCTGAGCGTGACCGATGTTTCGTGGCTTGGCGTCCCATCGGCATCCCATACCGCGACACGGCGGGCTCGCCAGCCTGCATTTGGGTCGATCCAGACATGAGCTTTGGCCCCATCGGGAAGCAAAGCCTCTACCCGGTAACACGGATGGCCATCAGTGATTTGGGACGCGATAACTGTGATCTTGGATTTCGCCAGAGAAGTCCCAATGAGTTGAGATCGGTATTGGCGGCCCAACGAGCAGCCAAATTCACGTGGATCAGGCCATGTCACTTCTGGGGTTGAGCGAAACGTTTGTCCTTCGTTACTTATGGGACTCCATTCGTACCTTGTGACGCCGTCATAGGTCAATACGAGGTGGACGGGGTCGATTTTGTCGCGACGTTCATGTTGCAACTGGTAGTGGTATTTACCTGCATCTGCATGGAAGTCGATCTTCAGCCGCTGTTTCTTGGGGCTATGGAACTGGCGTCCACCAGGTAACCGCATAACTTGGACCATTTTGCGGATTACCTTGGCGGTGAACGAGACCCGCAGGGTGGTGTACATCTGGTCTTGTTGAGTGACTGCCTGGACGAGTTGGGCGCTAGTAATATCTGGCAGCATTGGCGTGGTGGCGCCCACGGTCGGTTCATCGACGGTTGGCTGATCAACCGCGAGGGATATGACCGGTTTGGTCGCGATGCCACATAGAACCATGAGGGCAATCATGAGATTTGCAGGTACAGTGGGTTTCCCTTGAATTGAGAATAATCTGATCATAGGTGAATCCAATAATATTATTTGCATTGATAATTTTGAAAAGCTCGCAATCATGGTTCTAACCACTTCGTGTCATGCTAGGGTTCATTCGCTAAAAGTCCATAATTTAGAAGCGTTTATCTTTCGTGTGGGATGATCCGATAAACATTAATGCAGGTAATTTGAGGTCAAACTATCTAGAACTAGATCGGCGGTTGACGTGGGGGCACTTGGGCGGCAAAATATTATTTGTGATCAAGTTCCCAAAGTTTTATTGCCCCCTCGTTTCAGCGTTTGCCCGGCCAATAGCCACGGCGGGCGTGTCATCATAGGATATCTATTCATTTGATATCAAACGACCCCGATGCGGCAGTGTCGGGGTCTTTTTGATTGGCGGCAGACAGGAGATACTCAGCATGATTGTGGTGATGCAGGCAGATGCGACAAAGAAGCAAGTGGAGCATGTGGTTTATTTGGTGCAAGAAATGGGACTTAAGGACCATGTGATTGTCGGCACAGATCTGACGGTGGTTGCCGTGATCGGTGATGATCGTCGTGTGGACACGGGGACATTGGAGCGAGCGTCGGGCGTCGATCGTGTGGTGCCCATATTGGCGCCTTATAAGATTGCCGCTCGCGAAGCCAAGGAGGACCGCACGCAGGTAAAGATAGGTCCGGATTGCCTGGTGGGTGGCAGGCAAGTGCCCGTGATTGCCGGCCCATGCAGCGTGGAGGGCGAGCAGGCGATTTTGGATATGGCTCAGCAGGTCAAGGATGCAGGTGCCACAGCCCTGCGAGGTGGGGCATTTAAGCCGCGGACCAACCCGTATTCGTTTCAAGGGTTTGGTGAGGACGGACTTAAAATGCTTGCTGCTGCACGTGAAATGACAGGATTGGCTGTTGTGACTGAAGTGCTCACGCCATCAGAAGTTGATTTGGTCGAGAAGTATGCCGACTGTTTTCAGATCGGAACGCGTAACGCTCAGAACTTTAAACTGCTTGAGGCAGTGGGGAAGAGCACCAAGCCTGTGTTGTATAAACGCGGTATGTCAATGACTATTGATGAGTACCTGCAGGCAACTGAATATGTTCTCGCATCGGGCAATCCTAACGTGATTTTGTGTGAGCGGGGCATTCGCACATTTGAAGACCATACGCGAAACACGCTGAGTATTTCGGCCGTGCCTGAACTGCATCATCGTAGTCACCTACCGGTAGTGGTTGATCCATCACAGGGGACGGGATATGCCCGATTGGTTCCGCCAATGTGTCGGGCTGCCGTCGCTGGTGGTGCTGATGGTTTGATCATTGAGGTTCATGGTGACCCCGAGCATGCGATGACTGATGGCGCGCAGTCAATTACGCCCGCAGTACTTGCAGAAATCATGCCTTCGCTATCAGCAATTGGTGAGTTGGTCCGGCAGTGAGTGTGAGGTATTGGTTGTTCTTGGGGCTATGGCTGCAAAATGTCAATCAGGCCCAAGCATGCAAGTACCAGGCTGATAATCCCGTTGACCGTGAAGAAGGCGATATGAATATGTTGCCTTTTCCCTCCCCAGACCAACGCGTGTTCGATGATCAAGAGGATGGCAACGATCGTGACTGCGATTGTAAAGTTGCTGCCCAGGATGTGGCTGTTCCTGGTCAGCCAGGCTAATGAAACAATGCTTGCCGCATGCAGTATCCGACTGATCCACATCGCCTGACGGGTACCGAGGTTGGCTGGCATTGAAAAGGTGCCTGTAATTCGGTCGATTTCGATATCTTGAAGTGCGTAAATAATATCGAATCCTCCAACCCAGCAAGCCACCATGACAGCCAGGAGATACGGTTCGATCGTGGTGAGATATTGCGGCTCAATAGCAATGGCCGCGGCCAGCGGGCTGATCGCCAGTACGCCACCTAGAACAAGGTGACAGCACCAGGTGAACCGTTTGGTAAAGCTGTAGCCATATAGTGCTGCTAGGACAAGTGGGCTGAGAGCTAGGGGCCATGGATTGGCGTAGAACAACCAAAAGCCCCCCGACATGGCGGTGAACATGATGCTACAGACCATGACTGCCCGCCATGCGAATTTTTGGCCAAGGCGTCCAGTGGGAATTGCGCGGTTTGCAGTGCGGGGATTAAGTTTGTCATAGGGGGCATCGACCATCCGATTGGTGGCCATCGCAATCGTGCGGGCAAAAACCATGCAAAGGATGACCAAGACTACTTCGCCGATTCGAGGTAGATGGCTCCTGTGTGATGCGGCAAGAAAAGATGACAGTAAAGCGAACGGTAATGCGAAAACGGTGTGGCTGATCTTAATGTCGCGTGCTAAATGTCTCAGTGAATTGAGCCAGTTTCCATCGGCCCCGCAGTGTGGTTGATCGTTTGGTGTTATGGTTGCTTGTGTCATCCTTGATCTCGTTGGGTTTGTCTGCCGTGGTTTTCCGTGGTGCGGTCAGTTGCATGGCGTTGTATGCGGGGTTCTGGGGGGGGGCTTCTGGTTCGACCATTCCATATCAAGCCCATGATCTACGCCGACCAGAGCAAGTATTCGCGCAACCACAAAATCAACCAGGTCGTTAATCGAGTATGGCTGCATGTAGAAACCTGGTGATGCGGGACACACGATGGCGCCGGCTGTTGTGGCCAGTTCCATATTTCGGATATCAGTGAGGGCAAGGGGCATCTCGCGATGGAGCAAAACGAGGCGGCGGCGTTCTTTGAGTGTGACTGCTGCCGCACGGTGAATTAGGTTCTGTTGGGATCCGGCGGCAATTGCTGAGAGGGAGTTTGATGAACATGGTACGATCAACATTCCGTCGTGGATGAAAGAACCGCTCGCCAATACCGCACCGACATCTTTGAAATGATGGTGTTTGATGAGGTGACTTCGGTCTGGTGCTCCGCTTAATGCGTCAAGGTGAACGCCTTCCATACCTAATTCGTCATGGAGCAGTCGTTGGCCCAGCGGTGAGACAACCAGGTGGGTTTCGATGTTGGCTGCGGTGAGCAGTTGAATCGTGCGTTGCGCGTAAAGTGCTCCGCTAGCACCGGTGATACCCACGACCAGTCTTCTAGTGGTAGCCATTCGCCAATTGTACGTCACCGGGCCGCAGTAGAAAATTGCGGGAAGCCTAGGGTCAGGCCGGGTGAAATTTAATCAATGGGCACAACCGGGATTGGCTCGGATGAGCCCCGGTACATGTCATGCTCAAATGTATCAAGTTGCAACTGGATTTTTCGTTTTAGTGTCCCACTTTGAGTTGGTGGTGACGACTGTAAAAGTGGATCTTTTCGGTATTAATGGTTTTCTACACGACGTGCTACGCGGCCCAGTTCCTGATGGAGTAACTCGTGGGCTGGCATGGCCAGCAACAGGCTTTCAAGTGCCTTGATCTGATCCACGTCGATGTCCTGTGGGGCCAGCTGTGCCAAGGCAGCATCCCCCATGGCTTCGCATGCATCCAAAAACCAGTTGGATGCTACGCTCGCCAAACGTACTGGCGGTAAGGATAGAGTGGCCTTTTGGTCTGGAGGCTTGTTATTGAATTTTGTACGATCATCTGGTTTCAGCCAGCGGTCAATACAGCCGCGTGGTGGCGCATCGATGGTTACGGTGATGGTCGAGCCCGGGGAGGAGCTTAGTGTCCAGCGGGGACAGTCAGATGTGTTTTCGGCATAGAGGGCGAGAATAAAACGATCCTGCATTTTTTCGGCAATCAAGCGGGCCATAGTTGGTCGATGTGGTTGGGTGATGACAATGCAGCCAGCAGCTAGCTGATTTGTCCATTGCCCCGGGGCGTGGGGTAGATTAGTGGTCCCGAGGCGAATGGTTGATTCGGCCGCGATCATGCGTCTTTGGCGGCGAGATTCCTGTAGGGGGAGAAGAATCCTTGCGTAGTAGGGCCAGTTGGCTTGCTTGCGGGCCATTGACAGTGCATGTATGCAGTGCTTCTCGCATTGCAGGTAGTCCATCCGAGACAACGCGTTACTAGCCGATTCCATGATCGCATCAAGGTGGGTTGTCATGCGGAATATGCGTTGGCGGTATTGGGTGTGGGCAAAGTGGTTGGATGGTAAGTCGCTGGCGGTTGCGAAGAGGCACGCATAGATCTGTATCACCTATTCCTGAAAGGTGCTGTAAATTGCGCGAACGGCTTTCTCAAAATCACTTGTATGGACGCCCACGATGATATTAATCTCGCTTGAACCTTGATCGATCATCCGAATATTAACCTCGGCCGAGGATAAAGCGGTAAAGATTTTGGCGGCCATGCCGGGTGTCTGTGACATTCCACGCCCTACCGTGGCAACCAGTGCCATATCTGGGTAAACCTCAAGTGAGTCAGGGTGGCACGAGTGATGGATTTCGACAAGCAATGAATCGAGTTTGTCATTTAACTGGGTGTCGGCGATGACTAGGCTCATGGTGTCAATGCCACTGGGTAGATGTTCGAAGCTGATATTCTGCGTTTCCAGGATGCTCAGCAGCCGGCGTGCAAAGCCGATTTCAGCATTCATTAGCGCCTTTTCCACAGCAATTACGGTAAAATCTTTACGTCCTGCAATACCCGTGATCGTACCGGTGTGGGCAATAGGTGTTGTTTCGGGAACAATCATGGTCCCCGGATCGTTTGGTCGGTTGGTATTGCGAATGTTGACGGGGATTGCTGCTTGGCGAACGGGGAAGATGGCTTCATCGTGCAGAACACTGGCGCCCATATAGGCCAACTCGCGTAGCTCACGGTAACTAAGTACGTCAATGGATTGCGGGTTTGCAATGATATTGGGGTCTGCCATGAGTAATCCCGAGACATCGGTCCAGTTTTCATATACGTCGGCTTGAACGCCGCGTGCAACGATGGCACCACTGATATCCGACCCGCCGCGGGAGAATGTCTTGATTTTTCCATTGGGAGTCGAACCATAGAAGCCTGGGATGACAGCTTGTTTCAGTTGTTTTGACCTGTTTTGAAATGCTTCATCCGTGCGGTGTATATTGAGTTGGCCATTCGAATCGAAATGGATGACCTCTTTGGCGTCTATAAATGGCATTTCAAGCCAATCAGCCATGATCAGGCCACATAGGTATTCGCCACGACTGGCCGTGTAGTCTGCAGTGGCGCCACTGCGGATATCGTTGCATATCTGATCGAGGTGGCATTGAAGGTCCAGGTTAAGTCCCAGATCGTTGACGATCTGTTTGTATCGGTCGCTAATCAACCTGAATGGTTCGTCAAACGACTTCTTCTGGCAGGCCGTTGAATGGCACAGATACAATAGATCAGTAATCTTTCGATCAGATGGTTCTCGCTTACCCGGTGCCGAGGGGACGATGAATCGACGATCCGCATCGTCTTGGACGATCCGTTTAACCTTCTGCATCTGGCCGGTATCGGCCAGGGAAGTACCTCCAAATTTGCAGACTTTTGTACCCATGAAATTGTGTTCCGGTGTTTTAATCGGTCGTGTAATCTAACGAACCGGGCGTGGGTCGTAAAACGTTAGGTAATCGGCGGTACGCTATCGGCAAATATGCCTTGTCTGTACGGTGGCGGATCCGGATTTTAACCGGTTTCCTGTATCTGTTGGCGCTTTATGCGGTCATTGGCCCATGGTTGTCGCGTTAAATGGCAAATGATTTAAGGGCTATGGTAGCTCGAATGTTCCGCTGCCTGCCTTTTTGAGGCGGCCAAGTTCAGCGAGTTTGTTCCACACGGTCATGGGAAAGTTGCTGGGCGGTGTGATGGCACAGATATTGGACTCGCGTCCCATTGTGACATAACGGCTGCCGATTTTCGATTCATCTTCTCGACGAAGTGATTTGATTTTTCGCCGAAAGGCTTTGAGGGCTCTTTTAAGGTTTGGTTCTTCAAGTGAGTCCTGACCTGACTCGGCAGCCAACTGGGTACGCATTTGTCCGATTGTCCGGCCATCAGACACGGAAATTGCACCTCGTGCTCGCTTTTCGGATGTTGAGGGATCTTTCTTGCCCGTCAGTGAAGTGGGTGTTTTACCCGCATCAACTTGGCCAACAAGGGCGGCAAATGCTTCGATGTCACGTTGTTTAACGATGTTTGCCACATGATTCGCATCGATACCCATCCGCATCAAGGCAACCTGGGCACGGCTCCACAGTTTGGTTTGTGTTTTGGGGTCACCGGCCAGCCAAAGTTCGGCAACAAGGTCCGAAATCTTGTTGCTTTGGATCGTCTCGTGATGTTCGTAGTAGCGATTGACAATTCCCTGCTGGTGGCGTGTGAGATCTTTGGCCATGGTGAAGACTCCGCGAGATCGTGTTGTTTACCGTGTGATATATTCTAGCTTTTTGACAATTTATTTTTTGCCCCCATGGGAAAATAGATCATGAGCAACAAATGGCCCAAAATCGACAAGTACCGCAGGACGCTTATACTTTCTGTAGCAGGAGTAAGCCATGTAGCGGCCGTGGCGGAATTGGCAGACGCGCCAGCTTGAGGTGCTGGTGGGAGTAATATCCCGTGGAGGTTCGAGTCCTCTCGGCCGCATTGGATCAGGTGGTATTGTGCTAAAGCGTATTGCCTTTGGTCGCGTCTTCTATGGTCGGGGTATCAAATTATGATATGGTTAGTGGTACGGGTTGAGGACTGACTTTGTGGGTGGGTTGTAGGGCAATCTGCAGGGGCCGCCGTGGGTGGTCGGAGGGCAGTTGTCCATCATTGTCCACGATTTGTTGGATGGCCATGATGCCTTCGAGTAATGTTTCCGGACGTGGGGGACAGCCCGGGACGTAGACATCAACCGGAATAAACTGGTCAATACCCTGGACAACAGCATAAGTATCGAATACACCGCCGGTCGACGCACAGGCTCCCATCGAGATGACCCATTTGGGTTGGGGCATTTGTTGGTAGATTCGTTGCAGAACCGGCATCATTTTAATCGCAACGCGTCCTGCAACCAGCAGCAAGTCACTTTGGCGTGGGCTGAACCGCATTACTTCAGCTCCAAATCGCGCCAAATCATAGCGGCTAGCACCGGTGGCCATAAGCTCAATTCCGCAACACGCAGTTGCAAATGGCATGGGCCACAGGCTAGATTTGCGGGCCCAGTTGACCACCTTGTTGAGTTGGGTGGTGACGAATGATTCTTGTGGGAACGCTGTTTCAATGCCCATGTCGTCGATCCGCTTCCTGCCGCTGAAGGTATTGTCCACACCCTTGAGTATTGCCAGTAGGGCGGCCCGGGGTTGACTCGGACGGCTACCTGTCCGATTCATCTTATGCGTCCGTGCTGCTGTGGCAACCGGTACCCGGCGTCCTTGGCGGTTTTAGGGTGATTCGGGTGTACAATAACTAATCGGTTATGGCAATTATTGACTAGATACAAGCTTGTCGGGCAGGATGACAAACGTGACACATGAGCTTGATTCCGTGTTTCCAGCTGCCCCCGGCGGTCGACATGTCGTGCTACATACTCGGGTCATTACCGGCACTGGAGGTGGTCCCGACAAGACAATCTTGTTATCGGCTCCGTTCATGAGTGGTACACCATATTGGTTGGTGGCGGCCTATCTACACCCACCTGATGACCCCGGTTTCCATGAGGTTCAAAACAAAGCTGTGCAGGCTGGTTGCCCACTGATTGCAGTTCCGGATGCTGGGCCCCTTGATTGCTCGGTATTTCGTGTTCTGCTTGATCTGTGTCGGCGGTACAAAGTGCGGATCTGGCATGGTCACGATTACAAGTCCAACCTGCTTGGCTTGGCGGTACGGCCATTTTGGAATATGAAGTTGGTGACCACGGTTCATGGTTGGGTCAAACGTACTGCGAAAACACCTTTGTATTATGCAATTGATCGCTGGTGTTTACCCTACTATCACCGTGTAATATGCGTTTCGCCGGATTTGATTGATCGGGCTCGAACATTAGGTGTGCCAGATGAACGTCTGAGTCTAGTGTTCAATGCGATTGATGAAAGTCGGTTCAAGCGTCATCACCCGCCCGACCAGGCAAGATTAAGACTGCAATATCAAGTGCCACCTGGACGGGTGGTCATGGGGGCCGTCGGTCGCCTAAGCACCGAAAAGGGTTTTTGTTTGCTTATTCGTGCAGTGCATGCATTGGTTGAGCGGGGACTTGATTTGGAACTATGGATTGCTGGCGAAGGTGATCAACGTGGTGATTTGGAAGATATGGTTGAGCGGTATGATCTTGCGGGACGCGTTCGTCTATTGGGGTTTGTGGAGGATACTATATCGCTCTATCACGCATTGGATTTATTTGTTCTGTCCAGCTTGCGCGAGGGGTTGCCCAACGTTGTGCTTGAGGCGATGAGTATGCATGTACCCGTTGTGGTCACGCAGGTTGGTGGGGTTGGTGACCTGATTCAACATGAGCAGACAGGATTAATTTGTACGGCTGGTGAATTAGATGCGCTGATTGAGGCGTGTCAACGCTTGGTAACCGATAAAACATTACGCAGGCGCTTGGCAATGGCGGGTCGAAAGGCTATCGAGTCACATTACAGCTTTGGCCAACGAATGGATCAGATTCGTCATATCTATGACAATGTACTGGGAATTCCGAAGCCGAATACGGCGGATAGTCCGTCTAGTGCTTGAGAAGAGGTCATGACATGCGCAGTTGTTTTAAATGCCTTGGCCTATTTGTTGGTTGGTGTGTCGCCATGCCGTTTCTTTGCGGTTGCTACATGGGCGGTATGGTGGTGGGACGATCCAAGTCGTTTACTTCTACCAGCGAATGGCTAGGGCTGATTCCTGGGAACTTCGGGATCTATACCCGTAAGGTCTGTTACTCGGTCTTATTGAAATCTGTTGGTCGGGATGTCTCATTTGGATTTATGAGTTTATTTAGTAAACAGCAGGCTCAGTTGGGAGATCGCGTTTATATTGGCCGGTTCTGTACGATCGGATGGGCAAACATTGGTGATAATGTTTTGTTGGCGGATGGTGTACAGGTGCTGAGCGGTGGCAACCAGCACCGCGGCAGAAAAGGCGAGCACGAGCCACAGTTTGACATGATCACCATTGGTGATGGCGCGTGGATTGGCGCTGGAGCGGTGGTGATGGCTGATGTTGGACCCGGTGCGATTGTCGGTGCCAGTGCGGTGGTCACCAAGCCTATTGCCGCTACTGCCCGTGTTGGGGGTATTCCAGCCAAGCCCTTGGGGATTACTGGCGATGCTCGGGCTTTTACCTAAGTAGAGGTCGCCGGTACGTAGGGTGAATTGGGTTCATATGGCTCCAATTACGGCCGGTAATGTGGGGGTTAGGGCGTAATCAATTCGTTATGAGGGGTGGGGTAGTGACCATGTCCAGTCATGTGTGCTAATTCACCGTTTCCGGCGTAGTTGGACGTTGTAGATGTCGATAACAGATGCAGGTTCGGTTACCTCTTGGCGCCTTGCGATGCGAATTTTGTACCGCCGATCACCCCAAAGAGATGATTGAGGTTTTTGAAAAACCTGACGCCGCTTGTTGCCAGCGATTACGCAATGACTTGACGTCATTGGGGCATTTGCTGGTTGAGCATGACCCCCGTTGGCTTACTGTGCTTAATGCTGGGCTAGGCCAGCGCCCCTATCTGCTATTGGATCGATCCAGCGATGGAAACCTATGCGGCTATCTTCCGTTGGCACTTGTTTCAGGTCGCCTATTCGGCCGTTTCTTGGTTAGTTTGCCGTATCTCAATCACTGTGGGGTGGTGAGCAATAATGTCAAGACGAGCATGGCATTGATTGATGCGGCAGTAAAGCTGGCTGACCGACTTGATGTCCAATATCTAGAACTGCGTCACCTCAACCCAGTGCCAAGTGATCAATTGGTTGTCCAACGAGATGACAAGTCTCTAATGATTCTGGACCTTCCATCGGGTAAGAAAGATTTATGGTCTGTAATTGGCTCCAAGGTTCGCAATCAGATCCGTAAAGGACAAAAAAATGATTTGAGTATCATATGGGGTGGTCAGGAGTTGATTGGTGAGTTTTATAATGTCTTTGCAATCAACATGCGAGATCTTGGCACCCCGGTTTATCCTCGACGCTTGTTTTCATTGATGATGATGCAGTTCAAGCAAGCGGCAGAGATAGCGGTTGTGCGGTATGGCGATAGGCCGGTGGCTGGCGCGTTATTAATCACCATGGGAGGTACGACACAGGTGCCTTCAGCCAGTAGCTTGCGGAGTTATGCGGCGACATGCGCCAACATGTGGATGTACCATCAACTTCTGTGCCGGGCGATTGATCGTGGCAGTCGAAGGTTTGACTTTGGCCGATCCAGTGAGGGTTCGGGTACCTATCGATTTAAGGAACAGTGGGGTGCCAAGCCATTGGCGACGGTGTGGCAATACTATGTTCGGCGCGGTGACATTAATATTGCACGTCCCAACAGCCCGAAATTTAAAAGGCGTATTGCTTTCTGGCAGCGGCTGCCAGTATGGATGACACGATTGATCGGGCCGCCGATTATTCGAGGGATTCCCTGAGATGGTCCATCGATCCCATGATCAAGCGGTGCAGGACAAGGACCATGCACGACGCAAGGCAGAGGATGCAGTGCGTTTGCTTCAAGAGGTTCCAGCCCGTGGTGCGAGTCATTACGGCCAAGGTGGCGCTATATGGTTCCTGTTCGTCAGTCTTGCACTTGTCTGTGCCGCGTGGTGGAACACTTTTTTTGAGATGTGGTTGCGATGGTTCCCCGCATGGACGCGACAGAACATGAGTTTATCTGAACGGTTGAGCGAGGGGGATTCGTATTACACTCATGGTCCGCTTGTGCCGTTGGTTAGCTTGGCGATTTCATTCTTTATTTATCGACGTGTTGGTTTGCCGGCGAACCGAACACATGGCTCGACATGTTTTGGCTGGCTGGGGTTTGGTTGTGGGATCCTGATGCATCTGGTCAGCGTAAGAGCTGGCGTGATGTTCCTGTCCGGATTTTCTTTGATCGGTGTATTGGGGGGAGCGTTGTTGTTGTGGGGAGGTTGGCCGCTTGCACGCGCATACTGGCTGCCCGTCATGTTCCTGTTTTTTATGGTTCCTTTGCCCATGGGTGCCATCGCAGCACTCAATTTTAAACTCAAGTTTCTTGCCGGTGAGTCGGCGGTGGGGGTGTCGAGGCAACTGTTTGGTATTCCGGTCTATATGGAGGGAAGTTTTGTCCATCTTCCTCCTGGTCAGGGCGGCCAGATAAAAAAACTTATGGTTGAAAACGTATGTAGCGGATTGCGTAGCCTGATATCACTTACATACTTCGGTTCGTTATTCGCCGTGGTGTGCCGTGCAAGAGGATCTTGGCGGTTGTTTCTACTGTTGGCGGCAGTTCCGGTGGCGGTGTTGAGTAATATTATTCGTATTACCTGCCTGGCTTTGGTGGCGCACTACTACAGTGTTAAAGCAGCAGCGCCAGATGGTGCATTTCATGATGTGTCGGGCATATTGGTATTTGTTTTTGCATTGGCGATTTTATTTTCCTTGGAGTGGACAATCATTCAATTGGGCAAGTTGTTTAAGTGCAATTGGACCGATTCTCGCTTGCTTGGTTACCTTGATGGGGTCAAGGAGTTTGGCTATGTGCTGCCCCGATTCAGGCATCCGGTGGTGTTGGGGGTGTTGGTGGTCTGTATTGCCCTGTCGTTTAATTTGGCATCACCCTCTTCAGCTGATCTGCATAGTGCTATTGCTGTGCAGGCTGTTCCTAAACAGGTGATGCTTGACGGCAGAATGTTTGGTAGCACGGATCATCAACTACCAGAACTGGCGCTGGTTGTTCTGCAGACCAGGGATTATCTGTACCGGATCTATCGTGCCCCACAAGATCGATCCCACGTGGAACTGTTGATTGTATTTAGCGCAAACAATCGAAAGGGAACACACGAACCTGAAGTGTGTCTTGAGGGTAGTGGTTATCAAATTACGCACCAAGGGATTTGTGTGGTAGATGTGGAGCCGGATTGGCCAGTCGAGATGCGTGAGATTATTACCGAGAAGCAGGGTCGGGAAATGTATCATTTGTATGTATACAAAGCAGGCGATGTCTTTACGACCAGCTTTTTCCGGCAACAGTTAACTATCTTTTTGAATGGGTTGGCGGGAGGTCGATCTGGTGGTGCGTTGGTCCGGTTTGACGTGCCGATTACCGGTGGTCAGACGGATCAGGCAAGGGAAATGGCCCTTGCGGCTGTTCGGGAACTCCTGGGCGACATTCGCAGGAATCTGAATTAAGTGGGAATTGTAGAAGTTTGTCGGCTTGGCATATGAACAAACGTCTGGTCATTCCGGTTGTTTCCGTGTTTATTGGCATGCGCCTGTGTCGCATCGCTTTTGTGTTTTTGGCGGTGTCAATATTGGGAAGCGCTGTTTCCTGGGCGCATCCATTGCCAAGACCGCCATCAGTGCAGGCGATGCATCCTGATCGGTTTGCAACTGTGGTCAGTGTGATACGCCCCAGCGTGTTGGCGATAGGTGCTTATGATGTGCGAAACAAGCCTAGCATTATGTACTTTGGTACGGGTTTTGTTGTTGGGGACGGCAATACGATTGCAACCAATGCACATGTGATAGAGGCTTTGCGTCAGGCCAAGATGGTAGACCATTTACGCGTTTTTGCACCAGGTCAGCCGCATCGTGAAGCAAGGCGAGCCAGGTTGATCGATGAAGATCGTGATCATGATCTGGCATTGTTGCGATTCAAAGGTCCACCATTGCCTTCGCTAGATTTGTTGTGGCAGGGTACGGCCGCACAAGGCCAATCGGTTGGTATTTTGGGTTATCCGATGGGTATGAAGCTCGGTGTCATTCCAGCAACGCATAAAGGTGTGATTGCGGCAACTGTTCCAGCCGTTTTGCCACTTCCCAAGGGAAGCATGCTTTCTCCAAAGTTGGCCAAGGCTCTAAAGAAGCCCTATTTTCTCTATCAATTAGATATGACAATTTATCCCGGGCACAGTGGTTCGCCGGTATTCGATGTGTCAAGTGGTCGGGTGTTGGGCGTCATCAACAAGACGCTTGCGACCAAGACTCGGGAGCATATGGTCACTAACCCCAGCGGGATCGCATACGCGGTTGAAGCAAAATGGGTTTACCGTCTTTTGATCAGGAACAATATTATTCTTCCGCCAAGCGACAGCAGTGGTGCATCAAGCCCGCCCAGTCAGATAAATGGCTCAGGAGATTAACAACATGTTCAGGTGCAGATGGATCATTCGATTGTTTATTGCAGCGGTTTGTATGAGTGCCATTGGGTGCGGTGACACACCTGGTACACGCCTGCAAGTGGCCAAGATGGCTTTGGAGCGAGGTAATCCACAAAAGGCATTACATGAATCTGAAAGCCTTCTAAAGAGTTTGCCACAGAATCGTGAGGCAATGTTTATCAAGGCCAAGTCGCAACTGCTAATGGCTCGACTTGAGGACAGCCGTTCATCGTTAGATCGTTTGCTTGAGTATTATCCGGATGATTTGGAGGCCCGGCGTTTGTTTGTTAACTGGGCTTTATTTCGCCTAAAAGATCAGCTTCAGAAAACAGATTTTTTGGCAAATCCGCACCTGCAGGAGCAATTCAACGATGCCCTGGAGGTTGGACGTCGACAAGCGGGTTGGCTGTCATTACAAAATGGCCATGAAGCTGAGGCTCTTTATACCGAGGCTCGTCTCGTTTCCTTTGAAGTTGCTCAAATAGAAAAAAAAGTAGCTTCGTATAAACAGGACGCGATACGCCGAGATCGGACCGGAGATAAACAGGATCCCCAAGTCGTGTCTGTGGTTGGTCACCTAAATCAACGGATTGGCCAACTCAAGTCCAGTGCCGAGCATTTCCTGCGTGATGCAATCAGTCTTAAACCAGACCACTATGACGCATGTCAGATCTATGCCTGGATGCTACGCGGTCGTAACGCATGGTCTGAGATTTGGGCACTAAGTCAGCAGTTAGTCAAGCGGAAGGACTTGCCTGCATTACTCGGTGAGCGTTTGGCCATTGATTTGCTGAGCATGCCGGAAACAGTTCAAGCATCGCATCTGCGGATTGAGACCGGGTGGAAACTGCTGGAGGCGGTGAGTCAACAGGAAGCTAAATCGGATAACTGGTATCTGGCCAGCACGCGTTTGCGCATGGCCGAAGGCCGGTACCCTGAATCGCTTGAGATGGTTGAGCATGTCTTGCGAAATAATAACAAGCACGTCAATGGACGTTATTTGAAAGCCCAGGCGCTATACGGACTCAAGCGGTATGAAGACGCCAAAAACATTCTCAATGAACTTACTACTGAGAGGCCGGCGACAGATGAGGTGATGGTTTTTCATGCACTGACCCTGATCGAGACTGGTAATCAGGCTCAAGCTATGGGGGTTCTGCAGCGTGTCAGGGCGAGAAATCCTGATAACCATTTTGCTGAGAAGCTCTGGATCGAGCTCATGGGGGCCGAAGGATTGCTGGGCGAAGTTTTCGAGGATCTTGAAAATTATTACCGTGATAATCCGACGGATACGGCTGCGATTCGACTTATGGTTCAGTTCTTACGGGAGACGGGCAAGCGCGACCGCCTACGCCACATGCTGGATCGGGAGGTGCAAATGATCGACCCGCTTGGCATGGCGCATCTTCGTGTGCTAATCGGTGGGTATTTCTACCTCAAAGATTATGACGCTGCTGAACGTTTCGCACGCCGTTTGGTTCGTGTTGATGGCGAGGTTCTCGCGTCGCATCTTCTTCTGGCTGAGGCGTTGCTTATGCTTGGCCAGGATAAACAGGTGAAGTCCAACTTGGAATCTTTGCGCAAACGGTTTGGCCAGACTGCAAGTGTTGATCAGATGATGGGGCGTTTGTATCTCCGGCGACAATCATTTGACCGAGCAGCGGAATTGCTTGAACGAGTTGTGCAGATGCAGCCAGATAATGTGGATGCCATGCTCCTTTTGGCTCAAGCATATGCAAGCCTTTCGCTTACCGATGATGCACTGGAGCAAGTGAATCTGGTTCTACAGGAGCGTCCCAATAGCCTGCGTGGCCATGCTCTGGCGGCCCGGATTTTTCATTTCATGCGGCAGGAAGAAAAGGCAAAGGCACACCTTGCACACATCGCGGAGGCGGACCTTGATGTGTCGAAGCAACCGGCACTGTTGGCCCAGATTAAATTCAGCCAAGGGAAAAATGATGAGGCATTGGAGATCTGCAATCGTGCCATTGGTGCAGGGGCGACGGATCCAACGCTTCGGTTGATCATTTCAAATATACATCTGTACGAGAAGCAATATGGTGAGGCGGAGCAGCAGTTGTGGACTCTACTGGAAAATGTTCCGGGAAATGTATATGCCCATCGTCTCCTGACGCAGTTTTATATCTCGCAACGCCAATTTGCAGCAGGTATCAATGCATACCGAAGAGTTCAGTGGCATTCTGGTGGTGAGATGCTTGCCCATTTGTCAGTGGCTGCTTTGCAGCATGCGGCCGGTCAGGCAGATGCTGCACTAAATACGCTTTCTACGATTTACGAGCCGTTGGTCAAAGCTGGTCAACGACGCGCGTTAGTTGTGGCTGATGCCATGTCTGCGGTTTACCAGCGATCGAAAGACCTAACCATGGCGATGGATGTCTATCAGAGGCTTGTTGAGGCAGATTTCTATCGTGGTTGGGCAATATTACGGCAAGTTAATTTGCTTATGCAATTTGGGGAACGTGATCGTGCCGTCGAGTTCCTTGATAACTTGGCAGCAACTTTGAATACCGCAGGCATAAATCTACAACATCGGTTGTTAAGTCAATACGGCCATCTTGGCCATGAGATGAAAGCTCTGTCGGTTGTTGGTGGTTGGATTGCGCAATATCCAGGTAATGTCAACTACTTGAAATGGAAAAGTGAACTGTTGTTGAAAATGGGGCACGGCAGCGAGGCGGAGAAGGTTCTTGTTCAGGCGATACGACTTGCCCCCAACAGTGTGACTTTGCACCGGTATCTAGCGCAGGCCAAGGTTATCCAGCTTGATTATCCCGCCGCAGTAAAGGTGATGGGGCAGATGGGTGAATTGGATCCTGGGGCCAAAATCGCATCTTTGGTAGCTCAGGGAGAATTGTTTTTAAGTATCGGGTTAACCAATGAGGCGGTCAGGACGTTTGGCGAACTGGAATTAGCTGGGAAGGCCCAAGACCCACGAATTTTGTTTGCCGTTGGTAAAGCTGAGGATGAGTTGGGACATCCCGAAAACGCCATTTCCCGTCTTTCCCGGATTCCGGCGCATGCGATGCAGTACGCGGCAGCCCAGGTCTACATTGCCAAGGTTGATCAACGGCTTGGTCGAATTGAAAGAGCTCGAGAGCGGCTGGAATCATTGCTTGATCATCCTCAAAGCGCCCGAAATGCAGCCCTTGAACTCCTGAAATTGAATTTGCGTGACAAGCAACATGAGGCCATGTTAGCCTGGGTTGAACGAGCTTTAGCTGTTGACTGGCTGCCTGATCATGTGAAGGCCCAATGGTTAAAGGTGAAAATAACAGTTAACGCCAATCGTGGCCAGTGGGAGGATGTGGCCCGCACATTGGCCATGTTGGCTAATCTGAAATCTGATTCACCGGAGATTGCACTGGCGCGGATCGTGGTCTTGCATTGGTTAAATAGAATTGAAAAGGCAGCTCAGATCTATCGAGCTACACCCGCTTTGGGTCAGATGCCACTGGGGCCATTGGTTGCAATGCTCGTGGATGAGCAGGTTGAGCAAACGCAATCTGAGCTTGCCTTGTCCCGGTATCTGCGGGCGCTTTGTGTAGCAGATATTCCGGCGGCTCGCGACGCAGTTCCAGCATTGAAGCCGCGCAAGACTCTTTTCAAAAGTGACTTGTTAAAGATCCTTGACCAGTACAATGCTAAGGATGTAAGTACACGCAAGGCAGCAAAATCCTTGGCCCGTGGACTTGTCGCGCTGGAAGTCGGGTTGCCGCAGATGGTCAAGGAGCAGGCAGAACGGGTTATAGGTGATATGCCTGCAATGCTTCCCGCTTATGGTTTTCTTGTTCAGGCCCAACTCGACCTTTTAGAACCGATTGACGGAACGTTGGGGCTGGTGTACCGAAATGTGCCAAATAGCACATTGGGCGCCTACTTGGCTGCACGAGCAAGCACGAAGGAAAAAAAATGGGAAGATGCGATCAAGGGCTATGCGGAACTGCTTGAACGTGAGCCGGGGAATGTTCATGCTGAATATCACCTGACCCACGCGCTTCATCGATCCGGCGATTTTGATGGGGCCATGGCATCACTGAAAAAAATTGTAATTGGCAATGGGCCATATCGTGCGTTGGCTGGCAATGACCTAGCTTACCTGTTGGCTGAGCACCAGCCAGATGGATTGGAAGAAGCTTATGCCGTGGCAAAACAAGCGCTTGCAATTGACTCGGGTAATCCAGCTATATTCGATACGATTGGGTGGATCGAACACAAACGCGGTCGCAACGAGATTGCGCGAACTCTTTTAACTCGCGGCGTGATGGGGCTGAGGGATATGGGTGATGTGCACTATCATCTTGGTGTGGTTTATCAGGCATTGGGAAATGTTCAGTGGGGGAAATACCACCTGGTTCAGGCCGCCAATAGCAATGCTGACGAGGCCGTTGTCAAGAATGCGCAGCGAGTTCTGGCAACCCTGTTAAAATAGGTAAAATACAGCTCGGGTTTAGGTGGGAACTAAATTTAAAATGCTCATTTTATAGGTTTTCCTCTTGATTATTATGGCCCAATGCATTACACCTTACATGCTGGAAGTACCGTTTAGGTCCCAGCAAGGCAAGGTTTCGGCAGTGTCTATAGGTGATTTGCCTTTTCGCAAATCATTGACGCCTTGTGTGAAGCGAGGGTGAGCATCTGCTTGTTTTTCAGTCCACCATTCCGGAATGAGAAGGTGAAAGCTTTGCGCGTTTTGGTTTTGTGAGCGCAAGATAAAACCTAATAGCTAGCTGCGGTGCAGGTTTTGCGCGCAAAAGGGCAGGAGAAGAAAGTAATGGGAAATAATAATAATATAGAACCTTCGTCCATATCTAGGAGATTCGTGTTGTTGGTTGCTTCATTGGCAGGGCTGTTTATTACCACTTCAGTACTTGGAGTTCCACTAAGCAATCAAACTTTTAATGGGGGAAACACTCTTCTTGGTGAGGGTGCTGGTCTTCTTGAAAACTATATCAGCGAAACACCTGGCGCTTATGTTGCTATCAATCAATCAGGAAATCCTGCTGGCGGCGCAATGCCGGGTATGACCGATTCATTCCGTGTGGACTGGAGTGGTCGTAGTGGGTCTTTCGAGGATGGCATCCAAGGTATTAATCTGCCAAGCCCTGGTCGTGTTCCTTTAGGTGATGCCCGTTCTGGAATTAGCAATCCATCACTGGCCTCCACCAACACCTGGCTCGCCTTGAACGGAATAACTCATTCATCGAATGATTCTGGTCCACCTAAGGACTCATTATTTTGGCGAGCGCGAGTGGGATCTATGATTCGATGGATTACAAATTCGGCGGATCCTGGCCCTGGTGGCCCATTGGCTCTTCTACCATTCGGTTCCACTACCACCCAAGTTTATAATATGACTCCAAGGTTGATTCTTCCGGTCAGCGGTGAGGCCATCGATGATGGGTTGGCTCCAGGGTCGCTTGCTGGTGATGGTATACCTGACTTTCTGCCTTTTGTGCTTGACTATGCTGGCCGTCGTGTTGCCAGTTTGGATGTTGTTTTCTTTGATGAGGAAGATGGCCCGGCTCTATTTGGAGGCGTAACACCAACGGCTTTGATCCCGCGTTTAGATGTTGTGGAAGATGACGGCATCGGTACCTTGGTTGAGCCTCATTCTGCGCCATTACTCGAAGCCAACTTCGATTTCAATGATGGCAACATTGGTGATTTGACCGGCGGTCATATAGATGGTCATGTTGATGGCACGTTGGCTTTGACTGGTCGTATTTTGAATGCGATTACAAACTTTACATGGGTGGAAACCAAGAGACACTCAGGTGAATTCGAGTTGGACGTCGAACTTGATGGCGATGTTATCTACGATGGCGGATTGTTGTTCGATGATTTTGGTTCCACGGTTGGCGGATTTTCTGCAGAGTGGTCAGATATTGACATGATGGCTTCTGTCAAAGGTAATTTGGAAGCGGTTGGTAATGCAGGTGTGAGACAGGACGGTGTTCTCGTCGACGTAACGGATGTCAACTCAGATATGGTTGATGCTGGTGGCGAAGACTTTCTGCGCGACCTGATTGCCCACGCCTATTCATGGGACTATGACTTTGAAGATAAGCCCAGTGCAAGGCAAACTTTCAATGTTGTGTCTGTCGACATTATCCCCGAGCCGCTAACCTCATCCACCGCATTATTGTCCTTGGGGTGGCTTGGTCTAAGGCTCACCCGCCGCCGTTAACTCGTAGGAATGTTTTTAACAAGTGATCCATGCACGGCTTTTAGTGCATGAGGTTTTCGTGTTTGGATACTTGCATGTCGGTCCTCGTTCAGTTGATGACAACTCGCAGCGTTTTGGCGTAATCCAACGAGATTGGGGCCTGGGAATGGTGTTTGGGTTAGGGCTCAGGACGGATGTCGGTGTGGTCACATGCCATGACGATCTGTGGGTTGGGATGCTGCCTGCGGAAAATCACTGTCAATGCCGATGATATATATGGTTTTAGTTTGGTTGTGGAGGGATGCACGCGTTGAATTTGCATGCCGTTTGGGCCAAGTCCAATTGGCCGCTGCTCCGTGGAACCACCTGAACTTGAGCGAGTTTGTTGCAGTGTCCAGTTCCAATATCAATCGTCACTGGCTAAAGGCGCACAGCCGCGAGTTGTGGGCCTGGATTTACGGAGCCGTGGTGTTAGGGTTGGTCTTGCTGATCGTATTGCATGTCGACGGAGCGTCACGGCAATTGGTGCGGATCTCGGGTGGCGGGGTTGTGTTACACATGATGCGTTTGATGCTTTTGTCAGCAGCAGTTCTGGCGATGGGTGTAATACCTGCATTTGCCGGTCGGTGGGTTTTGGCCCGGCGTCGACGAGTGCGCTGGCTTGTAGTGTGGCTCTTCGGTGGTTCCCTTGTTCTTGCTATGTTGTTCCTGATTGCTTTGCCTGGCCAAGTGATCAGTGCGTTTGTTGGTTCCAAGGGCCTTCATGAGTCGGATCTTGTTGTGAAAATTCTTGGTTTGGCAGGTTTGCAATTGCCGATCATGGCGGCAGTATCGATGGGGACGGTATGGTGGGATCGTTTGGCAGGTTGGGGGCGATGCGTAGCAGGACGGAACTTGGTGCAGTTTTTACTTCCCGTTGGTGTTTGCTTGGCGGCGGGTGCCATCTTAACCTTTCGTGGTGGCGGACATATTGTCGAGTTGTTGGAAACTCGTCAGAGTTTATGGCCACACCTATACATTCTTTTGTGTCTATTGATATTTGGCTGTAACGCAGGTGGTGTGGCGCGTGCTGCTGCAGTGCAGGGTCTTGATCGATTTGCGTCACTATCAATCGCGGTACTACCCACAATGTTGGCCTCTATTTTGGTGTACGTGCTTTTTCTGATGGGGACTGCGCCAGATCATGTTCAAGGACAAGTGCCAGTTATCACAACTCCATTTATCCGGGTTGGTGATGCTGGGGATTATTCTATTTTGGTTCTCTTTTTGCGGTGGTGTATCGCGTACTTGATGGTTGTGGCAATTTTTGGTTTTGGTGCCTCGCTTGGTCTACGCATGGGGCCATTGCCCCGGAGGATACCGCAGTTTGCACATATACAACATCAGGAGTTTTTATGATTCAGCTTTGTTTATATGTTTGCCGCCGGTAGTGTGGGTTTGTTCGGCATCAACGGCGTACTCGGTGACGTGTATTCCAATGGAATTACAAGACTGAAGGTCGCTCCCTGGCCGTCTTTACTTTCCAGTTCAATGCGACCTTGTAAAAGTTTGGCCAGATCACGGCTGATGGTCAGCCCTAGCCCTGTGCCACCATGTTCTCTGGTAACAGTGCTATCTAATTGGGTGAATTTCTCAAAGATCTTTTCCTGCATATCTTCGGGAATACCTGGGCCTGTATCGCGGACGGCAATCCGCAGCTTTTTTGTTGGTTCCGTGCCGATTACCTCAGCCCAGAGCGTGATAAGCCCGCCAGGTGGCGTGAATTTGACTGCATTGGCGAGGAAATTGAAAATGATCTGCTGAACCTTGCCGGCATCGGTTGTTACCGCCGGTAGCTCTTTGGGTAATTTAAGTCTTAGATCAATCTGGGCTTTTTGGGCCTGCGGTTTAATCAGATTGATCAAGCCTTCGGCGGCATCGGCAATACTTAGGGGGCCGACCTGCACTTCTAATCGTCCGGCCTCGATCTTTGCCAAGTCCAACAGATCGTTAATCAGGTCAAGGAGTCGCCGGCTCGACGAGATGATATTCGCGATATACCGCTTGCGTTTTTCATCTACCGGTCCGGTGCGGTCCTTTAGTGTCTCTTCTAGGATTTCCGCAAACCCAATCATGCTATGCAGCGGTGTGCGAAGCTCATGCGACACGTTCGCTAGGAATTCACCCTTGATTTTATCGGCTTCGAAGAGGGCGACATTATGTTCCGCTAGTTCCCCGAGCTTGAGGTCGAGCCCCTTGTTGATTTGGCGAAGCTGTTGTTCATTGGCATTCAGGTTGCTGACCATTGTGTTGAACATCTCGGAAAGCTGCTGGAATTCATCACCGGTATTGATGTCGGCCCGGATATTTGTGTCACCTTCGGAAATCTTTTCCGCAGTATCCCGCAACACACGCACGGGTGACAGGATCAGTCGTGTGGTGATGAACCAGAATACGCAGATTGCCAGCAGGATGGCCAGTAACCCCGCGGCAACGATATATGCTTGAATCAGTATTTCATGTCGCTGAAGTTGATCTGGCCAGATTTCAATGAGTAATATCATCTCAAGTGGATCGGCAACGCCAGTGCCGGGTCGATTAAGGCTGAAGTCCTTGGTTTTGCGGTGTGATTTGCGGATTGCTCGAGCGTACCGATAGTAGGTGCGACTGTCGGTGTCGTGTGTTTCACAAAATTGTTCGTTGCGAAAGGGGGGGGTTGAGAATAAATGGACGGTTTCATGGAGGAATTGATCGGCTTTCGTGTGTTGTTCGAACTCTTCCTGTTCGATGATTGATAGTGTGATATCTGAATTATCTGCTTTGCTCCGGGTGTTCTTGGCTGATGGTATGTTGCCAATCAGTTCAATATTACCGTTCAGCCAAAGGTCAGCCACTCGTCTTGCTTGATCTTCCTGCCCCTCGTTAATCAAGGTTTGCATCCCAACCCAGGCAACCGACAGGGCGGCTGTCAGGATTAAAACGACAGCTGCGCCAAAAAGTAATTGACATTTATTAGCAAGGCTAATTCGAATGGTCTTGGCCATCGCCAAACCTATGCTGCAAGCTTCAGCGTATGCAGCTTTGATGGTGTATGGCCGCATCGCCAGGGACATGGCGATGTCGACCCCGCGGCCACAAGGCCGCCGTTAGTGCGTAGTGGCTAGTTTATGCCCCGTTGTTTGGTTAATCTGGGATGGATATTGTAGATGCTGAACTGCACAATTATCTTCATTGCAGACGACCACGTTTGCCACATGATTATCAACTTCATTCTCGGCAAGATAACTGAAACCCAGAATGATCACCCGATGGCCGATTTCGACCAGTTTGGCAGCGGCACCATTGATGCCAATGGTGCCAGATCTCGGTTCGCCCCGAATGACATACGTTTCAAATCTTGCGGCGTTATCAATATCCAACACAAGTACGGCCTCGTTGGGTCGTAAACCACTCTGGATCAAGAGATCTTCACAGATTGTAATCGAGCCGATATAGTCCGGGTCCCGTTGGGTAATCTTAGCCCGATGGATTTTCGACAGCAGCAATTTTCTAAGCATGATCAACCTCTTGGGGGGGCTACCGGTGCGGGCCGACGGCACCGATTATAATCACTATTAACCTTCTTGGGCATGAGG
>PBAS01000080.1 GCA_002716625.1 Phycisphaeraceae bacterium | reverse complement strand
TTAGACGCTAAACGCGATTGGGGTTTTGCCGGCGACTATGTCGAAGCCATGTGGCAGATGTTGCAGCAAGATGAACCGGATGACTACGTCGTGGCAACCGGTGAAACGCACTCCGTGCGTGATTTTTGTAGCCGAGCATTTGCTCATGTTGGTTTGGACTATCAGGATTTTGTTGACAGTGATTTGCGCTACCTGCGACCAGCAGAGGTGGATGTGCTGCTTGGTGACCCAGCCAAGGTACGCCGAAAACTTGGTTGGAAACCCAAAGTTTGTTTTGAGCAGTTGGTCGACATGATGGTAGATGCTGATCTGGAGTTGGCCCAACGTGAGAAGATGCTTGTTGATGCCGGTCACGAGGTGATCATACCTTCGGAGTAAACAGGATGATCGATTTGTCCCAGTTTCGTATTTGCGTGACCGGTGGAGGCGGATTTCTTGGTCAGGTTGTATGTCAAAGATTGCGTGAACGGGGGGTAAGTGATGGGAACCTAATCATCCCCCGCAGTAGCCAGTACGATCTGACGCAACAACGAGAATGCGAACGGCTGTACAAGCAGACCGAGCCGGAGGTGGTGATTCATCTTGCTGCTGATGTGGGGGGCATTGGCGCTAACCGTACGCACCCTGGACGCTTCTTTTATGCGAATATGGCCATGGGGCTACACCTTATTGAATTGGCGCGGATCAACAACATTCGGAAATTCGTTCAGGCAGGTACGGTATGTGCTTACCCTAAGTTTGCCGCGGTGCCATTTGTCGAGGACGATATGTGGAATGGTTATCCTGAGGAAACCAATGCCCCCTATGGAATTGCAAAAAAGAGTCTGTTCGTCATGTTGGATGCCTATGAACGGGAGTATGGTCTTTCCAGTGCCGTGGTTGTTCCCGTTAATCTTTATGGTCCCGGCGATAATTTTGACCCGCGATCGTCCCATGTTGTGCCGGCACTGATCCGAAAATGCATCGAAGCCTGTAATCGTGGCGACCACAGTGTGACCTGTTGGGGTAGTGGTACGGCTTCCCGCGAGTTTCTGTATGTGGATGATGCTGCAGAAGGAATCGTATGTGCTGCTGAGCGACTCGATAAGCCCGAGCCAGTTAATTTGGGGACTGGGCAGGAGATCTCGATCAAAGCGTTGGCGGATATGATCGCTGATCTATGCGGGTTCAAAGGTCGAATCGAGTGGGATGCAAGCAAGCCGGATGGTCAGCCACGGCGGTGCTTGGACATTACACGTGCTAGGCAACTTCTTGGCTGGCAGGCCCGGACCCCTTTCGAGCAAGGTCTGCGGCAGACCATTCAATGGTGGCAAGAGATTGTATTAAACTGATTTTATAGTGTGCGCCGATGGCCAGACAGCAAAGTGTAATCACAATAGGAAACTTTGATGGCGTGCATGTCGGTCATGACGCAATTCTCAGATGCGGTCGGGCTTTAGCTGATCAGCACAACCTGTCGTTTAAAGTACTAACTTTTGAACCACATCCGGCTACGGTTTTGCGTCCCGGTCGGGTTCCACTGAGACTTTACGATGAGGCCCAAAAGGTCGAATTGTTGCAGACCTTTGGTGTAGATGAAGTGGTATGCTTGAAACCTGACCGTGTGTTGATGGGGCGTTCGCCGAAATCCTTTGTCGAACAGGTGGTAGCCGATCATCGGCCAATGGCGATTGTAGAGGGTCCGGATTTTAAATTCGGTCGTGGTAGGGCTGGTGATGTTCAGGTTCTTGCCGAGTTGGGCAAGCAACTTGGATTTCAAACCCAAGTTGTGGATCGAACACATGTTGTCCTAGTAGACCAGTTGATGACAGCGGTGAGCAGCACAATGATACGCGGGTTGATCAAATGCGGCCGAGTAGCTGACGCAAGCCGCTGTTTGGGGCGGGCGTTTGAATTGGTTGGACCGGTTTGTCGTGGAGAGCAACGAGGTCAAGGGTTAGGTGTGCCGACAGCTAATCTCGTCTCAGGTGTGCTGTCGGGCCGGGTGATTCCAGCTGATGGTGTCTATGCTGGGCATGTTCGGTTGGTAGATGATGGCGCGGATCACCTAGCAGCTATTAGCGTGGGTATTAAACCAACATGGAATCAGCGCATTCGAACCATTGAGGCACATTTGCTCGATTTTGATGGAGATCTTTATGACCGTGTCATTGCAGTTCGATTTGTTCGGTGGCTCCGTGACCAGTGTGCCTTCCCGTGCGTCAAAGAACTTCAGCAGCAGCTAACACGGGACATTCATTGCACCCGTTTACTGACGGATCATGGCTTGCTTGAGGTCGGCCCGGTTCGTGACAATCTCCAGGCGACAGGTTGACAAGCATTGTTCACATATCAATCCAATATCAATCTCGGTGACGCGGCAGAAATTATTCGCCGGTCAGAGCATGTGACCGTGGTCACGCACGCCAAGCCGGACGGTGATGCATTCGGGGCTGTTGTGGCCTTGTCAGCAGCCCTGCGCCAAATGGACAAGCAGGTGCATGCATGGTTTGTTCCACCAGTACCGCAGAGTTTTTGTCAGTTGCGTGGTGGCGAGTCGGTGGGTCTATTTAAAAAGGAAACCGTACTGGACGAATCGGACCTTGTCGTGGTGCTTGACACCGGTGCTGAATCCCAACTTGCTCCAATGGGAGAGCAGTTGAAGGCCATGTTGCCCCAGACAATGATCATTGATCACCATTTGAGTGGTGGTCTAAAAGCGCGGTGGCGTTACGTGGATCAGCAGGCCGCGGCCTGCTGTGAAATCGTTACTGAACTTTTAGATCACTTGACCGTGGACTTTGGGCCTGTCATTAGCAACGCATTATATGTAGGAATTGCTGCAGACACGGGTTGGTTTCGGTTTTCCAACACGCGGCCACAAACATTTGAATTGGCTGCACGGCTATTGCGGTGTGGCGTAGATCATGCAGATCTTTTTACCAAGGTTGAACAGTATGAGCGACCGCAGAAACTGGCGCTTATGGTTCGTGCTTTGGATAGCGTGAAGTTGATGGATCAAAACCGGGTTGCCGTGATGCAGTTGTGTGCCAAGGACTTTCACGAGACCCATTGTGACGTGTCAGATACCGAACGTTTCATTGATATTCCACAGGTCGTAGCCAGTGTGAACACGGTAGTTTTAATCACAGAGCCCCCAGCAAACAAAAATGAACCCCAGCCCGCAATCCGCGTCAGTTTTCGCAGTAAACCTGGGCAATCAGCGGTGAACGTAGCGGAATTGGCCGGACTATTTGGCGGTGGTGGCCACGCCCGTGCAGCAGGTGCCAAGATTGATCTTCCGTTGGAAAGGGTTGTGGATCAGGTAACAGCTGCGGTGGTCCGTAGTTCGATTTCCCCTTAAAAAAAAGCTTGTCCGTTAGCAGTTGAAATGTCAATAATCCGCTGCAGGGAAGTTCCGGTAGGCAGTGATTGTTTTTAAACAATTCATGATGAAAATGTTATAGAAATTCAACTGTTTTCTCTTTGGAAGATCTGTTGGAATCAGGGGATTCCAGTGCGTTTATCAAATCCACATTTAGGCTTTTTTTTTGTTTTCTAAAGCTTGAATTGAACCTTGTTTAGAAGTTCGGGTGAGCCTGAAGCACTAGATTTGGTAAAGTTCAGAGTTGTGCCCCAATATATAGGGGGTAAAATGGGCCCCTATGATCTGGCTGACCCTGTTCAGTGGAGTCAGTCAGGGTGTTCGCCCGTTTGATTGGGGTGACCGCGAACCAAGGTCAAGAGGCTTCAACTGGGTGGGGTCTAAACCTGTCGGTTGAACTTTTCTAACAGCGGCCTCGGACGCGTTCTAGATAGGGTTCTGTTCGGCATTCTTGCCGAGGTTCATGTGGGGTGCACGCTATGCCAGTCTTGTGCGATACACAAATCCGGGAATTAATCGGCATTGAGCCGTTTGCGGATAATGAGAAGCGTAGTGGACGCATTTCCTACGGCGTATCCAGTTATGGTTACGACGTACGTGTCGGTTCGCTTTTCAAAGTGTTTACCAACGTGGCTCCACATGGCGGACAGGCAATTGTGGATCCGAAAAATTTTGGCGAGGACATGTTTGTCACGATTGACACGCACAAAACAGGTCGTGATTTTGTCATGATTCCCCCCAACAGTTTTGCTCTTGCGGAGACCATCGAGACTTTCTCTATTCCGCGTGATGTATTAGCAATGTGTGTAGGGAAGAGCACATATGCTCGCTGCGGCATCATTGTCAACGTGACTCCCTTGGAGCCAGAGTGGCGTGGCAAGGTGACGTTGGAAATCAGTAATACGACGCCATTGGCAGCCAAGATCTATGCCAACGAAGGGATTGCGCAGATGGTTTTCCTGAAGGCAGATCGTGTTTGTGCTACGAGTTATTCAGATAAAAACGGTAAATATCAAGACCAGGTCGGCTTGGTGCTGCCACGGGTTGATTGATTTGTATTGCTAGTAGAGGTTTGCAATGAAGATCGATCGTAGATTTACAAAGCCGAACGAGGACATCTTCGATAGCGTTGAATGGACAAAACGCTCAAGCAGGATTTCGAACCTTGATGGTTCAACTGTTTTTGAGATGCGTGATGCGGAGGTGCCAGCGTCCTGGTCTCAACTGGCAACTGATATTGTCGTCAGCAAATATTTCCGAAAATCAGGTGTTCCGCAACATGACGGGAAGGGACAGCTACTTAAGGACGACAGCGGAGCTTCGGTGACCGGGCCGGAGAAGTCGGTGCGCCAGGTTGTTCACCGGCTTGCCGCCTGTTGGCAATCGTGGGGAAGCAAGCACGGCTACTTTGATTCCAAAAAAGATGCCGATGCGTTTTACGACGAAGTTGGTCACATGCTGCTGAATCAGATGTGTGCGCCCAACAGCCCTCAGTGGTTTAATACAGGGTTGAATTTCGCATATGGCATTTCTGGCCCTGCGCAAGGCCATTGGGTGGTGGATCCCAAGACGCGTGACACGAAACTTGCAGACGATGCATATACCCATCCGCAACCACACGCCTGTTTCATTCAGTCAATCGACGATGATCTGGTTAATGCTGGTGGGATTATGGATCTTTGGGTTCGTGAGGCTCGCCTGTTTAAGTATGGGTCCGGGACTGGAACGAACTTCTCCAAGCTTCGCGGAGAGGAAGAGCCGCTTTCGGGTGGTGGTCGAAGCTCGGGTCTGATGAGCTGGCTGAAAATTGGGGATCGTGCTGCTGGTGCCATTAAATCCGGCGGTACAACCCGCCGGGCTGCCAAGATGGTGTGTCTAGATTTGGATCATCCAGATATTGAGTCCTTTATCAATTGGAAGGTTCGCGAGGAACTTAAAGTGGCTGCTATGGCTGAGGGGTTCAGTTGCATGGGGGTTACGGAGCAGGAGATTGCGTCTTCGCTTGGCTTGGAACTTGACTATGACTTCAATGGCGAAGGGTATCAGACGATTAGCGGTCAGAATTCGAACAATTCAGTTCGGATTACTAATGAGTTCTTCAAACAGATCGAGGAGGATAGTGAGTGGCAATTGATCCGCCGTACCGATGGGAAAGTTGCCAAGACACTCAGCGCTCGAAAGCTATGGGATCAAATTTCATATGCTGCATGGCGTTGCGCCGATCCTGGGGTGCAATTTGATACAACCATCAATGAGTGGCACACATGTCCCGAATCGGGTCGTATCAATGCTTCGAATCCCTGTTCTGAGTACATGTTTTTGGACAACACGGCGTGTAATCTGGCGTCATTGAACTTGCTTGCATTCTACGATTCCAAGACAGGGGTGTTTGACATTGAGGGTTTTGAGCACGGTGTTCGCCTGTGGACCATCGTGCTTGAGATAAGCGTGCTTATGGCGTCATTCCCCAGTCGACAGATTGCGCAACTCAGTTATGAGTACCGTACACTTGGTTTGGGCTACGCCAATATCGGTGCCATGCTGATGCAAGCGGGAGTTGCCTACAATTCACCACAAGCCAGGGCGATTTGTGGAGCAATCACCAGCATTTTGACTGGGCGGTCCTATGCAACCAGTGCCGAGATGGCCCGCCAACTAGGGCCATTTCCGGGATACTTCGAGAATCGTGAGCATATGCTCCGTGTGATTCGTAATCATCGTCGCGCTGCACATGGTGTGTCTCGGGCGGCAAACGAAGCAGTTCAGCATGAACTGGGTGATTATGAACTGCTTGAGGTCAAGCCGGTGCCAATTGACGAGGCTTACCTAGAGCAGGATCAAGCTTCAGATGGGTCTTTGGCCAATAGCCAGCAGTTGTTAGATAAGGCTCGAATAGCTTGGGACGAGGCTTTCGTTCTTGGCAGGAAGCATGGATATCGCAATGCGCAGGTATCGGTCATTGCGCCCACCGGCACGATCGGGTTACTGATGGATTGCGACACGACTGGCGTGGAACCCGATTTTGCCTTGGTGAAATTCAAGAAATTGGCTGGCGGTGGTTACTTTAAGATTGCCAATCAGTCATTGAAGCCGGCGTTGCAGAATTTGGGGTACAGTGAACAGCAGATTACAGATATTCTGACCTATGTGATGGGGCGTTTGAGTTTGGACGTTCCCATGCCCGGGCCGGATGGGAGCGATAAAAATCTTGAGCACGATTTGTTTACAGATTTTCTGCAAGATAAGGGATTGAATGAAGCAGATCTGGAAAAGGTTAGCGAGTCATTGCCCGCTGTTTTTGATCTTTGTCAAGTCTTTAATGAGCAATTGCTTGGCGCAGAAATGATTGAGCGTTTGGGGCTAAGTAAATTAGCCGGCAAGCGGGATTTTGATGTGCTCGGCGCCCTTGGGCTAGGCGTGCAGCAGGTCCAGTGGCTTAACACGACAATCTGTGGAACACAGACCGTTGAAGGTGCGCCGCATTTGGCGGAGGAACATTTACCCATATTTGATTGCGCGAGCACATGTGGTCCTACGGGTACTCGGTTTATTCCGGTTGAAGGCCATATCCGAATGATGGCTGCATCACAACCATTTATTTCTGGTGCGATCAGCAAGACAATCAATTTGCCCAACAAGGCCACCATTGATGATATCCAGTCGGCTTACCAGCTTAGTTGGGAGTTAGGACTTAAGGCCAACGCCCTGTATCGGGATGGGTGCAAATTGAGCCAGCCGCTTAACGCTACTTCAGGCGGAAATGGTGAGAGAACCACGGTGACGGCCGCATCTTCAGATTCAATGCAGCTAGAAGAGGGGCTTACCGGACAAGATGAGCCGGAGCATGTCGTGATTTCTGCGCAAGAGGAAGTGGCTACACAGGTGGCCCATGTTGCCAGTCAGATCAGTGATCCAGATCATGCGCCTGGTCATGTCGAAAAGGTGGTTGAGCGTGTTGTGGAGCGGCCAATGCGTCGACGCTTGCCCGATACGCGTACCAGCTTAACCCATAAATTTAGTGTCGCCGGTCATGAGGGTTATTTGACCGTAGGGCTCTACGATGATGGCACACCGGGGGAATTGTTCATCACGATGGCTAAGGAAGGGTCGACTATCGGCGGGCTGATGGATTCATTGGGTACGGCAATCAGTGTTGCATTGCAGTATGGCGTGCCCATCGAACAGTTGGTTGTCAAGTTTACGCATCAACGATTTGAACCAGCTGGCATGACCCACAATCCGGATATCCCCTTCGCCAAGAGCCTGGTGGACTACATTTTCCGTTGGATGGGGATGCAGTTTATTCCTGGGTATAGAGCGGCCAATGCGCCTCGGCGTAGTACAACAACTGAATCTGATTTGACATCAGAAAAGGGTAATAAGCCCGAACAGGGACAGGATAGAGTCGCTTTGCGTGCGACTGCGAGTGCTGATGATCGTGTTAAACAGGATGATCATCCGGATACCTTGAAATCTAGATCCCAAGCATCGGCGCCGTTGTCAGGAACCCCGCAGCACAAGGTGGCTGCGGGGATGACCTTGGATGAAAGGGGCGGCATTTCGATTGTTGGTGCCAATGCGGATGAGGGGCCTTCCAGCAGCAGGGATTCCGAGGTGGGGTCAGCCATGGCTGCGATTCTCAAAGAGGTTCAAGCCGATGCGCCGCCTTGTGATGTATGTGGCACGATCACGGTGCGTAATGGTACCTGTTACAAGTGCCTGAATTGTGGTAACTCAATGGGTTGCAGCTAATCAACCGGTTTGATGGCTGTTGATTAGGGAACAAAGTGGTTCAGATCAAAAGAAATATGCAATCATTCGACTCATCGCCTCTCCTTGACCGTCATCACCCAAACAGGATCGATGAGAGTCGGAGTGGGCAAGGACGATGTGAATGTTATGGATGACAGTAATGGATTTTGATTGGGGTAACGTTTAGGCAGTACTCCAATCCGGCCATGGTTGGCCGATTTACTACCGCTTCCTTCTCCCTCCTCCGCCCCTGCGGGCACCCACCACCCGCAGGGGGTTTTCTTTACCTACACTATTCCGTCATGGCACCTGTCCCCCCCCAACATTCGGAGGTCTCTAACCCGTCCGTGGGATTCCGGGATGGCGCATCACGTTTTGGAATACCGGCAGCGACGGTTGGTCTACTGGTATGCGTACTGATCCATTGCCTGGTCGGATCAGCGGCTGTTGATATCGGAGAAGCTGATCCGCGGTATAACCCCTTTGGAGGTGTAACCATTGCTCTGGGGCCTTTTGGTCTGGCTCTATTGCAGATTATTTCGTTATGTGTTGCAGGTATGGGTGCAACGGCATACCTGATTGCTGGTGGTCGGATCAGGTGGGTGTGGACAATACTTGTGCTAGGTGGTGTGGGCGCATGTCTTTACCATGGGGTAACTCACTTTGAAAATCTTGTGCGCACAAATGGTTGGCTTACGGCAGCAATTATGGCCCTTGTCGCGGTTCACTTGGCAGAACATGGACGGGCCAGAAAATTAATGGTTGCGGCCATGATTGCCATGACGGTGCCTTTGGCTTTGGACGCAGTTCTTTATGTTTGGAGTTTGCACCCTACTCAGCTTGAACTGCACCGGGAACATTTAGGTCGGTTTTTACAATCCAAGGGCTGGCGTCCCGGTTCGCCGCATCATTTGGCTTATGAGCACCGAATTGAGCAAAATGACGCTGTAGGGACCTTTGGGCTTTCCAACCTTCTTGGGTCGGTTGCAGCATGCTTCATGGTTTTGGTCGTACCGTTGGTTCTGGGACGAATCAAGGCGATGGGCTGGCGGTCAAGTCTAATCCCGTTATGCACAGTACTCTGCGGATTGACCTTGATAGCTCTGACACGGTCTAAGGGTGCTGTTGGCGCATTGGCGATCGGGTTATTGTTGTTGGCTATGGCATGGCATCTTCGTGTCACGGGTAATACTTGGGTACGACGCCTTCTGGGGCCTATGGCAATTGCGGTTCTGTTCATTGTGATTGGGATTGTGGTCATTCGAGGAATGCTAGGACCCCCGCAAACACTCGACGGCGAACGTAGCCTATTGTTTCGTTATTACTACTGGCAGGCAGCTGTATCCATGATGTTCGAGCAACCCTGGTCGGTAGATCTGTTGGGTATGGGTCCGGTTAGGTTTAGGGATCTATATGCCTTTCACAAGAATCCACTCAACCCAGAGCAGGTCAGTAGTTCCCATAATGGGCTGGTGGATAGTTGGGTCATGTTGGGAGGCGGCGGCTTAATGTGGGGTTGGCTGATGCTTATGGGCCTTTGGCATTCTGCGCGTCATACACAAGATCCTGACTTGGAGTCTGTTGAAATTGAGGATTCGGCACAAGCTGCGCGGATCCGGTTTGTTGATTTCGGTTGGCCATTACTTTTGGCCCTTGGGCTATTCATAACACAGATGACAATTACCTACCAAGGCATGGCCTATCTGGAGCGGATCATCGTGTGGACGGTGGGGGCCGGTGGTTTTCTGTTGGTTACGACTTGGCTCATGCACCCATCACGATTCTGCCAGTCATGGCTGCGTCTAGGGCTATTTGGGGCTGCGGGTACACTGCTGGCACACGCTCAGATCGAGATGTCTTTCTTTCATCAGGGCACGGCGACAATAGGTTGGTTTGTGATTGCCGTCGTAAGCGCGAAGGACTGGCCAAGTCCCCCAAATGGGCGGGCACGGATTTCGAAGAGCGGTTTTATACTACCAGTTCTCATTGCCGTACTCGTCGGATGGTTTTTGATACCCAGTGCAATGGCGATGGCCAATCGTCAGAGGGCACTAGCTGCTACGGCGTCCGAACTCATTGACCAGAATTTAATTCAAGCTATTTACACCTTGGATCATGCGATCGATGCCATCCCGAATGATCCGACCCTGTACCTTCGTCAGGTGAAGTTGCGGATGGAGACTGCTTTGCAGTTGCAACGTCAAGCCGATTCGGCAGAAGCTGACCGTCATGTCGAGCGTGCGTTGGCCGCATTGGATCAGGCTAACCGTGTGGGGCTTGATGATCTTGCCCTGGTTTATACACGTGTCCGTCTTTTAAGGCAGGCTGCTCGGTTGTTGAACCAGCCTGAATTGGCTCAGTATGCGATTCAATTGGGTCAGGAGTTGCTTGAGCGGGATCCTTATGGAATAAATTCAAGGCTTCTAGTGGCTGGACTATTGTGGGAAGTGGGTCGCTTGGACGCAGCATCCGGAATTTACCGGCGGTGCTTGGAACTAAATGATCAAACTTATCTGGCTGGTGTACCGCGATTATCTGAGGATGATCTTGTATTGGTTAAAAGCCGGGCTGCTTGGCCATAGAGGCCTCGACCATGGTTTCTGTGATGACGGTCTTAAGTCCAGTCATCTGGGTGATCTTTTGTGATAAGTCAACTGCTTCAACGTGGTCGTCGGCCATAGTAAAGAGCGTGGATCCGGATCCAGTGAGGTGAATTGGTCGGTCCATCTGATCCTGTAGATTCTGCTGAACACGGCGTAGCGAGGGTGCGAAAGTAAAAGCAGATTCAGACAAGTCGTTGAATAATGCTTTTGGATTATCCGGATATTGCCGTGCAAGTTGCCTGACTGCATACTCATCGGACTGTTTTGTCCGGCTGGTTAGATCATCGAATATTTGGTAGATCTTTGGTGTGGGGCAGTGCAACGGTGGAAAAATGAGAATAAGAATATAGCAAGTCGTTGTGGGAATGGAGGCAAGCTCATTGCCGAAGCCAGTCACAATTGCGGATGGTTGGCCAAGTAATGCGGCTGTCTGAAACATCACATCACAACCAAGGCGGCCAGCCAACGCGAGTAGCATGGATTGTTTGAGGTTCAGATTGAAGAGTTGATTGAGGCCAACAAGTGTGCCTGCTGCATTACTTGATCCGCCACCAAGGCCAGTTCCAGTGGGAATGGATTTGGTGATCGACAGGTTGACCGCCAGTGGTCTATGTACGTGATTTGAAACCAGTTGATGTGCTCGGTAGGCAAGGTCCCTTTCTAGCGGCCAGTCGACCTGTCCGCCGGGCCAAGGTTCGTCAAACCTAATGTGAAAAGCACTCTGATCACAATTAGCCACGGACAGAGTCAGTTTGTCAGCAAAGTTCAATGCCACCATCCAACTAGCAATTGGATGCATTGCCCCATGTGCGATATTGGCGGCGCCTACTGATAATGCCATGTTAAGTTTGGCCGGGCAGTGGAGTTCAACCGTTTTATCCGTCATCGCCGTAACAGGTTAAGCCGAAGTGGTGCGTTCTGCGAGGTAACTGGTTCTGGAACTTCCGGCCCAATGGGGGTGGCAAGATGTTCTAATTTGGACCGATCTGTTCATAATTGGGCTGCTAGACCCAACACAGGAGGATTGTACGGGGTATTTGGGTGGTCCCCTGAATCTCCACTGGTGCTCTACTTACTTGCAGGACGAGACGATACCGATAAAATGCGCCGCTCGTTATCTAAGTTGGTCATGGGGCTTTGAAGCCCCTAAACGTCAGGGTTCGATTTGTCATGCCTAAGAACAAGCCGCACAAAGGGTTGCTCAAACGTGTCAAAATTACTGGGACTGGCAAGGTCAAGTGGAAACGCACGAGGTCCAGCCATCTTAATGGCCATATGTCCGGCAAACAGATCATGGATCTGCGAAAGAAACGGTTGGCCAAGGCTGCTGATGTGAAATGCTTGGAAAAGATGTTGCATCGAGACCTTACAACTGGCTAGCCTGTGACAAACGGCGAACTTTGGAGATAGAAGATGCCCCGTAGTCAAAAAGGTGCCGCGAGACGACAATCTAAAGTCCGCTGGTTGAAGCAGACCAAGGGCAATCGCGGTTCGCGTCGCAATTGTTGGCGGCGTGTCAAGGAGACCGTGCTCCGTGCCGGGTCGTACGCCTATCGTGACCGAAGGCAGGTGAAGCGGGATTATCGTCGGTTATGGATTACCCGGATTAGCGCCGCCACGCGAATGCGGGGATTATCTTATAGCAGATTCATTACGGGATTGGGTGCTGCGAATATTGCGCTGAACCGTAAAATGCTTAGCGAGATCGCCATTGCCGACCCGCAAGGCTTTGATCTGCTTGTCGAGCAGGCTACCGTTGCATGCCCCCCGGTAGGTTCTGCTGACAAATCTTAGAAAATATCTTCGCTCGGTTTCCCAATGTGTCTGAAGTATCTTGTGTCACTCAACAATGAGCCTGTCATTGTGGCGCAATACCTTGGCCGCATTTCGGTCGATGGTCCATTGTAAGAATCAATGACTACCCGGCGCTACTGGCCGCACGAAAGTATCATGATCTGATGATTGAGTCAGGGGTTCGCTACCATTGGAATTTCGACGACGTGGACGTACGGGTCGAGGAGGAACTTGCTCAACTTCTGGATCTGCCACCATTGGTCAGTCGCCTATTGTGTCAGCGCGGTCTTGCGGGTCCAGATGATGCCCGGTCATTTTTACAGCCAAAATTGACGGATTTACATGACCCCGCTCTTTTGCCGGGGGCCGATCGTGCAGCTCATCGGATTGTTCAGGCTGTACGTGATCGGCATCCTATTGTGATCTATGGTGACTACGATGTCGACGGGATCACTGCCAGTGCAATTATCTGGCACATGCTTGAAATGTTGGAGGCTGATGTACGGTGTTATATACCTCACCGTATCGATGAGGGCTATGGTCTGCATGTTGACGCCATCGAAAAACTGGCATCAATACCAGGTCCCATACCCTTGCTCGTTTCTGTTGATTGTGGCGTTACAGCTATTAAAGAAGCGAACGCAGCGAGCCAACTTGGGGTAGATCTAATCATTACTGATCATCATGACCTGCCAACAGACCAGTTGCCAAACGCACACACATTGGTCCATCCACGTCTTACCAGAACTCCGGGGGATCATGGCGAACCAGCATCCAAGTATCCATTTGCAGATTTGTGTGGTGCAGGCGTCGCCTTCAAACTCGCTTGGCAGATTGCCAGGGTGGCCTGTGGTTCTCAGCGTGTGCCCCAAACAATGCGCCAGCTGTTGCTTGAACTGATGAGTTTGGCCGCACTGGGAACAGTTGCAGATGTGGTGCCGTTGGTCGGTGAGAACCGCATATTGACTTCCTTCGGCCTAGGCCGGATGAAGCAAACGCGGTTTGTTGGTTTAAACGCACTCATCGATGCAACGCGGCTACGTGATGAACGGATCGATGCCTTTCATGTCGGTTTTGTGCTTGGTCCAAGATTGAATGCATGTGGTCGAATGGGGCATGCGGGAAAGACCCTACGCTTACTGACGGATGTTGATCCATCACAGGCGGCGAGCATGGCGAAATTCTTGACGCAGGAGAACACCCGCCGGCGTTCCGTCGAGCGACAGATGCTGACCGATGCCAAACAGATGGTGATCGATGCCGGTTTTGACCAGCCGCAGTGTCGGGCGATTGTCTTATGCCATGAGGATTGGCATTTGGGTGTGGTTGGAATTGTTGCTGCACGACTGGTCGAGCAATTTTCTCGGCCGGTAGTATTACTCAGCAGGAACAAGGAGATCGTTTCCGGATCTGCTCGCAGTGTGCCGGGCTTGCATATCAATGATGCAATCGGCCATTGTGCTGAGTGGCTTGATAGTTACGGCGGCCATGCCATGGCTGCAGGTTTGCGTCTAAGTTCCGGCAACGTTGATGCATTTCGAAAAGACTTCGTTGCGTACGTAAATGAAAACCTACAGCTGGATAATTTGGTAACCACGATAAACATCAACAGTTTTTGCATGCTCGACCAGATAAATATTGATTTGATTATGCAGATTCAACGATTGGCGCCATTTGGTCGTAGTAATCCGCCCCCGGTTTTCTGTCTCCAGGATGTTCAGCTTGCCGGGCAACCACAATGCGTGGGTGATGGCGGTCAACACCTGCGATTGCCGATCAGGCAGAACGGTGTGACCGTACAGGCGATTGGTTTTGGTTTGGGTGGCTTGGAGGACCGGCTTGCGATCAATGATCGGATTGATATCGCATTTGAGCCAAAGATATCAACGTGGCAGGGTCGGCGTAGATGTGAAGTTCATATCAAGGATTTTCGGTTCGCCGAAGTTCAATCTGCGGTTTGATGGTAAACCAGCCGTGGCAATGTGCGATTACAGCACTTCATGGGCGGTCGGGAATGAGCCCAGAACGGACATCTGCAAGCAATGTGATCGGCTTTTCTCGATCACCTTCACGATTTCAGGATCATGTTCGTGCCCTTCAAAGTCGACAAAAAAATAATATTCCCAGTTGACCTTCTTGCTGGGCCGTTTGTCGATATGTGTGAGGTTGAGGCCGTGGTCTCGGAAGACATCCAGTACCTTGCTCAATGCACCAGCCTCATGTGCCGTGGTGAACATAAGTGCAGTTTTGTCATCTCCAGTAGGTGGGGGGCTTTCTTTCCCAATGACAAAAAATCGTGTGACATTGTTGACATTATCTTCAATATTGGCGAATTGAACTTTCAGGCCATATAACTCCCCTGCCAATGCAGAGCCAATGGCAGCAGCTCCCGGTTCCTGAGAAGCCAGTTCAGCAGCGCGAGACGTGGAGGCTACATCGACACGTTCAGCTTGGCGTAATTGTACACTGAGCCACTGTCGGCACTGGCTAAAACCATTCGGTTTAGAATATAACTTGTTGATCAGTTGTGGTTCACAGTTTGCCAGCAGATTGTGGTGGATGGTGATTAGCACCTCGGCACAGATCCGTACCGATGAATCAACGAATGAGTCGAGTGTTTCGGCAATACCACCGTCGATCGAGTTCTCAATAGGTACCAGTCCCAGATCCAGATGTCCCCGGGCAATCTCGTCGAATACCGCCTGAATGCTTTCAACGTCGTCATATTCCACACTTGCGCCAAACTTGCGGCGGGCTGCGAGATGGCTAAACGAGCCTGGTGGTCCCAAGTAGCCGATACGTAGTGGTCGTTCCAGCGCAAAGCTACCACTCATCATTTCCCGCCAGATGGCCTCCAGGCAGGAATCGGGCAGTGGCCCAGCATTGTGTTGGCGGACCTGTTCGAGTACACGCTGTTCACGGTCTGGTGCGTAAATGGCGGTGTGGTGGGCTTGCTTGGCCTTGCCGATATCGACAACTACGTTAGCCCTGGCATTGAGCAGTTCGACGATCTGGCGGTCCAACTCGTCAATATGCCGGCGAAGGGGTTCTAGATGATTGGATGATTGGTGACTGGCCATGGCAGGTGGCATTGTATCGTGGGGGATGGTTGGTTTGCGAATGTGAGGGGGCAGTTCAGTGTACTATCTGAGATTATGCTGGAGTATCAAGTGCCACAATTGGAACCAATGATTGCCCAAGTCGTCGCCCTTTTAGATGCTGTCATGGCATTGGTGGGTGTTTTGGTTGGCTTGGCTCTATGGCTTTTGGGTGGTCGGTTTGCCCGGCCGGTTTGCGTACTGGGTGGTCTGATTGTCGGTGCCTTGGGGGGGGCGACTGCCGTGGGGTATTGGTCCAATGCAACTGCGACGCTGGTTTCGTTGTTGGTAGGCGGCACGGTGGGCTGCCTGCTGGCATATCTGCTGTTTCGAGTTTGGATGGGTGTGAGTTTTGCAGTGGTGTTTGGTGCCGCACTAGCGTTCAGTGCGATTATCTGGTTATCACCTTCTGTGATTGGGGGGGGCATGGACAAGCTGACGATGCCGGAGATCACAATCGAGACCTTGATGGCCGGTGAAACGCGGGATTTTTGGCAGGCATTTACCGCGGTGATCCAGGAACTGGCCAGTTGGCCGCAAGCAATCTGGCAGGAGCTGAAACCGACTGCCCGGTCCGCCATGATTGGTGGAGGATTGGTTGGTGGTATGTGCGGGCTGTTAATAGGCCTCATCCTGCCTAGGTTGGCTGCGTCAATTCAATCGGCATTTGTGGGCTCGATACTGATGGTGGGCGGAGGGGGAAGCCTGTTCCGTCTACGCGGCGTTCCTGGCCTGGCGACGCTTGCTGAACAGCCCGGCGTACTTTTGCTTCTCGTGGGTCTGATAACGCTTATGGGTACCGCTCTTCAGTGCATGGTTTTTTGCCGTAAAACCGATAAGTGACCAAATAGCGATGGTAGGTTGCCGGGTACCCCTCCATGGCATTGGTAATCGCCACGGTGCTCAAAGAGAGGAATTGGATATGTCAGCGATACTGGCTGTGAATGCGGTTGATGGTAGACAGTCAGCCTTCGAGGTGATTACTGCCATTTTCTCCAATGGTGATGCCCTCGCACAGCCGCAACAGCTTGTTGAAGCTCTGGGGAATCTGTCCCTTGTTTGGGCGGTGGTTTTTTTGATCGTTGGCGTGTTGTGTTTGTTTAACGGTTATCGTTACTACAAGGCAACCACCGTGATTCTTGCGCTGTTAATTGGTGCGTTTTCTGGTTACGCATTGGGTAAGCAGATTGGTGCGCAATGGATCGTTGCAGGATGCCTCGCCGCCCTTCTGGCAACCTTATGCTTCCCACTAATGAAATACGCCGTTGCTGTATTGGGAGGCCTGACTGGCGCATACATCGGGGCGAATGTCTGGTCTGCCTGTGCTCAGTTGTTTGCAGAGCCTGGTCAGGTTGCGTCCAATGCGGAGCATTACTGGATTGGTGCACTGATTGGCCTGATTGTTTTGGGTATGTTGGCATTCATCGTTTTCAAACTCTCTGTGATTGTCTTCACATCGATTAGCGGATCCAGCATCGCGGTCATGGGCTTTCTTGCATTACTATTGCAGTTGCCTTCATTCAGCGATGGGGTTGCCAGTGGCGTCAAAGCCCATGCTGCAGTGATTCCCATACTTGTAATTGTTCCTGCCGTAATTGGGTTGATCCTGCAGGGTACCAGTAGTCATGGGGCCAAAGATGTCGGTGCCGCGGCCTAGCCGATCAGTTCGATGGCAGAATTGGTGGGGTATTTGGATGAGACCATTACACCAGCGGCTCCTAGTCTTTACCATCGCCTGTTGACGGGGGATCATTTTTTGCAAGCGGATAGACAAAAATTTTTCGTAGAACCCTCATGAGGGTTTGGGGCTCGAGGTATTTAGCCGGTGGACGATAGTACACGGTATGGTGATCAACCACGGTCGTGCGGCCTGGGGCTTGCGCGAGGCGTTGTTCAATCGTCTTCAGCTTCGTGGTTTTGAAGATCAAGTCCTCGCCATCAAGTTTGAGTGATTCAATCCCGCAGGTGCTTGCGGCAATTCTCAGTTCAGTCAGGTCAATCAGTGCTTGGGCATGACGCGTGGGTTGGCCGTAAGCATCAGTCAGATTTTCAGCAACTGCCTCCAACTCATCCAGGGTTGCAGCCCGACTCAGCCGACGGTACGCCTCCATGCGACAGCGGTCAGATGGGATGTAGCTGTGATTCAGTCTTCCTGCAGTAGGTAAATCCATGTGTGTACGTAAGGGTTCTATGATCGGCTGATTTTGAAGACGCTTGGTCGCCTTTTCTAGAAGGGTGCAGTACAGTTCATAGCCGACGGTAGCAATGTGTCCAGACTGCTCGGCGCCAAGCAGGTTTCCGGCGCCCCGAATTTCTAGGTCACGCATTGCAATTTTAAATCCAGCACCAAGCATTGAATATTGCTCGATTGCCTTGAGGCGGCGTGCGGAAGTATCACTGATTGGCCGATTGGCGGGTAGTAGCAGGTAGCAATAGGCTCGATGCTTGTAACGGCCCACGCGACCGCGTAGCTGATGCAGGTCTGCAAGGCCGAAATGGTCGGCCATGTTGATGAAAATGGTATTGGCCAGAGGGATGTCAATACCGGATTCGATGATGGTGGTGGAGACAAGAATATCCGCTTTTCTTTCCACGATTTGTTGCATTACCTGTTCAAGTTTCGGAGCAGGCATCTGTCCATGCCCTACAATGACTTTGGCGTGTGGTACGAGTCGGCGGATGTTGTTGGCAACGGCTTGAATGTTGTACACACGGTTGTGAACAAAAAACACTTGCCCATCACGGTTGAGTTCACGAAGAATTGCCTGTTTGATTCGCCGTTCATCGTAGGGGATTACCTCTGTCACAATTGCCCGTCGATCAAGTGGTGGGGTGGAAAGTGAACTAATATCGCGTAGCCCGAGCATCGCCATGTGTAGTGTTCGTGGAATAGGAGTAGCGGTCAGCGTGAGTACGTCGGCGGTAAGTCTAAACTCGAGGAGTCGTTGTTTATGCTCTACCCCGAATCGTTGTTCTTCGTCGACAATGACCAGTCCCAAGTCGGAGAATTGAACATCCTTGGAAAGCAGTCGATGGGTTCCAACGGTGATATCGATTCGTCCTTGGTCAATATCCTGGAGGATCGCCATCTGTTCTTTGCCAGTTTTAAACCGGCTCAGGGATTCAATGCGGAATGGATAATCAGCCATTCTCTCACTAAAAGTACGAGCATGTTGCTCTGCCAGTACGGTTGTGGGTACCAGGACTGCAACCTGTTTGCCGTATTCAATGGCCTTGAAGGCGGCACGAATTGCGATCTCCGTTTTTCCGAAGCCGACATCACCGCAGATGAGTCGGTCCATGGGCTGTCCATGTGCCATATCGCGTTTGACCTGCGCAGTGGCGGCAATCTGGTCGTGGGTGTCCTCGTATGGAAACTCAGCTTCAAACTTCTGCTGCCATGCTGTATCGGGAGGAAAACGCAGTCCTGGTAGGCTGGTACGCGCCGCCTGAATTCGCAGTAGCTCGCTGGCAAGATTTTTGACGGCTTCGGCGACTGCTTCCTTTTGTTTGGCCCAGCGTTTTCCTCCTATCAGACTTAACGGCGGTTTGCCGCCAAAGCCCCCTACGTACTTCTGTACCAGATCAATCTGTTCTGCGGGGATATGCAGTAACGTCTTGCCGGCAAATTCGAGCGTAAGATAGTCCTGTGTCTTGCCACGCCTTGTCATGGCTTTGAGTCCAGAAAAGCGAGCAATGCCATGTTCAATATGAACAACGTGATCGCCAGCCTCAAGTTCAACGAATGCATCCGTCTGTTTCGCGGCAGTCGCATGTCCGCTTGGTCGCAATAACTGTCGCCGGGTTTCGTAACGATGAAATAACTCGTGATTGGGTACCAAGGTAAGGTTGATTGATTGTGCGTTACTAGGGGCAATGTTGTTTTCAGAATCTTCTGTAGGAATGGGTGATGACCAGGAAAATCCCCTGTGGAGGTAGCCAATCTCGATTTCAATTGAATTGATACTTGCCGGGGCGTGTTCTTTGATAAGTTGCCTAAGACGATCCCGCTCCGCAGGCTTTTGGCATAGAACGATCAGGCGTGGCGCATCAGCCGCCATGCTATGTTGGGCCATTTGTTGCACGGCTTCTGCCGCGTTGTTCTCGAAAGAAGGCAGGGGGTGGATGGGTAGGCTGATGGCCGGATCTTCGTTCGATTTCGTACTGTATTGATTGATTTCAATGTGACTTGAACGGGTAAGGTGCTGAAAGACGGATTGTGGTGAATAGATTCCGCATGGGTCAGTTAGACGCTCGTAGTATCCCCTGGCCTGTTCTGAAAGTTCCATCAACTCATGCATGACAACTAGGGTGTTGGCAGGGAGAAGTGTTGAGAAATGAGTGGTTTGGTCATCAGCTTGAAGCTGTTGGGCCGAGGCACCGATAATTTGTATGCGTTGGAGGTCACCGAATGATCCCATTGTTTCGGTATTGATGTAACGAATGGATTCCACTTCATCCCCAAAGTAATCAAGCCGAACAGCTCCGAGTTGCCCTTCATGGCCACTCGTTCCGCCCGGCGGAAAAATGTCAATAATGCCGCCGCGGCTCGCAAAATCACCGGGTTCTTCAATTGCGTCGGTTCGTTGATAGCCGCATCGGTCAAGCCAATCGAACAATTGTGCTGGTGGCATCTGTTTGCCAGCTTCAATCGTGACCTGATAGAGGTCCATTGCCGATGGTCTGGGTACTGCCTGCATTAGTGCTTGGATCGGTGCGACGATTGCATGACGGGTCGGCCCGGGTGTATTGTGTTCGCTGGTAAGGCTGTTGACGACTGCCAGTCTTTGCGCCAACAGATCGAGGTTGACGTTTGACTCACCAGGTAGCATTTCAAGGGCGGGAAAGTGAGATATGTCCAGTGGCATTCCTGCCTCTTGAAACAAGCGGAGATCTTCAACGGCTTCATCTGCTTCGTCAAGATGGGCAACCACGTATAGAACCGGTCGGTTACAATGTATGGATATCGCACCTGCCGCCAGTGTTGAGCTTGACCCGTAACTACCGCCAAGAACAACCCGATCGGTTTCCGATAGCTGTTTGCGTACAGCACGGATCGTCGGCGATGCGACAATCTGGTTGAGCCAATGATCAGTTGAGACGGCCTGAACCATCCTGAAGTCTTATGCAATTATTTTCTGCCAGAAGCCTTGAGGTGCCAAATTTAAGCTCCATGTATCAATGGCTCCGGCAGCAAATTCAGTTGTTAAGTCAAAACGATATTTAAAGTAAAGATTCTAATGAGCCAACCAGGTGAGGTTTGTCCCGTTACGTAATGGGTATCCTATTAGGGATCACGACATTCCAGTTTATAGCTTTACGAATTTACGTCACTTCATCCATTTTCTGTCGTTTGTTTGACCGGCCAACGGTTAACACGGTTGGTACGATATATCCACCGTTGGTTGGCGGCGGGATTTTCGGGTATGTGGTTGCGGCATCTGTCCTGTTGGGACCAATAGAGTCTGGCACATCCGCCAGAATACGTGCCATCGCAATTTCATCGCATGCTTGATTTTTCGAGCAACGAATACATTCACTCCATATCTTGAGGGGAAGTCGTTGACGGTCGAGAATTTCAAAGCCGAATTTCTCAAAGAAATTCTGCTCGTAAGTAAGGGTCATGAGTTGGGGGACACCAAGATTCCGCGCTTGGTTAACCGCAGCTTCTACCAGTTGGCCGCCGAGTCCCTTCCCGCGTTGGTCTGGCGTAACCGCCAAAGCGTACACCTCCGCCCAATTTGCCCAGATCACACGAAGCCCGCAGACTCCGACAATTATCTCGGTCAATCCATCGTCCAGCTTTTCTGCCGCCACGTAAAAATCGCGCACATGTTCATATAGAAAAGTAGGTGATCGGTGTAACATCAGCCCATACTCGGCGCAATCATTAATAATCTTGCCGAGCCTCGGCACATCCCCTACTGTAGCTTGGCGAATCATGATCACAATCCAAATCTGGGGTTCTTGTCTTGATGGCTTATGCCAGCAGTCATTCCAGTTGGAATTATAGTCATGTAGACCTGTGGGCGTTGTTGGGCGAAGCTCAAATGGAAATTGTCAGCTTAAAATAAATACATACAATAACTGAAACTAATCGTCCCATCGCGGTGGCAAGGTCAATCAATTTCATGCAAGTATCCAGCGTTCATCTCAAGCAATTTCATCGCCAAGGCTTCTTTTTCATCCCTAGGCCTTTTGACCAAGTACAACTGGAGAATATTGATCGTCTGCAGGTTGACAACCACGAGCGTTGGCGCACGACAGACTGGCCTTTAGGGCTTAATCGACTTGCATGCCAGTTCCTCATGCTCGGTGAGCCGCTTCTTAAGCTTGTCGAAAAGCCCGAGATCGTGGCCATGGCCCAACAGATTCTTGAAAGTGATCAGGTCCATGTGAATGCATGTGGTATTGGGGACTCGATTTCCAACAGATCTCAGCCACAGGTTCCCTGGCACAGTGACGGCGTTAACTGCCGTCAAGTCTCCTTTCGCACGGCTTTGGATCGCCACGATCAACCCAATGCCCCACTACGCTTCTTGCCCGGATCAGACTGCCGGTCACATGAAGAAGTCCAACTCGAACTGATGCAGTTCGAACTGGCAACCGGCCGCCATGACAAGGCTCCCGCCCCCAAGCAGCTATACGCCAAGCATCCTGACGAGATCGAAGTGATCCTCGATCCGCGCTGGACGTTGGTGTGGTCACCTAGCTGCTGGCACGCAACGGGCGTCAAGACGAGTGTTGGCCAGCGCCGTGCGATAGGCTGGAATTACTCCACCGACCGTGACCAAAAACACGATAAAATAGTGCGTGCCGTCAAACATGTCTTCAATGACCAGTGGCATCACTGGACGCAAGAGCGCAAGAAACTATGGGCAGTGGGTTGAGACTATGTGTGGCGTTCAAAGACCAAAAGTATTAAAGCTTAGCCCAGTTGTACCAGGACCTGCTTGAGCCTTTCTTCACTCCAAATTTCAATGCCAATTTGTGTGGCTTTGTCATACTTGCTGCCCGGATTTTCGCCGGTGATGAGGAAATCAGTTTTCCTTGAGACACTGCTGGTGATATTGGCTCCCATCGACTGAAGTTTGGCCGCAAGATCTTTGCGATCATAATCTTTGAGTGTGCCGGTAATCACAATGGTCTTGCCAGTAAATGGTGAGTCTGATGGTATTTGGGAATGTTGTTGGGGGTCGGTTAGATTCAGGTCCGCGGCGCGTAGCTCATTGATGATTTGAATGCCTGCTCTGCTCTTGAGAAAGCGATGTAGTGATTGGGCGATTTCGGTACCGATGCCCGATCTATTGCCATCGACCTCGAATTCTTCAATTTCCTGCCGTGTGGCCTGTATGAGTTTATCGATTGAACCAAAATGCTGTGCAATGATCTGTGCCGCACGGCCACCTAGATGTCGGATGCCCAATCCGGCCAAGATGCGTTGAAGACCCCGTGTTTTTGATGCTTCAATGGCGTCGAGAAGATTGGCTACCTTGGTTTCGCCCATCCGGTCCAGTTGTAGGATTTGTTCCCGGTGGTTCTTGAGGCGGTAGACATCACCGTAAGAGTCAAGGACCCCAGCATCAGCTAACTGGTAGACCATCTTTTCGCCTAGTCCATCAATATCCATCTGGCCACGTGCCGCAAACCAGATGAGCCGCTCGCGGATCTGATCAGGACATTGAGGGTTCATGCATCGGTGGGCTACTTCACCTTCTTCTTGGATTACTGGTTCACTACAACTTGGGCATGATGTGGGGGGCGTGATGGCTGTGGTTCGTTTGGTGCGGTGTTCTTTGAGGACCTTGATAATCTGGGGAATTATTTCGCCAGCCTTTTCAATGACCACCGTGTCCCCGATGCGGAGATTTTTCCTTTCGATCTCATTGGCGTTGTGCAAGGTGGCATGCTTGACAGTTGTGCCGGCAACGAACACAGGTTCCATGGTCGCTCGAGGTGTCAGTTTCCCGGTTTTACCAACTTGCCAATCGACGGCTAATAGTCTGGTAATTGCTTGCTCAGCTGCATACTTATAGGCAATGCACCAGCGGGGTGCCTTGGTGGTGTGGCCGAGTTGTTCCTGCAGGTCGTATCGGTCAACTTTGATTACGACGCCATCAACACCATAGCCGATATTTTCCCGCTGCGTACCGAACTGTTTGATGTACTGCCATGCGTCGTTCATACTTTCAGCTGTTTTGGCAAGCGGGCTAACCGGTACTCCGAACGAACGCAGGAATGCAAGGAAGTCACTGTGGCAATCACAGAGGTGCGGGGAAACCAAACCACGACCATGAGCGATGAACTTAAGACGCCTTTTGCCAACGATTGACGGGTTGAGTTGTTTGAGTGTGCCAGCTGTTGCATTCCGAGGGTTGGCAAATGGTTCATCACCATTTTTTTCCCGGGCATGATTGATCCTTGCAAACTCCTCATCGGGCATATAAACCTCACCTCGGACTTCAAGCACGGTCGGGGGCGGTCTCTTGTCATCTGCAAGTTTTAGGGGAATGCCCCTGATGGTACGAATATTCTGGGTGATATCATCCCCTTGGTGTCCATCACCACGACTGACTGCAAGTACAAGTTGGCCGTCTTCGTATCGTAGATTAACTGCGACACCATCGATTTTTGGTTCCATCTGAAATTGAATGGGTGGGGCGTTGCCGCCAGACAGATCTTCGGCCTCTACTAGGCCTTTGATAACACGCTGATGCCAGCCCAGCAGTTCTTGCTGGTCATAGGTATTGTCGATGCTGTACATTGGTTGCGTATGACGGACCGTTCGAAATCCTGACAGTGGCTGGCCGCCCACACGCTGTGTGGGTGAGTCAGCGGTGGTGAGTTCAGGGTTTGCCTGCTCTAGGGTCCGCAACTGTTCAAGCAACTGATCGAAGTGGCGATCAGAGATCTTCGGTTTTGCCTCGGCGTAGTATAGGCGGTTGTGATACTCAATCTGTTTGCGCAGATCTTCGATAGATTGGGCTGGAGATGGCATGCCATCATTCTAATATGTGGCGGTTTTCGATACCCATAACCATCGGTAGTATCTAGAAAAATTTAATTTTGCCCAAGCACTAACTGTTAAGTGCTTTTTCAAGGGCGGATCTGGCAGCTGGCCAAGGTGTGGTCTGGCGTAATTGCTTGAGTATTCTACCCCCGCTTTGCTGCTTGGCTTGACGTACCAGATCTCGCAGATGCAGGGTGCGATCCCGGTCAAATCGATCAAAAGCCTGTTCCAGGTCTTGTCTGGTGTACTTGGTCATCGGGTCGGCAAGACCGGTTTGGGCTTCGGCCCAGTCGATTAGGTTACGTGGTGCTTTGCTATACCGATAGGAGTCGAGGGTTGCAATCAGGCGACGCTGTAAACTGGCAAATGGATCAGTGAATTCCTGCGGCAGTGACCACAGTTCATTTGGTTTCTGTGATTGTTCTAGTGCAGCTAGCCAGCCACCAGGTTTAGTCGTGGTAGAGCCTTCCGGAGATGTGTTAAGCCTGCCCATGAGTATCTATGAATCCTTCAAGTAAAAATAAACGGTCATCCTTGCCATATGAAATTATTGCTTGTGTACCTCACCGGGGTTATTAAAACCGATACGAAACCCCCGCGGCCTCGATCGGGTGTATTGCCCATGACGAAATTTGCAGCAAGATTAGGGAGTATCTCTTGGCGCTACCGAACTAGATCTAGTGATGTTGCGTTGCAAGGGTCAAGCCTGCCTAAAGGCGACCAAAGCTTGTATACGCAATACCCCCAAACGTTTCCTTTAGGGTCGCTAAACGCAAGGCGTCGCTTAGACGATCGAGCGTGTATTATAAGTGCGGTGATGCTGTCTGTGCAACCACAGGTTTAGATATATTGAAAGATACAAAGATAATTGTGCCTTCGCCGCTACAAACTGACGATTGCTTATGACGGAACGGACTTCCACGGCTGGCAGAAGCAGGAGCCTCCGGATCGAGACCCGCTACGCACGGTCGGAGGTGTTGTCTGTGAGGCACTACAGAGGTTGTTGCGCCAGCGGATTCAGTTGGTGGGGGCGAGTCGCACGGATGCGGGTGTTCATGCGGAAGGTCAGGTTGCTCATTTCGATGCCCAAATCCCCATTCCGATTGATAGGTTGGCGAAAGCACTGAACAGTCGGCTGCCAGGTGATGTTGAGGCGGTAAGTGTTGAACAGGTTGCCAGCAACTTCGACGCCATCCGGTCGGTGCATAGCAAGCAATATGTTTACCGGATCTTTAATACGGTACGCAGGCCTTTAGTGAATCGGCATGTGGTCTGGCATTGCTGGACACCGTTGGATGATGGGCGTATGCAAGAGGCGGCTCATCGGCTGATTGGCGAGCATGATTTTTCGGCATTTGCGGCAGCTGGTCATGGTCGTACGACCACAGTACGCCGAATATTACGCTGTCGTGTAGAGCGCGATGTACGGAATGCATCAGAATTACACGTACTCATTGAAGGCGATGGTTTTCTGTACAACATGGTGCGAATTATTGCTGGCACACTTGTAGAGGTGGGGCGGGGCCGGTTTGACGTAAATATCATTGATAGGATGCTATCTGAATGCGATCGGTCATTGGGTGGCCCAACATTGCCACCTCAGGGATTGTGCCTGCAGTGGGTTCGATATTGATTGGTTTGTGACCTGATTCATGAAGATCCTTCACATCATTACCCGGTTGATTCTTGGTGGAGCTCAGCAGAACACGATTCTCAGCTGCCGTGCGCAGGTTGAAGCAGGGCATGAGGTATTGTTGGCTTATGGTCCAATCTACGGGCCAGAAGGTTCACTTTTGAATGATGCTCAGAACTGTGGAGCACAGCTTATTGAGGTGAGATCATTGCGCCGGGCGGTTTTGCCCGGACATGATTTACACTGCTACGGTTCCCTGCGGGCTCTAATCCGAAAGTTTAATCCCGATGTGGTTCATACACACTCTAGTAAGGCCGGGATTGTCGGTCGGGCTGCTGGCTGGCACTGCAGTGTGCCTGCCATCATTCATACGATTCATGGACTGCCGTTCCACGAGCGGCAGTCCAGTTTCGAACGTAATTTGTATATTGCCGTGGAACGTTGGGCAGCACAACGTTGCCATTGTTTGATTGGCGTGACTGAGGCGATGACCAGAGCTTTCGAGGAAAATGATATTGGTTCGGGCCAGCGCTTTGAGGTGGTGCCCAGCGGGATTGAACTGTCGAGGTTTAGCCAGTCGCATGAACTACGGGCAAGTACAAGGCGAGCTTACCGCATTGCCCCCGACGCCCAGGTGATTGGTATTGTGGCCCGGTTGGATCGGTTCAAGGGCCACGATGATCTGTTGGATATTCTTCCGGCACTGGTTGCGCGGGTACCATCATTGCGTGTGATGTTTGTTGGTGACGGTTATCATCGCAAAGCCCTGGAATGCCGTGTTGAACAGCAGAAGATGCAATCTCGGGTGGTCTTTGCGGGTCTTGTGCCGTTCAACCAAGTGCCGTCACTGTATCAGGCTATGGATGTGATGGTTCTGCCTTCTTATCAGGAGGGACAGCCGCGGACTATGTTGGAGGCTTTGCTCAGTGGTTGTGGTATTGTCGGGTATGACAGCGGGGGTGTTGGTGCGATCTGTGTCGATGGTAAGACCGGCAGGCTTGTCCCCACAGGTGACACTGAAGCGCTGGCAGATGCGATACTATGGATGCTGGAGAATTCGGGACAACGGGCCCTGTTGACCCAAGCTGGATTTTTTCATGCGCAGCAGAATTTTGGTGTACAAGTAATGTCCAATCGGCTGGAGAAGATTTATAACGATGTATTAGGGCGTTAGTAGATTAGATTGAGGTGTATGATGGCAAATATCCTTGTAGTGGGACCACATCCTGATGATCAGGAACTGGGTATGGGGGGGACGATCGCCCGACTTGTGGGTCAGGGGCACGACGTTTTACTCCTTGACATGACCAACGGTGAGCCGACACCACATGGATCAGTTGATAAACGCAAACAAGAATGGACCGAAGCTGCGCAGATCCTGGGCGTCCGCCGCTACCAACTGGGCCTGAAGAATCGCGAGATAGAGCATACACTTCAGGCACGACATCTGACTGCCGGGGTCATTCGGGAACATCAGGCATCGATCGTTTTTTTGCCGTTTCCTGAAGATGCTCATCCTGATCATCGGGCCACTACGCGAATTGTTGAGGATGCCCGGTTTGATGCAAAGCTGACCAAGACGAATATGCCGGGCGAACCGATTTATCCCAAGTGGATGATCTATTACTATTGCATGCACCTGCGTCAGATCGTCAACCCGACCTTCTGTGTCGACATTTCTGATCAGATCGCAACCAAGGAAAAGTCCATTCTTGCCTATAAGACCCAGTTTGTGATTCCAGAAAAGAACCGGAATATCGTAGATTGGCTCCGTCATTTATCCGGCTATTTAGGCAGCCGGGTCGGTTGTGAGTATGCCGAGCCTTTCTTTCTGAATGAACCGCTTGGATTGTCCGCCCTGGACGATCTAGTCATGTGACGGTGGATCAGGGCTGGTGGATTGGTCTGTATCGTTTTAGATGACAGAAAACCAAGATTGTGGGAATTACCACAAGACCTACGCCGTATATCTGGGATATTATTGACCGGTGGCAAGGATCTTGCCCCATGCAACAAGTTGGTTGGTATTTCAGATGTCGGAGAAAATTACATGTCGCGACATTGGGTTTGGCATTTCAAAAGGGTCAAATGGCAGGTTTCTGATCTTGCTCAGCCAGGTTTCACAATAATTGAACTGCTGGTTGTCATTGCCATCATCGCCGTGTTGGTTGCCATGTCACTTCCGATGCTCGGCGATGCTCAAGCCACTGCCCGGGCGGTAAAATGCAGTTCTCAACTTCGCCAGATTGGGGTCGCTTGGCATCTATTTCTGGGCGATCATGACGACACATTTCCACGCTGGCAGGGAAACCTGCAGTGGTTTTATGGTGGGTTGCATCCTTCGGCGTGGAATCCAGCAGGCGCAACGCTTCAATATCGGCCTCTAAACCCCTACGTATCTAGGAAACTGGTCAACGAGAAAGAGGCACCACTGTTTCGGTGTCCAGATGATCGTAATATTCCTGGTGTCACCAGGCAGTACACCGCCTACGAATATTTTGGTAATGATTATCTGATGAATGCGGCGCTGCTGTATATAAGCCGAGATGATCCCCAGACGCCGACGATTTGGGAATTCGAATCACTCCAACTCGTTGACGTGAGCATTCCCTATTCCCAATTGATCTTGGCGGGCGATGCTCAGTGGTATTATTCAATTAATGATGCTCGATGGGATGCTCATTTCCATAACAATCAGGATGTGATGAATGTACTGTTTCTTGATGGACACGTAACCTATCAGCAGATCAAGCGTGGTCAGGTTGTGACCAACGCGTATAGTGCAATTCCACAGCGTGTCATACTGATCGAAGAGAAGGATGGCGGACAAGGATGATTTTGGATTGTGTCCGCAGTGTTTTCGGGGCAGCAATTAGCGGAAAGCAAAGAGATATCATCAATTGCTATGTGGAGTGTTATGTGTGTGTGGTTATTAGTCGTTCGGTATGTTCAGCTTTCATATGATGACATGAATGTCTGATTTCCCACTGTATCATCCTTATGCCATCGGTCGTTATGAGGTTAAGGCAGGGTTGCACCAATTTGGGACAGATTTTGGCAATGGCGCCCAAGATCAAAAGACCTTTCAGGTTGATAAGGAATTTTGTCGCTATTACGGGGGGAAACTGGCTGTCCGCTCAGATTCCTTGGAAAGATGTTACCTTGAACATCAATATCCGATTGATGTTGCCTGTAAAGTCAATCAGTTTATTGTCGAGCGCCTGTGCCATGAAAACCCAGAACATTTCAGTGTCCACCTTGATGATCAGCAGCAGGTTTTAACTTGCCGATTAACCAATACACGTCTTGTGTTTGACGAGATGTGGCATTTGACCGCACAGGCCATGGCCCCTGAAGTGAATCCTCCATATGCCAGTTCGTTTGATGCACTTGCATCTCAGATTCAAGAAGACTTGGTCGTGACTTGCAAGGAGGATGATCACCACTGGATCGCAGCATTACATGTCTGCTTTCCAGGCCATTGGGTGCCGCAAGAGAAGATTGGGGGCACATTTTCACAGATTCACAAGCCTGTGCCGGGGATGAGGATCATAAATCAAAGAGAGCGGCAGTATGTTGACCAGATGATTGCCGCTAGTGATGGGCTGGTGCGATTTGCTTGGGGGATCCAACTGAATGATGAATTAAACCAGCCCCCACACTTGTCGAATATCGATAGTACGGATCCGGAAACTGATCTGGAACCATCGACCATGTTTGTCCGCGTTGAACGCCAGACCATTTGGGGATTTCCTGAAATCGGGTCGTCTCTATTCACGATTCGACCATATCTCTACCCTATTGCAGGGCTTAGTTCCGTCATGCAACGGAGTTTACGCGAGGCTTTAAAGGGCATGTCCGAGCAAGAAGTGGCGTATAAGGGCTTGCTTGGTTTTCACGAGATATTGGTGGCTTGGCTGGACAGTGTATAAGGCGGACGCATGAGTAAGCGTGGCAGTAAAGAGGGGGGGGGACTGGTATGCCTAGTTCAAGCAGCATATGGTCAGCCCGTCCATTTGGATTGAAAACCAACTACATGACCATTTCGCCGATTTTTGTGTCGATCCAAGTGATTCAAGTACGATGCGTCGCACTTGGTCCGTTAGCGGTATTCAATATCCGCAATGAGCTCGCCTTCCTCGTCCCGGCTCCACATGAGCGTAGGGACGGGACTAAGACCCTCTGCAGTAATCCGTGGCGGTAGAGTGGGATCGACAGAACGATAGATCACGAATTTTCCACGCGTTCCATTTTTTCTTTCAAAGTAGTAATTGCTTTCGTCCATAGCAGAATATTCGATGGCATCTCCAGGGATGGGCATCTGCAGTTGAAATTGATGTTTCTGTAATTGCTTGCGGAGTTCTTGGATGGAAGATGGCGGTTTTTGGCCACGTTGGTGTAACAAACTCAGTCCGTAACCTAGGAATTCAAGGCGGGCAACTGCAGATGTTACGCGGTCAGGTTCCATCTTGAGGGTAAAACTTTTCCAGCCACGACGGAATGTGATGATATCAGGACCGAACGCCTCTCGGAACGCACGGTTTGATTGGTATCCCCGGCTTAACAATTGAAGATAGTGAACAAACGCATTGGTCCTCTGTTTGTTTCCGGTCACCATATAGTGGACCATCGACCATGCTTGGTCATAGAGGAGTGATCCTTGTTGAGGATTGTCCGAAACGATCTGTTGCCATTCGTGGCCCGCCAAGTTGAGCATCGTTTGAAAGTCAGTATCCAGGTTTTTCTCAAGTGCTATTTTGAGCCGGTGGATACGGCGGGCGTCTCCCAGTCCGGTGATTACGCGGTTTTTAACGAAGATCGCTTCTTCAAAGTAGCCCGCCAGCCCTTCGTTGACCCAGATGGGGAGGTTGGTTCCGATTGCGTAGTAAGCAAACTGGTGGAAGCCTTCGTGTTGGAGGGTTGCAAATGTTTGAGAGCGAGATTTTCCCTGTGTCCAGGAAGCCAGCGCGGTTATCTTGGGTTGAACAAAGAAAATGCCACCCGTATTTCGTGCAAAGATATCGTGTTTGGCGAGGAATGATTCATACTGTTCGGATGTGCGAAACAGGTAGAGGGGGAGGGTTTTATGGGAGTTGAAACGAAAAGCACGGAAGCGTCGCGAATATTCCTTGAAAATTCGGTCCATATGGTGACCGTAGGTGACTGCCTCCGCACGCGAGAGATTTGTGTGTAATTCGTAGTGGCGGGTTTTATATTTACGTAGTTGGGATGGATCTTGTTGGTTGGGGTTACCCGATACCACCGAACCTGGTGGTGCTACGAGTAATACAAGCATAAGAGACCTCTTGAGCCACTGGGGCCAGGTGACAATGGTTGATCGTAGAATTAACGAGGAGCGGTGTGCGCTCATTTGCCTGTGTAGTCGATGATGCGGCTGATCTCAGACCGCAGGTCGCGGCGGTGGATGACGCGATCAATAAATCCCTTCTCCATGAGGTGTTCGCTACGTTGAAAACCTTCGGGTAGCTCCTGTCGCACGGTGTTGGCGATCACGATTGCACCAGCAAAACCAATTTCTGCTTTCGGTTCGGCAATGATGATATCACCGAGCATGGCAAAGCTCGCGGTAACACCGCCGGTGGTGGGATCAGTCAACAGGCTGATATGCAGTCCGCCAGCGTCATCCAGTTTTGCCATGGCCGCGGCTGTCTTGGCCATCTGCATGACAGCAAGGATGCCTTCTTGCATCCGAGCCCCTCCCGAAGCACTGGCGGTGATAAGCGGCAGGTTGGTTTCTGCTGCCAAGTGTGCGCAACGTGTAATCTTCTCACCCACAACGCTGCCCATGGAGCCGCCTCGGAAGTTGAAGTCCATGCATGCCAAGATGACACCTCGCCCTTGGATATAGCCCTTGCCGCATAGCAGAGCATCCTTGCGCCCTGTTTTGCTTTGGTCTTCCAAGATGCGTTGTTTATATGGCTTGATATCGGTGAAGTGAAGCGGATCCTTCGGGGCGATGTTCTGCCATATGGGCTCGAAACTACCCGGGTCACACAATTGTTGTGCACGATCCTCGGCACCGATACGGAAATGATGGTCGCAGTCAGGACAGACGCGTAAGTTTTGTTCGACGTTTTTGCGATAGAGCATTGTTTCGCATGCCGGACACCTCATCCACAGCCCCTCGGGAATATCACTGCGACGGGAGTCTTCGCTGTTGAGTGGTCGTCCTGTGATCAGGGCCGAATTGGAGCGGTTTTGCTCGGTGTTCGGGACTTTCACTACAACAGGTTTGGGTTGATCTACAGGCACGGGTAAATCCTTGGTGGTATGTCTATGGGCATCCGTTGTGGTATCTTGGTTGACGTTGTGCCCTTATTATACAGTTTATACGGATACGAAACCCTGCGGAGTACTTGATGTGAGGATCATTCGATTTTATGACCATGATGGCCAAATCGTTGTTGGTAAAGATCTGGGTAGTGGTCAGGCGGAACGGTTATCGGGCTATCCGTTTGATCGGCAGCCCATTGGCGGGGTTGTAGAGGACTGGCCAGTTCCAGAGAGTATTTTAACGACGGGAGAACTATTTCCTATTCCGGACCAACGCTTATCCCCATTGGATCCCTGCAATATTTTCTGTATCGGCTTGAATTACGCAGAACACGCCAGGGAAGGCGGGTCCGAGCCGCCTGAAAAGCCTGTTGTATTTATGAAGCCGACCAGTACGGTCTCCAATCCTGGAGACCCTATTCGCATTCCCGCTAGTCAATTGAATGGGCCTGAAACAGATTATGAATGCGAGCTGGCAGTGATTATTGGCAAGGTTGCACGGAATGTATCTGAAGATGATGCACTGAGCCATGTCTTCGGATACACATGTGCCAACGACGTATCAGCCCGAAATTGGCAGCGTAATGGTGGTGGTGGACAGTGGATCAAGGGCAAAGGCTTCGATTCATTTTGTCCTCTGGGTCCGACGATTGTCACTAGCGATGAGATTACAGACCCCCAGTCACTCACGATCCGTACGGTTCTTAATGGCCAGGTGATGCAGGAGAGTCATACCAGTGACATGATATTTTCTGTGCGTGTGCTGATCTCATTTCTAAGTCGTGATATGACGTTATTGCCGGGCACGGTAATTTTGACGGGGACACCATCAGGGGTTGGTTTCGCCCGTAACCCCCCCGTCTGGCTTGCGGCAGGCGATCAGGTCACCATTGAAGTTGAAAAGGTTGGTCAGTTATCAAATCCTGTTCTCGCAGCAGAATGAATTTCTCGCTCTGCAGCAGCGTGAGGGGGCAAAACTGAGATGCTGCGTTGACGGCAACGGCGTCTTCAAAGCGTTTTTCGCACCTTTTCAGCGTCCTTGAACAGGACCTCACGTACGGCGTTGGTGGCTTTTGTATGGAAGGGGACGACCTCCGGGTCAAAATCCTTCGTCGGCCGTGGTGTATGCGTGAAGTGGCCGTGGCGGTCCTCACCTCGCACCAAGGCAGCGCTGTCCCAGTCGCCTATGATCTGTTGGGTCTCCGTGGGCATGTAGTGCAGTGAAAGGCCAATGCGACGATCCGCCGCGTGGTTTGGCCCTGAGGCATGGGCCAGGCGACCATTGTGCAGCGACATTTCACCCGGAGCCAGTGGCATCGACATTGCGAGATCCTCATCGACATCGACCGCGATCTCCTGACCACGTGTGAGCAGGTTGTCGGTGTCGAACCGGTCTTCGTGCGGCATCATATCGCCGCGGTGGCTCGCCGGTAGAACACGCATGCACCCGCTTGCCACTGTGGCCGGTGATAAGGCCAGCCACACCGTAATCAGGTCGTCGGTGTCGAGACCCCAGTAGTTCAAGTCCTGGTGCCACGACACGAAGGTCTTGCTGCCGACCTCCTTGACCCAGAACAGCGTGTTCCAGCAAAGAATATTCGGACCAATTAGGTCTTCCACCGCGTCAAGGACCGTGGCGTTTCGCATCAGTGCATCGACCCAGGTGAACAGAAGATGTGATTTGTTGCGGTGCGATCCGCCGATCGTATTGCCCTGCTCGGCTTCGAACGCTTCCAGTTGGCGGCGTGTGCCCGCAGCTTCTTCCCCAGTGATAGCACGAACAGGAAAGAAGAAGCCGTCATCGTGGTACTGTTTGATCGCTGCTTCAGTCAACAGTTTAGGCATCGTGTTAGATCCTTCTTGTAACCGAATCGCATACAAGAGCGGACAAGATCGAAAGGTTGGGTTCGTGATGGATCACCATTCGACCGGGTATTGTATTTACTTTTCATATTTTCGTGCTGATCGAGAACATATGTAACTAGTCGGATACGATTGCCTCTTTCGTTCACATCACTGATTTGAAACCACAAATTTCAGCCTGACCTCGTCTTATGGCGGAGATTGTTTTGTCGCCCGATAGTAGAACGTGGAGGTCTTGGCGTTAGTCGCTCGGTGTTAGTTCTGGTTCGTTGCGCAGCCATCGGTTCCTGCTGGAGAGTGCTTGCGTCGGCGACGCAGGAGGATCCTGTGGCCGTGGCAAAGGGGCACTCGGATTCAAGTAAGGCACTTGGTGCCTATCGAAAAAATCACCTTGGCGGGTCTTGGCGTGCGTTTTGTGGTGTGCTGCTGCCGAGACATCGCGATTTGCGATATCCTGTTGGACATGGCTCAGAAACTTGATTGTGTGGTTTGCGGTTCTTGCGTGGTAGATCTTTTGTGTCGACCGGTACACCTGGATCAACCAATCGGGGCCGGGGTATTGCACGAGACCGATTCGGTAGTGCTGACCGGTGGCGGGATCACATTAAACGCAGGTGTTACGATGGCAAGGCTTGGCATGCGGGTTGGGTTACTCAGTTATGTGGGCAATGATGCTTGGGCTCCTATCGTGCAGAACCTTCTAAAGCAGGAGGGGATCGACGATAAGTTGCTGTCGGTTCATCCCACGGGGAAAACCAGTACGACGGTCGTCGTCATTGATCAGGCAGGGGAACGCAGTTTTTTTCACTGTGTTGGTGCCCCCAAACTATTGGATGCCGATGCGTTGTTAGAACACCTTGATGTTCTGGCGAAGGCGAAGATGTTTCTACTTGGTTATTACAGCCTGATGCCCAACCTGGAACGGCAGTTACCCGATGTACTCAAGGAAATTCGAGCAGCTGGATGTAAAACAGCTCTGGATACAGCGGGAACGGGTGGTGGTTTGCAACCGCTTGACCGTATCTTGCCACATTTGGATATCTATGTACCGTCCGTGAGTGAAGCTAAGAATCAGACAGGGATAGAGGATCCTAGGCGGATGATAGATGTTTATCGTGATTGCGGTGCGCCGGGTTTACTTGGAGTCAAACTTGGGATGGACGGTGTATTGCTCAGTCCTTCAGTGGGCGAGTTCATACAGATTCCGATCACCCAGCCGGATGGTACGGTAATTGATACGACTGGTGCGGGCGATAGCTTTTACGCCGGATTGCTAACAGGTCTGATTCAGGGGCTGTCGGTTCAAGATGCCGGCCGACTCGGTTCGGCGGCTGCGGCTTGTTGCGTGACGGCTATTGGTGGCGCAACCGGTGGGCGTAATTATGCGTTTACATCAAGATTAGCCGGACTGCAGTAGTCAAGTGAAGGCAAGAACCGCAGTGAATCTTTTATGGCCAGGTATCTTGATCCATTGGGTGGGATGCTTGACGGCTGCTTTTCCAGAAAAACCTTCTATGCGGTCTGTTCTGTTAACAAATCATAGACCCACGGATCAATGGTGCGGTCATAGTCGAGCAATTCATCAGGTGTAAAGAACAAAGTGAGTTCCTGCTTAGCGGACTCTGGCGTGTCAGAGCCATGAATGAGGTTGAATGAATCACTGATACCAAAGTCACCTCGAATGGTGCCGGGGTCTGCTTGTGATCCGGATGTGGCGCCTATCATCTTACGGCTTATGCCGATTGCATTCCTGCCACGGATGGCCAGTACCAACACCGGCGAACTGGTCATAAATCGAATCAGTTTGCCATAGAATGGCTTGCCTTCGTGGACAGCGTAGTGTTTTCTGGCAAGGACAGGGTGGATCTGCATGAGTTTGGCACCCACAATCTGTAGGCCTTTGGCCTCAAAGCGACCGATGACTTGCCCTATTAAACCTCGTTGTACTGAATCAGGTTTAAGGATGATTAAAGTTGTCTCCATTTCGCAGCCTTTCATTCCATGATAACCCGCTGATTCGTCTCGAGACTATGTGGTCATCGATTATGAGGATCAAGCGATAAAGAGTGACATCGTGCCAGCGGGCCTTAGTTCTTTACGATTCTCCTGTGGCAAGGGATTTTATCCTCGGTGAGGGGATTCATCTGATCTGGTTGGATGAGCCGTGGGCGACCACATTTGATTTATCGAACTTTGTCTTGGGTCTTGGAGTGCGGGGGTGTATGGTCCACCAGTGATGGCCAAGTTGTTATCGCCACCTTGTTACCCGTGAGACACTAAGTGGGGCTATCAGTCCAGTAGGACACCTGCATAACCTACCACTCGGCTGGCATCACCGCTAGCTGCAGCACTGTTAGCGTAAGCAACCTGTCGCGGGTTTAGCGTGTTCGATTGCTTGCGAAGTGCACGCATGACAATACATGCCGGAAGCATGCCACACATGCTGATGTTGGCTTCAGTGCACGTATTGTAGAGTTGCCATGGGTCGCCAGTACACATCGCCTCAAGTGCCATCCGGTCCAGGTAACGGTTTTCTGCTTCTGGTGCGAAGTGATTCATGTCACTTGAAATGACCAGCAGGAGGTCCTTGCCGCTTTGGCGGCTTAGTTCGGATAGTGATTCGGCCAGCGCGTCGGTCGCATCATAGTCAGTCTGTCCGATTGCAATTGGCAAAATGCGAACCTTTGGATTCAACCGGTATAGAAATGGAATGAGTACCTCTGAGCCATGTTCCATGCGGTGAGCTTCAGGTTCGGGCTCTAAGTTTGGAACGGATTTGACCAACGCATCACCCAATTCGGTCGCAATGGGAATCGATGCGCCGGGGATATCCCAACGGGTATGTGGTGCGATTGACCAGTTGGCCCCCAAGGCTGTGTGTTTGGGGCCAATGATAATAACGGTTGCGGGCACAATGGATCTCGCAAGTGTTCTGCCGATGATGTTTCCACAGAACATCCAGCCTGCATGAGGCAACATGATGGCGCGGCGGCAGGCGAGATCTTCATCCGCGGCCTCTTGTTGCCCAAGATCCATGCACGCATCAATCTGCCGATTCATCTGCTTGGGATCGGCTGGGTAAAACTGACCTGCCATCGCTGATTGACGGATTTTCAACCCGCTGGGCCGTTGTCGAGATTTGAATGTCATCATGGTAAACGCCGTTAAAGATGTGTCCGAACTCTGCCAACTGTTGGGCAAGATCTTGAGGTTGGATAGGGTTAAACCGATCCGGTCTTGATTCGTCTGGCGGCGGTCAGTTCCCGGTAGACTTAATGACCATTTTGGTCCCCTCCGACCCAAGATGGCACAATTAGTCAGTGATCGATGACGGTTTGGGTAGTCATCAGGTACCAAGTGGATCGGTTCACGCAGCAGGGTCAGGCGTGTGATCTGATCCAACTCGACGCGTTTACGGGTACAGATTTCCTTGAGTGAATGTACGGCCAATTGAATCAGCTTGATCAAGCTATTTCCCGGTCCAACGGCCGTTGTGGATAGTTTGGAGCGGGTCTGCATATACAAGCCCAACTCTTCGACATGGATTTGGGTCATCCAGTCTTCGATCATGTGTTCAATGGCCTGATCCTGTAACACGAGGTTGGCGATATGAATCAGGTCCGATGTGTGTCGGGTATGAAAGTGTATCGGATCCAATTCCATTTGCGGTGCTGGGCTAGTAAGAACATTGGTTTGAAAGGTGGTTAATTCCGCTTGGGTGTCACGTCGCCACGTATCTTCAGGCAACCCCGCTTTGCAGCACACTTGATCAAGAAACATTTTGGCATCCCAGCGGGCTTCGGTTGCTGCTTGGGGAAGTAGAAGCCCACGGCCCAGAGGGTGGTCAACAGCCAACCCATGCTTGTCAATTTCAATGGTTGAGATTCGGTCTTCACCCTGTTCTTTGATGGGTTGAGGATTGAAAATGAATGATACTTCAATTGACAACAGGGGCAGTTCTTCTGGTGTAATCCGGGCAAACCGCAGGTCACTCGTGGCGGAGTCAGTGGCAGCGATCATCAACAGGTTTCCCAATGTATGACTTGTTTCAGTACCCCAGCGGCCGCAACAGGCGCGAAGTTGGGTCATACGTTTGAGTGTCACAAAGACCCCGTAGCTCAGGGCAGTACCAATTGCGGGTACTGGAACGGTATCCGGTTTGCAACGGTTTGCGACAGCTTCAATGATGCAGCGTGTATACGTGGTAACGGATTCCATCTCCTGTTCAGTGAAGCTGGTTTTTGGTTTTGGGACGGTCGTTTTTGCCGGTTCTTTGGTCAGCAAGTGCGGTTCTAATTGTTGGGGCTTGGTCAGGCTGCCAAATTCCTTTGATCCGGCAGTGTTCTGCTGAGATGAATGACAAGAAATGACACCATGATTGGCATCGGCCTGCCCGATGGTGATTGGGATTCGTTTGCGACCCCAGTTTCCGTGTCTTACTTCGAACACGCCGGGTATCGTTTGACCACATTGTGAACAGCGACTGTCGTCAAGGTGGTATTCACCGAGCTCGTACCAGTCACGTTCGATTACCAGTGCATGGCATGACGGACAATAGGTACTCTGATTCTGCTTGTCGTACACATTCCCGACATAGGCGTACTTGATCCCTGAATTGAGTGCAATCCGTTGTGCACAGAGGAGGGTTTCATGAGGTGTGCGTGGTTTATCCACCATCTTAAAGTCTGGATGAAAGGCCGTGAAGTGGACCGGTACGTCATCGCCTATCTTGTTCACGATCCATTCGCACATCTGCTGTAGTTCCTGTGGTGAATCATTTTCTCCCGGGATAATTAGATTAGTGATTTCAAACCAGACATCAGTCTCATGTTTCAGGTAGACCAGCGTGTCAAGGACCGGTTGCAGGTGGGTCTGGGTCAGGCGTCGATAGAATGATTCAGTAAATGCTTTTAGGTCAACATTGGCTGCATCAATCCACTGAAAAAATTCCTCTCGGGCATCAGGACTGATATATCCGGCGGTGACTGCAACCGTTTTAATATTGTGATCACGTGCCACCTTGGCAATTTCAATTGCGTACTCGGCCCAGATAATCGGGTCGTTGTAGGTAAAAGCGATACTACGACACCCAGATTGCTTGGCCGCTTCAATAATGGCCTGTGGTGAAGCTTCATCTGCCAATCGATCCATTTTACGGCTTTTGGAGATGTCCCAGTTCTGGCAGAACTTGCAGCCGAGGTTGCAGCCAGCGGTACCGAAAGAAAGAATGGATGTGCCGGGCAGGAAATGATTAAGCGGCTTCTTCTCAATTGGGTCAATACAGAAACCGGAACTGCGGCCATCCGTCGTCAGCTTGAGCTCGCCATCAACGTTTGCACGCACGAAACAGAAGCCACGACTGTCATTTGGGATATGACATTCTCGTGGACAGAGTGTGCAGACAACGGTGTTGCTTTCTGTATGCCACCATCTGGTTTTCACGGCCATCAGCAGTCCCTTGTGCTTGTCTGATAGGACCTGTGACTTGCCACGAAAACGTTTGGCCGTTGGGAGTTTGGGTGTTCCCTACATTCCCGTTTTACCCGGACTTCGGCCCCAGTGTCCCCGCTATCTTGCAGTGGGCAATGTCATATCGGACGATGCCTCATCCTAATCTAGTTCTACTGAGATTCAAAAGAAATCATTTCCTTGGGCCTGGATCTGGTCATTGTTTCCTGTAGAGTTCTTCCGGCATTCGGTGAGGCAATAACCCCCCGTTGACCAGAATATTTGCGATCAATGTTCACTTCGCGAGTGGATGGGGGCAGGGGCAAGACTTTTTGAGATCTTGATGGTTGACCAGCCGATAAGAGGCTTGTTCAGGCAGAATTTTTTGACATGACCAGTTGCCTTGACTAATTCTTTTGTGGTTGAATAATCACTTGTTGACTATTTAGGATTTAGCCGATGCGTACCCAAAACGCTTCATCAGACGTTCAAAACGCGCCAAAGCCCGGTAAGAAGTACTTCACGGTCGAAGAAGCAAGCCGTGCTTTGAAATTCGTTTCCCGCGTGGCAGACGATATTTCTGATCGATATCGTCAGGCAGTACAGGTTCGTGAGCGAATTGAGCAGCCCGAGCCAGGCAATCAGCTCGATCAACTACGCGACCAGTATGAGAATTTGATGGATGAACTAAATGAATTTATCGATGAACTGGTGCTAGTAGGTGTTGAACTAAAGGATTTTGAGCGTGGGCTGATCGATTTTCCCTGTCTGCATGAAGGGCGCGAAGTTTATCTTTGCTGGCAGCGAGGCGAAGAAGGGATCTCTGCGTGGCATGAAATTGATGCGGGTTTTACCGGTCGCCAAGACGTTGGGGTACTTGGCTCTGACTCATAGTCGTTGATTTGGTGGTCAACCTTTCTGCTTGCTTCTCGCTGTTAGGTGCTGACACCATAGTTTCCCGATTGTTGTAATAATCTTGACTCCGGCGCGGATACTCCCGATGACTGAGCCGGAGATTTTGCTTTTTCCTGCATGGCGCTGGTGGTAGGGAAGATCGATTTCTGAAAATCGTAGTCCCGTGACCGCTGCTTTGAATTGCATTTCAACGGTCCATCCCCATGTGGGATCCGACATTGCGAGTGTTTTGAGGCTGGTGTACCGCACCATTCGCATGGGGCCAACATCACGGTATCGGCGGCCCGTGGCCATCCAGATAAGGAGGCAGGCAAGTCGGTTACCGAACCGTTGTGTGGCAGTGAGAGCGCCTTTCTCAGCGTGACGTTGACGGCATGCGATGGCCAGGTCGGCTGTTCCGTTCGTGATGGGGCGACTCAGGTCAACAAGATGGCGAGGGTCATCGGCCAGGTCAGCATCTACAAAGCCCACCAAATCTGGTGGTTCATCACAATCTGCGATCCAAGCCAAGCCTGCTAGGCAAGCAGAACCGTATCCACGGCGTTTCTCCTGGATCACGATGGCACCGCCTTGGCGAGCCGTCCAAGCGGTTTGGTCCGTTGATCCGTTATCGACGACAACCACATGCCGGAGCATCGACCACGGGATTGATTCGAGCAAAGATGGAATATTGACCGCCTCGTTACGCGCGGGCACGACGAGATCAATGGTTGGGGCTAGAGGTGCGGCCATGGGGAAAAGCTGGCATGCGTCACGTGCATTTCTCGCGAGCCAGTCTGGTTTATGTTGGTGCGGGGTCTATTGTAGGACCAAAGCGGGCAGGTTTAAATTTGATCCAGCGACGTTTACCTGTTGCGGCCACATTGACAGGCTGGAGGTGGTCGTGGTGATGATGGATCCGAGTGGGCTGGATGTTTGTCTGCACCCCTTGGCATTTGGCTCGTGACGGATTTAGACGTAACATATAATTATATAGAACTTCGTTTTTGGATCCCGCGGTCTTGTTGGGCGACCAGCGAGGATAATACCCCAGAAGCCCTCCAGCATCCGATTGCCCCTGTCTGGCATCCACTACGGTGATAAGCGGCTGGCTTGGTTGAACAATCGTTTGTTACCAAAAGTAGTGATACGGAGTTCTAGCTCATGTCAGGTTCCATTACCCCATTACCGGTCATGCTGGAAGAGGAGGATCGTCGCGCCCTCGAAGCAATCGAGCCGCCGAAGTCGATCGTGGTACGCTTTGGCTTTCAGAAGTTGGTTGCCGAGTTGCCATATACCGGCGATATGGTTCTTGGTTGCGGTTCAAAACTCGTCATCCGTACCAAGCGTGGGGTGGAGTTGGGGGAAATGCTAACAACGACCTGTGCCAATGCGGGTTGTGGCAAGAGCATTTCACGTAAGCAGATGCTTGATTACATCGAGAATTCAGGCGGTAAGGACTATCCCTTTTCGACGCACGGCAAGGTTCTTCGTGTGGCTTCTGTGGAAGATTTGCAAGAACAGAAACGGATGGATCTGGATCGACCGAAGATAATGGATTTTACGATGAAGTTAATTGACCATCTGAAATTGCCTATGAAGGTGGTTGATATCGAGCTTTTACTCGGTGGTGAACGAGTCATTTTCCACTACATTTCTGAGCAGTGGGTTGATTTTCGCGACCTGGTCCGCCAACTGGCAAGTGAGTACCAGACACGTATCGAGATGCATCAGGTCAATGATCGCGAGGAAGCGCGTTTGGTTGCTGATTATGAACGTTGCGGTCAGCATTGCTGTTGCAAACAGTTTCTCAAGGTACTCAAGCCGGTATCCATGCGATCAGCGAAGGTGCAAAAGGCCACATTGGATCCAGCGAAGATTTCTGGTCGTTGCGGCCGGCTCATGTGCTGTCTTCGTTATGAAGATCAAACTTACGAGACTCTACGAAAGAAATTGCCGCACAGGCAATCGCGCGTAATGACAGAAGATGGCCCCGGTACGGTGATTGACAGCCAGATTTTAACTCAACTAGTTCTAGTGCGATTGGATGATGCCAGTTCAACGGCTGCATACCCCGTAGAGAATATTTCACCAGCCCCAAAGGGGGCTCGATCGAGTAAGGCGTCAACCTCTCAAGGTCGAGGTTCAAAGCCGCAATCGGGTGATCGCCAGGCAAGGGATCAGCGGACGAATAATTCATCACCCTCAGCTAGTTCCCAGATAAAACGCAGCGACCAAGCCCCGCAACAGGAATCGCCAGAGGCCTCGGGTTCTTTGGGGTCATCGGAAACTGTAGATAAAAACACCAAGTCACCTGATTCGCCACAAGCTTCAGATCAGCCCCAGTCCACGCGGAAGCGCCGTCGCCGGCGTGGTAGAAAGCGACGGCGACGTGGCGATCAGTCCAATCGGCCCGGTGGCGGGGGATCTGATCAGGGTGGCGGGGGGTGAGATAGGAGCCAATAACCATAGGTCGCCATGTTGACAGGCGGGGCATGGTTGCTACATTTGCCACCTTTGTAATTGCAATTTTGCAGATCGATTAGCCTATGAATCGTCAGACATTCCAAGCGAAGAACAACGAGGTCGAGCGCCAGTGGCATGTGGTGGATGCTTCTGACCAGATTCTTGGCCGGTTGTCAGCGAAGTTGGCAGTTATTTTAATGGGCAAGAACAAGCCACAGTACACGCCACATCACGATGTGGGCGACTTTGTGGTTGTTACCAATGCCGACAAGATCCGGTTAACGGGGTCCAAGCTGGATCAAAAGTTCTTTCAACGATACTCACGGTATCCTAGTGGTCTTAAAAGCCGAAGTTACCGTTGGATGATTGAGAATCGGCCGGAACTGCTTCTGGAAAGGGCGGTCAGGCGGATGTTACCCAAGAATCGGCTGGCGCGTCGTCAACTCACAAAGTTGAAGATCTACCGAGGTTCACAGCATCCTCATCAGGCCCAGAATCCCCAGCCGTTGGTTGTTTAATACTTACCTTGAGGTCTACAGCATGGTGGATGTTGCAAATTCAACAACTCGCGAGACAGATACCCCGAAAGAGGCCTCGTCGTTAGCCGCTCAAGCCGAGCCCAAGGGTGGATATTGGTGGGGTACGGGACGCCGTAAGGCCGCAGTTGCACGCGTTCGTGTTAAACCGGGGGATGGCAAGGTTTTGATTAACGGTCGCCAAGCCGAAAACTACTTCACGCAGATTCGTGATCAGAAGGATATCGCCGAGCCACTGGCGGTCACCAATACAGAAGGTTCAATGGACGTATGGGTTAACGTCAAGGGCGGGGGATATACCGGGCAGGCCGGTGCGGTCCGCCTTGGGTTGAGTCGAGCTCTTAAGGGGTACGACCCGTCCCTCGAAGCGGCTCTTAGAGGTCATGGCATGTTGTCACGGGATCCACGCCGGGTTGAGCGTAAGAAATACGGCCAACCGGGTGCTCGCAAGCGCTTCCAATTCTCCAAGCGATAGCCACTTATGTGCTAGGCTTGGTGTACTGGGTGATATGGATTTACACGTCTAGGTTTTTGACATCTAACGCATGGCGTTCGATGTATTGACGCCGCGGTTCGACTTCTTCACCCATTAATATGGTAAACAACTGCTCTGCTTGACTGGCTGCGTCCCATGTGACGCGCAGGAGGGATCGGTTTGACGGATTCATTGTTGTTTGCCACAACTGATCGGCATCCATTTCGCCTAGTCCCTTGAATCTTTTGATTTCAATCCCCTTCTTGCCATTCTCAAGGATTGTTGAAGCAATTTCAGTTAAGTTCACGATCGGCAGATGTATAGTTTCACCCTTTACATCACGAATGACTAATTCAAACCGTGTGGGCAATCGCTCCCCGCTGGCCGATTCTTCCTGTTGAAGTCCATAGTCATCGATATCCAGCCCATATTGGGCTAATTGGGCAAAGAGCCGTTCTAATTCATTGACTTCGTGTAATTCGGTGCGGGCAGCGACCACGGTACCATCATCAGGTACATCGTTTACAGTATTCATATCGGGGTCTATATTACGAATAGCATATTGTTCACGATGGTGGTCCTCATCCTCCTGTGACCAGAAGAATATATCTGGATTACCGGGTATTTGAAGTCGGATACGTGGCAGGCGTTCGCGATCCTGCGGATCATGATGGCGTAGAGCCAGCAGTTCACTGAACAGCAGCCCGCGACGTTGCAAGATGCCGACCAACTCGCTGAGTTGGCTAAGAAGATCAAAGGCCTTGCCAAGCTCCGCATCTTCAAGTCGTCGTACTTCCTGTTGTTCATCATCACGAATGACCAGGGTTGCCTCTTCCAGTCCCAGCGAACTGAGCATCCCCCGCATTTGGTTTTCATTGAGCACGTATTGGCTCTTTTTCTGACGTGTCAACTGATAAAGTGGTGGTTGGGCAATATAGATCTTGCCAGTTTTAACCAGGTCCGGCATTTGTCTGAAGAAAAAGGTCAGTAGCAATGTACGAATATGAGATCCATCCACATCCGCATCAGTCATGATGATGATCTTGCCATAACGGAGTTTAGAGATATCAAAATCGTCGGCGCCAATGCCGCAGCTCAGTGCCTGGACGACTGTTCGGATGGCTTCGAAGCCGAGAATTTTATCGAGCCGTGCCTTTTCAACATTCAGGATCTTTCCCCAAAGAGGTAATATCGCTTGCGTACGACTGTCGCGACCGCCCTTGGCCGATCCGGCCGCCGAGTCACCCTCGACAAGATAAAGTTCGGAACTGTCGACATCCTTGGTGGTACAGTCGTAGAGTTTCCCAGGCAGCCCGCCACCATCAAGTGCGCCCTTGCGGCGGGTTAATTCACGGGCCTTGCGGGCAGCTTCCCGCGCCTGGGCAGCCATAATGCCCTTCATGCAGATTTGTTTGGCATCTGCTGGATGTTCTTCGAGCCAGTCACTAAAAAGCTTTCCTACGGATGAACTGACGAATGATTCAACTTCGGCATTACCGAGTTTTGTTTTTGTTTGGCCTTCAAACTGGGGATCGGGCACTTTAACCGAAATAATTGCCGCCATGCCTTCGCGTAGGTCGTCTCCTGTTGGTGGGGCATCATTCTTGAGAATGTTGTTGTTACGGGCGTATTGGTTCAGGCAGCGGGTTAGAGCGGTTTTGAAGCCTGACAAATGCGTGCCGCCCTCAATTGTGTTGATATTGTTGGCGAAAGAGAGCAGATTCTCACTGTAAGAGTCGTTGTATTGCAGGGCCACCTCAACAGTGAGTCTGGCCGAATTATCCTCGGTACGAAAAAAAGCCGGTTCTTGGTGGAGTATCGATTTGCCCCGGTTGAGGTTCTTTACGAACGCGTTTAAACCATCTGGATATTGGAAAGTGTCTGACGTGTCATTTGTCTCATCTTCAAGGCGAATTTGCAGTCCAGGATTAAGATAAGCTAACTCGCGGAGGCGGCCAGCCAGTGTGTCGTACCGGAACTGGGTATCGGGAAACATTTTATGATCTGGCTTAAAGGTGACTTTAGTGCCGGTCTTAGATCGCTGGCCGATCACGTGTAGCGGCTCGGCGACTTGTCCACGCTCAAAGCTCATGGCCCACAACTGTCCGTCGCGGGCTACTTCTGCTTCGAACCACTCGGATAATGCGTTGACCACGGATGCGCCGACACCATGTAAGCCACCTGATACCTTGTAGGAATCGTGGTCAAACTTGCCGCCAGCATGTAATACCGTGAAGACGATCTCCACCGAAGGTTTTCCATTGAGCAGAGGATTATCCGATTGGTGGGGGCCAACAGGGATTCCTGCCCCGTCATCGACGATGCAGATCGACCCATCGTTTCGTATGTTTACGTTGATATTATCGCAGCGCCCTTCGGTGTGTTCATCAATGGCATTGTCGATGATTTCATATGCCAAGTGGTGCAAGCCGCGTAGTGTTGTGTCACCGATATACATGCCCGGTCGTTTACGGACAGCTTCTAGTCCCTCAAGCACCTTAATGTTTTGCTCTGTATATTTGCCAGGCATGTTCATGGGAACGACTTGCTCGGATACGGAATTTTCTGCTTCTTCCATGTCAACCTTCCGGCTTGGTTGAGTGAGCCATGATTCAACAACTGCTTGGCCCTGATCACCCAAATTGATCTTAATTCGGCCCCTGTAGAGGGGTCGAATTAGCCGGTTAATTATAGGTTTTTACTTAACTAATCGCCAGCAATGGGCACCGTGATTAAGCTATGCAAATTGCAGCGGAAATCTTGTAAAACGTCTCATGACGGCATGGAAATATCCTTTGATCGACCGGAGACTGCTGGCTGTGTTTCAGTGGTGTCTTGGCCGTCATTAACCCTGTTCCCTGTGACCTAGTTTGAGGGGTCAAATCTTCTCATTCCTGTAGATCATTTTTTCCGGTAGGTGATGGTGTCGCCGTGGGTGCAACATTGGGTCGGTGCTTGAGGCGTAGAGCGTCACGTTTTTGTATGAGCCTTCTGTCGAGATCTTTCATTTCTGGGTCAAGATCAAAATCCACGTGGTGTTTGAATAGTTCCAAGGCCCTGCCCCAGGACCGCTCTGCATCGTCATGTTGTCCCAGGCGGAATTGAACGTCGCCGAGATGATCAAAAATGATCGCGTTGCTGCCTCCTTCAGTATTGCTGGCTAGCTTAAGTTCTCTTTCTGCCTGCTTGAATTGTCCGAGCTTGTAGTAGACCCATCCCAATGAATCCCTAAAGGCTGCACTTTGAGGGTCAGAGGCCAGGGCCTTTTCGATCATGGCCTTGGAATCTACCAGGTTCACGCCCCGGTTTGCCCAGATGTACCCCAAGGAGTTATTTGTCAGGATATGATCCGGGTCTTGTTGCAGGATGTTGATCATTACTTGTTCGGCCTGCAAATGATTTTCCATTTGCTCGTAGAGCATGGCCAGTTCGAGCATGAGATCAAGCCGGTGATTCTTGAATTTATCAATGGCCCAAAGGATTTTTCGTTCCGCTTGTTCAAAGTCTTTCATTGTGGTTAGGGCACGGCGAAGGAGTTGAATAAGCGTGATGGGGTTCTTTGGTTTTTCGTTCAGATAGGTTAGCACTTCGCTGATTGTCTTGGCCGGATCGTTTTGCCTTAAATGCAGCACGGCCAGCGCGATCGCACGGTCTTCGCTTGGTGGGTCTGTCTGGTGTAACAGGGTCAATGCCTTCATGGTTTGATACCTGTTCTGGGCCCGCCGGTTGTAATGATCAATTGCCAATCGCAGGAGCTGTCTTTCTTTGGGCTTTTGATTGATGAGTTGCTCAATCATCTGATTGGCTTGTGCTTGGCGGTCTGTGCGCCACAGCAGTTCAAGCATGGCATCAAGTGAACGATAGTCGTTCGGCCTTTGAGGCATCACTTCCAGGAGTAGAGATTCAGCCTTTGCCAGGACCGCCGGATCGTTTTTGTAGATCATGGTTTGGGCACGCTTGAGCTTGGCAATCCAGCTATTGGGTATTAGGTATTGAGTTCTTTCAACAAGGCGAGTGTATCGCTCTTCAAGGTTGGGAAGATGTCGAGTCTCATAGATTTCAAACAGTCTTTCGTAGAGTTTCTCAGATCTTGGGTGGGTATGGAGTTTGTCAAGCAAGGTTTGTTCCGCTGCTTCAACGGCACCACTGTTTTCCTGGAGCCGGGCCTTGTCAAGCATGAGTGGTAGGTTGTTGGGGTATTTACCAAGGAGGCTATCAATCTTGTATATTGCTTGCCGAGGCTGGCCCGTTTTATTGAGAATTTGTACATGAAGGGCCAAGACGCGTGGATCGTCATCGTCCTCCAAAGGTTGGAACACTTTGGCCGCTTGTTGGCTTCTGCCTTTGGCAAGCAACAGCTTGGCGAGCATGATGCGAGCTGGTTTCAGTGGTGACTCATCGATCACCACGCGTTGGAGTACGGTAAGTGCTTCATCATATTTTCTTGCATGTGCCAGCGCCAATCCTCGAAGCATCTGCGCAGCAGGTTGATTGCTTGTTTGGGGATCGATATGACCCAATGCATCAAGCAGCACGCTCATTTCTATGCCCTCATTGAGCAGCATGGCAGAGTAGCGATCTGCCGCAGCGGGTTTTTCATTGATTGCCTGGCATGTTGCCCTGATGGCATCAGCAAGCATTTGTGGATCACTTGGCAACTGGCTGACCGACCGATCAATTAACGCCTGGAGGACAGCGCTGTCGGCTGGCCGAGCCGCCAGGTGTTCACGCAGCAGTTGCCGTCCAGCGTTCGTTGGTAATACCGCGGCAATGGCCAATGCCAGATCTGCTGAGCGATTTGAATCAAAATAAACATCACGTAATTGTGCAGCCAGATGATCACGATCAGTGCCGTAATCCGCAACGTGGCACAATAGATCGATTGCCTCGGATAAGGCATGTGTGTTCTTGAGTTGGTCAATAGCGATGGTTTGGGCTACGGATGTGTGGCCAAGCCTAAGGTGAGTGTATACCACTCGTGCAGTCAGGTGGAGGCGTTCGCTCTGGGAAAAAGCTTCTACCTGCTGGTAGGCAACAAGTGCTTGGTCTGGCCGATTCAAGCGACAGTATGCATCACCAGTATTTCGCCAAGCCAAGTGGCGCCGGCGGTCAAGATCTTCATTTTGATTTGCATACCGGCGGAAACCCATCGTGCTGGTCAGGCGGTGCGGTGGATCAAGAAACTGAACATATTGTTCAATGGCTGCCTGATCACGCCCTATTTGTTCCAACGCCCTTGCCAGGTGGTATCGTGAAGAGATCCAAATTGCTGGATTAGAATACCCCTTGGAATCGGCCAACTCGGTTGCCCGAGCTAGCAGTACGACTGCTGTATCTGGTTGACCACGATACAAGGCCTCGTATCCAAGCCAGTGGAGACTTTCAATGTCATCCGGGTTGAGGCGTACTGCTCGACGTAAGTAAGTTTCAGCCTGTGCTCGCTTGGTGGTCACATGGATTCGGCCGAGTAGTTGAAGTATGGGGGCGTAGTTGGGGGCTAGGGTAATCGCATCTTGCAACTTCGTAATAGCATCAAAATAACGACCTTGGCGGTAAGAGTGACGGCCCTGGGCATAGAAACGTTGTGCGGCGCGTGGCGGCGGTTCACTTTCAATGGCAAGATCGGTTTGCGGGTCGGCGAGATAGGTCGGTAACGATAGATTCTTGACGGTTTCTTCCAAGGATAGTTGTGCTGCAGCGAGTTGATCACCCGAAAGCGGCTCAATGGTCTCAGGTTGGATACCAGGTGGGGGAGGGACGGAGGTGATTTGTATGGGTTTTGGAGCCGGCGTGTTTAGGCTATTAGCAACAGGGGTAGAGGGCCGACAGCCGGAGGATGGGAGGGCTGTGATGCAGACTAAAACGATCAGAGATATCTTTTCTTGCCATCGCATCAGCTGTTCTCGCGTTCTATCAGCCTCCTGCATATGAAGATCATAGGGTGTAGCTAGGGAATAATCAGTTTCAAGTTGTAGCTAATAATTCCTGTGGCCCCGGCCCGTCGCAGTTGGGGAATCAGTTCGCGTCCAACTTGTTCATCGACGATGACCTCCAGCGCGACCCACTGTGAATCAGCCAGTTCACTGATGGTCGGGGATTTTTCAGCTGGAAGTAACCCAACGATCTGATCAAGTTTTGCTCGTGGCGTGTTGAGTTTAAGTCCGATCTTTTCACGTGCGTTAATTGCACCGTTGAGCAACAAGGCCAGTGCCTCGATCTTCTGTCGTTTGTTCTGGTCGGCCCATGCATTGTGATTGGCTATGAGCCGGGTTGTGCTGGTGAGAATGGTGTCGATGACGCGCAGGTTATTGGCACGCAGGCTTGAGCCGGTTTCGGTGATATCGACGATCGCATCGACCAGCCGGGCCTTAACTTCAGTAGCCCCCCAGCTGAACTCAACTTTGCGGATGGGGATGTTTTGATTGAGAAAGAATTTAGTCGTGGTATTGACCAATTCGGTTGCGATGATGCCGTCAGCCAGATCCTTCGCCTTCTCAACGGACGATTCCGCGGGTACGGCCAGCACCCAACGCGCGGGTTGGTCAGTTGCCTTGGAGTATTGCAGTTGGCAGACCTCGTGGACATTGGAGTTGTTTTCAACCACCCAGTCGTGCCCAGTAATCCCTACATCCAGCACGCCGTCATCAATGTATCGGCTTATTTCTTGTGCTCGGAACATGACAACCTCTACATCCGAGTCATCGATATCGGGTGTATAGGAGCGTGCACGCAGATGAATCCGATACCCCGCTTGCTGAAGAAGGCTAATAGTGGTTTCCTGTAGGCTTCCGATGGGCAGGCCAAGTCGCAGCAGTGTCGATTGTTTATGATTGCCGTTTGGGCTGGGTGTTGGCATGGCACAACTCATCTTTTATTGATTCGTTTAACGCCTGGTCTTGGTTTTTGCGCGAGATTTTGAACGGATGGTAGATGCTGATTTCTTTATCTTTTTCTTGGTGACAGCTTTAGTCTTTTTCTTGGCGACAGCTTTAGTCTTTTTCTTGGCGACAGCTTTAGTCTTTTTCTTGGCGACAGCTTTAGTCTTTTTCTT
>PBAS01000079.1 GCA_002716625.1 Phycisphaeraceae bacterium | reverse complement strand
GTTTTTAAAACAATATTTTATATCTAGGTTGGGGAAGCAGGCATTCCTGAAGGGTGTTACAGTGAAGTTACTTCGACCGTTTGAGGGCGAACATGATTATCGAACGATTTGCTCCCCCTACACCGATCTGTCACAATGCGAGACTTGGCAAGTAACGGTGAAGGTGATGAATAAATGAGGATGTGCAATGACCATACGGATTAAGGCACGAAGCGGTGAGTCGGCCGAACAACTCATGCGACGCTTCAAGAAAATGTGCGAAAAAGAAGGTTTGACGAAAGACGTCAAACGTCGTCTATATTACGAAAAACCAAGTGAGAAACGTCAGCGCGCATTACGTAAAAGTGTCAAGCGGGTAGCTGCGCTGGATGCCCTCAGTGGTAAGTTCGGCCCCGCACGCCAGGCGGAGGCGGCCCGTCAGAGCAAAACAAGACGTCGATGACCAGTTTGGACAATATTCACCGGATGTGAGGATGGAGTGCAAGGCACTTGCTGATTTTGGGTAGAATTTCGGGAATATGGCTGATTGATGCCAGCAGCAGAACCAAATCTTTGACCAAGGCTTTATGCGGGGTAGAACTTTCATCCTAAACAGAGGCGAAGTCACCGCAAGCCGTTTACCAACGGTAGTGAAAACCTAATCCGCATAACTTTTATCCAATGTATTCAAGTGGTAACTGTTTAGGAGATCTTTTCATGCAGCGATTCGCTGGTTTGTTTTTGATCATCGTGATCTTGGCGTGTTTCACTGTGTTCCCGCCGGTGGCTCACGCCACTGACCATACCATTTCGCAGTCGGTCTTCGAGGTGATGGGCGTAGGAGTCACGATCGGACAGGTTGGACTTCCTCGAACTTTCTGGCTGGCACCCATCGGGGCAGTCCTGGCCCTGGTCATGGCTTTTGTTTTCTACCGTGGCTTCATGGCCACCAGCGAAGGCGATGAGAATATGGTTCGTATCGCTCAAGCGGTCCGCGACGGGGCTTACGCCTATCTCGGCCGTCAAGCCAAAGTGGTCTACCTCGTGGTCGCGGTCCTGGCGGTTATTCTCTTGATCATGGGATTTGCGGGTCTGCAGGAGCCACAGACTTGGATCGGCATGGTGATCGCATCACTACTTTCGGGATTGTGCGGTTTCCTCGGCATGAAGACGGCGACGAACGCATCGGCCCGCACGACGAATGCTGCGAAAGAATCGTTGAATGACGGTCTCAAGGTGGCCTTCCGCGCTGGAGCAGTCATGGGCCTCTGTGTGACAGGTTTTGCTTTGCTCGATGTGAGTGTCTGGTTTTTGGTGCTGTTTGCCATAAAAGGTGTTGAGGTGGCAACGGACCTGGTCTCGGTGACCACAGTCACGCTTAGTTTTGCCATGGGGGCATCGCTGCAAGCGTTGTTCGCCCGCGTAGGAGGTGGTATCTACACCAAGGCGGCTGATGTTGGTGCCGACCTGGTCGGCAAGGTGGAAGCGGGTATTCCCGAGGATGATGCCCGAAACCCCGCCACCATCGCTGATAACGTGGGCGACAATGTCGGCGACGTAGCTGGCATGGGCGCGGACCTCTATGAGTCCTACTACGGATCAATCTTGGCCGCAATGGCCTTAGCTGCAGCCGCGTCCGTCTCGATCGGCCTGGAAACCGGCGACGCACTTAAACTGGTCACCGCGCCGGCGGCACTGGCTGGGCTGGGGATCATCTGTTCGATCTTTTCTATTTTCAGCGTGCGGGCCAAAGACAATGCCAGTTTCGCCCAACTTCTCAAAAGCTTGCATGCCGGTGTCTGGCTTAGTTCTACATTAATCATCGTGGGTTCGGGTATTCTTCTGAACATGCTTCTTGGCGGCATCGAAGTCGAAGGAATCAAGTGGATGGGCATCTGGGGCGCTATCATTTCTGGTCTCTTGGCCGGCCTGATCATCGCCTGGGGCACAGAGCGATACACCTCTTACGAGCACGGGCCAACCCAGCGCATCAGTGCACAAGCCGAGATGGGACCGGCCACGGTCATCATTTCCGGCATTGCCGAGGGCATGATTTCTACTTGGATCCCTCTGCTGACGGTCGTGGTCGCTATTATCTGTGCATTTAATTTCGCCGGTGGCGGAAACAATTTTCTCATGGGCGTATTCGGTGTTGGCATAGCGGCGGTCGGCATGCTTTCCACGTTGGGTATCACCTTGGCCACGGACGCCTACGGCCCCATCGCTGACAATGCCGGCGGTAACGCCGAGATGACACACCAACCGCCGCAAGTGCGTGAGCGTACTGACATGCTCGACTCGCTGGGGAATACAACTGCTGCGACGGGGAAGGGTTTCGCGATTGGATCCGCAGCTTTGACGGCTCTGGCCTTGCTGGCGGCGTACGTCATCATGGTCAAGCAGGCGTTGGTCAAGCAAGCGGTTAGCGGCGAGGGGCAATGGGCGAACCTATCGATTTCTCAGGAAACAACCCTTCCTCAACTCATGAAAGAACTCAACGTCACCCTGCTCAATCCGCAGGTCCTCTGCGGTCTGTTCATCGGCGTCATGCTGGTCATGGTCTTCTGCGCCATGACAATGAATGCTGTGGGTCGTGCTGCTTACTCGATGATCGATGAATGCCGCCGCCAGTTCGGCATTATGAAAGAGGCATTCAAGAAAAACGGTATGAGTGATGAGGACGTTGCCGATCCGATGAAATGGCCCTTTGAGGTCAGTAGTGATGGTCAGAATTATCCTGACTATGCCAATTGTGTTTCAATTTCAACCGGTGGCGCCTTGAGAGAAATGATCGTTCCCTCGATCCTTGCCGTGATTGTTCCCATCGCGGTTGGTATGATTCTTGGCGTACCTGGTGTCATGGGCTTGCTTTCAGGGACGCTGGTTACCGGTTTCGCCGTGGCCATTTTCATGGCCAATGCCGGTGGTGCTTGGGACAACGCCAAGAAGTATATTGAGGTCGGTAACCACGGTGGCAAGGGTTCTGAAGCACACAAGGCCGGTGTGGTTGGTGATACCGTAGGCGATCCATTCAAGGATACATCAGGTCCATCGCTTAATATTTTGATCAAGTTGATCAGTGTTGTGTCTGTCGTTTTCGCAGGTTTGATTGTGAAATACGGTGATCTATTTGCACGGTTGTAAAATGCCGGTTTAGCGACCGCGTTATGGACCCACTTAATCCACAACAGGCAATCTTGGGGCCCTCAGGGGCTCTTGGTCCAGGCGAAGGGCGTAGGCAAGCCGACAACAGCCAACGCCCCAAGCCAGGCCGTGACCGTGGTAATAAAGCAACGAAGATTCGCCAGTTCGTTGTAGATGCCGCTCAACTGCTTGATGGCCGTCATTGCGAGGATGTGCTGATTTTTGATTTACGTGGTCTTAGTGATGTGACGGATTACATTCTGATTGCCTCGGGTTCCTCGGATCGGCAGATTACCTCGGTTGCCAGCGAACTTCGGGGTTTTGCAGATGAGCGTAGTATCGACCGATTTGGAAGCGAGCAGGATGCATCAACCACATGGTTGGTTATTGATCTTATCGATGTGGTTGTTCATATTTTCGAACCTTCAACCCGAGCGCACTATGACCTTGAAATGATGTGGAACGATGCGCCACGCATCATTTGGCAATAGGCCGATGGTACCTGACAGGATATCATTTAAGGTTTCGACGCATCAAGCAGGCATCTTTTGATACCAGCACATGCACGTTGCGATCTAGATGAAATTCCCGCTGTCGGCCTTTGCGGTCCATAATCGCAGTCAAAATAGGTTCAACCGCCCGCTGGCTCAATGAATCCACTCTGGCGCCAATTTTTACCAATAATAATCTTAACAACTCGCAAAGAACCACATGGACTAATTGTTGCGCTTTGCATCGATCTATAGTAATGGCGGCAGTGGTATCTTTAATCACGATTTGGTCATATGCCTCACTTACAGATGCATCGAGTAGTTGCGTCATGGACCTGGCATGTTGTGACAATGCCAACGCCTTACCTGCCGCATTCGGGCGGATCTGGCGAAGAACCGGCATGACCTCGTGGCGTAGACGGGCCCGATGCTGATGTCGATCATTGTTGGTAAGGTCCTCGCGCCAAGTTTGACCAAGAGTGGATACAAATTGAAGGGCCGCTTGATGGTCGACTCCAAGCATCGGGCGAATGAGGCGAATGTCTTCCTGTAGGTAGCGGTCCCAACTCATGGCACGTAAGCCGCGAACCGATGACCCACGCAGAAATTTCATGAGCATTGTCTCAAGCAGGTCATCTCCATGGTGCCCGGTTGCCACGAATTTAGCTCTGGTCTGTACTGCGATATCACTTAATGCCTGGTACCGCTGCATTCGCGCACGGGCCTCAAGGTTGTTTTGTTCATCGGGTTGCTGCAGATCAAGATCGCGCCTTTGATAATCAAGACCCAATTCTTCGGCGAGTTGATCAACGAATACAGCATCCTTTTCTGCGGCTCCATCGGTATCACGGAGGTGATGATGGATATGACCAACAGTCAGTTTTAGATCCCAGCGACGCCTTGGTGCCAGTACCGCCAGTGCGCGAAGTAATGCCACGGAGTCTGCCCCCCCACTGGTTGCCACGATGATTTTTGCACCAGTTCCCACACCGCAATGACGACGTGCTGCTGAAGCGATCTTTTTGACGAATGGGTGTGTGGCTAGGACCATGGTACGATGGGGCATCCGTAGAATGATAGCTTCCAGTCAGCTACACGCTGGTTTTTGATACAGGTTTGGCTCCATTTTCCATCGAACAGGGTACCGGGCATGACACCTGAATTTCTGTACCGGATCGCTAATCTGCTCGTTTTAACCGATACGACTCTACAGCCGCCAACGGCCAACTCGCCATTTGCAACATACCTGCTCATTCTCGGCTTGTTGTTGATTAACCTGTGGCTATTTATGCGGTTGCGTTCACGGCGGCACCGCAAGGCCGGTGAAGCTACGTCCCAGGAACGGATTGAGCGCAACAAGCAACTGGGTGGCATGCGTACCGATCTTGAGGAACTCATGGTTGAAATCGAACAGATGGCCAAACGTTTGGGGGCTTAACTTGATGCTAAGGCAATCCAACTTGAGCACCTTATTGAGGACGCAGATAAAAAGATAGGTCAAGCCCGGCAGTCCAACGCAACCATCGCTCGTCCTCAACAGCAACCAAGCCAACCCAGTGATCCACTTGCCCGCTCGGTATATGAACTGGCTGATCAAGGTGTTGAACCAACTGACATTGCCCAGAAACTCGATGCGCACATTGGCAAGGTAGAGTTGATTCTTGCATTGCGTGGCTCTTAAAGGCCATGCATATTCCCTGTCAATAATCAAAGGGTGAAAAGTTGAGGCAAGAAGGATCTTGAGTCTGATGCCATAAGACTTCTTTGCTTTGTGAGCTTCCTGCTCGTAGAGTACATGGTATGTTTTGCGGCGCCTATACAGCAATGGTGACGCCATTTTCTAATGGTCAAGTTGACCGCGATCAACTTGTGGCAAACGTGCATTTCCAGGTAGAAAATGGTATTGACGGCTTGGTTCCCTCCGGAACGACGGGTGAATCACCAACCCTCAGCCATGAAGAGCAACGCTGGGTGAATGAATGGGTTGTTGAAGCGGCGAGTGGCAAAGTGAAAGTTATTGCTGGCACCGGATCTAATTCGACCAGTGAGGCGCTTGAATTAACCGACCATGCAAGGAATATAGGGGCTGATGGGGCGCTGATGGTCAACCCCTATTACAACAAGCCTTCCCAGGAAGGGCTTTACCGGCATTTTATGACTATTGCCGACAAGGTAGACTTACCCATCCTATTGTACAATATTCCAGGACGAACCAGTATTGAAATGACCCCACAAACAGTTGGACGCCTTTCTGCACACCCCAATATTGTCGGTGTGAAAGAAGCAACTGGTTCAATGGATACCACCTCGCTTATTGCGCAGCTCTGTGACCCAGACCAATTTGCAATAATCAGTGGTGATGATTCGCTTACACTGCCGCTTATGAGCCTTGGCGCCAAGGGTGTAATTAGCGTGCTTTCAAACCTCATTCCTGATCGCATCAAAGCATTCACCACCGCAGCGCTTGCCAGCGACTTTGCAGGCGCCCGATCTATCCACTACGAACTTTTGGATCTTTTCAAGGTAATGTTCATCGAGACCAACCCCGTTCCCATCAAAGCCGCCATGGCTATTGCGGGTATGGATAGTGGAGAATTACGGCTGCCGTTATGTGAGCTAGAGGCAACTAACCGGATGAAGCTTGAGTCGGTACTCGCTGGCCACGACATTGTCGTCGGTACGACGTAGCAGGGAAGATGGATTGGCTGCGGCTCCTTAATCCAAGCTAACGGGCATCACCACGTATAGGAAATCAGAACCGGTGCGAATTATGCCCGGTTTATTGGGTGCTTGGAGTTCGACATTCACCTGCTCAGTGTCAACTATCTTGAGTGCATCGAGGATAAACTGCGGATTAAAACCGATTTCAACCGATTCCCCGCTGTATTCCGGTACGTCGATGTTTATCTGTGCCTCCCCCAACTCCGGCGCACGGCTGGAAAGCTTTAAACCCTCGGTGCTAAATGCCATATTGACACCCTTTGATTCTTCATTGGTCAGTAATGCTGCCCGGCGCACGGCGCTAGCGAAGGTGTCTGTGCTTAGTGTTGCTCTGCGGTCACCGTCTTTGGGTACCACGTCACGATATGGCGGGAAGTTCCCTTCAACCAGGTTCGATGTCACCATTGCCTCGTCAGTTGCAAATAAGATCTGATTGTCGGCAATCCGCACGCGTACGGTTTGGTCTGCATCATCAAATACACGTAGCAGAAGTGTCAGTGCCTTGGTGGGTACAATGGCGGATCGGTTATCCCCTTTGGCTGCCCGACAATCACCTTTGGCCAAAGCCAGGCGGCGACCGTCCGTGGCAACAACCACCAGTTTCTTACCATCGCGTTCGATCAAGACGCCATTGATTGCGTACCGACTCGACTCACGTGCAGTAGCGAAGATTGTCTTGGAAATTAGCCGCTGTAAATCGGCTGTGGAGATTTCAAAATCTGGGTCCCCTTCAAAATCAGGCATTGGCGGAAAATCATCAGTGGGGCTTGTGAAGACTTTGAAGTGCGAATCCTGTGTGGCAATGGTCAGGGAGTCGTTGTTTACCTCGATCGCTAACGTTGGATCGATCGACTCGCGGACAATTTGGTTAAGTTTATCGGCAACCACCAGGGATTCCCCCGGTTCCTGAACCTCAACGCGTGGGGTGGTTATCCGGACGGCGACCTCTAGATCGGTTGCTGACAGCGTGAGCTTCGAGTCAGATGCTGTCATCTTCACACACCGCAATGCCGGTTTGGGTGTACGTGCCACGACAACAGCGCTGATTAATCCAAGAGATTCACCAAGGGCACCACGGTCACAGATCAACTTCATAATTATATTCCCCTGTTCAACCTAGAATACTACAACTTACCGATCTGGGACAGTATCAGCAAGCAAAGCTTGCGAGCAGGCGTTGCCTGATTGATGACTTGTCATACGTGAAATTTGGAAAGGCCTTTGATGGAGGACATGCCTGCCCTCATCTAACGGGCAGAACGGCTATTTTTCGCCGATCTAGTCGCTGAAGTGTCGACCCCAAAGTACATTGAGACGTTGGATTTCTGCAGGGTCAATCTCCGACTTGTCCGACCAAATCGCCATGGATAGTGCATTGTGAGCAGGGCTTGGTTCTGCGTAAAGGGTTGAGAGATTAGTCAACGCTGCTTTGATCAACTCAATCCCATTGCTTGATGCCTGGCGTAAGTTCCCGAGTATTTCTGCCAGTAGGTCAGGTGCTTTAATGCCGCCAGGGTGTGGTTTCCAGCAGTCATAATCGGTGGGTAGTGCCAGCAGGGCATAGGCAATCTCCGCTTCACGAGCCAACTTGGCTTCCGGCATACATGTCATCCCGATGAGATCCCCCCCCCACTGCCGGTGCATTTGGCTTTCTGCTTTCGTGGAGAAACCGGGGCCTTCCATGCATACATAGGTGCCACCGTCGTGGACCGTGATGTTCCCAAGATGATCACGTGATTGCTCTACTGCCTGTAGCAGCCACTTACGCATTACTGGGCAAAACGGTTCGGCAAGTTCAACATGTACAGCTGCATCCTCATAAAACGTATTGGCACGTTTGGATGTTTTGTCAATAACCTGATCGACAATCACTAGATCGCCAGGGCTGATATTCTCACGAAGTGATCCAGTTGCTCCACTGGCTATGATGTGGGTGATACCAAGTTGTTTTAGGGCATGAATATTTGCACGGTAAGGAATATTTGAAGGGTTGTAAATATGTCCGGTGCCATGGCGTTGAAGGAGGGCAATCTCAATGTCATGCCATTTGGCAAGCACCACGGGTGAACTGGGTGCCCCAAATGGTGTTTCAAATGTTTTGGTGTCACCGATTTCTCCACCGAGTGCGTCTCCAAGGCCTGATCCTCCGATGATTGCAATTTTTACCACTTCACCGTCGGGCATTTGTTTGGCTCCACTGTTCTAGGGCTTTTCTGCGACGCATCATATCGTTCGGTAAACATGCGGGTGGATCGAATCACGTACCGAGTTGAGATTTGACGGCGAATGAAAGGACGCATGGTCTACTGCATTATAAGTATCGTGCTCATTGAGTCAGATGATTCCTGGGGAAATCCAGATCCAGTCCCTAATACCGGGGGCAATGTCTGGTACATAACGAAAAACTGGCCATTTGTTATTTCCTGCGGTATAATGTGTTTATGTTGGTTGCCGCATCATTTTCAAGACTATCTGACTTCTCGACCTTGCCAAGTATGGCCAAGGTCGCTGTTAGTTGAGCGGACGACCCGCACCCCCTCTTTACGGTTTTTAGGTTAAGTGGCCTGTTGCCACAGTAACAGAATTGACGATCAAGAAACGAATATAGCCCCCGAAGGTATCACAAGAATTAGCCGCGACTATTGATTGCGGAAGTATCCGCCACGGCCTAGAAGCGAAAGATGATTTGTCATGGCTCGTAAGCCTTCTGCCAGTACGAATTCCGCTGGAAACGATACCGTACCTGAAAAAACCAAAGAATATGTAGGGTTAACTGGCGCTCAGATTTTCGAGCGGATGATGCAAGAGCACCAAGTAAACCACATTTTTGGCATATCCGGAGGCGCGATCCTCCCGGTGTTTGATGCGATTTTCGAATCCAAGCATTTTAAGTTTATTTTGACACGGCACGAGCAAGGTGCCGGTCACATGGCTGAAGGCTATGCCCGCGCCAGTGGTAAGCCCGGTGTGGTTCTGGTGACCAGCGGACCAGGCGCAACCAACACAGTTACGCCGCTCCAAGATGCGAACATGGATGGTACGCCGTTGATTGTTTTCTGCGGGCAGGTTGCCACCTCTGCAATCGGAACCGATGCTTTCCAGGAAGCGGATGTGACAGGCATTACACGCCCTTGTACCAAGTGGAATGTATTGGTTAAAAGCGTTCGTGAAATCCCCCGCGCGATCAATTCCGCATTTCAAATCGCCACGACCGGCCGGCCCGGTCCGGTGGTGGTTGATCTTCCCAAAGACGTGACGGCCTCGATTTTGGACAAGCCCGTGAGCACCAAGCCGAACTTGCCCGGTTACCATCTTCGTGAACTGGGGACTTCGAGTGAAGTCGAACGGGCGGCGGAACTGATCAATCGCGCTGATCGCCCCGTGTTTTATGTTGGTCAGGGCGTTATTCTGGCTGAAGCCCATGGGCCGCTGACTGAAGCGGCAACCAATGCGAACATTCCCGTGACCACGACATTACAGGGGCTGGGTGGATTCGACGAAACCTCCCCCCTGAGCCTGCACATGCTCGGCATGCACGGTGCGGCGTATGCCAACTGGGCCATGCGTGATGCTGACTGCATTATTTCTGTGGGGGCCCGGTTCGACGATCGGATCACAGGCGATCCCACGAAGTTTGCGCCTGGTGCGCGTGCGGCGGAGCGTGAAGGTCGCGGTGGCATCATCCATTTTGATATTGCGCCAGAGAATATTAACAAAACCGTACCCGTGACCATTGCTGTTGAGGGTGATGCGCGCAAGAACCTTGAACGGCTCATCCCCATGCTCGAGCGACATGATCGTACTGAATGGTTCGAACGGATAACCCAATGGAAGCATGATCACCCATTCCGATACAGGGATGATGAACGCCCTGGCCATCTCAAACCTCAGGCGGTAATCGAAGAGCTGTATCGTCAAACAAACGGCGAAGCAATTCTGACCACCGGTGTGGGGCAACACCAAATGTGGGCGGCTCAGTTTTACCAGTTTAAATATCCACGTCAGTGGATTACATCTGGTGGCCTAGGCACAATGGGCTATGGGGTGCCAGCATCGATTGGTGCCAAACTTGCACGGCCTGACAAAATGGTGGTCAACATCGATGGTGACGGTAGCTTCTGTATGACATGCATGGAAATGGTCACCGCCGCTCAATACGATATTGCCGCCAAAACGATCATTATGAACAATGATTTTCAGGGTATGGTCAAGCAGTGGCAGGACCTCTTCTATGAAGAACGTTATAGCCATACCCAAATGCATAATCCTGATTTCAAGGCGATGGCTGAAGCAATGCGTATCAAAGGCGTGCGTTGTGAGTCCAAAGCCGAGTTGCCTGCGAAGATCGGTGAATTACTGGAACATGACGGTCCGGTTATTGGTGATTTCTTGGTTGAAAAGCACGAACACGTCTATCCAATGATGCCGGCAGGGCAGACTGTGGACGAGATGGTTTTGGGCGATTTTGACTGAGTCGAATGATAGGACAAGCCAAGCTTCACCTGTCTGATTTTGGCAGGTTGCGGTGGATTAATCCATGGTTGGAGTGCCACTTGCAGGATGTCGTCGACCTGGTTTTGCTAGGCCCAAATCGATCAAGTGGTCATTAAGAGCGCATACATTCTTCTCCGGGTAACCTTGGTCGAAGTGGTAGATGAACATGAAGTCGCCATCGGCATTCTCATCCAGGCTTTCGTCAACAAACGTCTTCATGTCATCGCTGGTTCCAAAGCAGAATGTTTTGGCATCCGGGGCAACTTCAATGGGCATATCACCACCATAAATTCTCCGGGCATGGGCGACGCTTGTTCGTGTTCCTGTGTTGAGGCAGCACATATTATCCAGCTTACTGAATGCCTCAAGAAGATGTGTTGACTGCCCACAGGAGTGCATCCGGCCGGGTCCCAGTTCGTCGATTAACTTTTGCGTGGCCGGCAGGGCAAACTTTTCCCATTGATCGCCGCCAAGCATGCAGCCTGAGCATTCGCCGATGTGGACGCTGTTGATCTCCATGCCAACGCGTTTGGTAAATAATTTGCATAAATCAATGTAGCTGTCGACGATCCAATCGAGGAATTCATGGGCAAATGTCTCATTATCAATCATTTCAAGGAAAAATCGTTCACCCATGAACTTTTGGGCGGTTGTAATCGGTCCATGAATTGTGGCTCGCCCACTTGGATCCCAAAAAAATGGTGGGATAATGGGATGTTGGTTGCCGTATTTGGCCTTCAGTTGATCGATTTGTTCTAGGAACATGTTGATCGGATAGATTTCTTCCCACTGGATCTTTCGTAATTGCTTAAGGCCTGTGGCATCGAGTTCACGAAGAGGTGTCATCTTGATATCCGGATCCTTGTCGCCGGGAATAACGAATTGTGATCCGGCAACCACGCCGGTGATTAGATTGGGTTGGATTTGACCAATCCCCAGCATGTCGCGGTGCCAATGGTTGCCATCAATCAGATTGGATTCAAAAAAGTTGAGTTCGTAATCAGGAAAGCGGTGTGCCACCAGATCCTGCATTTTACAGATTTTCTGACGTCTAACTTCTGGGTCAAAGTAGTAAGCTTCGTCAGCTGTGAAACCATATTCATGGTGCATCCAGCCAATGGAAACACTACCTTCAATACGAATGCTCATGTTATTGCCTTGTGTTTTCGCTTACCATTAAATTTTCCAAGGATGCTCGCAGTTGCGATGTTACTAAGCCCACTCTGCCATTGCCAATCGGATGTTTTTCAATACGTGTGACGGGCAGGATGTGCCAACTGGAATTGGTAAGAAATACCTCGTCTGCATTCAGTAGGTCTTCAATATCGAGCATTCGTTTTTCGATGGTCAAGTCGTGGTCTAAGCCCAATTCAAGTACGGCTGCACGTGTGACGCCTGGTAATACGGGTGCTGTTAGCCCGCCGGGTGCTTCCTCCCCCCGGGCAATCGGTGTCAGAAGATGGCCTGCCTTGACAAGGAAGATATTGCTGACCGTCCCACTGGCTAAATGATTGGAAATGTTCAGAATGATTGCCTCGCCGCAAGGGACGGATGCTGCTTGCCGTAATGTCCGTAGGCGGGACCAATAGTTCATTGTCTTATGACCAGCCAGTGGATCAAATGGATTGGCGAGTGCCGGTCCCACAATGACGGTAATGCCAGACTCAAAATACGCTGGCTCATAATCAATTGGATCAGTTGCCACCACCAGTATGGTTGGCTTTGGTGGCTGGCCCGCATCGCCACGCAATAGTGACACGCATCCTGGCGTGACCGTCAGGCGGATGCGGGCCCGCTCAATGCGGTTGTGCGTCACGGTGGTTTTGATCGCATGGTGTAGGCTTTCGATGTCCAGTGATGAGGTCATCCCCAGTTCTGACGCACTGTCAACCAGCCGCTTAAGATGAGCCCTGAGGCGAAAGATGGAACCATGCTCCGCCGTCATGGTCTCGAATAGCCCCACGGCATGCTGGATGGAGGCATCGTCATGAGGAACCATGGCCTTGTCGTAGGCTATCATCCGGCCATTGAGATAAACGTCCATCATGCTCTTATCACCAGCAAAGCGGTTGGATTGGGTCCCATGTGACCTGAATACTCGGCCTAGGGTCCACTTTTGGGGTCGCCTCTACACTTTTTATATTAACATTTTTGGCTGTTAGCTGGATCCTTTGGTTGATTTTCAACGACCTGATGCCTGAAGCACTCTTGGACTTGTTGCCAACCGACTTGATTCAGCCACCACACCGAATATCATGTGCCACTCTAAACCGGCTGAAAACCTACTGAGAACATCGATATGAAGGCCAATATCCACCCAGAATACCAAGACTGTCAAGTCACCTGTGCCTGTGGCAACTCCTTTGCCACGCGTAGTACACGTCCCAAGATTAGTGTTGAGATATGTAACGAGTGCCACCCGTTCTATACCGGGAAGCAGAAGTTTGTTGACACTGCTGGTCGTGTTGAAAAATTCCAGAAAAAATTCAAAGGCTCATACTTCGGAAAAGCCAAAAAGGCGTAGCCGGGCACTGTCGCCAAAGCTGCCGTCAATACGACGACTATCATGCGCAGTGAGTTCCGAGAAGATATTGGGAAGTCTTGGGGTTGGTCAAGCGGTCTGGTTATTATTAAGTCACTCGCGTTCGCTGGCTTTGTTAAGTAAAGAAAACATAAATTCCCATTGTAGACCGGGAATTGGAGCCTGTTTGCTTTTCCTGAAAGGAAAGGGGTTTCGGTACGTAATCTATGGGCATCGCCATAAATATTAAGAGATATCCGCTGTAACCTCGTGTTTAAAATGGACCAAGTTAGCGATAATCTTCTTGCAAAACTTAACGGATTGGTTGAGCAGTTCGATGAGTTGGAATCCAAGCTTAGCGACCCCAAGGTTGCTGCGGATCATGAACAAGTTCGACAACTCAGTGTAAAGCGAGCCGCAATTGCCGGTATTGTTGATCGCTACAACCAATATCAATCGTTGGATCAAGAGATCAATGAGGTACGACAAATTATTGATGAATCAGATGATGCGGACCTTGTTGATCTGGCTCGCGGTGAGCTTCCTGATTTGCGGAGCCAGGCTGACGAATTGATTGAGGCAATTGCAAGTGAACTGGTCACAGCAGACGATGCAGCGGTCGGTTCTGTGATTGTCGAATTGCGTTCAGCTTCAGGTGGCGATGAGGCAGCACTTTGGGCTGGTGATCTGCTGCAGATGTATCAGAAACTTGCTCAGCGAAAAAATTGGCAATTAGAGGTTCTAGAGTTTACACCGGGCGAGGTGGGTGGCGTACGCCATTCGACAGTATCTATAAACGGTGATCGCGTCTGGCAACAACTTGGCTACGAAGCGGGTGTACATTGTGTCAAGCGTGTGCCTTCCACAGAAGCGCAGGGCCGTGTCCATACATCAACTGCGACGGTCGCTGTTTTGCCTGAACCACAGGAATTACAAGTGCAGCTTGATGAGAGTGAGGTTGAAATACACATCACTACCGCCCAAGGTCCGGGTGGTCAAAACGTTAATAAAGTTGCGACGGCTGTACATTTAATCCATAAGCCCACGAGCATTGAGGTCCGGATGCAGGAATCCAAGAGCCAGCATCAAAATCGGCAAAAGGCGTGGCAACTGCTTCGTGCCCGGGTTTTTGACCACCACCAGCAACGGCAAGCAGCTGAGCGAGCTGCGGATC
>PBAS01000078.1 GCA_002716625.1 Phycisphaeraceae bacterium | reverse complement strand
CAAGATTACCCATGATTCCCATCTCATCGCCAAACAATTCCCAGGCATCCCGCAGATCAACCCGCCAGTCAACACCAATCACATCGCCCCCGCTGCTGCTGATGTGCGGCAGTAAAGCCGGATTACCAGTTGTAAAGTGAATAAGAGGTGCCGACTGGTCGACCCCATCAATCAATCGTTTCATATGAGGCAGAACATATTGCTCATAATCACCGGGCGAAAGAGCGCCCACCCAACTGTCAAAAATCTGTACCGCGTCGGCACCACTTTCAATCTGCCTGTTTAAATACATAACAATCATCGCAGTAAGCCTGCTCATCAGTTCGCCCCAAGCTTCAGGATCACCATGCATCATCTGCTTGGTATGCATGTAGTGCCGACTCCCGCGACCTTCAATCAGATAGGAGGCGATTGTAAACGGTGCGCCCGCGAAGCCAATGAGAGCAATATCAGGACGTAACGCTTTACGAGTGATGTCCAGCGAATCAAATACATGCCCCAGATCTTCTATATTCGGGTCCTTGAGCCGCTTAAGGTCATCCCTGGATCGAATAGGCTGATCAATAATCGGGCCGGGCGCATATTCGACCCCGAGGCCTAGAGGCTCGGCCACCACCATGAGGTCACTGAAAATAATCGCAGCATCAACCCCGAGCCGGTCAACCGCCATTAATGTCACCTCAGCGCATAGATCAGGTTTCTGACAAAAGTCACGCATCGTCACATTGCGGCGGATCTCACGATACGATCGCTGATAACGTCCTGCCTGACGCATCAGCCAGATTGGCGTATAAGGCGTCTGTTCACGACGGCAGGCTTTTATGAATACCGAGTCATCGATTGACCGGTTTGGTTTCGAGTCATGGTGACTGGCCCAGGTCATATCAATTCGGCGCCAGTTGCTGGTATCAATACCCTCTTGGGCAGCTAGGACTTTCTTCTCCAGCAGATCACACGCACACCTAGCCGTCTGGCGGACTAGGGGACCGAAGTACGGGGCATCCGGTTCGTAGTCCACCGTCATGCCATATCCGTGCAGGGCGGCGCTGGCGATCGGTCCCACCGATCCGATTACAACTTGCCCCATTGCTCTTCGCAACTGGCCTGCACAGCCTTCCAAATCAGCAACATCAAATAAATGCTTGACCTGCGTTGCATTCGTAAACAAGACAACGCTAACTGACCCAGCGTTGAGAGCAGCAATCGCCTGCCTTAGTGGCTCCAAATCCTCCGGCAACTGCCAACGATAGACAGGTACCTGCGTGACATGAGCACCGCGATCTTTCAAGGCTGCAACCAATTCATGATTCGGCAATCCATACTCTTGAACAGCAACACCACATCCTTGAACGGACTGATATCCGTCCAAGGCTTCCAATAGGTCTTCCCATGTATTCGGCTCAGGAACCACGACCGTTGGCACCACCTTCATTTCACGAAAGACCGCATGTGGTTTAGGGCCACGCACGACCGTGACAAGTGAACTTAAAGCGGCAGGAAATCGCCCTGGATATTGCGTTTCAATTGCTTGTGCAAGCATACGCGTACCAACGCCGGTCAGAAAGATGGCAACCTGAAATTCATCCGCAAACAGGCGTTCAGCAAACGCTAGAGCCTCAGTGTTAGTTTCCAGGGGTACTTCACGCATGGTCGGTGCACTGATGGCGTGACCACCACACCGCTCGATCAACGCGCACATCTCTTTTGCCCGACGACTCTCGAAGCTAACGACTTGCATATTTTGGAAATTCATCGACATGGCAAGTAATGGAACCTACGTGTACCGGAATTGATCGCTGCTGGCCAATCGAAACCCAAAATCCATAAACTGCTTGTCCGGCGCCAAACTGCTGCGAGCACTACATCGGCTATATTTCACGTGATGTCGCCACGACCCACCGCGTGCTGATCGCCGACCACCATCCCGCGAAGGACCCTGCGGGTTAACTGGAGGACTCACCACGTAGTAACCGGCGTCATAATAGTCAGCACACCATTCATGAACATTATCCACCATGTGAAACAGGCCAAAATCATTGGGACCAACCGCCCTTGGGTCCCCCATCCTGATTGGCTGGCCTGTCAGTTCACCATTCAATCCCGGGGCGTAGAAACCCTCGTGTCCCAACGGATCATCGCCCCATGGAAAGCGACATCCGCCATGACCACCGCGTGACGCATATTCGCGTTGAGCCTCTGTGGGCAAGTGATAACACTTGCCTACAGCCTTTGACAACCAGTCAGCATATGCCACCGCATCATGCCAACTGACACCACAAACGGGAGTTTGAGGGCAATCAAATGGCGGCTGCCCCCACAATCTGGGTGGCTCATGGTTTGTTTGGGTAAGGAATACCTCGTACTGCTCATTAACCACCGGATAAGTAGCCATGGAAAAAGGAGCCAACTCTACCCTATGCTCGGGCTGCTCGTCAGCACGGCCATGATTGTCCCCCATCACAAACTGGACGGAAGCAAATTGAATCATCACAGGTCCTAGAGGCTGGATTGCCATGGTTGCCATAGTCACGATTAAACACTGCTGAGCCAGTATTTCAAGCCACCCTAAAAATAGACCTTTTTTTAAAAAAAACAAAACCAAATCAATTTTATTCCATGCCAATCAATAGACCATGAAAAATAGACGTCAGAGCCATTCAATTCGTACCATTGAACCCTTGGTGCCATCACGGTACCCTTACCCTCATGGAGATCATCGAATGACCAAAACAACCGTTGCAAATGCAATTACAACCAATTATGGCCGTGTTGCTGAAAGTGGGTTATCCAGCGACCAGCAAGGAATCCGGGCAGTTGCCCAAGCATTTGGATACGCGCCACATGAACTGGAATCGATCCCCACGGAAGCCAACATGGGCTTGTCTTGCGGAAACCCAACAGCCACTGCCAACCTTAAAGCCGGTGAAGTGGTCATTGACCTGGGCTGCGGCGGTGGCCTTGATGTATTTCTTGCCGCGGCAAAGGTTGGCCCGTCTGGCAAGGCCATTGGAATCGACATGACCCCACAAATGATCGATCTGGCAAGAAAAAATGCCAGGCATGGGACAAACGGCAACCCAGTCACTAATGTCGAATTTCATCTGGCCAAGATCAATCAGTTGCCGCTTGCAGCGGGGACGGCGGATTGCATCATCAGTAACTGCGTCATTAATCTGGCACCCGACAAACCGGCCGTATTCGGTGAAATTTCCAGGGTACTCAAGCCTGGCGGCCGTGTGGCCATCAGTGATATTGCCCTAAAGAAACGCCTTCCGGCTGACTTGGAAAACAATATCAGTGCCCACGTCGGATGCATTGCCGGAGCCATCAGTATTGAAGACTACGAAAAGGGCCTGCGGGACGCCGGCCTTGAACACCTGCAGATCATTGATTCCTGCAAGGACCTCAACGCATATGCCCAGGCCGACAACCAATCTGCATGTTGTTCACCGACAATGGATTCCTCAACCTTACCCATCGCCGACAGCAACTGCTGTGCACCACAAACATCAACACCCGTCGAAGATTTAGTACATGCGCAATTGACACAACTACTGAACCAGTATGACATCAATGAGTACGCCGCAAGTGTTTATGTTTATGCGATCAAACCATAAACCTTTCTACCATACCGGGGAAACCCGAAAATCCATAGCACCTAAACCTTGCCCAAAAGATGATTTTCCGCCACGTGCAGTACCCTACTCGGGTTGCCCTAATCCACGTAACCCGATACGGTGTCCAAGGAGCGATATGCATATGAGTGAGCAGGCCAACGAATTTCCGGGCGATCCAGACAAGTCAAATGACGGATCCGAGGTGTTTGGCCAGCAGATTAAACACCGCCAACTCAGCGCGCGAGTACCTGAATCGATCAGCCGTGGCACATTTAGCAGCGGTGCAGTTGTACTAACCGGCGGGACTGAATTTGTGATTGATTTCATGGTTCGCCTGTCACGTCCCTACCAGGTAGCAGCCAGGGTTATTGTGCCCCATGCAGCCATGCCACATTTAATCAATGCTCTGCGAGATAATATCGCCAAGCATGAAAATTCTTTTGGCAAAATTGAACCTCTGCCACAACCCAATCCAAACACCACCCGACCGACCATCCAAGAGGTGTACGATGACCTTAAACTACCCGACGAAATTCTTAGTGGGGCATATGCCAACGCCTGCATGATCGGACATACCGCATCGGAATTTGCTTTCGATTTCGTGACCAATTTTTTCCCCCGTTCTGCTGTTTCCTCGCGTATCTACCTATCGTCCCGCCAGGCCCCACAGTTGCTCAAAGGCCTGGAACATGCCGCCAAACAGCTCAACCAACGCCGCACCACGCAGCAGGACAAGGATCATCGGGCAAAGATGGACGGACAAGCCGATCCAACCGACCCTCGCCCCAACCCCGACGACGAATCCCCAAGCAACCGTGGTGACTCGGATCTGATGTATTAGTGAACTGGACTGTCTATCTTAGCGGCGAAATCCACACCAACTGGCGAACTCAAATCGCCGAGGGGATCCAGCGATCGCATCTGCCGATCATACTGACATCACCGGTGCTTGATCATGCCGCAAGCGATAATTGCGGCACACAGATTCTCGGCGGTGAACTCGAGGGGTTCTGGAAGGACCATCAATCGGCCAAACTTAATGCAATCCGAACCCGCCACCTAATTCAAAACGCCGACGTGGTGGTGGTTCGATTCGGCGATAAGTACCGGCAATGGAACGCTGCATTCGACGCCGGCTACGCCACCGCCCTCGGCAAGCCGCTGATCACCCTGCATGCACCCGATTTGACCCATGCACTCAAGGAAGTAGACGCCGCGGCTTATGCCGTTACACAAACGGCGCAAGAAGTGGTCGACATTCTCCAGTACGCAACCTACAACATTCCCATAACCGCAGATAACAACGGATGAACAACGGATTACGCTGGGGCATCCTGGGCAGCGGTAATATTGCCAACCAGTTTGCCACCGAGCTACATCACACAGAGTCGGGCCGACTGACAGCCGTCGGCTCTCGCACTTTAAAATCCGCCACTGCATTTTCAGATCAATTCAAAATTGATTGTGGACACGACAACTACGAAGCGCTCATTACCGACGAACACGTTGACGCAGTATACATCTCGTTACCCAACAGCCTGCATCACAAATGGACACTCCGGGCCCTGGCAGCTGGCAAACATGTTTTGTGCGAAAAACCAATGGCTCTCAATGCAGAAGAAGCCGAGCAGATGTTTGAAGCTGCCCAAACAAACCGGCGCCTGCTGGTTGAAGCGTTCATGTACCGAACACATCCATTGACCCACGCAGTCGTCAAACATTTACACGAAGGTAGAATTGGCAAGCTACGAATGATCCGAATAAGCTTCTGCTTTTGCATACGTGAACCAGCGGGCAACATCCGCCTTAACACAACGCTTGGTGCGGCAGCCTCATGGACGTGGGCAGCTACTGCATCAACTTTTCACGCCATCTTACCGGGTGCGACCCGGTTTCCGTCCAGGCCGTCGCCCACACGGGCGTCCATGGCGTGGATGACTACATCGCCGGCACGCTGGCGTATGCAGATGGCGTCATTTCAACTTTCACCTGCGGCATGACGGTTCACGCCAATAACACGGCCCAAATCAATGGGTCCAATGGATTTATTGAAGTGCCGGTGCCATGGAAACCACCAATGGCCAATGCCAAGTTCATGGTCAAGCAATCAACCCCAACCCGGCAGGACCGGTGCAAGGGTTCAGCTCCGCCAGCCACCACAGCATCCAAAACCCATAACGTCGACGCCAACAAGCCACGGTACGCCCTTGAAGCTGATGCGTTCGCCGCCGCAATTCGGGGTGAAGCCAAGCCATTCGTCACCGCCCAGGAGACACTGGGAAACATGAGGGTGCTTGACCGGATTCGCCACCAGATTGGCCTGGAGTTCCGGTGAAGACCTCGCCGGCAAACAGATTACCGAATACCGCCACCAGCCGAAGTGCGATCATCTGCCTTGATTGATGCATACTCTTCTGGCTTGACAGTATCTGCAAAGAGCATTTGCGCACAACCATCGACGTCGAAATTGCACATCGCCCCGGTTGCCTGATCCACATCGACATCACTGACCAACAGTGAAGGCTCCTTCATCGGACATTCTGCGTGAACCTGTCCATCCGGGGCAATGATGCGTGTTGCACAGTTTTGATGTGGCAGCAAGCAACAATTACAGGAGGCAAACCAGATCGTGTTCTCGGCCGCCCTGGTTACCTGCATAGAATGATGAACAGGGATTTTCCAGTCATTTGGACGAGTCGTATTATTCTGTGGATGAAATACAATTTTCGCCCCTTGGCGGACACATTGCTCGGTCGTTTCAGCAAACCGAAACCCAGCAAAACAGATTGTCACGCCAACGATGACGCCAAACAATTCAAAGACATGGGGGTTATCTTTAGGCGCGGATGAATAAGCCACAGCATCCAATGGCGTAAGCCTCGATTTATGGTGGACACCCAACACCTGCCCTACCTCTGAAATCACAAGCGCGGAGTTGTATGGCTTACCACCACACGGATCGGATTCGAGCGGAATTTCTGTACCCAAGATGCAGGCCATTGAATGGTTGCCACAGTATTCTGCAACCGATGCATGAATCGCCTGCAGTTCATCAACTTGCACTGGAGCATCAGCAGCAGTGATATCAACGCGATACCCTGCCGTTTGAACCTCAGGAAAACAAAGTATTTGAACGCCCGCATCAACTGCCCTGTCAAGGTATTCACGGATGACACTCTCATTCTGTTTCAAATTGTCTGATTGCGGGGTCTGGGCTAATCCAATCCGGAGTGTCGTCATCTCAAGTCCTCGGTTACAACTGATTTCAATTTAATGCCGTTGATATTCTATAAAGTAATGCACAACTCTCACACCCCACGCTAACCAACTATGATCTGTGGAATCGCACAGCAACGGCCCGTTGAAATACAACGGACATACCGACTAATCGAAACAGACACCGCCACACACATTGAGTGATTGGCCATTAATTGCCAACGCCTCGTCACTGGCAAGAAACACCGCAAGCGGGGCTACTTCATCAGGCACAAGGCGTCGACCGAGCAACGACGCTTCAGCTTCAATATCTGAAGCCGTGCGGCCGGTGCGAACCATGTCATACTCCAATCTTTTATTGTTCATTAAGGTGGCTGTCACTCCCGGACAAACCGCATTGCATGTAACACCCGTATCCCCTGTTTCCTTCGCCGTGGATTTGGTTAGCCCGGCCAAACCATGCTTGCTCGCCGTGTAAGCAGCCGCATGCAATGCAGGGATCTTGGAGTTGATCGATGCAATATTGATGATTCTTCCCCAGCCCGCCTCAATCATGGATGGCAAAACCAACTTCGTAAACAGGTATGGTGCCGTCAGGTTCACCGCAAGGGTCAGATCCCAAAACGAATCATCAAAGTCAACCAATGGCCGCGCAGATTGGCTGCTGCCAATGCCTGCATTGTTGACCATGATCTCCACTGGTCCCCAGCTACCTTGAACCTGCTCCACAATCCGTTTTGGCGCCAATCGATCAGTAAGATCCTCGGCGATCGCCATGGCCCGCCCGCCTGCCTGGCTAACTTCATCCACAAGATGGTCAAGTTCCTGTTTTGTCCTGGCTGTTACAGCCACATGGACACCGTTGGTGGCTAGCAAAAGAGCGATAGACCGACCGATCCCTCGACCCGCACCGGTCACGATGGCAATACGATTTTTCATGTCCCAACCTCAAAGTTATAAATATCATCAGCCTATAAAATCCTGATTACCTAATTTTTCTCCAATACCTTCATCCCAGCATTTGCAACATTAATTTAATCTTAGCAGGTGACGTCCATACTGCCCGCCAAACCCGCCTACAGCATCACCCAGATCACCCTTACACCACATGAAACCACCGATATCACTGAACCATTCAGTGCTGACGACATTGCAACATGGCGTCCTAGGTGGTAAATGTTGAATTATGATTAAACAAACTAACGCTAACGACTGCCCCTACGTTATTTCCTTGTCCAACAATCCACAACTATTCCTAGATGATCACTGCGTCGGCTGGACGATCAACATGACTCGCCAGATGCAGCCCGCATCAAAACACACAGACAATCCCATCATTGAGGCAGATTATCCGTGGGAACAGGGCCTGTTCGGGCTCAACTGTCCCGCCGCATTCTATGACCCCACATCAGATCGCTTTCGAATGCGGTACTCCGCATTCGAAAAAAACACCGCCACGGACAAACCCCAAAAGTCTAAATACAAGATCTATCTCTGTTGCGCCGAATCCCAGGATGGCTTTGAGTGGCACAAGGTCCTGGCCGATGACAACACGAAATACAACCAGCCAAATAATATCGTCGATGGGCCGTGGCTAATCATTCACACGCCCCATGACTCGGATCGCCCCTTCAAAGGACTGACACACTCCAAGAATCTCGTCACCGCCATTGAATTCGGTACTCTTGGCATGCACTCCATGGACGGCACCAACTGGTCACCTCCCAATGGCATTCATATTACAGACACCAAGTGCGACACGATATCCAGCCTTGTCTGGTTTAATGCTGTTCAAAAATACTTTGTCTTTACACGAACCCAAATGTGGCATCCAGATCTACAAGGACATCTCCGCGTCACAGGCATCATCGAAAGCCGTGACTTTGAACACTGGGAGCCCAAGCGCGGCATCAACCTCATCAGTGAGGCGGAGGGCTTCCCCTATCTACAGGTCCACGGTCTCAACGTGCATGAATACGGTGACATCCTGATCGGCTTAATACCCATGGTTCACCTCCAGGAACCAGGCAACAATTTCCTGGGTAAGTTTGATATACAGATGGCCATCAGTCGGGATGGATGGCACTGGCAGCGGGTTGCTGATGGCGATGTGTTTCTTCCCAATGGCCCCGAAAACTGGGACCGATGGTATGTCCATTCCTGCTCAATGGTACGCAAGAAAGACACTCTCTACTACTACTACCAAGGCCGACCGCAGATGCATGGTGCCATTCGCCAGATGCGAGAACAAGGCGTCGATTTCAACTCAACCATGCGGACGGATCTAGGAATGGCCACGGTACCGGCCGACCGATTCGTGGCCATGACACAGAAAAACTCCGACGAACTGGGAATCCTCGATACACCACCGATCCGATTTGACGGCAACGATTTACTGGTTAATGCTGAACTTGACCCGACCGACATGCAGGTTGAACTCATCGACGAAGCAGGGCCTGTCGCACAATATCAATCGAAAGTCGTCCCTGGCTTCGAACGTGAATATTCCCGGCTGGTCAAAATTGATGACCTGCGATACAAGGTTCTATGGAGCAAGGAAGGAACCGAATACGGTTTGAGCAAGGCGACCGACCACCAGCCATTGCTTATCCGCTTCCTGGTCCGCAAGGGAAAACTCTTCTCTTTCCAAGTGATCTAAGCCGGAACTCACGCCTAACCAACCGGCAGCCAACCATCACTGGAAGAAGCCTGCACATGAAAGCAACCTGCCTGGTCTACCCCAAGCCACGAAAGATCACACATGGCAAGGGCGTAGTCAGAATGTTTTCCACTTTCTTCCTAACCGGCACACGAATCCCAACATGCTTAAAAAACGATTGGCCTGCGCATGCGGGACATTGGGGGTTCGACTGGTTGCACCCGGTGATAACCACGGAACCATCCGATGCCAAGCCACAGCCGCAGGCTTCAATAGAATCAAAGACAATGCCCTTCAACAACAAGCTTATTGCTTAGAAATTTCAAAAGATGGGAACATCATTATCAGATCACCCGGGATGCAGGGCATGCAACATGGCGTCATCACCCTGTGCCAACTTCTGGAGGCAACGGCTGCTGGCGCCCAACTGAACCCAGCCGTCATCCAAGATTCTCCGGTGTTCTGCGTGCGAGGCATCCAGATCGACTTGGCACGTGATTTCCCCCCCCCTTGATCACCTCAAACAGATCATTGATCGCCTCGTCGAGATGAAGTTGAATACACTGTGGCTCTATCTTGAAAACCATCTCCGGGTACCAGGCATGCAAGACATCTCGCCACCGCGAGGTCTGACGCCCCGCCAAGCCAAACAGATCAGTAACTACGGTGCTCGCCGAGGCATTGATATTGTCCCGGGCACCAACGTCGTCAGCCACATGGAAGGCTGGCTACGCCTTGAACGATACAGTGACCTTGCAGATGGGCCTCGTCGCAGCTACCCAGTTCTTACCCACAAGGACACCTGGCCGCTTGTTCGAAAATATATTGATGCAATGATGGACGCCTTTGAGTCCCCGAATTTTCATGTCGGATTGGATGAACTTCTCATCACTGGGCACAACCCACAAGCAGAAACCGCCATCTCCCAAAAGGGAAAGGTCAAATATTTTTCTGACTTCGCAACAAAGGTTGTTCGCCACATTCAACACCGGGGCAAAACACCATGGTTATGGGACGACATGGTAGCCGGCAAGAACGTCTACCGGCCCGAGGGGTTTAATCAACACTGGCCCCAAGCTCTTGCGGAAATCCCCACGGGAGCGGTGTTGGTCCACTGGTGGTATTGGGGGCCAAGATCCCACGGAATGACCCAACTCACCGATCAGCATCCAGCCATGATCAACCGCGTGGCCAGTTCAAAACACCCACTGGCCATCGCACCCACCTCACAGAGTTTCAGGTGGTCAAGCACACATGTAAACACCGACACCCACAACCAGTGCTACATGGCAAAGGTCGGGCGCAAACATGGCGCGTTTGCGTATATATGCACCCACTGGGAATCGGCCAACGGAAGCAGCCTGGAAGCAGTTTGGCCGATGTTGGCCCTCAGTGCCGGCCAGGCATGGCATGGATCCAGCAAATTCGACGATCGTTATCTTCGCGCCCTTGCGTTTACAACCTATGGGACAACCACAAATGCATTCAAGCGATACCTCGATGCCCTAGGTAACATTGAAGATCTCTTCGCCGGAACCAAAAAGCGTAATGCTGTCGCCCGCAAACGCCTATTCACGAACGGTCCCTATGGCATCTGGCGATTGAAGGCCTCGACACTCACCCCCCGACATCGCAAGATGATTCGCAACCAGCTTCGTGCTGGCACTGAAGCTTACCAGGGGCTCAACATGCGCCCCACGAAACTGACACGAGCTCTTGAACTACCATTGATCCTATTCGAAGAAATCGTAAACATCCTTGACGCATTGACCAAGGATGGGGGCATTACCATCATGCCGCCAAGATTGAACACGACAAAGCAAAACATAAAACGTTCACTCAACAGATCAACCTAACCATCAAAAACATTCAGGATGTGTGCAAGAGTCTTGGACGACTGGAACGAGGATACAAAACCCAAGAACCATACGGCCATACGCCATATGATTCCTATGCCCTGGCCCAACACCGAAAGGGGTTGCGTGAGCACGCCATCCCCCTCATCCGCAAGTTGGCCGCAAAACGCATTGGGCTGCCATATTTCGAAAAATTGTTTTTTCTGCCTGATGTCTATCGCATCTCCAATCCGGAGCAGTTTCGATACAAGGAAGATTTCTACCGCCAATTCGATGACTGCCCTTGGCCAGTTCGGTGGGCCGATCGCTAGGCAGATAACTTGATAAACAGTCGCCCAGGATTAACGGCTGATTACCCACAACCAGCCCCCCGAACATTGCTCTAACACAAAAACGTCTGGCATGGCCATGCCAACTGACAAACCGAAAACACCATGGATCTACGTGCGGACGAAGATGATCATCGCCCAACCATTGATCGAAAGCCCCCGTCAACCGTCAGAACGGACCCGGTAATGTAGTCCGCGTCATCCGAGGCAAGAAAAGCCGCAGCCTTGCCGATTTCCACTGGCAATCCAAGCCGGCCCCAGGGCATCCTTGGGCCTCCCTCACGAACGGTCTTTTCGCCATGCAACACATATTCACCTGGAGTATCGATCCAACCGGGCTCAATCACATTGACGTTGATCCGATGCTCGATCAATTCATTTGCAATGACTTGCGCCATGTGACTGAGACCAGCCTTGGCTGCGGCATAGGAAACATTACCCGGAATCGCAATCTCCGCATGCACACTAGAAATAAAAACCATTTTTCCACCCCCGCCTCGCTCCACCATATGCCGGGCAACGAGTTGACTCATGTGAAATCCGCCAGCGAGCGTTCCATTTATCACATCGTGAAATTCAGCCGGATCGCATTCAAGAAAACCATGGCGGATCGATCGAGCCGGATTACTCACAAGAATATCAACTTGCCCCTCCTGCTTGACTGCCTCCGCCACCAGATCCTCGCACCCTTGACGTGAAAACACATCCGCCGCAATCGTCGTGCAACGACCACCAAGAGAACGTATGTCCTGCGCCGCCTGGTCCAAGTCAGGACTACCAGGTCGGTCATTGATCACCACCGTAGCCCCAGTTCGGGCCAACTCGATTGCACAACCCTTGCCAATGCCCCGGCCAGCTCCTGTGATCAACGCCACGCGGCCGGACATTTTGTCGTGTGTTTGCATCGTTTCGCTACCTTTAAGTTATAGATGTGATTTCAACCAGACGCACTCTGCGACCTCTTTTCTTTGTACATTGTTGAAGTTAATTTTGATCTTCGTATTACCCGACACCTAGAGGAAGCCGCGGAAATTTCATAAAACTCCAACTTCTCTATCATGCTTTCCGGCCCTCGACTGACCCAACACTTGGCTACCGGAAAATCCCGGTCGATGAAACACAACTGGCATTTCCAGTAATGCATAATATGTCAAAACCAGAACAACCGATCCATACAAAGACCGGCGCAAACCCACCATCCTTGGTTCCTCGGCATGCATCTATCAAATTATGCTTTGTGCACAATGATGATGATCGGAACTCCATGATCGTGTACCATGATTAACCGTCAGCAACCGTGGCATTCCAGTGGAGATTACGGTAACGCATTACAAGATCTGAATGATAAGCCATAATTGGGCCCAGAACACAAAGCGAAAAAAGCACCATGCAAGTCCCCCTCGTCGACCTACGGGCCTCCCTCCAACCGATCAAGGAAGAATTATTCCGCGAGTTTGATGCGACCTTGGATGGCATGCAACTGCGGCTGGGGCCAAATGTCCAGGCGTTCGAACAGGAATTCGCAAGCTATTGCCATACCGAACACGGGGTGGCCTTGTCGAACGGAACTGACGCTCTATATGCAGCCCTGCACGCCTTTGGCATTGGTGCCGGCGATGAAGTGATCGCCCCATCCCATACATTTTTCGCTACCATTGAAGCCATTATCCACGTTGGCGCCGTGCCTGTCATGGTTGATGTCGAGCCTGGCACCCTGACAATCGACCCCGATGCCGTCCAAGATGCCGTCACCAACGCCACCAAGGCCATCATCCCGGTCCACCTGTATGGTCACCCAGCAAATATGGATCCAATCATGGAGATTGCAAGGCATCACGGCCTACGCGTGATTGAAGATGCCGCCCAGGCACATGGCGCACATTACAAGGGGCGATACTGCGGAAGTATGGGTGATGCAGCATCGTTCAGTTTTTATTTCACGAAAAACCTTGGTGCATTTGGCGAAGGCGGCTTCATGACTACGCCAGATCCCGATATTGCCGCCAAGGCCCGTCTCCTTCGCGAACACGGACAGGTATCCGCTTTTGAACATGCACTCATCGGACACAATTTTCGCATGGATGAATTACAGGCGATTGTTTTGCGGTTGAAATTACCAAACCTTGACCGCGGCAACCAGCAGCGGCGCCAAGTTGCAGAATATTATCGCCAGCACCTTGCGAATACTGAACTGGAAATGCTCGAACCACGCGAAGACAGCTACTGCGTCCACCATGTATTTCCCATTCGCTCCCGATCACGGGACGCCCTGCGACAGCACCTTGGCGCCAGCAACATTGGAACCGGCATCCACTATAAGATCCCATGCCATTGTCAGCCAGCTTTAAAAAAACACGCTCATCGTATTGATGGCGATCTCAGCGTGACTGAAGCAGCATGTCGCGAATTACTGTCCATCCCAATGTATCCTGAAATCACTGAAGCCCAGCTTGGCCACGTCACCGCTCAGATACTGAGCTTCACACAAAACCACTCAACTACCGTCCAAGCTTAACTGATCATCTTGTGATGTCGACCATGGTCGGCAAACCGAATACTTTATTTCACAAATGCATCACCCAGATTGACCAAAGCTCAAAATTCAACCCATTGCATCGAGGGCAACCCACAATGCCTTGAGTTGATCGGAGGGCGGAAGAACATCGTGGTAACCCAACTTTCCCAGCGCCTTGACCATTGGCGGTACGGCCGTAAGCAGACCCAGGCGGTATGCCATAACCAAGATCGAAACGGTGCCCTCTGCCTTGATGAAACTAAGCTTGGCTTTCTCTTTCACCGGTTCCTCGATCAAGACAAGTGATGCGCCAATCCCCAAGGCCAGTCGTAACGATGCACCATCATGTCCACCAACTGCAACCAGGCGAGGTGGAAGCTGAACCTGCGGAAGATCGTCCTTCACATCAAGCCAATCCGGACAGCCACTTGCAGCAAGCTTGTCACGCAACCCGTCATAGCCAGACATGGGCATCGCCACTGAGCCATACATTGATTCCAATAATTTTTCGCGACGAATGGCTAGCAGTGCCTCAAAAGTCTTGACACTCACAACCACTGGACCATCTGGTGTCGTGCGCATTTGTCCACTCATGCCCGTTTCCAATCAGGCTGACTCAGGGGTAAACACTATCGAGAATAATTTTCTCAAACTGCTCCGCCTTGCTCATCCAAGACTCGCCACCGAGACGCCTACGTGCTTGCTGCTGCCCGAAGGGAGTACCATGCCCAATGCGATCTTTGATCAACTGCACGCATTGCCCTGCATTATCAACCAGATCTGCCGCATCCGCCCAAGGTACAGTAGCTGGCAATCGCCGGGCGATCACCGGCTTGCCAGTCGCCAAGTACTCCTTAAATTTTAGAGGCTGGATGGATCGAGTTACCGGCAGATCCGCATACGGCATTACGAGGATGTCCGCCGCTTGGGCCAGTGCTGGCAATGTCTCATAGCCAACCGGGCCCGGCATACATATCCGCCGATGGGCCACCAATCTTGGATCCGGTGATTGCCGTGGTCCCACTAAAACCAATGTGCCGCACTGTTCTGCCAGGGCCTTGCAAATCACAGTATCCAGACGTCGATCAACCAGCCCCCAAAAGAGTAAAACAGGCCCTTCAAGACCCGACCACCATGCAGGCAAGTTCGTTGACTGGCGACCTTGCCAATAAGTGGGATCGACACCATGGGTCAGGACCTGCGATTCATACCCAAACTGCGCCATGCGACCCTGCAGCACCTGCGAAACACAAATCACGCGATCAACTTGACCGGCCAGTTTCTGATCCAGTTGTTTCATCACAGAGCCATCAAGTCCCGGCCAGGTCGAAAAATCATCGACACAGTAATAGACCCAGTAATCAACATTAATTTGATCGACCAGATCAGCGGCAATTGGCAGTGTTGCAATGGCAACCCGCTTGCCACGATCAATATTGGCATCCAGTTCCTGGTTGACCCGCTGACTAATCAGCCGCGTATTGATCCACCGTTGCCACCGACTACGAAATCCCGGATACATTGGCGGCGTAATCACGCGTACTTTCGCCGACAACTGACCAGATCCCGATGACGGCTTGAGCCATTGCCCTAACTTAACAACCGCCTTGCCAAGATCATCAAATGATAGGGTGGGGCGGCGTGTACCGATGGTGTTCACCCACAACACCGAATGCTGGGCGGACAAAAGCCGAATCAGGTGCTGGCAGCTTGATGGATGCCGGCCCCAGTCATCAGAAAAGACGACAAGTTGCAATGGCTGGCTCATTGATCGGTTTTCGTGACCAGGTCAATGGAAACGCCCTCCGCTGCGGATCGCCCGCTACCAACACTTGGCGTTCTCAATGACTTTGTTGGCCAATTGGATGACAAGACCTTCGAATCGCCCACTGGTTTGCCTTGACTCATACTCCCGCCACTACATGAACCCCAATTCGACCTTGGCGACATCCGACATCTTGTCCGGACCCCACGGTGGGTCAAAGACTATTTCAATATGGGCGGACTTGACTTCTTGAATGTGCTCAATGGAACGCCGCGCTGCCGCCGGCAATTCCTGCGCGGCCGGACATGCTGGTGAAGTCAGGGTCATATCCACATGAACGTTTTGGTCCTCGTCAATTATGATATTGTAAATCAACCCCAACTCGTAAATATTGACCGGAATCTCAGGATCGTAGACGGTTTTTAACGCGGCCACTACCGATTCTTTAAGCAAATCCGTAGTGTCACCAGGTGCGGAATCCACATGGGACTTTCCATCTGTCCTCTTGGCTTCTGGTTGACGCTCGCCACCAGACTCTGCCAACGGGATGACCTCTTCAGGCAACTTATCTGACATCACAACTTCCTGTCCGCTTTTCAAAACAGCCTGCCTACTGTTCAGTAGTCACCGGCTGCCCCGTATTTTCATCCAGTGCCGCTTTGAACGTATGCCATGGCAATGTAGCGCATTTAACCCTCATCGGATAACGGCGGACCCCACCCAATGCCGCCAATTTCCCCAACCCAGATTGATCAATGTCGCCATCACCCGTCCCTGCCAACATCTGTCGCATCTGTTCAAACAAGACACCAGACTCTTCATGACTTTTGCCTTGCAATGCCTGGGACATCATCGACGCCGAGGCGGTGCAAATAGCACACGCTGATCCGGAAAAATGAACTTTCCCGACATGGTCATCATCGATCCGTATCCACACTTCAATATGGTCTCCGCACAACGGATTGTACCCGTCCGCATGTCGGTTTGCCTCCGAAAGCTCTCCGAAATTTCTCGGCTGTTTGCTATGGTCGAGAATGATATCTTGATAAAGTTCTGCCAGATCTGTCATACCCCGAACACCTCAATGGCCCGCTGGATGGCCCGTACCAACGCATCGACCTCGTGTTTTGTGTTGTACATCGCGATGGAGGCCCGTGCTGTTGCGGGAATACCCAAGCGACTCATGAGCGGTTGAGCGCAATGATGACCAGCCCGGATGGCCACACCTTCGTCGTCCAGGATCGTACCAATATCATGTGGATGGATGCCATCAATTACAAATGATACCGAGGCGGCCCGATTTGATGCCCTACCGATCAACCGCAGTTTTTCAACAGACTCCAATCCCTGCAGTGCGTAGTCGAGTAGATCCGCCTCATAAGCTGAAATCCGTGGTAGCCCAACCTGATTCATGTACCCGATGGCTGCCGCCAAGCCAATTGCACCAGCAATATTAGGGGTGCCCGCTTCAAACCGATCCGGCGGATCCCTGTATGTTGTTTGATCAAAACCGACCGATCGGATCATTCCACCGCCGCCCTGGTATGGCGTCATATCGGCAAGCAGCGCGGCCTTACCATATAGAACACCAATACCGGTTGGACCGTAGGTCTTATGCCCCGAGAACGCGAGAAAATCACAATCCAGCGACTGAACATCAATCGCCATATGGGAGATCGACTGAGCTGCATCTAGGAGGACAACGGCACCATTTGCATGCGCTGCCTGAATGATTTTTGAAACTGGATTTACAGTCCCAATGGCATTCGAAATATGAGCAATGGCAACAATCTTTGTACGATCAGTCAACTGCGACTCGAATCTGCCCATCATCAGTTCACCGTCATCGCTCACCGGGATTACGTCAAGACCGGCACCCGTCTGCTGGCAAACCATCTGCCACGGAACAATATTCGAGTGGTGTTCCATCTGTGAGATTAACACGCGATCACCCACCTTCAGATGACTCGCGCCATAAGCCTGAGCCACGAGATTGATAGCTTCGGTCGTACCACGTGTAAACACGATTTCGCCCACTGATTGGGCATTTAAAAACAATTGCACCACGTCCCGCGCCTTGGCATAAGCTTCAGTTGCACGTTCGCCAAGGGCATGTACACCACGGTTAATGTTCGAATTACTCTGCGTGTAGTAGGCGTGAAGCGCATCAAGTACAACGGACGGCTTCTGGCTCGTTGCAGCGTTATCCAGATAGACAAGTGGATGCCCGTGAACCTGGGCCGAAAGAATTGGAAAATCATGACGAATACGACCAACGTCAAGTGGCAAACACGCGGGTTTAGTCGTTACGACCCCCATCACACCACTTTCTCAATAAGGTCGCCATGCGGCAACTGAGCCAGAATTGTCCGGGATAGATTCGCACGTATCGAATCCAAATCCATTGTCCCCAGACTTTCACTCGCAAAAGCATAAACCGCCAATGCTCGAGCAGCCGGTTCGGACAGCCCACGCGTCCGAAAGTAGTAGACCGCCTCCTCGTTGATCTGCCCGACGGTGGCACCGTGCGTGCATTTGACATCATCGGCGTAGATTTCGAGTTGCGGCTTGGCATTTACCTGAGCCGCTTCACTGAGCAGTAAATTGCGATTCGACTGCTTGGCATCCGTCTTCTGGGCATCTTTTGCAACCATGATGCGACCACCAAAGACAGCACTGGCCTGGTCGTCCAAAATGCCGGTGTAAACCTGGCGACTACTACAATGGGGCGCGGCGTGTTCCACCACCATGTGGTTGTCAACATGCTGGCTGCGCCGGTTCACATAAAGTCCATTTAAAAGTGACGTGCCATTGGGACCCATGAACTCATTATGCAGGTTGTTACGTACCCACTGCCCCCCCGTCATGACCGAGTGCGAGATCAAGCGGCTGTCCTGCAACTGTCGAGTCCGCAATGTCGTGACGGAAATTGCGCTTGGGTTTTCCCTGCATAGGCGATAGTGACCAGCCCTGGCGTTTTCAGCAATCACCAGTTCCGTCACCGTATTCGTGAAATGTTTCCGATCGCCCAGTGAAACATAATCTTCAATCACCGTCACATCACTGGACTGACCGACTACAATCAAGTTTCTTGGATGCGTCATGACAGGCTCGTCACCACTGGCACTTGATATATATATGGCATGAATCGGACGGTCCACAATCGTGTTGTTCGGCACACAAACAAACAGACCATCATCGGCAAAAGCCGTGTTTAGTGCCGCAAATGAATCTTGCTGACCGTTGGCGTATTGCGCAAAATGTGGCTCAACCTGCTCTCGATTGGTATCGATTGCAATGGCCAGCGAACCGATATACACACCACGCGACACGTGCGTGGTTGATGAAAGCTCCGGGTTCCAGCGGCCATCAACAAAAACCAAGACCGTACTTTCCAACCCGGGAAATCCGTAGCTTGCCACGGTTGTCGCCGAACAATTGGAGGCGTCCGATTTAGCGAGACAAAATGCCGTATTGGTAATGTGTTCAAGACGCGTGTCGCGCCAGTCCTCATCTGCGGTCGACGGGAACCCCAACTCAACAAACCGATCCATCGCGGCTTCTTGCAATGAATCGCACCAGCGGTCCTGGGCGGACACCTGTTTGTGCCGATGACCGAAAGCCTCAACGTACGCACCGATTTGATCATCTATCGTAAGCATAATAATTCTTGATCAATTGGATCCGACCCCCGCCACCTCGGGACTTTTGCCATGTGACAGGGCGGCATAACCCTTCGCCTCCAGGTCCATTGCCAGTTCTTTGCCGCCTGACTTAACGATCTTTCCATTCACCAGCACATGAACGAAATCCGGAACGATATAGTTCAGTAATCTCTGGTAATGAGTGATCATCAGGAAACCACGCCCCTGGTTACGCATCGAATTGACGCCATCAGACACAATCCGCAGTGCATCAATATCGAGGCCAGAGTCCGTTTCGTCCATAATGACCATCTTGGGCTCAAGCAGCGCCATCTGAAAAACCTCATGCCGCTTCTTTTCACCACCGGAAAACCCCTCGTTGACGGATCTCTTGAGAAAACTGATGTCCATCTGAACAACTTCCTTCTTCTCCTCCACCAGGGTGAGGAAATCAACCGCATCCAGCTCCTCTTCCCCCCGGGACCGCCGCACGGAATTCAATGCCGCTTTGAGAAACTGCGTATTACTGACACCGGGGATCTCAACGGGGTACTGAAATGCAAGAAACATCCCAGCACAGGCCCGTTCGTCTGCTGACATGCTGAGCAAGTCCTTGTCTTCATAAACCACCGACCCTTCGGTCACCTCATAGGAGTCATGACCTGCCAATACCTGCGCCAAGGTACTTTTGCCGGAACCGTTGGGTCCCATAATAGAATGGACCTCGCCGGCCCCAATCGATAATGTGACGCCCTTGAGAATCTCATTACCCCCAACATTGACGTGTAGGTCTTCAATCTCGAGCATGGCATTCTGGT
>PBAS01000077.1 GCA_002716625.1 Phycisphaeraceae bacterium | reverse complement strand
CAAGGCATAACCCGCCAGGGCTGGAATCGCTACGACCAAACCCCAAAACGTAGTCACCAAAGCGGTGGAAATCCCCGCAGCCAGCTCCTGGGGTTCAGGCCTACCGGTGGTACCCACGAGCTTTTGGAAGGCAACGATCATGCCATAAACGGTGCCGAACAGACCCATCATGGGTGAAATATTCCCGATAACATTGAGATACTCAATTGGGCGCAGCATACGGCTGGTTTGGGCATCAGACTGTTCCTCCAGTGCATGCAGCATGGCGTTGTAACCATGACTTGCCTGACTGAGTGCGCTGCTTACAAGTTTAGCCAGATAAGAAGGGTCTTTCGCTGACTGATCAATGGCTTTCTGGAATTTCTTGGCCGCCAACATCTTCTGGAGTTGACCATGAAGTTCCATCGGAATCATTGTTGTCCGCCGATAGTCGATCATGAGTTTCATCACATAAGCGATTGTAAACAGTGACATGAGAAATAGAACAATGATGATGATCTGACCCAACAGGTCACCGGTGATAAAGAACATCTGAAAATAATTAATCACGCTCTTTGAATCGGTCGCATCACTGGGTGGCGGAGTCTGAGCCACAGCCAATGGCGTCATCGCCAGCACCGCCCCCAACGTGAACTTTGCGGATAGTTGCATAGTGCCTCCTTATTATCAGTGCACAAGCGCCATTAAATGTCCTAGTGGCTCTCGGCGAGATGCTCAAGCCTTTGGGCCAAGGTCGGATCAGTTTCCTGATCTATATAGTTTCGAGCACTCTCTAACAACTTTTGAGCCAGGTCCGGCCTACCAATCTTCTGGTGGATATAACCTGTTTCCAACAGTGCCGGTCCCACGAAACGACTCGTGGGGAAATAAGTCATGATGCGCATCATGTCGAGCGCACAGTCCATATATCGCTTGCGATCATTGTGAGTTTCGGCCAAGGCAAGTTGCCCCATGGCACGCTGATAGAGTCTCAAAGACATGTACTTCGTGGACCCATTGAGTTCAGGTTCCAGGTCTGCGAGGGCTGCGTCGTACTGCCCTTGAACAAGCTTACGGGTGATGGCATCATCCAAGTCCAACACCTTCGATAAGGTAACCACGGATGATCTATGTTGAATTTTGATTGTTGACCCCGGAACCACGGTGCCAATCATCGGCTTAGACACCGTCCGTGTTAGCCTTGGCGATGCGTTCAGGCGGCTGCGCATATCTTCAACAAGTTGACCGGCCAAGCCGACCTGCTTGGCTTGCGCTTTGGCAAGTAATTGCTCTATCTGTTCGGCATCTTCAGGAACAAGTTGATCAAATGACATTTGAGCTGACTGGACAAAGTAATAGGGATCCGCGCCGTGCCTCATCAATTGCAGTAAAATATCAGTGGCTTCCACTGTTTGGGAAAGACGTTGTGCCACCTGGAATTGGCGGTACAGAACCCAATCGCGGAGCCAAGGTTCTTTGATTTTCTTTACTAAACTCGCCAACAGGCGGAAAGCTTTTTCATTTTCCTGCTCATCAAATGCTTTTTGAGCGACAGCCAGTCGTGGATATCGCTCAATCTTCAATCCCCTGACACGCTCAAGATTGGTATTGACCGATGCGCCATCTTCGTTCAAATGAGTGACCCGTCCTCCTTCAATGCCTTTAACCAAAGCATCTTTGTACCAAAAGTTTCCTATTTTAACCTGGTCGGCAAACGCCCATGACGCCAGTAAAGTTGCGCCGAGTACTGCCACCGGCCACCGCCATACCCTGGATACAGCAGGATCACGTTTCATCGAAGCTCTCTTTCCGAAACGAACCGGTACAAACCACCACTCTCCGTTGCAATCAATTCCATCGTAGCCTTGAATCCTTTGGCCACCAAGGGATCAGGGTAGACAAATTGGATCGTGTTGATCTTGGTCTTGTGACGGTTGGTCTTGCGAATGGCCCGAAGCAGTCGTCGTTGGTCAACTTCATAAATCCCTTTACCGGTGATGTTATCTGAAAGCAGATAGACCAGTTGGGGCCGATACTGCAACGCCCGCTCGATCGCTTTGACCGGATCGCTGCCATGGCCAGCCACTATGTGGCCGGATTCCGGATCGAGCCACAACATCAACTGCTGCTTATTGGGCCCATCCGCCGTTTTTAATCGGGCGGGGGGGAACTCAAGCAATTTTCCACCCTGAAAGAATATCACGGTGAACCGCTGCTCTTCAGTCAATTGCATGACGGATCGCTTCAGCTCGTTAATCGCATCATCCAATGTGTCAATCAGCGAGCCTGACGCATCGATCACATAGACGATCTTTCTCGCATTGCCTCCGGTACCATAAAAACTTGTCTGTAGTCCAGTCCCACTGCGGATTGCAGAGCCAAATGGACTGACCTGACCAGCCGAAGCCCCCAGAGTCCCAATCAGTTGGCTGATATCCGGAGTATTGCTGGTTGTTAGACGTGCTAGGGTATTTTGAGTTACACGTGGTTGGCGACGTGATGTCTCTTGCTTGAAGGTTTTTCTTGGTGTGGGGTTCAGCCGGAGTGGTGCCGTCGGGGTCGCGCTAAGCCGCGCATCGGGAATAATCACTTCCTCATCATCCAGTTTATACCGTACCGACCAGACAAGAAAAATAGCAACCAATATAATCACCACATGCAGTAGTAATGAGGTTGTCCACGGCAATAACTTAAATAGGACCTCGCGTACCTCCGGGGAGGAACCCTGTATTTTCAAGTTCTTCGCCATGGCTTGTGAGTGTTGAGTACTTTTCATGAGTTCGACTGGCCCCGGCGGAAGCGATGAAGGCGAAGGACTCGCGGGTTTGCTGTCAGCAAAGAAAAACCCGGACATTAAGGTATCTCCTGGCCGATTCGCACCCCAAGGACACTAGGCGGTACGGCAGAATCAATCAGACTAAACAGCCAGCCAATCATCTTAAGGATCTGGCACGGATATTGAACCGTCGCAAGCGTGTGATGTCCAGTTATTACCACTTTCTGTTTGGAATTTGTCGCTTCCCAGCCAAACCGGATATTCTGATGTAATCGTATGAATATTTTACGGTTTGAAAACGGCCGGTCACTGACTCTTGATCGCCCTCGGATCATGGGGATCCTAAATGTCACACCAGATAGCTTTTCCGATGGTGGCAGTTGGACCGATCCCGGCGTGGCAACAGCTCATGGGCTACAGATGGCTCGTGAGGGAGCGAATATAATCGATATTGGTGGCGAATCGACACGTCCAGGATCCCAACGTATCAATGCTGACGAACAGATTCTCCGCGTTGAAACAACAATTAAGCAATTGCGGGACCAACTTGATTTGTACAACTTTGAGTCCGTAGCCATCAGCATTGACACGACGTTGGGAGCAGTGGCAGCAGCAGCCCTAAATGCCGGTGCGTCGATTATCAACGATGTTTCAGCCGGTCGTGATGATGACCAACTATTTGAATTGGCAGCTTCCCGATCGGCACCGATGATTCTCATGCACATGCGTGGCACCCCCATGACAATGCAGGAGAACCCCCAATATAACGACGTGGTCGATGAGGTGGCGAAATTTTTACTGGATCGGGCAGTTCGAGCCCAAGCCGCGGGCGTAAACCGTGACCAGATCATGATCGATCCAGGCATTGGATTCGGAAAAACTGAGGTTCAGAATCTTGCCTTACTTGCCAAGTTACGGCATTTTGTCGCAATCGGTTATCCGGTTCTTCTGGGAACGAGCCGCAAACGGTTCCTCCGTTCCTTGACCAAGCTTCCCCAGGGACAAGCACCGCAACCTGAAGAAATAATGGGCGCGACCTGTTCAACCACATCCTTGGGAGTAGCCGCGGGGATAGCAATGTTTCGGGTCCATGATGTTCTACCCAACCGCCAGGCAGCAGATGTTGCTTGGGCTGTACAGGACAGTGGCAAAAACCACCTCAATTCCGCCAATGATCCAGTTGAATGCCGTCCGTAGCTTTAATCCAGCCGGTTTTAACTTGGCATGAAAGAAGATTAAATTTTTCTTACCAATTGAAACCAAGTCCGCAACACCACTATAATTGTTTGGGTTCTTATCGGACGATTTGGGGATTTCCAAGATGTAATTTATTATTTTCAAGTAGGTTATGAAGTTGACACCTGTTATGATAAACCTTCAAGCAGTCGAAAGCGGTTTGGCGATATCTTAAGTACACAACAGTCATTGAACAGATGACTAACCACTAACTGTACTCTACTGCTTAATAGTTGCGGTCAATCCGGATAAACCGGTAACTGGTGGAGAAACGAGGAGTATGAACCATGAGCGATCCGATCGCCTCAATTGGCCAATCAAAACTACCCGCACTTGGTCGTACCGGTAACGCTGCACCAGACCATGCACCTGCCCCGCAGACAGCAAGGAAAGCCGACCAAGTGGATCTATCCGTCCGAGCCCAGTTACTTAACAAACTATCCCAAATGCCGGATGTGCGTCAAAATCTGATCGATCAGGTCAAAGTGCAAATTGAAGCTGGGGTATATGAGACGCCGGAAAAGATTGATGCCGTGCTCGAGGAGTTGATGCAGGACCTTGCCTAACACCTCCACCCTTACCGCATCCGCCAACCAAGCAGCCACGCTTTATGGCTTTAAGATTTTTACTTTAAATACTTTAGGGAAAACACACCGTTCATATCGCGATGGGCTCGCAGACCAAATCAGGTAGCTCTTCCCTAACCGAATCCATCTGGATTGCACAGGTGTAAACCGGGTTGTGTGTTGTTGGCCATACCATACTCGGTTATATTCTTAGTAAATTTGATAATAAACTGGCCACGCAGGTAGCCTTAAGAAATTGGTCTTGGTAACTTCATGTCGATTAAAACTCAAAGATTACAGCCCGCTGACGTTTGCGAGCTACAAAGAAGATGGTGAAGTCCACCAACAGTCAAATCCGACTGCTGGGTAAAATCACCAGGTTGGAGTATGTGTTATGAAGCTCTATGTGGGAAATCTCAACTTCCGAACTGACGAAAATGCGCTACGCGAAACATTTGAAGCACACGGTGAAGTTGAAGAAGCTGTGGTGGTTGCTGATCGTGAAACCGGCCGTTCGAGAGGTTTTGGATTTGTAACCATGCCCGATGACAGCCAGGCCAACGCCGCTATCGAAGCCTTGAATGGTACGGAACTTGAGGGGCGTACGCTCAATGTAAACGAAGCACGACCACGCCCAGCAGGTGGCCCCAGAGGTCGGCAATAGTCTGTCTAGTCAGGGCATATCACCTAATCTGATTTGGTGGATGCTTTCTAGAATTTGCTTGTTTCTCCGCATAGCGCATTAGGTTAGGCTGGCGGAAAATCTTGTTGTATGCCTAGATGGTAGATAAGTACATCAGGATCGCTCAAATTATTCTCACCTCCAAGAACCATTACGCCCTCTATCCACCCCTGTCCGGCTATACAAAAAACTCAGCTGAGTCACAACCACGACCCGCATCATATCGGCGCTTTTACACTCATTGAGTTGCTCGTTGTAATTTCGATTATCTCCCTGCTGATTGCGATGCTCCTACCATCAGTCGAAAAGGCCCGTGCATCAGGCGAGCAGGTCGTATGCCAGACCAACCTGCGGCAGATGGGCATTGCCATGGCAGGTTATGTCAATGAGTGGGATGATTGGCTGCCATACTACGAGGCATGGTACGATGATCACCATCAATCAAAATTAGTTGTCAACCCTGATGGCAGTTGGTATTGGCGAAAAGGCTGGAAGGATATCGGCGCCGTTATGTCTGCATACCTAAACTATTCAAATGACGCCAACTCGGACCTAATCAACACGGATCGCGGTTTGACTTGTCCTTCATGGATAGGCCAACTAGAACTAACTGGAGACAGTGAATACGCCACAAAGGTCCGTACAATCACACGTATCGCGATCGGACAACACCTGGTCCCCTATGCTTACAACACCTTCTATCTAGGCGCACAGTGGAGCGTCAGTAGCGATGCAAAAGAATGATTCTATCGCAAGAAATCGTATATTAAATATCCCAGTAATATTATCACCGATGGCGACAATGCGTACTCCTTTCCCCCAACCAACACGCCTTGCCATTACTGGGGATTGATTAATCGAACCGCTCCCATTGAAAACTCGCGTGATGAAAAAACCCCCAGCACGACTGACATGCTACCCGATTTTCGCCAGGAACTACGGTATCCAATTGGCGAGCGACACCTAAACGGGGCGAACACGGCGTGTTTGGATGGGCATGCAGATTGGATGCGACAGGGAAAATGGCACGCAGCGGATACGGATCATCGCTGGCGCGAACTCAACACACCATTCACCAAGCGGATCAAAGATTAAACATCACGTTCCGAATGCCACAGGTTGATTCAGTTCAATTCAATCGCCATAACAGGCTATACTCTAACACTTGGTATTAGCGTGGCTTGCTTGAACTATTGCAGCAACTAACCCACGCAGATTTGACGGGTCCGCTTCAACGTTGATCGTCCATCCCAGGTCACGCACAGTCTGACTGGTAATTGGACCAATTGAGGCAATATTAAGATCTTGAATCAAATCACGTTCCCCCCCAAGCATCTCCGCCATGTTTATCGCGGTTGAAGAACTGGTAAATGTCACCCAGTCGACCTCCTTGCGGCGCAATGCCGCCAGAACATCTTCGGGCAGTCTTTGAGCACGCTTCGTCTCATAGATGGCCAGATCCTTCACTTGACCACCTGCCTCATTAAGCATTTGATGGAGTTTTGGGCGGGCAATGTCCGCCCGAAGGAGTAAAAACTTCCTGTCTTTTACAAAGCCGCCGTCGATTAGTTGCTGGCCAAGTGATTCAGCCACGTAATGCGGCGGGACAAGATCTGCTTGAATCCCAAGCCGGGCCCGCAATTCCGATTCGGTTGCATCACCAATTGCAGCAATCTTAACCCCGGCGAGGTCACGCGCATCAAGGGAAAGGAATCCAAGTCTTTTTGCCAATGCTTCGACACCGTTGACACTGGTTAACACAAGCCAATCAAACTGATCGAGATGAGTTATCGCCTTGTCGATCTGGCCCCAATCTTCCGGCGGCTTAAATTCAATGGTTGGCGCCTCAAGTACATGAGCACCAAACTCGGAGAGCATATCGTACAACTTTGATGCTTGATGACGGGTACGTGTAATCACAACCCGCTGTGTAAATAATGGTCGCCGTATATAAAACTCCAGACCTGGCTCAGAAATAGCTGCCACGGGCCCGACCACCATGATTGCAGGACTTTTCAAGTTGGCCTGCTTCATAGCTTTTGTTGCTTTGGCCAGATCACTGCGGATACACCGTTGCAGGGGTGTAAAGCCACGTTCAACCACGGCCACCGGCGTCTGTGCGACAGCACCATACCCACTTAGCGCATCAGTAATTTCCTGCCAACGACCAACAGCCATAAAGAAACAGACCGTCCCGCCGGCCTGGATCAATCCTGCCAGCGCTCGATAGTCCACCTGCATCTGCCCCTTGGTTGGGTCCTCGTGACCGGTCACAAATGTGACGGTGCTTGCCACGTCGCGCCGAGAAACTGGAATGCCCGCGGCCATTGGCGCTGCAATGCCGGAGGTGACACCCGGCACGACTTGGCAGCCAATCCCACTTCGTGTGACTGCGGCCACCTCTTCTGCACCACGACCGAATAGATAAGGATCACCGCCCTTTAGCCGAACGACAAAATATCCTTGCTTCGCCCGATCAATCAACAGCGCATTGATTTGGTCCTGTGACAACTTATCGGACTCTCCCCGCATGCCAACCGGCACGTGTTCAGCATCTGGACGCACTTCGTTTAGCAGGCGAGGATTAGCCAACATGTCGTAAACAACGACATCCGCCAGCCGCAGCATGCGTAATCCCTGGACAGTTATCAGCCCTTCATCGCCGGGACCGGCACCAATCAGACAAACTCGGCCGGTTGTATTTTCTTTCGATATGGTCATGGCAAGTAAATCTTGTTGGTTATAACGCCGATGCAGGAAATAGCAGCTTTGACAATTGAGACGGTTTCAAGGAGTTGCACATGTCCATGCAAAATACGCTTAAATTCGCCCACACCAATAATAGCCATGTGGTAACCTCGGAACGCCGCGTGACGCAACGACACACAATGTCCGGCCGGGTAACGGCGTTGCGTAGCGAACAGTTCGCAGGTGGCCACCGCAATTGCATTTGCTCATTGGAATTAATGGACATGTCTGATACCGGCGTGGGGGCCCAGGCGGCTGAGCCACTTCCAATTAATTCGCACATCACCATTTTCTTTCCACCCCACGGACCTGAACGGGGATTCAACCTTCGAGGCCGCGTGGTTCGCTGTCATCCAACGGGAACAGGACACCAGATCGGCGTCTTTCTTGAGAACAAGATCGCGGCATAACCCATTGTCAACCAATAGTCTTGCCAACTCCTGATCGCCGCCATCAATGTAATACATCTATCAGTTTCCTCAGCGTCTCGCTGAGATGGCTGAAGCTTTCCTCCAATGCCTGCGGGATGACGCGGACCTGGCCTGTCACCTGCATGAAATTCGTGTCACCGCCCCAACGTGGCACCACATGCACGTGCAAGTGACCGGGCAAACCTGCCCCGGCACAACGGCCGATGTTAATCCCGACATTTAGTCCCTGTGGATTTAACCCCACGCGCAATAGTTGCTCCGACAGAGCCACCAGATCGATCAACCCCGTGCGCTGAATCGATTCTAGGTCAGACAATTCCATCACATGTGCAATGGGCGCAATTAACAGGTGTCCGTTGGTATATGGATAGCGATTCAAGAGAATAACGCCGCGGTCATCATTCTGTAAAACCAATCGTTGCCTGGCGTGCTCACTGTCCCCCTTCCCAGCAACCGCATCACAAATAAAGCAGGTTGAACTGGAAGTTTCGGAACCTAATTCCGGAGCATCCAAATCACCGGATGATTCCAACTGACAAAGGTAATCCATCCGCCACGGCGCCCATAGATTCTCAGTACTCATCAAGGCAGGTTACACCCGACAGGGCCTTTGGCCAAACCCGATCACGTTGCAAGCCATCTACTCATGACCGTGGGTTTGGTCAGACTGCGATGGCAGGTAAGCCTTCAATTCATCGACGGCTGTACGGTCCGAAACTGGATACTCGGTGATGTAGCTGGCTCGAGCCAACAAGTGGGTCGCGGCGGGAGTAGTCAGAAACTGAAACGCAATTGCAAGCAGACCACGTATCACTACCCCAACCGAGGTGGGAACAAAAAAGAAGACCGCCGCCAAGATAATCAACGAAACACCCAGCGTCCCTGCCTTGCCCGCCGCGTGCATTCGGCAAAATATATCCGGAAAGCGCAACAACCCGATTGATGCCACGACCATCAGAAATGTGCCGATGATCATCGGTACGGCTATAATGATTTCAATGATAGACGGCATCAGAATACCCGACCTTTCTCCAGATACTTAGCAATGACCGCAGACCCAAGAAAACCCACGAGGGTCAGAATCCAAACCGCATCAAAATAAAATGTCTGCTTCCACATAATGCACAACGCGCAGATGCCCCCGATGAATACACTGGTAAGCGTATCGAGGGCCACGGCACGATCTGCGGCCTTTGGGCCGATGATAATGCGATATACGCACATACCACCACTGATCAACAAAGCCGTCAGGCAAATCATGCACACGTTCTGCAAAAAAGCACTCGTTGCAACCTCAGGCATACCTAGGCTCCTACCAGGGAATCTCTTGCTCGCGTCCATTTGAGCAGGTTGGCTTCGAGCATCTGTTTAATATTCTGCCGGACTTTCTCGGGATCTTCACCGATGTCCAACACGTGAATCACGATCGCGCGACGATCCTTCGGCACGTGTACGGAAATCGTCCCGGGCGTCAGCGTGATCGAGTTCGCCAAGCTGGTGACCTCAAAATCAGATTGCGCCTCCATTGGAATGGCTAGAAACCCTGGTCGAATTTTCAACTGGGGACGCATGACCAACCGGGCCACCTGGATGTTTGCGAAGATCAGTTCTCTAACAAACACCAGTACATATCGAAAGAAATAAATGCACCATTTCATCTGCGATGCTCCTTTGGTTGACCACAAACCAGCCGCATCGGGTCCCGTGATGGTTCACTGACCTCAAGTGGTGTGTCCGCGACAGGCTCCTCGTCGCCGGAACCCAATACCGCTGCAATGTACCCTTGCGGATCAAGTACACTTCTTGCCGCACGCTGACCAAGTGACAGGAATGGTTGAGCATATAAACCCATAAGGATTGTCATAACAACCAAAATAGCCGTGGGGGCCATCATCCCGCGATAGTTGAATCCAACGACCTTGTGGCATTGATTGCGCCAAAACGCATAGGACCAGATTTTTGTCATTGAATAAAGGGTTAAAAATCCCGTTACAAGTGCCACGAACACAATCAGATAATTGCCACCTGTCAATCCTGCACGGATCAGCACCAACTTGCAGAGGAACCCCGAAAACGGCGGCATGCCTGCCAAGGATAATGAAGCGACAATGAACAGGAGTGCCACACCAGGCGCCATATCCAACAACCCACCCATTTTTCTTATTTCCTGGGTGCCACTAACTCGCTCAGCAATTCCACCAATCAGAAACAGGCTGGACTTAACAATAATGTGGTGGACGATATAGAAAATCGTACCGGCAATTGCAACCTCAGCGATCATGGGATTTGCTGCCAGGCCAACCCCCATCACCATGTATCCAACCTGACTGATGATGTGCCACGATAGAATCCGCCGTATATCCCATTGGCACATCGCACCTAAAACGCCCAGCAACATCGTAAAGCCCGACAGAACCAACAACACGTTAATCGAAAATACGTGTCCATCCTGCCGAAACACCATAATGAAAACACGCAGCAGCGAATAGACGCCCACTTTTGTCAACAGGCCCGCAAAATAGCCGCTGACACCTGCAGGTACCACCGGGTAGGAATCAGGCAGCCAGAAGAACAAGGGGAATGTTGCTGTCTTCATCGCAAACACCACCAGTAGCACCATCGATATGGCTGTCACCAGTCCAGCGCGGCTACCGCTTAATGTCGCAGTCTTCTGTGCCAGGTCGGCAAAATTCAAGGTTCCCACGGTCGCATAAAGCAATCCACAACCAACCACGAACAGCGTTGAGCCGATTGTGTTAATGGCAATGTACTTCATGGTCTGAAGAACCTGGCCCCTGTTGGCACCAACCATCATCATGCCATACGAACCAACCAGCATGACTTCGTAGGCCACAAAAAGATTGAATAGATCGCCGGACAAAAATGACCAATTCACCCCCAACAAGACGATCTGGAATAGGGGGTAAAAGAAATATTTCTGCTGGATATCGGTTACTGTCCAAAAGGTGTACACCAGGACCACCGTACCGACCAGCATTGACAGGCAAAGCATGATGCAAGCCAGTCGATCGGCCACAAATACAATTCCAAATGGAGCCTCCCAACCCCCAAAACACATCGATTCAATACCGGACTTATCCACATGCAACAATAGCCAGAACACAAAGCCAGTTAACCATAGACACGAACCCAAACTAACTACTTTTTGCAACATCCCCCGGCCATTCAATAACGCAACCAACAGCGCGGTGAATAAGGGGACAAGAATGGGTAACACCAGAAGATTCATTAAATAATCCTCAACAAGGCTGATCAGGAAGTCTTTGCTTCATAATCATGATTGCTGGTTCTTCATATGACCAATGCAGAATCGGATTATGCGACTTGGCCACCAAGTAAGACTTCCAGCTACTCCACGAAATCATTTTCCACCTTTAATTTGTTGACCGGCAATTGCCCCGGATCATCTGTACCATGGTCCAGATAGACGAAATAGCACGTGGTCAAAAACAGTGCGTTCACAGCAAAACTGATCACAATCGCCGTCAAAATAAAATCCGGTGGCAGTGGATCCATCAGGGTCGAAATAGAGTTTGTATCCGAATTCACAAACGGCGCAGTTCTGTCTGGGGAATAGCCGCCACAGGCAATCATCACAAGGTTGGCAGCGTTTGAATATAAGGCCAATCCCATCACGACACGGATCAGGCTTGGCCGCAAAATCAGGTAGGTACCACCACCGAACAGAACACCAATCACAATAGCAATCAGCAATTCCATTCAACGACCCTCCTGGCCTAGTTCCACAAAGATAGTCATTAACGTCCCGAACACGATCAGATACACGCCAACATCAAAAAGTATTGCGCTTGAAAGGTGAATGTCACCCATGACAGGAAGATGTCTTTGCCAAACCGCATGGTCCATAAATGATCGCCCAAGCAACAATGGCACTGTTCCGGTAAATACGGACACAAGTAACCCGATGACGGATATCTTCCACCATGCCCAACGCGCCGCACGTTCAATTCCAAATCCCAACAAGTACATTGCCCCCGCAGCAGCAACCAACACACCGGCGATAAAGCCTCCGCCCGGCTGGCTATGACCCTGAAAAAAAATCCGTAGTGAAACAATTATCGTAATCGGGACGGCAACCCGCACCACGGTTCGAAGAATAGGCGAGTTATTCATAACTGCATTCTCCTTCGCGTACGCAACAGGCCAAAAATGCACAAACCAACCACAACCAACACCGTAATCTCGCCCATCGTGTCAACTGCACGGAAATCCACGATGATGACGTTTACAGCATTTTGACCACCGGCACCATGAAATGCCCGACTTAGATATTCACCCGCCAGATTCTCTGTCTCCCTGAATGGCAAACTGGTGGCAAACAGCACGAATATGAACATCGTCACCCCAACCGCACAAGAAATCCCAAGGTTCAACATCTTCTGGGCCGGTCGCAGGCGATCCTTCTTGAATGACGGCATATAAAACAGGATCAATAAAATGAAGATCGTCGAGACTGATTCGATCAAGATCTGTGTCAGCAGGATGTCCGGCGACCGATAGACTACAAAGATGAGGGCCACGAGAAACCCGGTAGCGGTCAAGGCAATTGCTGCACCCAATCGTGTCTGTGCCACCACGACCGTTACCACGGTAATAACGAGCAGGACACACAAACTCAAACCACTCCATGGCATCTGGCTCAGACTGATCGGCACAAGATCAAAGGACAACCGGAAATAGGAAATCGCCAAGATACTCAAACCCACAAAGAAAAGTAAAATCGCGGAAAAGTACCAGCGCATTGAACCATTTTGCCAATGATGGACGAAACATTCGGCAAACCACGTCACGCCGTTCAGAAACCCGTCCCATACAGTTTGCATTGCAGGCAACAAATCAAACTGACGCTGGGCTTGCCCCACCACTCCACGAGCTTTGAAAATCAGAATGCCAATTCCAATCGTGCAACACGAGAGGATCAGTGGACCCAGGTGATCTACTGATGGAAATAGGGAAACATGAACCTCCGCATGCACCTCTGATGACAGCATGTTCATCAAGTTCTGTGTCGAAGGCCAAGCACTGCTGATCCCAACTGCAACCGTCACCACAGCCAGAATTGCGGGAGGAATCCAAAGAAAAGCACATGGAGGGTGTACATCCTGAGCCTTGTCGCTCAATGGCCCCAGAAATACGCCAAAAATCAGCCTGAAGCTAACCGCAAAAATGAAGGCGTTGGCTAATACACATGTACCAATTACAAACCACTGCAGAAACGGCCTGTTGTGCAGAAAGACATTATGAAGCAACTCGGCATATAGGGCCTCTTTGGCAATAAATCCAAAAAATGGGGGCAACCCTGCCATCGATAACCCGGACAGCAGGCACAGGACAAAAACGGTGGGCATCTTCTTTCGTAAACCACCAAGATTTCGAATATCCCGTGTATGTGTCGCGTGTTCGACGATACCAACCACCAAAAACAGTGCGCCCTTGTATGCGGCATGATTGAAAATCTGCAATGCATCCTGGCTCGCAGCATTGAGACCATAAATCATCATCACCAACCCGAGTGTTGAAATTGTTGTCCGAGCCAACATTCCTTTCAAATCATTTTCCCTGAACGCCTGGTATGCACCCACGAAAAAAGTCAGCAGGCCTACAGTGATCAGAATTGGCGACCAACACGCGGACTGATTGAAGATCGGCAACATGCGACCGATCAGAAAGACGCCCGCTTTCACCATCGTCGCTGCATGCAGATATGTTGACACCGGCGTCGGAGCAACCATGGCATTGGGTAGCCAAAAATGAAAGGGGACTTGAGCTGATTTCGTGAATGCCCCCACAAAAACCAACAGAAGCGCGGGCATAAACAATGGTGAATCTGCCAGTTGTTGCCGCAACACCTCCTGGGAGGCCAACATGCTGATTTGATATGTTCCGGTCGCCTCTCCAACAAGCACAAAGCCGGCCATCATTGCCAACCCGCCCAGAGCGGTAATTTGCAAAGCGGTCAAAGCCCCCTTGCGTGCCTTGTCCTGCTCATACCAAAAGCCAATCAAAAGGAATGATGTAATGCTGGTGACTTCCCAAAATACAAAAAGCAGAAACAGATCGTCTGCTAATGCAATGCCCAACATTGAACCCATAAATCCAATGAGGGCGGCGTAATATCGCCCAATGCGGCCCGTGGCCAATCGGGGAATATAGCCGAGTGAATAAATACCCACGAGCACACCGATACCCGCGATCAACATTGCAAAAAAAAGTCCAAACGGATCAGCTCGAAGGTTCAAATGAATGTTCAGATCCGGCAACCAGGCAAAGGTGAATACCGGCACCACCCTATCGTGAACTTGCTGGTGGATGAATAACCATAGGGAACCAGCAAATGCCGTCACCGACGACAAAACCATCAGCCACCCTGCCTGCCTGCCAATCAGTCGGCCAACTAGAAGCGTGAAAATTGCTACCACAAAAGGTAGAAATACAATTGCCGGCAAGACATGTTCCAGGTCGCTCATCGATCAACCCCCAATCGTGTTCTGCTACCGATCCAAGCATGATGCCCGCAAAATAACACCCCATTCAGCAGGTTTATCGAACACGATGACTTGAAACAGATAGCCACGAAATGCCTTCTGGGCCAAACCAAAAAGATACGCCAATAACGCATCGGCCAACTACAGATCTGATGTCCATCAACGCCCATCTTCTTTCGACCCTTACCCCCTACAGTCCCAGATGCATAACAATTACCTTCAGAAAAGTTCAACAACTGGAGCATAAGAGAAAAAGCCAATATTCCAGAAAATCCCTAGTCTTCAGTACAATGCGCATCACGCTGTGACGCGGCAAGGCGAACGGCCATACGCAAAGCTTGTTTCATGCTGGCCGGATCTGCCTGATTTTTACCCGCAATATCAAAACCGGTGCCATGATCTACGGACGTGCGAATGATAGGTAGTCCCAATGATACATTAACCGTATTTTCAAAATCGAGGAGTTTTATGGGAATATGGCCCTGATCGTGATACATTGCGATCACCAGGTCATAAGCCCCACGAACGGCTTTGTGAAATACCGTATCGGCTGGCAATGGTCCATGACAATCAATGCCGGTTTGACAAGCACCAGCAACCGCAGGCGCGATCACCAGATCATCTTCATCACCGAACATCCGATTCTCACCTGCATGAGGATTTAAACCGCATACACCAATTCGTGGCTGCTGGACACCAAGTTGCTGTAAGGCCATTACACCCAGTTCAATCGTCTGTAGCACACGGCCCATTGTCAGTTGGCATGCTTCGCGCAATGGAATATGCGTCGTAACATGTAACACGCGAAGCTGATCATTAACCAGCAGCATTCTTGGCGAATCCGCTTTGCATTGTTGCGCAATAAATTCCGTGTGCCCCGAAAATAGTTCCCCGCTTAAAGTTACAGCCTCTTTATTAACTGGACCCGTAACCATCGCAGTTGCATGACCGTCGATGCACATCTGGGTAGCGCGACGCACATATTCCAATGCTGCTCTACCACAAGCGGGATTTACTGCTCCCACCTCCCAGTCATCTTCACCAGGTTGCCCCATATCCGCAAGATCAACACGAGCTGAAGTTGGGGGCCAGCCTGGTTGCCGGTTCATCACCTGCTGACTGCCTAGGACAATCCAGTTTGCCAATGATGCAACATGCGGATCAGCCAATGCTTTGGCGACAACTTCCGGTCCGATGCCAACTGGGTCCCCAATAGTCACGGCGATCGTCATACAGTTTTCGGACATAGGCTTTTACACTCGACAAGATGGTTGGCCATAAAAAAACTGCCGGACCCGCTCAAGTGTTAACTCATCGCCAAAACCACCTGATTTCATCGATATATGGCATCCGTCCGCAATACCACCCATCAACACTCCCCATGGAACACCAGGCTGAATCTCTCCCTTTAGGTTGATTGCTTGGACATCAAGCACATCACAAACTAGTTGTGCCGTATCACCACCACAAGCAAATACCCCTGCAATGCCAGGCCAGTGATCACTCCCAATGATTTCAGTCAATGCCTCCTCGGGTTTGTCCCAGAGAATCCGAATCACTAAATCTTCGCCGCTTTGCAATCCAGACTCCACAGACCGCAAGTCTCTTGAGTCCGTATCAATCATAACTGGATCACGTTCAGATATGAATCGGTCTAATTGCTGGACGGTAGTTGGGTGATCTGAACCAACAAAGAAAATACACGAGCCATTGGACCTAGGCATGCTTGGAACCTTATTCCGCATTTCGTGACCTTGCGGCTCGTGAAACGCAGCCACCTGACCTGCAAGACCGGCTGAACCAACCAACAAGGGCATCGGTTGAAGACACTGGCACACCGCCACAATGTTCTTCAGATCCTCATCACATGATGCATCAATAACAATTGCTTGAACTGCTCCTTGAAGAGCATCTTGCAAACGTCGCAACAGGTTTGATCCCCCACCACGAACGCATTTCTGTCCGATATGCAATACTGAATGCAGCCCTTGATCTTCCAGGGCGGTTGGCAAGTGCATATTTTTGTTTTCTGCACATGAATCCGACTCGAGCCGACCTGCAACAAGACGCCGCCCATGGGAAGGCAACGCCGGAGAAATAATTGCCGAGCTCCGACCGGTAGCCTGCAGCGTGGCACCAACCTGGGCACCGGGGTAACCACGCAAGGCTGAGTCAATCTTCACATATGACACGCAACGGCCACTTGCTTCCGTTGCGGCACAAGCATCAACGGTTCTGGAAAAAACAGTCGAGAATTCGTCATTGCGACTGTTCGTACTCACTGCAAGCACCGACGAGCTTTGCAGCGCAATTGATCCCAGCCGATGTGTTACAGCAACCGCCCGATTACCTTTTGAAAATTTAATGGCCGTATCGCAGGCGCCCGTCAAGTCGTCGGCGACGATACCAAAGTTGAAATCCTGAGCCATGCCACCCACTTCTACGGCAAGAATCCTCGCTCCCTCAGTTCCGCAACGTTCTCCGGTGCACTGTGGGCAATTCGTTCCAGACTGTAACGCAACACCGCCAAACCGCCCATTCCAGCAGGCGAAGTGATAATGGCCACCCGGTCTTCCTCATCCTCATCTAGTTTGCATTTCAACTTGTTTACGATTTCTTCTACGCTATCACTAACAAGTTGTCCAGAGCCGATCCTATTATCAAACTTCATGTTCCGAAACTGGGCAGTACGGGCCATCAAAAACCCTACCAGGTCCCCATCTGACTCATCCTCAAAAAAATTATGCAATTCCGGCGGGGCATTGCCTGGCATGTAAACCACGGGCTTTGAAATTTTCACATTCCCTTGTATAACCGACACGAGTGATGTCTCAGAAGATGGTTCACAGATGAGATAGTATGACAGATCCGTATCACCAAACGTGAATAACGAGTACCGCGATCGCCGAGCAAACCCCACGGAGTTCCATGCCTGATGGAAACGATCGCTTGTTAGATAATTGCCAAAATCCATAACGGGTTCTTTACACCTTGGATTTGGAATGCGAGGCCTGTCCTCACCAGAACACCTAGCATTGCAGGCACGGGGCTGGGTTAACCGGATTCAACCTTGACGGGTTCCTTGTCCTCAAGCATATTCGCCAACTGGTTTCGTGCAGGCGATACCACCCGACGCCCCCCCTTTTCCTTGCCCGCAGCGCCTGATTCGTCCGCTGCAGCCCCCCCCGTTGACTTCACCGCCTCGGTAGCGATCGTACCGTCTGAACCCACCTGTTCAAATTGCACACTAACACGACGTGACACCCCACGATGCTGCATGGTAATCCCGTATAACTTATCGCAGACCTGCATCGTGGCCTTATTGTGGGTAATAATGATGAAATGGCTATGATCAAGAAAGCCTTTGAGAATCTGTGTGAACCGCTGAACGTTTGTTTCATCCAGTGCAGCGTCAACCTCATCGAGTATAGCAAACGGACTTGGCCTGGTCTGAAAAATACTAAGGAGCAAAGCAACTGCAGCCATGGTCTTTTCGCCACCAGAAAGCAAGCGGATTGAACGCAGTTCCTTACCCGGGGGGCGGGCCACGATCTCAATCCCACTTTCCAGAACATCGATACGCCCCTCGTCGTCAGGCTGGAGAACAATATCGGCACGACCACCACCAAACAACTTGCGGAACAGGCCGTGTTGACCAGCAAAATTCTCGCGGATCTTTTCGAATGTCAACTCAAATCGCTTGCGAGAATCCTCATTGATTTGACGAATGAGTTTCTGCAGGCTTGCCTTGGCCTCGTCAATATCACCCAGTTGCTGTGACAATTCCTCCTGGCGTTGCTCCAACTCCTCCTGTTCATCAATCGCCTCAAGATTCACATTGCCAATGCGGTGGATCTTGCCGCGAAGCGTGTCGATCTGTTGCTCGACTTCCTGCCAATCAGTTTGACCAATGTTATCAATCGGACTGTCATCGGCCCGGCAAGCTTCTTGGTAGGCCACTGACAGATCAACTTCCAATTGTTCTTGACTGCGTTGCTGAATTGCCTCAACCTTCACTTCCAACTCCCGACGGTCGACCTGCAATGCCTGCATGGCGCGTTCATCTGCTTCAACCTTCTGGCGATGCTCAATCATCGCCCGCCGTAGATTCCCGATGCACTCATCGGATTTACTTAGCCGGTGCCCAACGAGATCGGCCCGGGTTTTAAGTTCTCGAATCCGCAACTCACTTTGCTTGACCTGCTCTTCAGCATCGGCGGCAACCTGCTTGTATTCCTCGATCCGCTGATGGTGCTGACCAAGCTGATCTTCCAGAAGTTTGTGTTGCCGCTCAATATCACCATGAGCAATCTCCAACTGCCGCAACTGATGGCGGGCGTTGCTTATCTGTTCAGTAAGTTTGCCTGCTTCAACACGAATCGCGGTGATTCCCTCTTGAGCTTCCTCAACATGTGCAGTCAATTGCTCTGACTTGTCCTGGAGTGCCTGAACGGCCTGCTGTCGGACACCAGAGTCCTCTTCAAGTTGACGGGCCTGATCTTCATGGCCGCGACGTTTTTCAGCAGCATCACGAAGCTGTCGATATACCTGCTGGGCCTCAGCAGTTAATACCGGCTGCTCACGTTCCAGTCCACTTATTTGCGCATTCAAAGTTTCGAGCCGGCTGGTCAATTCGATACGCACCGCATTAGCATCGTAGATCGACTGGCGCAGTTCTTGATCAAGTGCTTCAATATGAGTGGCGCGATCATTCAATTTAGCCAACGCCTGTTGCCATTGAGTGATCTGATGATCCAGCTCATCAATTTGGCTATTCAATTGAACGAGTTCACTGCGACGACTGATTAATCCACCTGTCCGATCACTCTCTGTTGCCGGCCCTGCAACCACACGGCCATCCGCCTCAAGCAACTCACCTGACCGGGTCACAAACCTAATATTCCCCGCACCACGGCGACAGGTTTCACGCGCAATATCCAAGCTTTCAACAACATAGGTTGAACCAAGTAAACGCTCAGCAATCGGTGCAATCCGGTCACGGTAGCGTACGAACTCCAAAACACTACAAAGCCCTTCCGGTGCAGCACCGTCATGATTCACCGGAGGAACATCATTGGTCTTCATGGCATCTTGGGTGATTGGTACGAATGTGACGCGGCCGGCAAGCGAAGCCAGGGCCTTGATACCCTGGTGATCACGAAGCCGATCCAACGAATCAACAACCAATCCCTGTTGGTATTCACCGAGCGCCGCTTCTACGATCCGTGCATGCTCTACCTCGACCTCAAACATTTCTGCTAGAAGACCATGCACAAAGCAGAAGGTGCCCCCGCCATCGCCCGCCTCGGACCGTCGAGCTAATACTGCCTTAACTGGGTCGGCTACACCCTGCTGCTTATCCTGCATCTCCTGAAGTACTGCACGTCGTGACTCAAGGCCGCTACGCTTTTCCTTTGCCGTCGCCAACTGCTGGGTCAACTGCTGTTGCGAACCTCCGAGCATCGATGCTTGCTGCTTCAACTGTTCAAGTTGGTGATCCTCCGCCTCGATGAGTTTCCCAACCTCGTCAAGTTTACCACCGGCCTCATCTCGAGCGGCAAGCATCTGCTCAAGTTCATGGGCAATCTGGCTGCTACGTTGATCAAGCTTCCGCCGCGTTGAAAGCAGGTTCTCCTGAAAACTACCAATCGAATGGATTTCATTGTTCAATTGAGCTGTCCGGCGCATCAGCCCCACGATACCAGCCTTTTCATCCTCAATAGCACTTCGCTTCTCATTCAACTCATGCATCAGTGTGCGACAATCACCTTGAGCCTGGGCCAACCGTTTCTCAGCATCCGCCTGAGCCAGAAGCAGTTTCTCAACGAATGCTTGCTTCTCTGTTTGCTCCAAGTCAATGGCTGTAGTGCGTTTTGATAACTCTTCAAGGCGGGAGGAGTCTTGGTCTATCTGGTCCTGTGACTGGCGAATATTAGCAATGGTAAACTGGCGTCGTTGCTCAGCCTTTTCGGCGGCGGATTGATTCCCCAGCCGCTCATGTTCAATCTGTTTTTGCTGGTCAAGTAATGCCTGACGTTCAATTTCACCGTCATTGATCTGTTTTTCCTGATCCGCCAGACTCCGCAATGCCGCACCACGATCAGCTTCAGCCTGCTCAAGGCTGGCAGTGATATCCGCTAGACTCGCATGTAGTTTGTGGTACTCGGCCAAAAGGAAACTTAACTGCAAGCGGCGTAGCTGTTCCTTGTAATCCTTGTAATTACGTGCTCGCGTTGCTTGGATCTTGACGCTCCGCAAGCGGCGCTGAGTTTGGTCAAGTTGCTGGCGCGACAGGACCAGATTCTGTTCCGTACGTTCAAGCTTTCGTACTGCCTCTTTTTTTCGGGCTTTAAAACGGGAAATGCCGGCGGCCTCTTCAAAGATCTCACGTCGCTGAACCGGGTTGGCCTGAAGAAGAATATCAACCTTGCCCTGCTCGATAATTGAATAGGCGTCTGTCCCGACACCGGTGTCCATAAACAGTTCACGAATATCCCGAAGGCGTGCCTGTTGTTTATTAATCAAATACTCGCTGGAGCCATCCCGATATAGCTGACGTGTAACACTAACCGAATCGAAGTCGAGTGGCAGTTTGCGCTTGCCATTGACTGGCGGATTGTCAAAAGTAAGGGTCACCGACGCCATGCCCGATGGCTTGCGCGCCACTGATCCGTTGAAGATCATGTCCATCATCGCGCCGCCACGCAGGCTTTTGGCGCTTAGCTCACCAAGCACCCATTTGAGTCCGTCTACAATATTGGATTTCCCGCAACCGTTGGGCCCCACGATGCCGATCATCGGCGCACTAAAATCAATCTCCGTTTTATCCGCAAAAGACTTAAATCCGGCGAGCGTAAGCTTTGAAAGACGCATAAGACGTTTGACCTCCTTGTCGTTATCGGCCCATCCTAAGCACGTCAGATAATATATGCCATTCGCTAAGATTGTAAGAATACGTTTTGTTCATTTTCTCCCATATCCGGCTTCTATCGCTGTATTTAAAGGATCGATGGTCCGGCCGGCTTTCCACTATTACAGGTCTAGTCACGATCCGGACGAATTTGGATATCACCCGTCAAAGTACCCCTGCCATCTGAACCGATCAAATCACCCATCAGACTTCTCAGGCTCATCAGGGGCTCCTGGAGCACTTGGACCGGACAACGGTTCATTGCTAATTTCAGGCCGCGCCTGCCCCGGCCGCTGCTGCTGACGGACACGATCAAACTTCCGGGCCCAACTATTCCGCTGAATCTCGATTGGTGCCTGAATATCGCCTCTGCTTGATAATGTATAAAGCGCATTGGCAACCTGGCTGAACTGCAGATCCAATCCCTTCATTGGATGCTCGAGCGACGGTCGATGTGCCATGAGATAGATTAAGTTGGCTGCCGTGGGCGCGATCTCCGCCTGGATCCCCTTGATTTGACCAGGCTGCTGATAATACACCGTTAGTGCATTTGCCTTATCGCGTCGCAGCATTAATTGATTATCCCACAGTGCAATCACCTCGTTGGGGACGAACCCCAACATTGGATCAAATATCACTACACGGGGTACCGGAGAATGAGTGATATAGATCAGGGGTCTGTGCGACGGCACCAAGTCCAGAATAAACTTGAACTCACCACTGTGACGAAAGGCTGTACGCTGAATCAACTGATCTCCGATGGCCACAAGGGATTCATAGGCTGCCAATCGGACATGGCGCTGATCGTCATCCAGCAACCCATGCAGCGACGATGCGGCACGAATATTATTTTTCGCCAACCCCAACAGTTGCGCCACGCTCTGCCTGATCTCAGGATCGGTGTGTGCCGTCATTTTTGCCAATTGCGTGGCGGCATATGGATCATCAAGTAAAGCCCCAGCCTTCAGAGCTGCCAGGCGGACATGGATTACAGAATGCTTGTACTGGCCTCGCAGCACCGGCCATGCCACCCGACCCATAGCGGCCCATGCTAACGCAACATCTTCTGCATATTGCGGGTTGTCCCGGAGATTTATGGCCAGTTCGGTCGCTTTCTCAATTTCAACATTTGGGCCACGATCTATATACAAATGTGAGACAAGACCAAGAAACAAATCCAAGTCAGGCAAGAAACGCCGCGGAATGTTGATCTCAATCAACTGATCAGAAACCGCAACAGCCGTGTTGAAAATTTCAGTTGATCTTTCGTGGCCAAAGCGTTCATTGATCCGGTCAGCAATGACCCGTGCACGATCAAAACTTGGTTGACGCAGTTGTAACTCGATGGCCTGGTCCTGGGTAACCACGCCACCACCGATAATCACTGCTTGACGATGTACGGGCTGATCTTCTTGCTCGTGTGTCACCTCAAAAGGATTGATGTAAATCGAACCTGATGCATTGGCCAATTGTCTTGTATAGAGTTTTGGAGTGGTGCCATAGATGCTCAGTGGCGTCGACCAAAGTTTCCCTCGCGCAAGGCTGACCACATCGGTCTGGGGTAACGCGCTAACCAACAGGTCAAAACGGGTCCCCTTCGGTGCCCCCGGTGGAATCAATCCCTCGACTGCAACCACAGCAGTATCTCGACTTTCCAGCAGTTGCCGTGGTGTCAGATGCGGCTTGCCTTGCCGTGCGGATAATGGTGAAAGCTTGCGGGCCTGGTTGAGAATTTCCGGCCTGATACTAAGGTCGACTTGGCTTGAACCGGTCCCATCCAAGCCAACGACCAACCCATATCCACTGACCAAGAGGTACTCGCTACTTGGTTTGGTCAACTGGGTCAGGGCACCAACTGAATGACGTAGAAAATCGGGGCCGGTAAAAGACCTCGCCGGTTGGTACAAACGAGGTGCAGGACGGTGCATCTTCGTACAACCGCTCACTGTGACCGCCATCAATATCACCCCGAGCAGGACAACGTTGCCGCCGCAAAACCGCCTACCCACACAAATATTTAACCCACATATGTTTATAGACATTTATAAGATCGCGCAAACAAGGATTATTCCATTCTAAACCGAGCTATATTCTCCGCCCAGAAATCTTGAGCGTCAAGTAGTCTGACCTTCGCCAGGAAGCGGATAAACTACCGTTTATGCACGAACTGATTGAGAATGTCTTGATCAATCGCGATGCGATTGAGCACAGAATCGGACAGGTTGCAACGCAAATTGCAGCTGATTTAAGAACTTGTGACACGATGGCTGATCGGCAGATCAATGCTAAAAGTGAGATTCCCAAGGATACCGAACCCGGGAAACAAAAATTGCCCGAGCTGACCCTGGTCCCCATTCTCACTGGAAGCATTATCTTTGTTGCTGATCTTATTCGGAAATTACCCCTGCCGATGCAGATACACTTGGTATCCGTCGTTTCATACCCCGGCACCACGACGGTCAGTCATGGCGCCAAACTACGAAATGAGCTAACCACCTTGCCAGAAACACTTAGTGGCACAAATGTACTGATTGTGGACGATATTCTTGATTCGGGCCAGACACTGCAACTGGTCAAACAACAACTGGTTCGCCGAGCACCTGCATCCATTCGAACCTGTGTCTTATTGCGAAAGCAACACTCACAAGCGTTAAAGCATGAAGTGGATTACGTCTGCTTTGAGATTCCAGATCGCTTCGTGGTTGGCTATGGTTTAGATTACAACGGTTACTATCGGAATCTACCGGACATCGTAACGCTTCGCTCTGATGCCATACAGGATACTGTTGACAAATAACACCTCCCTTGATGACCCACCATGGTAACGACAAACAGCAACCCACAACGAACGCCTCAAACGCATCTGGCCGAGGCGGACCAGATCACAGGACCGGGAGAAAATCTAGCGGACCTGCGTACCGCGGCACTTTTACCCCAGCAGCTACTACAGTCAGGCGAGGTTATTATCCTGCTCATCAAGCCTAGTGCCTGGTATATCCTGCTTGAATCATGGCGTTTCTTGGCCGGAGTGGTGTTGGCACTGATTATTGCGGCCCTACTAATCGGGAAAGGTTATGACCTGTGGGCCAGCAAGACAGATTTGATTTTCCTGTCAGTCGGAATTGGAACAATCCGCCTTGTCTGGCAGCTTCTTGAATGGCTCAGTCGGATCTATGTCCTTACAGACCGTCGTGTTTTGCGTATCAAAGGCGTATTACGTATTTCAGTATTTGAGACACAACTTGCCAACGTTCAACATACCGTCACCCTTTTTTCAATCCGAGAACGGCTGTTTGGACTTGGAACAGTTGGGTTCGCAACCGCGGGAACTGCGGTAATTGAAGCGGCATGGGACATGGTGGCAAGGCCGCTGGAAGTTCATCAAGTGGTGGTTGAAACACTAAATCGATACCGGTAATACAATCCATCAATTACACTGGCAGTAAAAGCCCGAACACCAAATAATTGTTCTTACCTGCTTCGCCATCGCGCGGACTCGGCGTGTGCATCCAACCCCTCAGCCTCGGCCATCCTCGCTATATTTTCAATCACTGATGAATTCACTCCATCCCGATAGCCAACCGTACTAGTACGTTTCAGAAAAGTATAAACGCTGATACCGCTGGCGAACCGGGCACTGCGACCGGTTGGAAGACAATGGCTAGGGCCAGCATAATAATCACCAGATGCCACGGGACTGCGGTCGCCTAAAAAGATCGCACCGGCGTGCCGAAGTTTCATTACCAAGGTATTGGGGTCTGCTACCGCCAGAACCACATGTTCGCATGCAATATGATCAGCAACTCGAATCGCTTGATCGCAATCAGCCACGAGAACAGCACAAGACTCGTTACCCAGTGCCGACTCAATGGCTGACCGCCGCTTGTGGCTAGTCACTTGACGTGATATCTGACCGATGACCTGATCAATCACCTGCCGTGACCATGCAACCAGAAAACACTTACCTGGATCGTGCTCAGCCTGAGCCAAAAGATCCGCTGCAATAAAACGCGCATCAGCCTTTTCGTCGGCAATGACCATGATCTCGCTGGGACCATAAAATCCCCCATCTGTTCCCACTAGACCAGCAAGCTGCTGTTTGGCCAACTGGCTGTAGATATTTCCTGGACCAGCAATCATCGAAACGCGTTCAACGCGCTGCGTGCCAAGCGCCAATGCTGCAACTGCTTGCGCACCACCAATGCGATAGACTTTGTCAATTCCAAGCAACGCACAGGTCGCCAAAACAATGGGCGAGATGTCACCTGGTGTTTGACCACTGGTTCGATTCGGCGGTGGACTCACCACACTGATATTTTCCACACCCGCTGCTATTGCTGGCACCCCCAGCATGATAACGGTCGAAAAAAGCGAGGCGGACCCACCGGGGACGGTCAAACCCACGCTATCCACAGGATTAAATCGCAACCCCAAATCGGCACCGTCAATCATGATATTCGGGGGCATCTCAGGCCGAATGTGTTCCTGGTATTGCCTTACATGATCAATTGCAACTTCAATCGCCGATCGTAGATCAGAGTTGAGGGCTTGCAGCGCAGCAGCAAGTTCCTTCGATGACACTTGAATCCGATTTATATCAAAATCTGGATCAGTCCATTGCTGCATGTAACGTACAACAGCATCGTCACCTGAAGATTTGACCTCTTCAATAATCGCGGTAACTGCCTTTGCCACATCGCCTGTTGCCGACGATGTTTGGCCCAGGAGGTGAAGGCACTTGTCAAAACATTCACGGCCTTCAGCACTGGATAAATCATAAACCGGTAACATCTGTTATAAATCCTTGTCGAAAGAAAAACTAAAGGCTCACGGAAAATTGATTACCAACACGTCTTATCAGACCTCGAATTTCGAGCATGGCCAAGTCGGCCTGCACCACGGATACAGGCAAACAGGTCATTGACAATACCTGATCCAAGGCCAACGGGGACTGTAGTACATTAATAATCTTACGCTGTGATTCGGTCACATCTGCTAACAGCCTGGGATTGGTTGCTGAATCTGTGTGTGGCACTGAAGGACCAGTTCGCAGCAACTGTCCAGTTTCACCAAGTGCATCGAGGATATCCGTGCCACTGGTGATTAAAGTAGCCCACCCTTCCCGTATGATCTTGTGACAGCCGGCCGAAGAGGGTGAATCAACACGACCCGGCAGAACCATCAACTCTCGTCCATGGTCTTCAACACATATCCGTGCGGTGATCAGGGCCCCACTGCGCACTGAGGCTTCAATCACCAAAACCCCCAATGACATTCCGGAGATAATCCGATTACGTCGCGGAAAGTTTTCAGCCAGCACCGGATAACCCATGGGTAGTTCACTGATGACAGCACCGTAGCCATTAGCAATCTGGTTAAATAAAGACGTATGTTCCCTGGGATAAGGTCGGGCCAAACCACTACTAATGATGGCAATTGTCCGTCCCCCAGCAGCCAACACTGCACGATGCGCCGCCGCATCGATACCGTATGCCCCCCCGCTAACCACGCAAAGTCCAGCCTGACTTGACAACGTGGCCAATCGGGCTGCCTGCTCGCGACCATATTGCGTGCAACGCCGGGCACCAACCACGGCAAGGCTTACCGCATCACTTTCGACAATCTGACCCTTGATAAAAAGTAGAGGCGGTGGATCAGGAATATGTCGTAACAGTTGAGGATACTGATCATCATCCTGCGAACAAAGACTGACTCCATGCTCCTCGATAAGTTGCTTCTCCAGCACCAGCGATTGATCCATCTGTGAACTATCAATCTGAGCAAGAAACTTCGTCGCGGTTTCTGGCCCAATACCCTCCACCGCCACCAGATCGCCCAACGAGGCATTGATCACCGCTGATGGTAACCCCAACGACTCAAGACAACGACGAATAAGCGTTGGCCCTAGACCAGGCACCAAACTCAGCCTCAGTATATCTTCGTTGTAGGTTGATACAGTCACGGTCAATCAAATTAGGTTAGTGGCAAGTGTTACCAGTCCTCGTTGATTCATCATGCGTATAAAAGTGGCGACGGCCAAATCAGCTTCGTGCGAATTGACATGGTAGACCTTAGAAAAGTGCTGAGAGATAGCACGAACACTGGTTTTCCCATCACACATATTAAATACTTCAACGCCAACTGCATCCAACTCAATCGTGCGGACAGACGATTTGCGGCGCATTATCTTTTGAACACCCCGTGGATAAAACACAATCTGAATCCGTTCTCCACCGTTATCGGTTATATCACGACTAATCGTCTTTACAGCTTTCGGCTTGAGTTCCTCTGCCTGCTGAAGTGATAGCTTGACTACCTTTTGTTTGCGGCGTTTAAATACCATGACCACTCAAACCCATTGCACCGTTCGGTGCTGCCCAATGCAAGCCTTCGACAAGAGCAGTCATCCGTGAATCCAAGTCGTCTGCATGCTGAGCCACCTGAAGCAGGATCAGGCGATTATGCAACGGGTCGTGGATCAGGTAATTAAGCTGGTGTTTGGGCTGAAACCACTGAAATATCTTCAACAGTCCCTGCCGGGAGGCACGATGCGCCAGGCCATCCCCCCATCGGGTCTTAATCGGCTGACAATCAACTGCCTTGGGCAACTTCGTTTTTCGATTTCGGTCATCACGCTGCTGATCAGCCAGCAGGTGTGCCATCCAACGATGCATCGACTGCCGTTTAAGTGCCAGTCCAGCTGGATAAACCTGCCGAATGGTTACCGATGAACGAACCCTGCCACTTGGTGTCTTTTCGACAAGACGCAGTTCGATATCCCCCAATCGAAGTATTGATTTTTCCAGTCGCAAATCAGTTGGTGCAATAAAACTGCATCCATAGCACGCCCATCTTTGGGGCTCATCAGTTGCCTGGTCAACCAATGACGCTGAAGTGGTTTGTACTAGAGCATGCCGCTGGGCCTGGGCTTCATGTTTATAAATAACCTCAAGAACACGACCGGACAAAGGGGCGTATCCAACACATCGCGTAATCCCCTTGATGGTATCATCAACGCTTTTCAATGGGCGAAAACTGTTGTTATCAATTTCCGTGACTACCATTGTTGCTCGGTCAACTGCCTTTTTCGAAAGGCCCTTGAATAGACGACGCTCCACTTTTTCTTCCGGCCGCCTCTTGGAAGCCGGGTACCAGAACAAATCCAGACCAGATTGGCCCGCATCTGAAAGGCCGATCATCCCAAACTGGGCATTACCATCTGTTTTTGACAACCGCAGTGAGGGCGAGGCCATCAAGCTCCAACCACACCAGGCAAGAGGATCCAGTAAACCTTCGTCATCAGAATTGGTCTTGTAGTTGTTATCGTTCACGATTGTGGCAATGCCATCTGTCATCTGATGGTTTCATCAATTGGTTTAGACATCCAAGTCAAGGGGCCTCCTTCAGAGGAGGTAGGGATTGCGATGAAATATTTCTCACCATGCCGTCACGGGATCAAAACAGCGGCAATATATACTAGGCATTGTATCGACACACGCTTGATCAATATAATCAATATTCGCCAGATACCAGCCCAACTGCAGAACCACCACACACGGACCAGTCATAAACACACCGCCTTTTCCAATCCCGACAAAACGACCAATAAACTGATTAAATTTATCTGGCACACGACATTTGAAGCTCGTTTTCAATTTTCTCCCAGACCATGGCGACCGAGACTTGGCAAATTACTGACTGGTCATTTCGGTGACGACGATACCTGACTGATCCGCCAACACCCGCTGGACAAACCACGCTGTCGAAACGTCGGTATGGCCCCACAAGTTGCGGATTGGTTGGCCCAAAAATGGTAACAATTGGCCGATCAAAACCAACCGCCACATGCAATGGTGCCGAATCATTACACACAACAAGCCGGCTACGACTGATTAGAGCCATCATCTGCCCTACCGTCGTCTGCGGACAGATGACTTGGTGAACCAGTTCCTTTGTAAGTGGTGATATGTATCGCTGTTCAGCCGCCGAAGCCAGCACAACAATCTTCGCTTCATACTGGTCAATGAGGCGGCGGGCAACGTGTAGGTAACGTCCAATCAGCCAGCATTTGCACCGCCAGCGTGCAGTGGGCGCGATGATGACATAGGAATTACCCAAGCCGATATGCTCGGCGAGAAACTTGTCCAACCACTGTTGGTCATCACGACCAAGGTAAAGCCGCATATCACACTTCGGGGTGTAACCGGCTGCCTGCAAAAGCGCCTGAACCTGATCAACTGCGTGAAGTGATCGATCGATTGGAAAACCATGGTTATAGGCCAAGTACCCGAACTCTCGGGCATTTGCCATACCAACACGATGGGGCGCACCTGTAAGCCGGGAAATCATTGCCGATCTCATTAAACCCTGAAGATCAATCACGGTATCGTATTGCCTCCGCCGCAAGTCCTGGACCCACTGGAGGATTTCCGCTGCAACCCGTGGCTGCCGCCACCATAGCGCAAAGCGCCGGCGCGGAAATGGAACGACATTGCTGAGTGCCGGATGATGGCGAATCGCATCCACCAGTTCTTCATTGATCAACCAGTCAATCTGCGCGTCCGGCAGGGCGGCGCGTAACGTCATCAGCGCCGGCACGGTCCGCACCACATCCCCTAGAGAAGTTGGACGAACCAATAAAACACGCTGCGGACTATCACCGAGCTTAGTCGTTGCCATTGAACGATACTATATAGAATGCATGAGCCTGTTGGAGTGAGACGACCATGAAGATCGCGGCCCATCGCAGCAGTAATGCTTATATGATACTCAAATTAGGTAAAAAGCCGCCCTTACGAATACAATCAGGCACCGAGACCAAATGGTGGCCCCGTCATCTACCTGAGTAGTATTAGGGCTATCCTCAAAAAAAGGTGCCTTGAATGCCAAAGGATGAGGCCCCTGCATTCAGATCAACACTGTGGGGCAAATGGTAACTGAATAACCGCACACGGGAATGGGATGGCAACCATGCCGACCGCTTTTATCTCTGATATCCACAGCAACTTCGAAGCCTTACAGACTGTACTGGCTGATATTGAGCAACGAGGTATAGAACACGTGGTCTGCTTGGGGGATATCATTGGTTACGGGCCTAATCCACGAGAGTGCATTGATCTGATCATTGAACGGTGCCAATGGTCGCTGATGGGGAACCACGACTTTGCAGTTCTCTATGAACCAACCAGTTTTAATGCCAGTGCAGAGAGCTCTTCCTTTTGGACGAGGCGGGAGTTGGAGTTGGAACCAGACGACATGCTCCGACGACGTCGCTGGCAGTTTCTTGGTGGGCTACGAATCCGTGATTCATTCAATGGTGCAATTTGTGTTCACGCTTCACCGCGTCGACCAATCAATGAATATATTTTCCCTGACGACATTACCACTGCGCCGTCAAAAATCGCCGCCATCTTTGATATGATCGACCAGACCGCATTTGTGGGTCACACCCACGTGACCGGTGTTTTCACCAATGAGCCCGATTTTTACCCACCGGATGATTTAGATCAGGTATATAGCATCAACAAGCACGAAAAATGCATTGTCAATCCGGGATCTGTCGGCCAGCCTCGTGATCGTGACCCGCGTGCCAGCTACGCCATTGTTGAAAATAATCGTATCGAGTTCGTGCGACTCGACTACGACATCGAAGCGGCCGTCGAAAAGGTTCGCCAAATCCCTGAACTTCATGACTTCCTGGGATTACGCCTGCTGGAGGGCCGTTAATCGCCCTGCCCCCTATTTTCGGAGTGACCAAGCCATCAGAACATACTTGGATTTGCAACAACTGCCAACATCCGTTTGCCATCGGCAAACACACTCAACTCTGTACCAATTTGGCAAAGCCCCCATTTAACCATTGCAAGACCAATCGCCTTGCCACCACGCATCGGCGAAACAGTTGAACTGGTCACAGCGCCAACAATTTGGGCATCATCATTACTAGAGTCGAAAACCTGCGCCCCTGCGATGGGTAATCGGGCATCATCCAGATGAAGCCCTACAAGAAGCCGTTTGGGATGCCCCAAGTTCTCCATGCGAGCCACGATTTCCTGTCCGGGGTAACAACCTTTGGTAAAGCTCACCGTTTGCTCGATAAGTGCAGCTTCGTGGGGCAACGTATCAGGACCATAGTCAATATGGTAGATGGAAGCCCCCGCTTCAATTCGTGCCGTGTTGTAAGCCGACCAGCCGATTCCCCGCCCAACGATAGTCCGTTTCGCAGAGATTTCGACGTCAGGGACCAACCCGCCTACGGCACCGGACAGGTTTTTGTATATCGTGGCGACATGAGCAAGTGGACAAATAATATGTAAACCAGGCGAACCCGTTTCATCACGCCGAAAAACACGACATCGATAACCTTCAATGAGTATGCTCGTACAACACCATGGATCCAGATTAACCAGTGGCTCAGTACAAATCGTCCCTAACAGCTCGTGTGCTGCCGGTCCATGCAGACTGATCTGTCGATACCGATTACTTTGATTCTCAAGTTCAACATCCTCGGTAAATATGTATTGATTAAACCCCTCGACCAACCTTTGTGCATCGTGCACATCGACAATGACATGGGTGACCTGCTCGTCAAACTGGCAGATCACAAGATCTGCCTGGATACGCCCGGCCTTGTCGAGATAGAGGGCGCGTCGAGCCTGCCGTGAATCCAGACTGGCCACGTCGTTAGTCACCATGGCTTGCAAAAAAGCGGTACGGTCGGCGCCACGCATCTCGATCAAACCACGCGGCGGCATATCCATAATGCCAACACCCTTGCGGATCACAGCGTACTCCGCCTCATAGGCACCGAAGGTTTCGACCACATGGTGGTCTCCATAGGGAACATATGTCGCCTCGGTTCCATCTTGAAGGCTGTGGCACAGATTGGTGGTCGGATCACCAGACATTGGTCCAACATGATAAGACAATTATGACCCTTCATGTGAGTCATTGGGATGTCATTTGCTGCTTGGCTATCATAGGATAGGGGAACAGCGGACCGCAGGTGCTTCTGGAGCATTATTCCATATGGCAAAATCAACCATTAACAACATCGACGTGACGGGTAAGCGTGTGTTGATGCGTGTCGATTTCAATGTCCCCATGAAAAACGGTGATATTCGCGATGATCGGCGAATTCGAATGGCCCTAGCATCGATTCGCAGCGTTGTTGACCGTGGTGGCCGCTTGATCTTGATCAGCCATCTTGGCCGCCCCAAAGGCCGGGGCCCCGAACCTCAATTCAGCCTTCAACCCTGTGCAGAACGACTTGGTGAACTGCTGGACCTGAAGGTCACTTTTGTCACCACATGCACCGGCGCGGAAGTCCATCAAGCAGCAGACCGCCTCACCGATGGGCAGATCATGCTGCTGGAAAATCTACGTTTCAACGAAGCAGAAAAGGCTGGTGACCCGGGCTTTGCCCACCAACTCGCCACCATGGCGGATATTTATTGTAATGATGCATTCGGCACCGCCCATCGTGAACACGCCTCGATGTTGGCTGTCCCACAAGCAATGGGCAGCAAACCAAAAGTTGCCGGTTTTCTTCTGCACAAGGAGGTCAATTACCTTTCTGATGCCATTGCAGACCCCAATCATCCATTTATAGCAATCCTCGGTGGGGCCAAGGTGTCGGATAAAATCGGCACCATCAATCACCTATTGCAGAAAGTTGATGTGATTCTGATTGGCGGTGCCATGACCTACACGTTCATGGCTGCAAACGGTCAAGAGGTGGGGGATAGCCTTGTGGAAAAAAATTGCCTCGATGATGCACTGGAGATATTGGACACTGCAAGCAGATCGAACGCCAAACTCATCTTACCAACCGATCATATTTGCGGCAGAACACTGCAATCGGATACACAAATAAAAGTGGGCGTGGATCAAATTGATCAAGGTTGGTTGGGGTTGGATATTGGCCCAGCCACTGTGAAGAATTTCAGGCAACACATCATTGGGGCAAAAACCGTGATCTGGAATGGTCCCATGGGGGCATTCGAAATTGCGCCCTTTGATAAAGGCACACGGGCCGTCGCAGACCAACTGGCCCAAGCAACACTCGACCATAACGCCATCACGATTGTCGGTGGAGGCGACAGTGCCGCAGCAATCGAGGCGTTCGGCTTGGCTGACAAGGTTAGCCATGTGTCAACCGGTGGTGGCGCAAGCTTGGAGATGTTGGAAGGCAAGCGATTTGCCAGTGTTGAATTACTGGATGAGCAATCAAATATCCTTCGATCGGCATTACCATCATGATGATCGATATCACTGCACCACCAATTCAACCCCTTGTTGCAGCATCTATCCTTTCAGCTGATTTTGGCCACATGACCGCAGAATGTCGTGATGTCCTCGATAAAGGTGCAGATCTTTTACATATCGATGTAATGGACGGTCATTTCGCAGGCAACCTGACCATGGGACAAGACATGATCCGTGGTTTGCGTCGACACTTGCCTGATACTTTCCTTGATGTTCACCTGATGGTTGACCGCCCTAGTAACTATATCGATGACTTCGCAGACGCTGGCGCCAATCTGTTTACATTTCATCTAGAGGCGTGCCAGCCACAGAAGGTCGATGGCGACAATGCCTCAGTCTTAATTGAAAGGATTCTCGCCACGGGAATGCATGCGGGCATGGCAATTAACCCGCCAACGGCCATTGATGGACTGACCCCTTATTTAGACCAGTTGGCATTGGTTCTGATCATGAGTGTGCATCCCGGCCGATCGGGCCAACAATTCATTGCGGATGTATTAGAAAAAACCCAGATACTCAAGACACAACTTGACATGACAACAAGACTAGAAATGGATGGCGGCATTAACCCTTCGACCGCCCCTAGTGCGGCAGCAGCCGGCGTTGATGTCTTGGTCAGTGCATCGGCCTTATTCGGTGCTGACAACCGTGCCGCGGCAATTGCCCAGATGCATGCATCTGATGGACATTCCCAAATCAATTGTTCACAGTAAACCAAATCTTCGACCTTGACCCTTTCGCAAGCGCCGCTTAGCATTTCAAACACAAACTGCGTTATGGCCCGTAGTTCAATTGGCAGAACGCCTGACTCTGGATCAGGAGGTTGGAGGTTCGAGTTCTCCCAACCAATTCCCATTCGATGGCGGTCGATTGCGCGTTGGTTTGGCCTATCTGCTGCGTCTGAGCGCTGTCGTCAGCGCTGTGTTTTTTT
>PBAS01000076.1 GCA_002716625.1 Phycisphaeraceae bacterium | reverse complement strand
GTTTGAGCGCGTTGTTGAAGCTCGGAATTTCCTTGTAGCGGTGATATTACAACGTGATGTTGGCAATAGATTTTCACATTACATGGCAAATCTATGGGGTATGAGTTGACGCCGCCTATCCGAATGCGCACACTAAGGTAGTTCGCATGGAGGTGAACCTTATGGCCTCTCAGAATGGAATCCACTTGGCTCATTCAACACCAAACACGGAAGTACTCCCGAAAACCATTTCCAAAGCACCCGCTGAAGATCCTTCAGTATCTTCGACTCGTCCCCGTCAGGTTCATCTAAGCCGTGACCAGATCCTCAACGCCACGGAAAGGTGTTTGATGCAGGTGGGTTACGATGGCACGACAATTCGTCGACTGGCTGCTGAACTTGGTTGTGCGGTTGGGTCAGTCTACCGCTATTTTAAGGATAAGCGGGAACTTCTATACGCTGTGACACAACGCCCATTTGAGCAGGTGGTACAAATGGCTCAATCAGGACGGAGTATGACGCAGTGTGAAAAGATATACACGCGGTTGGCCCGTCGTTCACCACAGATGTACCGACTGATGTTTTGGTTGGCTAGCGTGAATTCGCCAAAAGGCAATGAGGAAGACTTGCCTCAGGTCATGCAGAGGATTGTGACTGCATGGGAGGCCGCGTTAGGTGATCGGCAGGCTGCTGCGGCACGTTGGTCCGCGGTGCACGGCCGTGTCATGTTGTGGCAAGAAAACCTTCCGGACCAGTTGTTGCCTGATCAAACAAAGCCAAGCCATCAAGAGTCGGTTCTTGCCGAGCTTCGACCACTTCCAGGAACCAATGCGGCAGATCCGATGCGCGCCACGCACCATGAGACGGCTGCCATTACAGCCGAACGCCAAGAAGGTTCAGAAGACGTGTGCTTGCTTTGATCAGAGCAAGCAGTTGTTTTAAATGCCAACTTATGGGGTGATTGAAAACTTAAGGGGATTAGATCGGAGTCGGTGCGTAAGGGCATGACGATCGATTGATTTTGATCATCAGGTGAGTGAGCCAGTCGATGTGTTCTATGGATCACGGTTGGGCTGGCTGGTGATCTTTATGATGGGTGTTGTATGGGGACAGGGAGGATCGGCTGACGCATTCGAATCAACAAGCGAATCAAACGAAGCGTTACGGGCGATTTGTGTAGGGTGGTAATATAGCGGTGAGTCCGGCCATGCGCGGTAATCTGTATCTGGTAGCGGATGGAGTTATCGGCACGATTGGTCGTATGCGAACTTGTTCCGCGACGTTCGGGCTGGGACATTAAATGCAAGTGATAAATATGGCGGTACAGGGTTTGTACCTCATCGAAGGTGAGCTTTCGGGCCGGCTTAGGAAAATAGTTGCCGGTGGCGTCTACGCCAAGTGCTACACGGAGTTGCCGGTTGGGTTCAAGGATGTACTGCGATCGGAGGCGGTGAGGTTCATTGGAATCGGCTTGCCCGTTGATATGAACCTGCAGGGCAAAGTCGCTTGGGACCGCAGCAGATTTGGCCACAGGGAATGAGGCGTTACAGCCACTGAATAAGGCCCATGTAGTGGTCATTAATAGCGTGGTGAATCTGTTCATTGGAATTGAGTGTACCCGCTCGGCATAGAACCTGCATGGTGAGTGGAGTTGCTGCAACTTGGTGTCTTGTTACCCTCTACCGTGATGAATACCAGCCTGAACTGGCTTAATGATTATCTCGACCCGCCCATTGGTACTGAGGAGGCGGAGCGGATTTTGGGTAACCAGGGCTTGCAGGTTGATGGGTGCGATGCTGCCGGTAGTGATACGGTCTTGGACGTCGAGGTGACAAGTAACCGTCCTGATTGTCTCAGTCATGTAGGCATTGCACGGGAACTGGCCGCAGGATCGGGCAGGGAACTTCAGGTTCCATTCCATGAACTACCGCCTGATGATACGGACTTGGAAGGTGTTGAGTCCCTGACCCAGGTTGAAAACCTGTCTCCAGATCGTTGCCCAACCTATACCATTCGTATGATCCGTGATATTCAAGTTGGCCCCAGTCCATCGTGGTTGGTTGAGCGTCTGGAGTCAGTGGGTTTACGGTCGGTGAACAATATTGTCGACATCACCAATTTTGTGCTTCTTGAGTTAGGCCAGCCGCTTCATGCCTTTGACTTCGAAAAGCTGGATGGTCAACGGATCGTGGTGCGGACTGCTACTGAAGGCGAATCATTCACCGCTATCGACGGCTCGAAACACCAGTTGCAACAAACCATGTTGGTGATTGCTGATCGGCGGCGGCCGGTAGCCCTCGGCGGGGTGATGGGAGGGCAGGAGACCGAGGTAAGTAGTCAGACTACATCAGTTCTCCTTGAGTCGGCGATGTTTGATCCATTGTCCGTCCGGCGGACAAGTCGGGCGCTGAAACTTTCTAGCGATTCAAGCTATCGCTTTGAGCGTGGTATTGATCCTCTGGGTATCGAGCGAGCGAGTCGGCGAGCTGCAGCACTGATGGTTCAGTTGGCAGGCGGGACGATTATTCCCGGTAGGATTCGGGTGGGACTTGATGAACCAGTTCCCCGCAGTATCGCGATGAGATCCAGTCGTTGTCGAAAACTACTGGGGACGGATGTTTCGGATGGTAGGATCCGAGAAATTTTTGATCGTTTGGGGTTATCTCCATCCATTAATGGGGATGAAGCTCAAATTATTTGCAAGATCCCTAGCCACCGGTTGGATCTACATCGTGAAGTCGATCTTATCGAAGAGGTTGCACGTTTGGTCGGTTTAGACCAGATTGAAAAGCAGGATAAAGTTGAAATCACAGTTCGCTCCAGCCAGCCAGACGTTGCGGCACGTAGCAATCTGAACCAGGTGCTGGTTGGTCATGGTTACCATGAGACAGTGGCCTTCAGTTTTTTAAATCCAGAGTTTGGGCAGCCATTTTGTAATAAAGGTGATACGGGGGTCCTGCTTGACGATGAACGTCGTAAGGCCGACCCGATGCTTCGCCCATCACTTCTGCCAAGTCTACTCCAGTGCCGAAAATCGAATCAGGATGCGGGTAATCCCGCTGCTGCGTTTTATGAGGTTGGTGCGACATGGGTTCGTCGTGACGGTGATATTGTCGAGCGTCAATGCCTGGGATTGCTTTTGGATGCATCGGAATCAACGATGCCGTTCCGGTCCCTTCGCGGGACCATTGAGGAATTGGTTCATCAACTTGGTGGTGATGCAGAACTGAACTGGGGTCCTGGTGGACCACCTTGGTTATGTGATGGTCTGACAGTGAGAAATGGAGGTGTTGAACTTGGTGTAATCGGTTTCTTGACTACCGAATTGCAGCACCAGTTTGGCCTACAGGCATCCGTTGTTCTTGCTGAATTGAACTATGGGCGGCTGATTGCAACCTATCCACCAACGCGAAGCGTAAAAGCCATTGCACGATTTCCCGGTATTGAGCGTGATCTGTCCATTGTTGTCGACCAGCAGACGCCTTGGTCCAAGGTTGAGGATGCCGTTGGGGATGTCCAGCCTGATTTGCTTGATCGTATTGACTTTCTAGGAACCTATCGTGGTAAACCCATCCCGAAAGGGCGCAAGAGCATAAGTCTGCGCATGACATTTCGACATCCAACCCAAACACTTCGACATGATGAAGTAGACCCACAGGTCAATGCCGTAATCGATCAACTCAAGCAGGATTTGGATGCAGATTTGCGAGAGTAAACCGGGCTGCAAGTGATGGCCGCTGGATTCAATCGTGTTGTCGACTTGGTGTTAGGTCGATCGTGTGGTGCCCATGCTGGTAGTAGGTATACATCGGGAAAGACCGGTTGCTTACTTTTACCGAAGTTTTGGAGCGTCAGATGTTGACCCGGGGAATCCGTATGGTGTATTTACGCGGGTGGTTGGTGTAGGCCAAGCACAGCCTCCGAGCACTTGGAATTGATCCTGACAGCCGCAAAGCCAGTAGAACATTTCGGCTGCATCTCGCGCAGCACGAAACTGCTCACCATTTTTCCCGGCAAATGGGTTACCGGTATGCGGACCGCCTTGATAATCTGCGGTTGCAAAATCAAAATCCGGGTCAATGGCCCAGTCGCGTTGTGGAGGCGTTGTGCGCCAGTAGAAATACTTGAAGAGATTGCGGGGACGATTTACCCGAACCATCCCCGCGCGATGCCAGATATGATGGATGGTTAAAAATATTGATCCCGCCGGTGCAGTTGTTTTCTTGGCACCGAGAATGTGGTTCAAATGCCACATGGCACGGGTTTGATTACGCCAGAAATGCGATCCGGGTACAATTTCGGTCGGCCCCAGTTCAGGTGGCGTGTCCTGTGGATAGTAAAACACCTGCAGGTATTGCAGTTCATGGTTAAAACGGTAGTTTCCATCTACATGCCACTTGCCGGGAATGTCGCTGGTGTTGTTAATGCGATGATTGGTTAGCTGGATAGGCAGATGAAAATCTTGTCCTAAAAGGCTGCGAATAGCACCCATGGCAGCTGGGTTGCAGATCACGTTGTCAAAGAACCAGGGTAGTTTCAGGAATTCTACGGGTTCTAGTTCCGTATTCTCTTCGGCCATATCCATGGTTCGTTGGTTGATTTTATCGGGCACGACACCATCGAGCATCATGTATCCGTCCTGGCAGAATGATAAAACCTGTGAATCAGTTAGCGTGGCATCACATTCATGCTTGGTGGGCAACATGGCTGTTATCTCCATCTTTCCAAGACATACTCGAAACCGAGCCCATGGGTCGTGGTGTCGTCCATCATCAGTGCGGAGTTGGGAAATGAGATGACACGCCAGCCATCTTCAATCGCGTCGGCAACGGTTTTGTAAGGCCACGAACTTGCATCATCAGTTACCTTTCCATGGGGATTTAGTTGTTCTGGGCTGGGTTCATTTTTGCCGCCGCGGTAAATCGAATAGCCCAGGAGTTCCATGGTCAGTGATGAACCCTTGGCTTGTACGATTAACAATTCCTGCTTGCGGTCAGGCATTTGCTTGGGGAACTTGTCAATCACCTGTTGTAACCGTTGCGGTGTTAAGGTGCCATCTTCTAACTGCTCAAGGCAACTTTCGAGTTCTTGTTTGAGGGATTGGGTTGTCATGCTGATGAGATCCTTCTTGGCTTTTAACATCCACTCCTCTGCGATCGCTGGTTTTTTTAATTGTAGCAAAACAAGTTTGGGTTCAAAAGATATTTATGTTGCATACTTGCGCCGGTTTATGTTCCTGCTATATGTGTCTGGTGGGTTTGTGTGCGGGCACGAAAGTTTGTTTAGTGGTATTTCGTATATTTTGTTACACTGATGTCATATGAAAAATCCGCCACTAAGAAGAAAAGTTGGAGTGAAGCGAGTTGCGGTTCGGGATGTGAACCATATCCGCGTCTTCTATGATCCGAATATATACGCCAGTCATCCTAACCGGGGCGGTATCTGGAATTTTGGTGATGGTGAGATTGCAATGGCCCACCGTCTCAAGCCGGTTGACTATAAGACCGGTGAAGGTGTCAAGTCGCCATATCATCATGATTTTTCTCACTCACCTTGGGGAAATGAATCAGGTATTTTACTCCATCGTTCCTACGATAATGGTCAGACTTGGCCGGAGAATGAACGGGTATGGATTTGGCATAATAAGGGTCTGACATTGGATCAGACGCTCGATCGAGTTCGGCCAGTCGACCGCTCACAGCGGGAGCGGATCGATATGGGAAGTGCCGATTCGATCATGCATTTCTGTTACGCCGGCGAGGTTTTAAAATACCCATTTGGTGGTCAAGGACCGGAGATGGAAATCCCGGCGGATCCCATCAAAGGTTTTCACCTTGGCCGGGTGTCACATCTAAGTGGTGACTATGATAATCCTCCGACATTTTCTATCCGTAGTCCTGACCGTGGCCGGACATGGGAGCACCATGTGTCATTGATTAACGGTCCCGACAAAGGTGGTGGGGCACAGATCGTCAACCTGGGTTACGTCCGTTTTGAAAGCGGTGTTTTGGGGGCCATTGGTCATACTAGGCGACTGGGTCAGCAGATTGGCGCATTCTTTGTGAGCTATGACAATGGTATTTCCTGGCGTTACCTGTCAGAGATTGCGCGTCAGCCTGAACCTACGACCGCGATGACACGGTTTACTTACGATGGTGTGCACTTATTGCCCGATGGCCGCTTGATGGCATGCATGCTCAAGATGCCTGGCAATCTGCCTTGCGTATCTTATTCTGAAGATGACGGCATGAGTTGGTCACCGTTGCAGTTCATTGTCGGCCCCAGTAGTTGGGATTGTCCACTGGCCGATCAGAAAACAACACGTGCTCTTGATGACAACGAAGGTCCGTTGCATCGATCGCCACATGCACTGGTTACCCGTGAGGGGCGAATCGTTGTTGTATTTGCCCGGCGTTGGGCAGTGCCTGGGGCACGGGGTGTTTTGGGTGTTGTTAGTGATGATTTAGGTGAAACGTGGAGCAAGGAATTCGTGATTAGGGGTGATCAATACGCATGGGATGGCGGTTATCCCCTTGTCACGGAACTGCCCGATGGCGGTTTTCTGGTGTTTTACTATTTCACTGAAAATCCAGGTGGTCAAGACATTCCGTCTCACAGTTGTGTACGTTACATTGCCGGGACCTTTTTTAAATTAGATTGAGTCGATTGGTCAGCCATTGGTGGTTGTTGGCAGCGTTGGTACGAAGTGATAGTCCGGCTCAACCGCCTGCCGCTTCACAGTGGCGATGATCTGCCGCCATGCTGTAAGCAAGCCACGGGGGCTTTTAGGTAATTCGTGACGAATGGCTGCGTGCAATTTCCTCAGGTTGTAACAGGGTACCGCCGGGTACATATGGTGTTCGATGTGGTAGTTCATGTGCCAGTAAAGAAAGCCAACCGGGGGGCTCAGGATGATCGTACGCGTGCACAGGCGAAAGTCTTTTACCGCGTCAGCCAGGCCGGCATGCTGAGTCTGGTTGCATAAGAATCGCAGCCATTGACCGTAGAAGATCGCAAACGTGGTGAGCACGGGAATCATCCAAAGACCGAAATAAAAAGAAACCGCAACAATGCTCACATGTCCAAGAAGGATGAACCGGGCCCAGTGAATCAAGTCTCGTCGCTTATCTGTAGCCATCATGTCCAGCAAATATTCGTTCCACTGGGTATCAACCTTGCCCATGCTGAGGGCGAGGGTTCGCCATATTGAATCCCGTATGCCCAACACGTCCACGAAAGCCGTTCGGAGAAAGGTCATCAAAGTTAACTTGGCGGGCAGTACGACTTCCAAATCATCCGGTTGATGCAAAGTGTATTTGTGATGCGCTCCATGACTTGATGAGAACAGTACATAACTACGCCAGCCAAAGAACGAAAGAAGACGCAGGAAAAAGCCGTTGAGAAACTTGGTTTGAAATACCGACTGATGATGGAGCTCGTGGGTGGCGTTCATGATAAACGCGAAACACGTACCGTAGAGGAATAGCATCGGTAGGAGCACCATGAGGTTGGCCTGAAACTGCCACGCCACGGTTCCCAGCAGGCCGATCAATCCCAGATGACCGGAGATCTGCAGGGCGCCTTTCCAATTGCTGCGTTGGTGCAGCCTCTTTAATGTCTGTTTGTCGACGGGTACCCGGTACCAAGAAATTGATCGCGATTTTTGTTCCATTGATCAGCGGTTCCTAGTGTCAGTAGGGTTGTCCCTTGATTTGCTTGGGTTCTTGGGATCTGTAATGGGCTGTTGAAGTATATTTATATTCGAATCTTCCAAGATTGGAAATTGTCATTCATTTTTTCTGTCTACTTACATAGCAGACGCCGGTGATGCGCCAGCGTTTGTCTGCTGGTAGAATCATGGACCATGTTTTTCGTTTCACCGGGGTCGGTTTCCATATCGAATAATATTTCCGATGGTTGCCCCCCCCTGTAATCTACGTACTTATAGCGATCCGTTCGGAGCATACGCCCGATCTCGTGGTCGGCCCGTTCGACCAAGCGGTAGTAGGTATTCAGGTATGCGCGCCACTGATCGGCATCCCAGTCCTTGGTGTACAGGTTCTCTTCGCCATACTCCGTGCGTTCGCGACACCATTGAATGAGTTCGGGTTCACTCGGATCGATATTGAAATTATCGGGTAGCGGGGAAATTCATCAACGTTTAAATAACGCACCGGGTCACGGCGGACCCACCAGGTAATGTCATGTGGATTGACCAAGGAGACCCCCAACAGGAACGGGCGGTCATGTTTACGCTGGATAAATTCGATCGCTTGATCTGCAATTAGAGAATCCAATTGACCACCGAGCCTGCTTTTCCACATGGGACTGTGCCGGTCCGGGCTTAAATCCTTGAACTCGAGTAAGTCGCCGTCAAGTCTTCCCCATGCCCCAGCCCAAGCGGCGGTGTAGCCGGCGTCACCAAAGATTTCACCCATGGTCGGGATACCTGGTTTTCCTTTTGCATATTGACATTGCCCCCGGTCTCGTGTGGCATGCGACCAGTCAGTAGGCTGCTCTGAGACGGTCCGCAAACGGGCGAGGTAATAGGCAAGCTCAAACCGGACACCATTAGCCGCAATGCTGTCCATGTGAGGTGTGTGCAGATGGGGGTTGCCGCAAGCACTGATGGCACTGCGCGACTGCTGGTCGGTAAATATGAAAAGGATGTTGGGTTGTGCCGGTATTGGCCGTCCTGTGATCCCACTGTACACGGATTTCAGGAACTGTTCTTGCAGGATTTACAAGCGTATTGATTGCTGTGTTTGACCTCTGGCAATTATCGTCGGTCACCTGCTTTGTCCCTTGTCCATTTTTCTGTATGTCCTTTATTACGCCAGCCGAGCGATGTCCTCAGCCATAACCCGACCGCCGGGTTTATAGGCAATGAGCTTCGGGGTCAACCAGTTGACAATTGCGTTTTTCACCGCGAACGCGAAGAAGTGGTTCCCCATGGGATTGTAGTGTCCCACATAGAAACGATCGATGTACTGCTGTAGTGTAATGCAGAATGATTGATAATCATCCACGTGAGATTGCATTGAATCAACGTACAGGATCTTGTTGTGATCTAGATAGTCGATCAGCGATTGATCGAAACGTGGTTTGCCCGTAACCGCCGCGCGGACTTTCGCGTAGCCGTAGCTCAGTAGCACTAGGAGTTTTTTGCCTTCGGCTGCGATCCATTCCTGGACCAGATCCAGCACATATTCAGTTGACCTTAGTGCATAGGCCATGTGCAGTATCGTGGCATCGTTCTGGGCGTGATCAACATTGGCCAGGTCAACGTCTAGTTCCAGTACTTCGGCCAAGACCTGAAGGTCGCCGAGCTCCCGGACTCTGCCCCCTTGCATTAGTACGCAAAGGCGAATGACCTGGTCGTTCTTAAAGGTTTCGTACATCTGAATGGGATCACATAATACACGCAGTGAAGCAGGTGTTGGACACAGGATCGGGCACTCAGTCCATTGGCCTGCTTCTAGGTTATAGCGTACATGTGCCCAAGGGGTGGCGTGGAACATGATTTCGTCTTTGACATGCGTACCCATCGGAAAGGTGCGAACGCGCCGAGAGGAATCAATACTACGCACATGACCGTCGTAGAAGATATTGAGAATGATGTATTCGGATCCCAGAGTGCCGCTCTCAATCCGTCGTGCCCTGCGGTAGGCTTGATACACACCATAACCGCCGATGCCAAAGTTGCGGATCGGTTCACCCAGATGCGCACTCAGGTATTCCTGCCATGTTTCGCCGTCACTCACCTGGTGACACTGGGTGAAGCTGTCTCCATAGGTGTTCATGCGGCACACCTGGTCAGCAAATTGGAGCATGCGCCGTTGACCACCGGATTCATAGTGCGCAAGCGTGTAGCAGTCATCAAGGCCGTCCTTCATCATGATATCACGAAGAACGTAACCCAATTCTGGGTCGTACCGAGCCCACATGGGTGCATAGTCCGGGTCGAGGTAGTGTTCAACCTCTTGGGGATCAAATACTGCTTGCGCAAGAAAATCACGTACATTATCTTTCATATTAAACCTTTCTGGCCTGTGCCGTACTTGTGGCCGGGAATACAAGGTCTGGATCAACGACAGATTGAAAACCCTTGGCATTTTTAATAGTTTTTCCGTGGGAAAGAGCGGTCGCCGTATCGCCCTGTTTCAAAAATGCATGCTGGTCCTCGATATACATCACCTTCGCGATCCGGGCCGCGTCGATGCCGGCAAACAACCTTCCGATTGCATTGCCTACAGGTCCGATCTGAACCTTGTTGGCAGCCTCGAGATGCTCACCAAACCGGTTGAAGTCACTGCCAGGGTGTGATTCGGTTCGGTCATGGACGCGGCTTATTAATGGGTCCAGGCTCCCATCGGAACACCGCATGCGACGCTTTACGTCATATTCTCTTCGGTAGGCAACGGCGAGCGCAACCTCCCAGATATGAATGGCTGTCAAGTTCCCGTAGAGAACACCAAGAAGTAAGAATTGACCATCATTCTTGCATATCCATGCCATGGGGCTGTTTGAGTTCTAAGCCGACGAGCCACCGATGGTTGTGATTTTGTTTGCCAGCGAGCCAATCGCCGCGACGCTATGCCACAGGTGAAAACTACGTTGGGCTTGCGGGCGAGTGCGGGCAGCATTTGTGATGGCACCCATTGCCGAGGGGGTTCGGTCTGGATCAAATATCCAATTGGGATCACGTGAAGGAGGGTAGTCACCTGGATAGGTAAACGTGGGTACTACAAGTGTTCCCTTGGGGCCCAGCACCTTGAGCAACGCATCAACAACCGTTTCTGCGCCCCCCTGAACATTCCCGATTGAGCTGAGCGAGCTATGAACCATTAACAGGGATCCGCTTTGGACGCCCAGATCGGTCAAGCTGCAGATGATATCTTCGCATCTTTTTTTTTGCTCGTGTCATTCCAGCGTCCTGTACGGTTAAATATTCTTCATTGAATAGTTGTAAATGTATGATACTGTTGCTGAAAGATGGCTGTCGGTACAAGATGATGATTCAAGGTTGCAATGCTACATTCCAGCATTCTTCTGCTGGTGGTCGATCTGTACCCTACGCATTGCGTATCTTGTACCGAGGAACTCTCGCTTGCGCGGGCCAATAATATGTCCCATATGTTCTGGGGAGAGGTGCGCTACGTATGGGTTTACATCAATATCCACGTACTATAATCCGCTCCTGGTTTTTGGCCTAAATGGGAGTGTGGGGGATAATTGGGTGTGAGTTGCCGGTTATGTGAAACGATTGACGTGGACATGCTTTTAGAAGTTACTCTATATTTGCCAACAGATACTTGGAATTAATCTTGGGTTCATTGCAGTTCGGTATGGTGGGCTTCGACATTACGCCGCGGTTGCACCCGCAGTTTGGTGCATGGGGGACAACGGCTGGCTTGACGAAGATCGATTTGCCTCTGTTAGGCCGTTGTGTTGTATTGGATCAAGGTGGGCTACGGCTGATATGGTTCGGAATGGATCTCATTGGCCAGGCAGTTCCCGGCACAAACAAAATTCGTGGTGAACTGGCTGAAGCACTCGGTCTTGAAGTCAGCCAAATTATCTGGTCTACAAGCCAGACACATTCCAGTGGTGCACTGCCTGGTTCGAATATCACTGGTAGTTCCATCGCAGACTTATCGAGGCAGGATTTTGTTTTCGCCAATGTTGAGCACAGGCGTTTTTTAAATAGGTGCATCGATGCTGCCCGGGAGGCGATTGGCCGATTGCAAGCCGTGAAGATTTCGGCAGGTGTCGGGTTCTGTGATTCGATGTGTTACAACCGGCGGCTTCCCACGGCTGCTGGTGGAGTCAAGTTCAGCCGTGATTACCAAGAAGGTATTCGGAATCCCAAGCCCTTTGATACCACGATCGGGCTGTTACGTTTTGAAAACAAGCAGTCAGAAACGCTCGGTGCAATCTTTAACTTCGGTTGCCACCCAGCGACAATGATTGATGACTGTTACGTTTCACCCGACTGGGTCGGAACCGCTCGCCAGTACGTCCAGGACGCCATCGGGGGGGCGCCGGCCATGTTCGTGCAGGGGTTTTTGGGTGATGTGCTGTGTTATCACATCTTCGGTGGTCCTGCACAGGCCAGGCAGACCGGTGCCCGCCTGGGACAAGCAGCGGCCAAGGCAATGGGCACGCTCGTTCCGGTGAAAGGTGAGCTGTTGAGTCATAAGGTTCAGGCAATCCATTTGCCGTGTCGCCCGATGTATGGTCGACGGGAGTTGGATGATGAGCTTAATATGCGGCACTCCTTTATTAAGGATCTTCAACGAGATCCGCATTTGACTTGGTGCGGTGGTATGAATTTTCCAGAACAGTTCAGCGCTGAACAAAAATTGGCATCGGTGAATTTGCAAATCGATTATCTTGAGAAGGGCGTAGAAATGCTTGCAGCCGATCAGAAGCCATCACCGACCCTGCCGCTTGTTCTCGGTGTGATCCGAATCGGTAATCTGGCTACCGTATACGCGCCGGGCGAGATCTTTACAACTGTGGGCATGCAGATCCGGCATTTGTCATCTTTCGATCACATGCTGGTGTGCGGGGATACCAACGGATTATTGGGATACATCGGCAATGATGAAGAGATTAACCGTGGCGGTTACGAAACGGATACATTCTGGAAAATGATTGGTCATGATGGGTTTCGCTTGGCCCCGGGTAAGGGAACGGCGGATCGTATTGTGAAAACGAGCCTAGAACTTCTCGGAAGAGGGTAGCAATGGCAATGTGGAAGTAAACTGGCTTTTGATTCATTCTTGTCACCAGGTCGTATGGCATCCATGCCTGCCCAATGACCACGAGCCAGGTGGGGGAACTTTGCCTCCGCGGCCTTATGGGAAAATATCGTGACTGATACATACAGACCGAAACCATTGAATAGCCAGACGAAGTTTGATAATGCCGAGGTGGGCGCAGGTTCATTCATTGAGCCGGATGTGACAGTTGGATTTAGGTGTCACGAGGATTGTGGTCCAGCTCAACTCGGCAAGCACTGCATGCTACGCAAGGGCACAATTATTTATGGCGACGTAATGATTGGCGATTATTTTCAGTCCTGTCACTATGCAGTCATTCGTGCCAAGGTGCAAATGGGTAATTATTGTAACGTCATGAATCACTCGACACTCGAAGGTTTGATCCGGATGGGTGATGGTGTAAGGATCATGTCACATGTCTATGTTTCGTCACGCACCTGGTTTGGTAATCATGTGTTTGTCGGTCCGGGTGTGACATTCTTGAATGACCGGTATCCGGGTCGCATCGAATCCGACTCGTCACCAATGGGCGCAACGATTGAGGACCATGTCATGATCGGTGGCGGTGCCACGGTATTACCGGGAATCACCATTGGTCGGCAGAGTTTTATTGCTGCAGGTGCACTGGTAAACCGTGATGTGCCGGCAAAGAGTCTTGTGGTGGGAGTGCCTGGCTGTATTACGCCGCTACCGTCGAAACTTAATAAGTCCAATGCCAAACCGTTGACCGTACAACCAATAGATATCTGGCATCCGGGTGGAGATGATGCAAGTCATCTGGAGTGGCCGGAACATTGGCTGCAGCGTTGAATATATGCCTTGTGAAATATTCGTGCCGACGGTCTGTCGAGGCAAGTTGGGAAGTGCCTGGTGTTGTTGTTAGTTCTGACCCCATGAGGGGCGATGGTTAGCCTTCTGAAAGCTAATAGGGCGGCCCAGTTTTCTGTGAACACATGGCAATTACCGAAAGGGGTGCGGGTAGCGACGTTTGCTGTAGCAGGTGATTGCCGCAAGGATCATCATGAAGGTCTGTGGTTCGGGAACGCTCACTAACGTATCGACTGATGTGGTAAACGGTATACGAGTTTTAGAACTTACCGACCAGTGGGCACCAAGGATCCCCAAATCCGTGATGTTTACGCTGCGATCTTCATTGAAATCTCCATCCGTGAATTCCATGCCCACCATATTGTAGTTGGATCCCACGATGCCCAGGTCACCGACATCAATCACCCCGTCCAGATTGGCATCCCCCATCGCCGCGGGTGATTCATTGAGTAGGGTGCTCAAGGTGACCTCTTCACCTTCGAGGAAACGAATGACATCCAGCCAGTAGAACCCGGTCTGTCTCTGGAGGGCTTGGCCTCCATCCGCCTGGCTTTCGAACAGGGTGTGTCCTGATGGATCATGCGGTGGTCCATAATCCCAATCGTCAAATATTTTAAGCGTGGATTCTACGGGGGTTCCGGTCCGGTTGGTTAAACGTTCGTGAACAGTTGATACAAGGTCAACCAGATTGTTGTTTGGGTTGTCAGGTGGCTGATCATTATTGGCTGCGAGCAGGAAGAACTCCGAAGTGTTTTCGTCAATATCTGCAAGGGCGGATTCTTTAAGGTACTCATCCATGGTGGTGTAATCTCTTAAAGAAGTGGCGCCACCTTCTACCCAATGTCCTGCCTCGCCGAGTTTCCCCGGTGCTGCAGCCATGATGATTACCTTGTCAATCGTAACCTCTTGTGTTTTCGTGGTCTTGAGTTCGGCTATTTTTAAAGCCAGCAGCCCACCTCGTGAATATCCTATTAGGGATACCCCTTGGCTTAGATCAATGGCCTGTTCTGGCCCAAGGTTGTCTGCGGCTAAGTCCAGCAAGTCGTCGATACCATTTTGTACTTCGGTGAGCGTGTCAGGCACTGATGTGCCTGTTCTCCGCTGCGCATAGCCGATCAAGCCCGCTTCAGCCAGTTTTTGTACAGCCATTTCCATGTCACCACCGACCAGACTTCCCATTCCCCCATGGTTGTACAGGACCGGTCGAAAGGATCCAGGGTTTTCTGGTATTCCTAAAAAGGAACCATTACCTTCTGGGTCGCTGATCAGTACGGCGTAGAGGTCTATGGTGAACGGATGGAAGCTTATTACGGACAGTACTAGGAAGTAGAGCCGCATGGCGGGCGAAATATTCATGATTGCTGACTCTCCCAAAACCAAATATGAAAACCCGAGTAATTATAGCATTTTGGTCTGCCGGCCACACTACTTTTTCGAGGTGATTATGATGGATTTGTGGTTTTAGATCTACTTTTTGTTGGCTAACCTGTGAAGGCGGGCTAGTAAGGTTACCTTGACTGCCAGGGCGGTTGGAACCAGGTTCTTTCAGCCGATGTGGTTTGTCATGATCAATGGTCGTTTTACGTTGCTGGTGAACTTGGTGTGTTCTATGCAGTTAAGCATGAGGTGAAACGAGGATGATCTGGTCTTCGGGTGTCAAGGCTTCATTGTTTTCTTCTAACACCTGTTCGCGGAGTTCCTCTGGGACAACATCTGTGGAATCAGCTTTTAAGAGTAGTTGATAGTTTCCATCTAATCCGGCAGGGAGCAGCCTGGTACTCAGGTTGACCCGTTTCATCTTGCCGGGTCGCAGGTTACTGATGGAGATATTTTCAATTCGGTCGACGGTAATTTCATCGCCCCCTGCAGTTGGCATGGCGATGATATCAACGGCGATCCTGGTGCCACGTTCAATGGCAATATTGCCCAGGTTGGTGATTTCTAGTGGGACCGTGAGCTTGGTGCCATCCCCGGCCACAACCTGGTC
>PBAS01000075.1 GCA_002716625.1 Phycisphaeraceae bacterium | reverse complement strand
GACCAACATAATATGCTCAGCCCGATCCTTGGGGTCAGCAAGTAACTCGACTTCAAGTGCACGGTCCTCTTTCTCATCGCGACCACGGCGACGCGTTCCCGCCAGCGGACGGTTGATCACACGACGATTTTGAACTCGGCATAAGATCTCCGGACTTGACCCGACTAAGATAGCCCCTTCAATTTGAATATAGAACATGTAAGGTGATGGGTTTACCACGCGTAGTGAGCGATAGACATCGAATGGATCAGCCCGTGTCATCAGTTCAAAACGTTGACTTGGAACCACCTGGAAGATGTCACCGGACGCAATGTACTGTTTACAAATTTCTACCGACTTTTGAAATCCACCGGACCCCATATTGCTTGGCGGTAGTGTCGGTGGCGCGATTTGCTGATTAATATCACCCAATGACACCCCAGCCCCATTGCCCCCCTCCATGCCTTCCAGGCCGCTGGACAGCGGCAATCTAATAGCTTGTACGAGATCCTCTAGCTCACGCTGACCGGTTACATATGCCTCCTGCAGCGAGGAATGTTCTGATAGGACGACATGCGTAGTCGCGAGTACTGTTTTCTGCACATGATCAAATGCAACAAGCTGCCGGTATAGTGCCATTTGCAGATCTGGCAGACCGCGATCATCCGGTGGTGGTTCGGACAGCTTTTCCCCCTCGAGATAACGCACAGTATCGTAGCCTGCAAATCCTACCCAACCACCAGTCAAATCTGGCGGAAAATCATGGGAAAATCCCGGCACTTCCGCAAACTCCGGCAAACGCCAATCTGCCGTAATATTTGCCATCTCTGACAGTGGATCGCTTGTGATATATGTTCGTGATTGGCTTTCATCCAACTGATCAATGTAAAAGATCTTCTGCCCCCGGGCGATCATCTGAGCCGCTGGACGCACGCCAATATAGCTGTAGCGACCGATGCGATTACCACCGACCACTGATTCCAACAAGAAGCTGGGCGCCATGCGTTCATCTGGCTGCACCAGCCGTCGATAAGCCAGTACAGGTGTCAGTAGATCGCTCAGCAGACGACGGTACATGGGTACCAGCGTGACCCCTTCTTGCGTGGCAAGTTGTGTAAATAATTCGAAATCAGGGTGTTCGTGGGCCATCTTCAGCAAATTGATTTTGGATCAAGTTATGCTTGATCTATCGGTTACGATCCTAACCTTATGTTTAAACACACAGGAATCCGGTATACAGTCCCATCTGATCTTCATCCAAAGAGATCTGAAAAAACACCGCCCAAGTCACTCAAATCCCGTTTATGGTTGAGTCCCGTGCCCCATCCTTGCCAGTTTTCATTACCAATCGGGGGACGATCCCAAAGGTTCACCTTCTGAACTTGATCACTTGGCATGGTGATCCATGACAGGTAATCACATGACATTAGGTGGGCAAAGGGCACTTGCGTATCCATAACACCTATCATAGGGGCCACCATAAACGATGCGACCACGCATGTACCCGCGAGGCGATTGCTCACCCGACCTGTGCTGTGCCTATTGGAGCATAACTGGTAGTCTATGATGTTGATGAGGCTTCAGCCAAGTATTCTTTGGTTGCCTGTGAGCCACCTGGTCGATTTTGGGATCCCAAAATGGATGTAGAGAGTTTCTTGGCCCATTACGGATTAATGCAGAATCCGTTCGATGCTGAGGAAGCACGGCATGACTCCGTTCTTGCCCAGTCAATGGATAGCAGTCCCACGCACCCACAATTTGGTAAGATTTTTGGCCAACTCAACCCACCCAGCACCTCCGTTGTCTTCGGAGAAAAGGGTAGTGGGAAAACCGCCATCCGCTTAATGATTGCTCACCGCATCAAATCGGAAAACCAGCAACATCCCGACCAACAGACCATGCTCGTGGTCTACGATGATCTGAACCCGATGCTTGATGCTGTCTGTCACCAGCACCGACGAGGCAAGAGTGCTGATGTGGATGTAATACTCCAAGATTTGCGGCTCGAAGATCACCAGGATGCGATCCTCTCCATTGCTGTCACTAAGCTTGTCGATATCGCATGCGAAAAAGCACCTGCTGACGAGGCCATGGTAACACTGAATCGCCCCGACCAGCGTATCAGGAAAATGCCACGGCGTTTACGTGTTGCTACTGCATTACTGGCAGTTTTATACGATCAACAGCAAGGGGAGGACGTCGCAGGCCGCTGGATAAAACTGCGGCGCAAATTACGTTGTGGAGGGATAAGGCGTTATTCGCTGTTGCGGATAGCAGCCTGGGCAACAACTATTTTAGCTGCCGGGTTGCTCATGACATATTTTCTTACACGTCATGCACCGGCGGAACCTCTGGCCGTGGTTACCGCCGTTTCAAGGCAACCCGCCCTGCTTGCTCAAACCTCCAATGGTGATGAAAAGGACCACATCGATCCCGCTCCAATTCCAGAGGAAACAGAACCCACATCACCTGCGGCTGTGGCACCGCCCAAAAATATGCCTGGAGCAGATCCAGTCATACCCATAAAAGCTGACGAAAACATTGTTTCACAACCCGTGATAACCGTACCACAAGAACCCATAGCACCAGTAGATATCAGCCCAACCATGGTGCTTACGCTCGGTGGCACCATGCTTGCAGCTACGGTGGTACTTTGGCTGCTATGGCTACAGGGTCAGTTCACATTGTGGCGTTTGTGCCGCAAAACGTGCCGGGCCATGCCAACCATCAAACGGACACCGGGCCAACTGAGACAGTTATTTGCAGAGTTGCCACGCCAGGAGTTGGTCCGTCATGTTCTCTCTATTGCCGGCATGGAAGGACGCAATAGCCGCTACCAGTTGACCCATCTTCTAATACAAATTCTTGGTGAACTCGGATTTACCGGCATCATTGTCGTCGTTGATCATGTTGATGAACCAACACTAGTCACGGGAATGCCCCAACGTATGCGGTCGTTAATTTGGCCCATGCTGGACAACAAGTTTCTCCAGCAGGATGGACTGGGATTCAAGATGCTACTGCCAATTGAGTTGAGTCATATTTTGCACCGTGAATCGCCGCAATTTTTCCAGGAAGCACGCTTGGACAAGCAACGAGTGATTGATCCGCTTACGTGGTCTGGCGCCACGCTATATGACTTATGCACTAGCCGCCTTCGGGTCTGCATGGATCCTCAACGTGAGCGCACCCTATCACTGACTGATCTTTTTGAAACCGATGTGACACGCCAAATTCTTGCTGATGCGTTGGATCAAATGCGTCAACCACGTGACGCGTTCAAGTTTCTCTATCAGGTCATTCAAGAACACTGCCGAATGATCCCTCAAGATCAGGCATGCCATAAGATCGCCCGCCCAACCCTTGAAATGGTTCGCAGAAGCCAATCGCAGAGAGTCGACGATCTATTCCGCGGACTTACCCCAGCTTAAGACTGAGCCTAACAGACCTCTAGCAATTCCGTTCTTGGGATTCTATTTGCTTGATAATTGCACCAAAATCAAGTTCTGCATGACCGCCGTCGACGAACGCTTTGTAAAGTTCGGTTGCCTTCGTCCCCAGCGGTGTACTCGCACCAAAACGGCAAGCTGCCTTCTGGCTCAGTTGCAGATCCTTAAGCATCAACGCACTACTGAACCCAGGATGATATTGATTGTTAGCCGCTGAACTTGGGGACAAACCAGGTACCGGATGGTTTGCAGTCAGCGCCCAACAATTGCCTGATGATTGGGCTACGATTTCGTAAAGCACCTTGGCATCTAGCCCAAGCTTATCCGCAAGCCGAAATGCTTCGGCTACCGCAATCATAGAGACGCCAAGAATCAGGTTGTTGCAAATCTTGGCCGCCTGACCTGATCCAGCGGGTCCGACGTGCACAATCGATCGCCCCATATCCTTCAGAATAGGCTCGGCCCTAATGAAATCCTCATTATCACCGCCCACCATAAAGGTTAGTGTGCCTGCTTCGGCACCGGGCACACCACCGGAAACGGGCGCGTCAACCATGGTGACGCCCGCCACGACGGCTTGGTCGGACAAGGTACGTGCTGTATTGACACTGATTGTTGATGAGTCGATAAAAAGCGTGTTCTCTGATGCCTGTAAAAATAGACCTTGATCACCAGCCAACACCTCCGTAACAACCTCTTCTGTACGAAGCATGGTGATAACCACATCCACATTGCAAGCCAAATCTTTCTGACTGGCACGCCTTGCACCATCAGCAACTAGTACATCGACTGCACTATCGGCAATATCATGAACCTTCAGTTCGTGACCTGCCTTGAGTAGATTCCGGGCCATGGGACTTCCCATTGCACCAAGTCCGATCATGCTGATGGTGGCCATTGGGGATCCTTCAAAAACCAAAACCTTTCAGGGCATCCGTACAGTTCGTCTTCAATGCCACAGACTGTCCGTTTGGGCGCAAGCAAGGCTATTTCTATCACACCCCTGCCAATGGACCTTAATCACAAGTACGTCGCGGCTCTGGGTCGCAATGGTTTCCCACGTGAGCAAAGCCAAATAAACAAGAATCTGGCGTCCGAATCCGCGTGCCATTCCGGGATCTAATATTTCACCGGCTCCGACCACCAAGTCTGATTGTCATTCTATGTTCTAATCCAAAACAAGGTATTGGGAGCTTAACCAGCGATTTCATCCAACGCAGTTAAAACTTTTTCCACATCATGTTGATCATTGAAGTGACCTGGGCTGATCCGAAGGGCGCCGCCGGGAAATGTCCCCATGCGGCGATGAACATAAGGCGCACAGTGCAGGCCGCTACGCACGGCAATTGCAAACGAATCGTCGAGAATGGAGCATGCATCTGCCGAGTCATATCCAGTGATATTGATAGATACGGTGCCAACATGCCTGGACACATCCGATGACCCATAAACCGTAAATCGCTTATCCCCATCACACTGATTAATAATGGTCGCTATCATTACCTGTTCACTGCGAAGTACATTAGCTGAATGCTGACTTGCCAGAAAGTCGACACTGGCCGCCAAACCAGCGATACCCACGGTATTCGGCGTCCCCCCTTCCAGATAAAAGGGATATTGGGTTGGTTGCGTTGGGCTGGACGAATCACCCCCCGTCCCACCCTCTCGCCACGCACGAAAAACATCACCAGAGGCCAATGAGCTCTGTTGATTGGGAAGTGGTGGACAGCGGTCACCCACATAGAGTCCACCAGTTCCAGTCGGACCAAGTAGCGATTTATGCCCGGGGAATGCAAGCAGGTCAATCTTCATTTGATCAATTGATATGGGCACGAGCCCTGCGGTCTGTGCCGCATCCAACAAAAACAACACGTCATGCTCTCGGGCAATCGCTCCCACCGCCTTAATATCTTGAATAGTACCCAGTACATTTGAGGCGTGGGTTAGAACAATCAATTTTGTATTCGGTTGGATCCTGACACGAATATCATCGGGATCAATAAAACCACCTTGATCAAAATCAACACGTGTTAGTTCGATGAGCTTCATATCAGCAAGTGCTTGCAACGGGCGATTGACCGAATTGTGTTCCAGTGCGGTTGTCACGACATGCTCGCTACCATCTTTACGTAGCACACCATTGATCCCCATGTTAAGCGCATCAGTCCCATTAAGCGTGAAGATCAAACGGTGAAAGTCCTCTCCGCCAAACAGTTGTGTTAGTTTCAACCGCAGATCTTCGACCATTTTCTCTGCGGCGACCGCCATATAATGGCCTGCCCGGCCGGGGTTTGCAGCCTGCTCGCCAACAAATCGCGTCATGGCTTCGCCAACCCCAGGCGCTTTGGGGAAACTGGTTGCGGCATTGTCAAGATAAATCATTGCCTGAATACCGAATAAATTAAAATCAAATCTCTCTGAAGCCACCCCCGGCACAAGGATTCGCACTTCATTCTTCAAGAGCATCATTCTTCACTGATTTACCCACCCACATACTTGGAATAAATACTCTTGGCAATTTCCGGCTGCTTGGTACCTTTTACAATGGCTCTGCCATCGGTAAACAATGTCAGTTCATAAGGGTGACCACCGTCAATAATCGCAGCACGAAGCATGAACTTGTTAACCTGTATATGGCAATGAGAACGCAGGCGACTGGCAAGATCTTTGAAATCTAATTTGTGACCGTCGGCTGAATTCCTAGTCAACTGCACCGCGTTACGGCCGCACAGCGTAGTGGCCGAACTGCCTAACTTACCGTCTAGATATTCAAATACCCGATGCTTACAGCATCGACAGTCACCAATCTCATATGCCTTGGTAACGGCAAACTGGCGCATGGTGTTCTGCCACAGATCAACATGTAACATCATGCGATTAATCGCGTTCCAATTCTCCGTTATCACTTTGAGTGCCTCAACTGCTTCATAGTTAGCAATCACAGAAACAACCGGCCCCAACACACCTACCGTATCACAAGTTGGATTCATCCCTGGTGGAGGAGCGTGCTCAAAAATACATCGTAAACATGGCCCACCTGCAGGCCTTTTATCACCAGGTCCGGGGTCACCATTCGATGTCACCGATGGTGAGGCTAAATGGGGCAGGATGGTGTAACACATCCCCACCACCCCAACCGCACCGGCATAGATGTAAGGAACACCATGCTTCACCGCCACATCGTTCACCAGGAACCGCGTTTCAAAATTATCGACTCCATCCACAATGACATCGCAACCCTCAATCATCGATTCTATATTCGTGTGGTTCAGATCATCGACCACTGCGGTTACTTTTATCTGCGAATTAATGCTGCCGATCTTCTCTTTCGCAGCCACGGCCTTGGGAATTGCATTTTCAACGTCAGACTCATCGAAAAGGATCTGACGCTGCAAGTTTGTTATCTCAATATAGTCGCGATCAACAATAACCAGATGCCCAACACCTGCTCGTGCCAAAGTGTTCGCCACCACGGTACCAAGCGCACCGCACCCAGCTATCAACACCTTTGATTTAAGTAGTTTTCGCTGCCCCTCCTCCCCAAAACCAGACAAAAGCATCTGGCGGTGATAGCGTCCAAGTGACGCTGACACCGATCTGGGGGGGGGATCTTTCACGATCTATTGATTAAAAGAAAAGGACATGGAGTTAAATAGAGAACTTCGCCATAGACCATCATGAAACGCGGCGGCTTGTCAACGCCCACCAGGCTATCCCGCGACAAGGCTGCCACCTTCTACGGGATCCACCTTAACTTCCTGGCTAACCAGGAAGTCAAGCGCTGCTTGAATTTCCTGTTCCTCACCGGTAAACAATACTGCCATAATACCGATGTCTTTTTGGACACTGGCCTGACGAATATCAAACATCACATTTGGATATTCCTGCGTCATTCGCCAGAGACAGGGCTCATTCTGTCGGCCTTCCTCGAAAGTCAGCCAGCAACGACGAGTGGTTTGTGCCATGATTCTATGCCTTGAGATCGCCCCATATCTGTTACCCACCAGCAATTGCCGGAACGATTGAGAGTTCATCACCGGAAGAAACCGCTGTATCTAGATTATCCAGAAAACGGATATCTTCGTCGTTTAGATAGACATTGATGAATCGATTCAGTTCACTGTCACTCTTGAATAATCGCTTGCCAAGTTCAGGGTATTCACCCGTTAGCGAAGCGAAAATCTGTTTAACAGAACTCCCGTGAAGATTAATCGATTCTTTCCCTTCGACCTGCGGTCGCAGAGCAGTCGGAATCAGTACAGTCACAGCTGAGGACATTTCGATACTCCTTCATCTACACTTGACTTGCGCAATATTGGATGCAGCCTGCGAAGAGGCTGAAACCTTGGACTCACACGTAGTTGTCTCGTCGATTTGACTCACCAAATCATCAAACTGAGTGAGTTTGGCATCAATGACCGGGGCATCAGGGAAATTGCCGACCTCAGCGAGGGCGTCGACAGTCTTAAGACCATTACCGGTAATACAAATACAGATGGATTCATCACGACTGATGTGCCCCAACTCAATAAGTTTGATAGCACAAGCCAGAGTTGTACCACCTGCAGGTTCGGTAAAGATTCCTTCGGTCGTGGCCAACAGTTTCAATGCATCAATGATCTCCGCGTCCGCTGCACAAGCCGCATGGCCACCTGATTTGTTAACAACGTCAATAACGTAATAACCATCAGCTGGGTTCCCGATCGCAATACTCTTGGCTAATGTATTGGGTTTTTGAGGGTGAAATAGTTCCTTACCCTCCTGAATCGCTTTTACCACCGGACTACATCCCTCTGCCTGTGCAGCGTGGATCTTGGGCTTGTTGTCATCAACAATGCCAAGCGTAACCAGCTCTTCATATGCCTTGTGAACCTTGGGTAGGATGGTCCCGCCAGCCACTGGCACAACTGTATGTTGCGGTAGTTGCCAACCTAATTGCTCCGCGATTTCAAAACCATGAGTTTTAGCACCTTCGGTATAGAACGGGCGCAAGTTGACATTAACGATCGCCCAGTTGTACTTGTCCGCAATCTGGCTACACAAACGGTTCACATCATCGTAGTTGCCTCTAATCTTGACCATACGCGGCCCGAATACCAGGGAACCGATAATCTTTCCTTGTTCCAAACCGTCAGGAATAATCACACAAGCCCGTAAACCCGCCCGCGCCGCATGAGCCGCCACACTGTGTGCCAAGTTACCCGTTGAGGCACAGCCAACCGTATCAAATCCAAATTCGATCGCCTTGGTCAATGCAACTGAAACCACACGATCCTTGTAAGAATAAGTTGGATAGTTGACACTATCATCTTTAAGATAAAGTTCGCGAACACCCAACTCCCTAGCCAGGTTGTCCGCCTTGATTAAGGGCGTGTAGCCTGAACGCTGGCCGGCAAGCGGTGCCCCTTCAATTGGCAGCAAGTCCTTATACCGCCACAATGATCGTGGACCAGCCTCAATTGACTGACGCGTCACCCGGCCTTGCATCTGATCATAATCGTAAGCAACTTCTACAGGCGCAAAATCATTATCGCATACTGTACGTGGTTCGATCGGATACTCGGTTGCACATTCCTTGCAACGCAGGGACTGGACATAACTCATGGCACTGCTCCTAACCTTACCTTCTCCAAATCGCCAGACATAAAAAAACCCTTCTCAATTTGATAAGAAGGGGCATCTAATTTGCCGATTAAGCGTCGGCCGCTTCTTATCTTCCCCTACGGCCGCTGGTCTCAGCGATCCGCCAGGGCGGGATTTCGCACCATTTTCCCTGACTATTCGGAATAGTTCCGACGAATCATAGAGGTTGCGGTGGCATCATCGGGCCCGTCCCTCAGCCACTCTCGATAAAAGGCGATATTCAATTTTCAGCTATTTTACCGAACGAGGTCCTTTTGGTCAATGATTTTTTATCTTCGTGATAGATTGTCGGTCTACCAAGCAAAATGCGAGAACGCACGATTCGCATCGGCCATCCGATGCATGTTCTCACGGATGGTCACGGCCTTGCCTTCGCCCTTGGATGCGTCCATCAATTCTTTTGATAAACGTATATGCATTGGTTTACCTGAATCAGCTCGTGCCGATTCAATAATCCAACGGAATGTCAAGCTCTGCTGGCGTTTTTTATTGATCTGCATCGGCACTTGATAGTTTTGACCACCCACCCGCTTCGACCGAACTTCAACCGCTGGGCGTACTCGCCCTATTGCCTTCTCGAAGACTTCGATGGCCGCCGGCTCCCCCTTGGTCCGTTTTTCAATTTCATCTAACGCTGCATATACCACTTTCTGTGCAACAGCTTTCTTACCGTTACCCATGACGCAATTGATGAAACGCGACAACACCTTTGACCCGTACCTAGGATCTGGCTTGAGTTGTGCTTCGGCTTTGGTGATTCGTCCGGCCATTATATTTCCTTAATAGATATGTCGGGGCATGATCTGCCGTCGAGCACTTTATTTGCCTCGTTTGACACCGTACTTACTACGACCCTGCGACCGACCATCCACACCAAGACAATCCAGGCTACCACGCACGACGTGATATCGCACACCAGGTAAATCGCGGACACGGCCACCACGAATCAGGACAATACTGTGCTCCTGAAGATTGTGCCCCTCACCACCGATATATGCCGTCACTTCCTTACCATTACTCAGGCGAATTCTCGCCACCTTACGTAAAGCCGAGTTGGGTTTTTTGGGAGTGACGGTCTTGACCTGAAGGCAGACCCCTCGCTTCTGCGGACATGCGTCGAGATCCTTAACCTTACTCTTGGCCTTGGGGGTTCGCCGTGGCTTTCGGACTAACTGATTGATTGTAGGCATAGCGATCCTGTCATGGTGTAAAAACCGAAGCCTAAAAGTATACACTGACAGGCTGATGGCACGCAACGTAGCAACCCGATGATCTTCAGTTAGAGACCTCTACCAACACCCTTTCGAGGCTCTCAACGTGCCTGCTCATTGAAAGCTTGTCCGCAAGGCCTACGGTGGCATGGGCATAACTGGCCCGTTTATCTGGATCACTTAGCTGAACCATGGCGTCTGCCAGTGCTACCGCATCCGCCGGATCGGCCAAAACACACCCTGTTGGCTGTCGAGGGTCCATTTCTAGGGCACTGGGGCCAAAACCATCCGTTCCTGCCACCCAGTCGCTGGCACCGTTATAGGCGGTCGTAATGACCGGGGTACACATCATCAACGACTCGATGGCAACCTTGCTCGACGGATCGTAGTAGGTTGGTAGCACTGTAACGTCTGCACCACAGTAAAGCTCCGCCATCCGATCGGTTGGGCCAACAAATCGCAAACAGTCGCGTATACCGTGCGCAACGGCAGAAGCCTGAAGCCCATATTGCATGGGCCCGGCGATCATGACCACTGCCTCTTGACCACGCTGGCGCAGGATCTTCATGGCAGCCAATACGGTGTCAATCCCCTTGAGCCGTGGATTGTGTGCTGCGAATAGAAATGCTGGTGTATCAGCGCTGATCCCAAAGCCATCCCGAATCACCTTGCGCCAATGACGTCTTTGATCCACACCTGGATCTGGCATGTCACTTCCGTTTGCAATAACCTCGATCATTTCGGAATTGACTGCATAATCATTCTCCAATTGCCAGGCAACATATCGGCTTACAGCACAAAACCGTTTGACTTGACGATCTGCCAGCGTTCGACGCTCAAGAGCCAACTGTATCTGGAGTTTCCCAGACATCGCCTGCGATAGTTTTTTTATGATACGGCAAGTCCGTGAAACTCTCATGGCAACATTACGCCGAGATGTCTCGCGAATCGTACCACTTCTTGGCTGCACCACTGCCGCCGGCGCCGCAGTAGTCACTGACAAACTTGAGTCGAATTCGCCTTCATTCAGTCGTTTTCGTGCCCAGTTGGTAAACCGGTATAACTGAATCATGCCCAGCCGCCGGCGCGGTGTAGCCGAATCGACAGTAATCCCATCAAAACTACACAGCGGGGGCGACCACCATGTCAGGATGGTCACCTCATGGCCACGATCACGCAGATGGCACGCAATCTGTGCCGTGGACTTCTCTGCCCCCCCTCCAGTGGGATCAAACCGTTCAATCACAATGGCAATTTTCATGAAAGAATGCCAAATCAGGGATGAGACCGAATGGCCGAATAAATTAGGAATAGCCTACTGAACGTGCCACCGAGTTGTCTTGGTCTTGCCCTTTATGTTTCAGTTCGTCATTCCATCCAACCAGTTCGCCAACATGATCAAAGACCATCTGGGGATTGATCCTAGTCATACACCGATGATCCAACGGACATTTTCGAAGTTGGCAGGGACCGCAGTCGACATCCACGCGAACCTGGCGGTCCACAGCCACACCCGTTTCAGTCCAAGCTGGATCCGTGGGACCAAAGACGCTGGCAGCTGGTGTCCCGAGAGCTGTTGCCATGTGTCTTGCACCGGTATCATTACAAATAACCACAGACGCTTTCCGCACAACCGATTTGAACACTTTCATATCCACGCCATGTCCTGGCAAATCAAAAATCGGCCGACTGGCCCTATCGATAACCTTTTGCAGCAATGGACGCTCTTTGGACGCCCCACCGATCGCTACAAACGCGCCTAATTCATCAACACAACGATCAGAAACGGCCGCAAAACGTTCGATAGGCCAAAGCTTCGCATCACCAAATGAAGCCCCTGGATTGATAACCACAAGGGGAATCTGCCGAGACCAACCTGCATCAACAAGTAGATCTTCGGCTCGTTGATCATCCTCGGGTCTCGTAAACAACCGCATCGTACGGTCAATGTGTTCTGCCCCGAGATACCGCACGATGGCCAAGTAGTAATCCAAGGTTGGTACCGGCACAAATGCCCCGAGTTGGCGTCTGGGTGCAAGACGGTCCGTAAGTAGAAACCCACGGCCGTTACGATCATATCCCACCCGCCGTGGTATCCCCGCGAGCATGGTCGTTAGGGCCGATCGGATGCCATTTGGTAACAGGACGGCTGTATCAAACTGTCCGGCAGCTAGTCGCCGTACAACCCCGAATACCCCCCCCTGAGCTCCATCACGCTGAATCTTGATCTGCGGCGGCCAAGCGGACAGGATATCATCAATCCATGGACACGCATCCAACAGGGGGCGGTTGGATCGGCGTGTAAGTGCCGTGATATGTGCCGTTCGGTACAGGTTTCGTAACGCCCGAAGCGTGGGTGTTGCCATCACCGCATCACCCACCCAAGTCGGCATAATGACGAGTAACCTATTGGCTTGACGGTATTGCGAAATTCGATTCATCATCCGGATTATATCACAGGTGGTCACCATGCTTCACGTTGCGGTCTACCAACCCAAGATCCCGCCCAATATCGGCAACATCGCCCGTCAATGCGTGGGAATGGGAGCCTGCTTACATCTGATCGGACCACACGCACTGGACCTGTCAGATCATACTGTCCGCCGCGCAGGCCTCGACTACTGGCCATATCTTCAACTTCTCGAACACCAAACCCCTGAAGCGTTCCTAGATTGGCTTGGGGACCGTAAGCCATGGCTGGTTACCAAATATGGGTTGCTGAGATATGACCAACCTGCTTACTGCAAGAACACGGTGCTGGTTTTCGGGAATGAAATTGATGGTTTACCCATCACATGGCGACGACGCTGGGCACAGCAAACGGTATACATCCCCATCATGGGTGAAGTACGTAGCTACAACCTGGCTAACGCAGCTGCCATCGTGACAGCCCATGCTTGCCTTGTTAGCGGAATGTACGAACGCAATTTTGATAGGCATTAAGATACAGCTGGTACCCAGAACAAATCACAAACATCACATGAAGGGTTACCGCCACAAAGCTTACTGCCGAAAATAAAATGCAAACATGAACCCACTTATTTGACCGCTTTCCTGGAAATTACGTATCTACTTTTACAATCAATCTCGTGAAACTTGATTCAAGACCGTGGTGTAGATGTCTGCATCCAGATCACTAAAACAGCAAAAGATGACCCGCCTTGGCAACTTGTGCGTCTTGAGCCATTCACCCGTATGGACAACAGCAATGTTTGCCGCCCGAACTTTTGGGAACCGGTAGACACCGGTGCTGATGGCGGAAAATGCAATGGAGTGGATATTTTCCCCAGCAGCGAGTTCTAGGCATCGGTCATAACAGGACGCCAACAACGCATCTTCGCTACATCTTCCGTCACGCCACACTGGCCCCACCGTGTGGATAATGTACCTTGACGGCAGTTGATACCCCTTTGTAATCTTGGCATCTCCCGTATCTCAACCATGGAGGGTTCGGCATTCCCCCAGCAGTTGTGGCCCTGCTGCACGATGTATGGCCCCATCTACACCGCTACCGCCGAGCAAGGTTGTGTTGGCTGCATTAACAATGGCATCTAGAGATAATGCGGTAATATTACCAATGATTACATCAATGCGATCCAGCAATAACGAGTTCAAATCCTGTTACTCATAAACGTATGAACTTGTCCGTTGGTCGGATAATCACAAACCATCTTTCCGTAAGCCAACTGGAGAGTCGAGGATTTCTTTAAGAACAATTGCGCTACGCAGAGACCGACTTGCCAAAAGCTGATCAAGTCGCCCAGTGGTCGTGGCTTGGGTTTTAGCCACAACCGTAAGATTAGGGGGAATGTCCGGCAGGACGGCCGAACCGGCACGCCTCACACCATCACTCTGATTGTCATGTCCGGTGCTGACCTCTAGAGGCAACCTGTCACCCAATGGCTGGACCCTAGGGTTCAGTTTTCCAAGCTGTCGCTGCTCAAGGGAAGTTTGTGGATTATCGCCCGCTTGTTCGACGGAACGGGGTCTTGACACAGAAGGATCCGCCTGAGTAACAACCGCCTGCCCGTCAACTTCCTGCTGACGCAAGACCGCGGCTCTTTGCTCGTATTGCTCCTTGGCACGTTGCCGCTGACTACTCTCAGGAATCGTCAAATTGGTGGGCACAGTAGTTTTTGAATCAGAATGAACCCTGTCCTGGTCCGTTCGACGTTGTTGGGTGCGTCGCTCTAACTGCTCGCGATACTTGGCAATCGACTGCTCATCGAACGATGTACGCCGCGATGGCGTTTGTGGTGCATCCTTGGGTGGCGCTGACGATTCCCGCTGCTGCTGCTGCCGCAACAACCAGTTCTTGACCAATCCACTGACCCAACTAATTGCAGCAATGACCAGAAATACAGCCAGATAGATAATATCGCTACGGTCGCCAGGCAGTTGAGCGAAAATCGTCAGGAGATTGACATACACTGCATGGCTCCAGGCCAAATTACCGGATAATTCCCATGGGCTTACCACGCCCGGGGTCGGCGACGTACCGCCAAGACATTTACATGCAGTCAGCTTTGACTACAAAATGGGGGCGGTCACCAAGTTCGTTGTATTGTACTGTTTGCAAGACAACACCATATATCGGCTCAAGAACGGCTGGTTGCAACACCTGTCTCCATGAGCCACAGGCGACCAGTCGCCCCTCTGACATTAGCCACACATCATCAGCATAAGTTGCCGCCAAGTTTAAATCATGCAGAACGACAAGCACAGAACGGCCAGATTGAGCGATATCCGTTAATAATCGCATGCAACGGTGTAAATAACGTAGATCCATCGCGCTAACCGGCTCATCCAAGAGCATGACCCCCCTACCTCCTCCATGCGCTTGTGCCATCGCACGAGCCAAGAGAACCCGCTGCTGCTGCCCAGTTGATAATGTCGGATACGCGCGGTGCCGCAGCGGTACCAGGTCACAGCGAGTAATTGCCCGATCAACGGCCTCTGAATCAGGCGCCAATGCATAGCGCCCCATTTCAACAACCTGCTCAACCGAAAAGGCAAATTGCCCACCTCCATGTTGCGGCACATAGCTGATCAACGATGCCCGGTGTGCGATACTTAAATCTGCCAGATCATGGCCCTGGTTGTAAATCTTTCCAGACCATGGGTGAAGAACACCAAGCATCAGCCGCAACAATGTAGATTTTCCAGCAGCATTAGGGCCAATCAGCGCGCATACCCGCCCCGGTCCCAAGCTGGCATTTACACCATCAACGACCGCATTGCCAGATTCAAAACCGAATCTGAGCTCTCTACAGATCAATGTCGCGGTTTCATCCAATTCGTATCAACCTCGTTCGATGCGGCATTCCAGATGACAAGACTCGTAGACTAATATGCCATGGTTGCCATCCATTTTACTCAATCTCTCACCGGTGCTGTGGCTTATGATATGTAACAAAAACATGAGCCGTACCTTAACAACCACAACCAGCCCAGGGGCAGGATACCTAACAAGGCGAGCAGGCTTGCCTATGCCGAGCATATGTGCCTTCCGGGAAGAATATTTCGCGATTGTTTGACGGATACACCGCGCCCGTCATAATGAAGCCACCAGCTTTCCAAGTATATGTGACCGGAGCGATGCTATGGCTGAGTCAAGTGATGACCTGAATGTAACAAACGAAGATACCCCAAGCGGTGAACAGTCCGTTGCGGTTGAGGAAATCGGGCCAGCACGCAAGCGGCTGACGATCGAGATCCCTCCTGATCGCATTGCTGATGCGCTCGAAAAGAACCTTTCGCAACTCAAGGTCGATGCCCAGATCCCCGGATTCCGAAAGGGACGGGCCCCGAGGAAACTGGTTGAGCGTCGTTTCTCCACCGCAGTACGTGAAGACGTACGGGGGCAGTTGATCAGCGAATCATATTCCCAGGCAATCGAAGACCACGAGTTCGATGTCATTGGCCAACCAGACATCAAGGGTGCAGAAGAAATCAAGCTACCGGATTCAGGTCCCCTGAAGTTTGAAGTCGAGATAGAGATCACACCGGAAATCGAATTGCCTTCGCTCGAAGGGATAAAGGTCAACAAAGTAAAATTCAAGATTACACAGGATGATATCGAAGCCGAGATCGATCAACAGCGTCAACAATACGGCAAGATGGAAGTGGTCGAGACCGGCAAGATTAAAATAGGCGACTTTGTTTTGTGCGACGTACGCATAAGAAGTGGTAAAGATGCCGGTGAAGATGCCACAGAAATAGCTCATCATCCTGGTACATATGTCATTGTACCAGACAAGAAAGACGAATCATCAGGTCCTGTTGCAGGGATCTTAGTTGAAAATTTAACTACACAGTTGACCGGCAAATCAGCCGGCAGTGACATCATAATCTCCATGACTGGACCGCAGAGCCATGAAGATGAACGAATTCGCAATCAACCAATCACATTGGCATTGCACTTGGAATCCATCAGCCGAAAGGAACCGGTTGACCTGGAGACCGTGCAACTTATGTACGGCGTCGAATCGCCGAAAGCGCTCAAAGATCAGGTTCGGCAAAATCTCGACAAACGTGGCGAACTGAACCAAACCTCAGATATGTATCGTCAGATCACCGAATCCCTGCTAGACAAGGTCGAAATGGATCTTCCAGAGGGCCTGACCGAGCGACAGACCCAGCGGGTCATGTCACGACGGCGTTTAGAGTTGGCCTACCAGGGTGTTCCGGAACAAGAGATTGACCAGCGGGTCGCCGAACAACGCAGTGCCAGCGAAGAAGAAGTACAAAAACAACTCAAGCATTTCTTTATCCTCAATAAAGTCGCCAAACAGTTGGAAGTGGATGTATCTGAAGCCGAGGTCAATGGACAGATCGCCTCAATGGCGATTCAACGTGGTCGGCGACCAGAAAAACTGCGCAAGGAACTGATCAAGAGTGGTGAACTTGAGCAGATCTTCGTGCAAATCCGTGAACGCAAGACACTGGAGGCCATCCTGACGAAAGCCAAGGTAACGGAGGTGGATCCTGAGGATGCCAGCAAACCAGCTAAACCCAAACCTAAAGCCAAAGCCAAATCCAAGCCTAAACCTAAGGCCAAATCCTAACCACGCGGTGGCACCTATGTGATCAGTTCGCCGAAGCCACCGCTTGCACGTCATTGGAAAGATTGAATTGATGTGGTTCGCTCTGCTGGCTTCTAATTCGTCGGTGTGGGAGATTCTTTTTCACCTGGGTTTACTCTCCATAGCCGCACTGGCCTTCGTTCTTGCTGGCATTACGTTCTACCACCGCATCAAGGCGCAGGATAAAAACCCGGTTACTGGTGAACCATTTACACTCAGTCACCTGCGTCGCATGCACCGTGATGGCCAACTGAATGATGATGAATTCGGGAAGGCCAAGGCGGTTGTTATTACTAGAAACCTTCCTGGCGTTAATGGCGGTGGGTCCCTACCACCTGATGAAATCCAACCCACAAAGACCGGTAACCACCCACCTCACATAACCGCTGACACAACGGAGGGTTCCGATAATGCCTGTCATTAAATAGCTGGCCATACGGAACTGTAAATAATCATTTATACCACTGGGTGTGCAGTATGAAATACTGCCCCAGCACGGTATCATGTCAGTAGATACACTGGAATACACAAGGGTTCCCCGCGGATATCCAGAGAAAGATTACGAGTAGCATGGAGCGATGGGTGCAGGGATGCAGTTGTGATTAAGGCCACTGATGCGGTTTGTCGATCATGACTCTAGATCCATGCACCAGTATCGTTGCCATCGCAAGGTGGTCATGGTAGGTGCTTGGCGTGTTATGAACCCCACGCTATTTGAGAAACACTAATGTCAACCGAACGACCTGGTAAAGACGGAAGAGGGCCATCGAGCACTGGTAGTGACGGCGACGATAGCGGCTTCAAGGGCCGACGCGTCACAACCTGTTCATTTTGCGGAAAGACCTCGCGCGAGGTAGGCCCGATGGTTGAAGGCCCAAACGACGTATACATCTGCTCTAGCTGCACCGACCTATGTCAAAATATCTTCAAGCAGGAGCATCGCCGCGTTCATGCCGCTCGTCCATCTTTTGACACCATCCCCACACCCCGTCAGGTCAAGGAATTCCTTGACCAGTATGTTGTGGGCCAGCTTCAAGCCAAACGCGCTATGTCAGTCAGCGTACATACGCACTATAAACGCTTGGCGAGCACTGAGGGGAAGGACAACGGCATTGAACTAGAAAAGTCGAATGTCCTCATGATCGGACCAACTGGTTCCGGCAAGACGTTACTGGCCCGCACACTGGCTCGTACGCTGAACGTACCATTTGCTATTGGGGATGCGACCACCCTAACCGAGGCAGGTTATGTAGGCGAAGATGTTGAAAACCTCCTGCTCAAACTTTTGCAGGCAGCAGACTATGATGTTGATGCGGCACAACGTGGCATCATCTATATTGACGAAATTGACAAAATCGGCAAAACATCGCAAAACGTATCCATCACACGCGACGTCTCTGGTGAAGGCGTGCAGCAGGCCATGCTAAAGATGCTTGAGGGAACAGTTGCCAATGTCCCACCGCAAGGTGGCAGGAAGCATCCAGAACAACAATACATCCAGATTGACACGTCGAATATCCTGTTTATCTGCGCAGGAACGTTTGTTGGCCTAGAGGATATCATACGCCGCCGCTTGGGCACACGGTCCATTGGATTTGCCAGTGAACACACTGAAGATAGAGCTGATCAGAACAATTCGCATCTTATAAGCCAAGTCATACCCGATGACCTGATCGAATACGGGATGATCCCCGAACTCATCGGCCGACTGCCAATCATCACAAGCCTCGATCCATTGGACGAGGAAATGATGATCATGATCCTAACCGAACCCAAGAATGCATTGGTCCGTCAGTACCAACAGTTCTTTGCAATGGAAGATGCCCAGTTGGAGTACACACCCTCAGCACTTTCCACAATTGCCCAAAGAGCCATGTCACGCAACACTGGTGCACGGGCACTGCGAAGTGTCATGGAGGAGATCATGCTTGAACTGATGTACGATTTGCCAGATGGTGCAACGAAGGGTGCCAAGTACATGATTGATGCATCGGCAATTGAAGCACAAAAACCATTATCCGAAATTTTGGTCCCGCAAAAGGAATCCGCATAACAGGCTACACCTGTCTCCGCGTAGGCAACGATGTGGAAGTAGTGTTTTGCACCGCCAACTAGGATGCGGCTAAATACTATCCAGCAAAGACAGACCGGAAGAAGACCCCGCCCGGAACATCGCGACCGTCTTAGAGAAACTCCCGTCATCGTATTGAAAGAACTACATATGAATCGGTTATTCCCAAACCACTGGCGACTCATGGTGATTTGGGTTGTGGTAACTGTATTGGCTTGGACTTGGTCGCCACTAGTTCCAGCGGCAACCGACAATTCCTTGACCGCCAGTGCTGTTGCCGGCAGGTTTCACAATGTACTCACATCGTTACGGATCAACCCGCAAATTGGTGATATCGAAGACGTCGAAAATCTGATTTACGATTTGGAGCGACACGAGGAACACCGTCAAACATGGCTCACGTCCAGACGTCAGGACTTTGACCATGTCATGCAGGAGATGGTTGCCCTCTTAGAAGTGGCCCACCTCATTGAAGATGCGCTAACCTTCGCCATTGATGCACAGGATCTAGCAACCAACGCAAAAACATTCCTTGAAGACCCCCGTGTTGTTTTATTAGTTAAAAAAAGCCAAGCAGCAGCCAAACGAGCTGAACGGGCTGGTGATTGGCTCACTATGGCCCGTCTTCATCAGCTACTGGACCTTCTGTTTAATGATCCTGCAGCAACGCACCATGAGATCCACTTGCGGGCACAACGACATGTACGCGTTGTAAGACTCTATACCCCCGTGCAGTACAAACAAATGGCAGAACAACGTGCTAAGCGACGTGGCGAACACTTTGACCCACAAATGTTCCGTGAATACATGTGGCAAGAACGCTTAGGTGGAATCACAAAAACAATGCTCGATAAAGCAATCGATGGAGCTGAGCGGCACCATATTGAGAGCACACATGGCTATGGCCCCCTATTGATTGGTGCAATTGATGCCCTGATGATCCTATTGGATACAAGAGGTCTGGAAGCTGAGTTTCCCGGCCTTCGACAACTTCACAAGGTGGACCTCTTTCGGTCTTATTTACAAGGCAAGAAGAATGAAATCCAGCAAGTCACGCATGGCCTGAATAGCATTGAAGCCAAGCAACTTATCAAAATGATTATTCAGACTAACCGAGAAACGGTTGATCTGGATGAGCGGGTCCTGTACTACGAGATGACAGAGGGCGCAGTACAAACTCTGGATAAGTTCACCTCGGTGATCTGGCCCTATGACGCCGACCACTTCTTTAAGAGTACCAAAGGAAAGTTTTATGGCGTTGGAATTCAGATCTCGATGTCACTGGGTCCTTTAACAGTTCAGGACTTACCTCCGAATTCACAAGCCATACACGCTGGCCTGCAGGCAGGCGATGTCATCGTAAAGATAAACGGGCACACCCCAACGGGCTACAGTGCTGGCTATGTATCCTGGCGAATCCAGCATGATCGAGGAAGTAAAATTCGTCTAGAAATTGAACGGACTGGAAACTCTACCCCGATTGAGATCGTCCTTGATCATGGACTGAAACTGAATGTAAGACGTCCACGCGGCGAGTTGACAGTCAAAAGCCCCCTGCGGGGCACACCGGCCTATCGGGCAGACCTTCGTGCCGATGACAAGATTGTCTCAGTAAATGGGCAGAGCACAGAAGACTGGACCCTTGAGCGAGCCGTCCGTGAGATCACCGGGGATCTGGATACCCTAGTGACACTGGGCATAAAGCGTGGACAAAAGATCCTGAAAAAAGACATCCGTCGCGCCCAGATAGAAATCGAATCCATTCGTGGCTGGCAACTTGAACCGGATGACACATGGAATTATTACATCGACTCCAAACGCCGGATTGGTTATGTCAGACTCAGCCAATTCATTCCGCGTAGTGAAACGGATCTTGATCTTGCCATCAATCAGATGCGATCGAACCGAGGGCTTGACGCCTTAATCCTTGATTTACGGTTTAATCCTGGGGGGCTACTCAAAACTGCAATCGATGTCACTAACCGGTTTCTCGCCAAAGGATTGATCGTGTCTACCATCGATGCCGAGGGCAATCAGACCAGCGCGCGAAATGCCCGCCCTGACTTTTGTCACCCACAGATCCCACTCGTCATTCTTATCAACCAAACATCGGCCAGTGCCTCAGAAATTGTCTCCGGCGCATTGCAGGACCATAACTTGGCAACAATTGTAGGCGTTCGCAGCTACGGGAAGGGCTCTGTACAGGACCTATTTGCGATTGCGACTAATGATTCAACATCGGAACCAAGTGCAATGCTGAAGCTTACAACTCACTATTACTGTTTACCTTCGGGTAGCAAAATTCATCGGCGGCCCAGGTCCTCCCATTGGGGGGTGGAACCTGATCTTGAGGTCAAGATGACTGATGGGCAAGTACGTCGAGCACTGGAACGTCGACAAGACTTAGATGTACTGCGAAAAGAGAGATTATCAGCTGACTCGCAATCAGATGCGGGCCAGATCTTGGAAAACGGTATTGATCCGCAACTTGAAGCGGCCTTGCTCATTCTAAAGACCCAGCTTGTTGCCGACCGACTGACCTTGGCGCAAAATACCGATTCGACTGTCGCGCCATGATCGTAGGGTAATAACCCGTACTATGCGACATGGGGGTTTCTAGACTGATGGTCGTAATTGTGTCCGTTGATTGTAAAACTTCCTGGTAAACCATTATGGCTGGTAACTCCTACGGGCAAACTTTTCGCATCACCACTGCAGGCGAAAGTCATGGACCGGGCTATGTCGCCATCATCGATGGCGTACCACCGGGACTTGACCTTCATGAAGACGACCTTCAACCCGACCTTGACCGACGCCGTCCTGGGCAGTCAAAGATCACCACCCAGCGACAGGAATCGGATCGAGCACAGATCATTTCG
>PBAS01000074.1 GCA_002716625.1 Phycisphaeraceae bacterium | reverse complement strand
CTGGGTGTTCATGTCGAGCAGGTTCACAAAGAAATCATTGGTCAGCGTTTCAGGCCGATCAGTGAAAACGCCGTGTTCGGATTGTCCGACATTTGCATTCAGCGAACGCATGCCGCCAACCAGTACCGTCATCTCGGGGGCGGTCAGGTTCAACAGGCTGGCCCGATCCACCAGCAGTTCCTCGGCCGGCCTGGTGTGCCCCGCTGCGCGGTAGTTGCGAAACCCATCTGCTGTTGGTTCGAGTACGGCAAATGATTCCTCGTCAGTCCACTGTGGTGACGCATCTGTCCGCCCTGGGGAAAAGGGGACCTGCACATCGTGACCACCGTTCTTGGCAGCCTGCTCGACCGCTGCGCATCCTGCGAGAACAATCAGGTCAGCAAGTGAGACCTTCTTTCCGCCGTCTTGGGAGTTGTTGAACTGGGTCTGGATCTCCTCCAGTGCCTGCAGGGCCTGACCTAACTCGGCCGGATTGTTCACTTCCCAATCTTTCTGCGGTGCAAGGCGAATGCGTGCCCCGTTGGCCCCGCCGCGCTTGTCCGTATGGCGGAATGATGCTGCCGATGCCCATGCGGTGGCAACCAGTCGGGAAACGGACAGTCCTGATGCAAGGACCTTGGCCTTAAGGTCTGCGATATCCTGTTGCGTGATCAACTCATGGTCGACCGCGGGGACGGGGTCCTGCCACAACTGTGGCTCGGCTGGAACATGCGTCCCGAGATATCGACTAATTGGGCCCATGTCACGATGGAGCAACTTGTACCACGCCTTTGCAAAAGCACCTGCAAGCTCCTCGGGGTTTTCATGAAAACGCTTGGCAATCGGCGCATAGATCGGGTCCATCATCAGTGCCAGATCCGTGGTGAGCATCATGGGAGCATGCTTCTTCGACGGATCGTGTGCATCGGGAACGGTTGCCACTGCAGATGCGTCCTTGGGGGTCCACTGCGCCTTGCCATCAGGACTCTTGGTTAGCTCCCATTCGTAGGCGTGCAGATTTTCAAAGTAGTTGTTGTCCCACTTCACTGGATTGGTGGTCCAGGCGCCTTCTAGCCCGCTGGTATATGAGTCGCCACCCTTGCCGGTACCTGTACCATCTTTCCAGCCAAGACCTTGTTCTTCGAGGCAGGCGGCTTCCGGTTCGGGACCGACCTGATCTCCGCTGTGAGCACCATGTGCTTTACCAAATGTATGTCCGCCGGCAATTAGCGCAACCGTCTCTTCGTCATTCATTGCCATGCGACGGAAGGTTTCACGAATATGCTTTGCTTAGGCCAGTGGGTCCGGGTTTCCGTTCGGACCCTCCGGATTTACGTAAATCAGGCCCATATGATCGGCGCCATAGGGGCCTTGAAGGTCGCCTTCGCCGGCATGTCGTTCGTCTCCAAGCCATGCCTGCTCTGAACCCCAGTCGGTATCATCGGCTTCCCAGACATCTTCGCGTCCACCGCCAAAACCAAAAGTCTTCAAGCCCATCGAGTCCAGGGCACAGTTGCCGGCGAAGATCATCAGGTCGGCCCACGAGAGTTTTCGTCCGTACTTTTGCTTGATCGGCCAGAGCAGCCGACGGGCCTTATCGAGGTTGGCATTGTCAGGCCAGCTGTTAAGAGGTGCAAAACGGTGGTAGCCACGACCGCCACCACCACGGCCGTCGCTGATACGGTAGGTTCCGGCAGCGTGCCATGTCATCCGGATGAAAAGTGGACCATAGTGACCGTAGTCAGCTGGCCACCAGTCTTGTGATGTGGTCATCAGCTCAAAGATGTCCTTCTTGACCGCATCGAGGTCCAGTGATTTGAACTCCTTGGCGTAGTCAAAATTCTCGCCCATGGGATCAGACTGGGGAGAGTCCTGGCGGAGGGCCTTCAAGTTCAACTGGTTCGGCCACCAATCTTGGTTTGACCTGGCCTCGGTTGCTGTATTTGCACCCGACATTGGGCATCGGCTTATATTATCTGACATTGAAGCCTCCTGATCGTTGATTTCGCGGGTTGATTGCTTTGAACTTGATGTATTGCTCTATCTATTGGCTGGTCTGCCGTTGTTGTGACGACTGGTATGAATGCCGGGGCGGCTTTCACTTCAGCCCTCAAGTCCTCGGCCCACGCCAAGGTTCGTGCAGGGCACTTGGGTACGGCGGCCCATATCCAGGCACCGTATCTTGGTGACGGTGTTGGGTAAGTCCACGTGAAGCAACATAGTACAGGTCGCTACAGATGTCCATCTGAAATTGGAGGATTTTCAGGGCCCATGGCCCGCCGATCGGTTACCCATCTACCTGCCGAGACTCATTTGTGTGCCTTGTTTGGCGAAAAATCTTCTTTAGAGCTGCTCTCACCTGCCCCTTCTCGGGTTCGTGGCGAACGATGATAATAAACGGCTGGCTGGCGAATATGTCCGGTCTGCCTGCAAAAGTTTTGCCTGTTTGGGCTTCTGCTACAGCCAAAAAAACCCTCATCCCTGCGAAGATTTCAAAGTGTTTATCGCGTTCAATTCTCAATATCTCGACATGCAGTGAGTCGTGGGTCATCACTACGGCCTCGTCTATGGTGACTTTCTTGAGTTGTGATATGTCGGCCGGTTCGACAGTTGTGTACTTGATCCCTTCTTTCTCGAGTGCTGCGACGATATCGCTCGCCGTCTGTATTTCCGTACTTCCGCACCCTCCAGTCAAGATGGCCACAAGCAGCAACATCAGTGCAACTGGGCAATCCCTCCAATGGCTGGGGCAGTTGTTTTGTCCTGGTGTTTGAGCCTGCTGTTCGTTGGTCATGTATGTCGTTTTTCACCTGCTGGCATGGAGTGAATTAGAGTCGTGGCCTGCGGCACGAATTGTCTGGCACATTGCCATCTCCATCTGGTAAAGTAGTCGTTGTCATTTCTGTTAAGGCTACGGCATCTTCTTTTGAAGGTTTCATATGTTTGCGAGTCACATCACATTGAAGAGAACAAAAATGAGAATCATGTGGAGTATTGTCTTCTTGTCTGCCGTGGTGGCATTGAGTGGTTGTGCGACCAAACGATACGGCAGAGTCTATGTTGCAACTGATCTGTCGTCGATGACTATAGAGGGGCTATATCAAGAGCGTGCCCGGGTGCAGTCTTTTATTGATGAGGTTGAGAATACGGGGTTTGATCATCGCGACGTCTTTGCCATTCTCGGTGATTTGGGGTTCGGTAATCTTATGGAGAGATCATCTGCCCTTGAGAATGGGAAGAAGAAACTCGCCATGATCGACACGAAGATACGGCGGCGGGGATCCTCGGCTTCGGATTAGTATTTACTGGGATTTGTAGATGGATAAGGTCATGGGCGCTTGTTCGCTGTCTGTCTGTCTTGTGAGGGCCTTGGGTCATATGGAAATATGTTGTTGCCGTTAAAAGACATGGTGGATTCTCTGCGGAAATCCTGAAGCTGGTTGGTGAAGAAAGGAAATAACCGGTGCCGGTGCCCTCCCCGCAAAGTAGTGCCTCTGACTGCCAGGCGCGACTAATCGTAAGGGGCTTTAAGCCGCGTAATGGCTGATATTTTCACTTCAGTCATTCCGGGTGCTCTGCTATAATGTCTGGTTCTTGGAGGAGGAACATGAGCAAGAATATAAGATCGATTTTTCTGCCCGCGGTTTTTACGGTGGTGTGTCTGTTGACGGTCATCATGCCGGCAAATGCAGTTATTCAAATCATTGATCCAGATGGTGATGGCTCTACCAATGTATTTGATAATCTTGGCATGATTGAATTTACCGGTTCCTACGCAAGCACCTGGCATCCTGACGGCAGCGGTGTAGGTATTTCCGTTGGGCATTACGACGTGAACTCTATTTGCGAGCTAGCGTCGATCTTGGCTTGTGGGGTCGGAGAACTCCTGGTCAACGACGGTGACGATATCCGCAACCAGGGGACGAACAACTACATTGGTAAGAATATTGATAGCAGCGGGAAGGTGACGTTGGACGGCCACGGTTCATCTTGGAACCTGGATTTCGGCCAAACGGGTCATCTTTACGTTGGGCAGTTCGGAACTGGCGAAGTGACGGTTTCCGGTGGTGCTGATCTGATTGCCGAGAAGGTCCGCATTGGATATTCGGATATGCATGATCGCACCGGGGTTGGAACTGTGACCGTGACAGGGAACGGCTCGACCATGGACGACGATGCTAGCTTGATGGTTGGCTACTATGGCCATGGAACGCTTGTCGTCGAGGATGAGGGGAAGGTAACCAGTAACAGTATTGATATTGGGTACCAATGGAACAGCCAGGGAAGTGTTACGGTCAGTGGTGGTGACACGGACGGTAATGGGGTCCCCACCCACCTGTCAGGCACCCACGCGATCGGTATCTACGGCACTGGGTCACTTACGATCGAGACCGGCGCCTACGCCGAGGGAAATAATTCCTATGTGGGCCGCTATCCCGATACCGGTGGTGGTGATGCCGTGGGCATGGTTACCGTCGGGAATGACGGGGGCGGTACCGGCCTGGAGGCACAGTGGTACATCTATAACAAGCTTTATATCGGTGCTAAAAACAGTTCGGAGGCCGGTGGTATCGGTGAGGTGACGGTGCAGGAGGACGGTCGGCTGGATGTGGGGGATACGATTTATATTGGTCCGCTGCATGCGGGTGGTGGCAGTGGCGGTACACCGGTCGTTTATCGGGGAGGTCTTACTCTTTCGGGAGGGACGGTGGTTGCCGATGCGATTGAAATCATTGAGCCCGATGCGATGCCTTCTCCGCTGATTATGGAATCGGGAACATTAAGTGTTGTCAGCCTAACTGGAGATCTGGAGGTCACGGGAGGAACCTTTTCGCCCGGTGCCTCGCCGGCGACGGCATCGATCAATGGTAGCTATACCCAGGCAGCCGAGGGCACCTTGCTGATGGAACTAGGGGGTACCACGGCAGGTACCCAGTATGACCAGGTGCATGTGACGGACATGGTTGATCTGGACGGCACCCTTGAAGTCGTCTTGATCGATGGATTCTCGCCAAGTGCTGATGATATGTTTGATCTTCTGGATTACGGTTCGCTGTCGGGAGAGTTTGCCACGATAAACCTGCCTTCGCTCTCATCGAGGCTTGGCTGGGATTATTCGGATCTGCTGGTGGGGGGGCAATTGCGAGTGGTGGAACTCCTGCTTGGCGGAGATGCAAATGGTGATGGCCTTGTTGATGTGGCGGACCTTGGGATCCTGGGCGCAAATTTCAACCAGTCTGGCATGACCGAGTCTGACGGTGACTTTAATGGTGATGGGCTTGTCGATGTTGCTGATCTTGGCGTCCTTGGAGCCAACTGGTCAGCCGGCCATGCAATGGTTACCGGGTTGGCCTTGGTGCCTGAACCGGCAACATTGTCGCTCGTTGTAATGGGCATGCTGTTGACCAGGCGCAGGCGATGTTAAGGGTTTTCCTTAATCCCAATCGAATTTTGTGGCGGAGCAAGCGGCAGTTAATTTGACCATCGGCGAACGCCTGCTTCGAGCATGACGCCCAGTTCCTGTTGTGTAAAAGGCTCGTCACCCATGAGGATTGATTGAACATCGATCCGCGAGGCGGGGGCATTTGCACTGGCTGCTTCTCGTAAGTACCAGTACGCGCTGATGACTGGTAGCTTTCGGATTCGATAGACAAACTCGGTGAGTTGATTGACCGCCTTGGGGCAGGAAGCTCCCTCGTTGCGCAGGACTTCTGTACTGAGCTCGACATAACGTGTGTACAGCAACAGCTGGTTCAAGCGGTTGCGAACGGCATTGGTGGATGTCAATGAGAAGGCATCACGTAGTACCTTGAACATGACACCCAGGCGGTTGTTCTCGGCGATGGCATCATGTTCGAACTGGTAGTCGGCAACGTCGCGGACGGCATGTGTCGGGGTGGTTTGGAGCACTTCGAAGAACCGCTTCATGGGCGTTTTTGCGTCTGTGAACGCATTGTTCAGGAAGTCGTCGACCAGTACATCAACATGGTCGACCTTTTCGGTGTCCCAAAGTATTTGGGATGCGAGGTACAGCCCCAGCCCATTGGCGCCAATACTGTAGGCCGCGTCCCCATAGTAAAACATGGCTCCGCGCTGATGCCAGGTTCCAAGCGTGTTTTTCAGGTAATCCGGACTGGCGATCCTCGCTCGGGCTGGAAGGTTGTGGGTGCGGTTAAACTCGTCAGGGTATTCGTAAATGCCCAGCATCTTCGCCCCTCGGGAACTCCATGCATGCAGTAGATCGCCCGGTTTATAACCATGTAGCCAAGAGGTCGCCACGTGTACAAGGATATTGGGGTGAACACGCCGCGTTGGTGGAGCACCATGTTGATTGTAGGCAAGAAGTATAATGTGTCGAGGCCCGAACCGGTTGCTGACGGCTTGTGTAACCTGGTTGGTAAGCGCAAGGACTTGGTCAGTCACGGATCCCATCGCTTTGCATTTGTCGCATTGGCACCACCCACCGCCATCTGACGGCTCCAGTGAAAGGTGATTCGCTTGGGAGTTGCGTGCAAAATAGTTGATAGCCCAATCCGTAACCAGTTGACGCAGGTCCTTATTCGAGATGCAGAACTTATTTCCCTGGCGCTGGCCATCGTGGAGTGCTAGGTATTGCGGATTGGTATCAAATGCCGCTTGGTTATCATGGATGATTGATTGATAAATATGTTTGAGGACGAGGTGGTTGGGGCTCAGCAGGCGGTTATGGATGAGCCAATCTCGAGTCTGAGGCGTGAGGGGCCAGTGTACCCAGCGGGCACCGCGTGTGATTTGGCGGATGCGATAGTCTGGGATTTCTCGACGATCAACGGCGTATGACAACTCCCGGTGGGTGGGAATGATTTCCCAAGCATCGCCGATCATGTAATGCCTGTACCCAAGCTCGTAGAGTAAGTCCCAAACGCCATGGGACACGGCGATGGGGGTTTTGCCAATAACATGCAGGCCATGGGTATGCGTCCGCAGCAGGTAGCGGTCACCGTCGAATGGGCTTGGCGGTGTCATGTATTGTTCGGCGCCAAGAGCAGGGAAGTCGGTTGCCAGCCCAACGGCGATGCCCGTTTGGCCATCACCCGTGGTGACGTAAAATTGGGCACCTGTTATGCGCGATAGGTAGTCCGACAGGATCCGGGCATGTTCCCTTACCCTTTCCGACGCACCCGCTGCCACCACGACATCCATTGACGCACGACCTTGTGTGGCGAATAAAACCTTTGGAGCTGAGCCTTGTTGGGCCGGTTTGCCTGTGACAGGTGTTGGTGTGGCGGTCCATATCATCAAGACGCAGGCTGCGATCCTAGCCAAGAAGAAGTCGCCGATAAGCGGATTTTTGATCCCGCCACTTTGTATGAATTTATTCACTGTGTTGGTTTCCACTGGAATCTCCGGGATAGTCATGGCCTATGTTTGATGTGCAGCTCAAGAATCAGGGACCCGTGCCTGTACGGAGAACCTGTGCAGGGTAAGGGGGCATGGTTCCTGCCGTTGCTGGGGCCGGCAAGCATAATTGCCCAGTTTAATGGTGGGGAAAGATGATTGACAATCGACCATTTACATGGTGAGTGAAGTTCCATGGTTAGGGTTTGGCAGGCGTTGTCCGGAGCACCATGGCACGTGGGGGTTAACATCATGAATTTAGCTGCATATAATTCGTCCATGAAAACAATACACACCCCTATTCCCGTTTTACTGGTCATTCTCCTACTCGGTGGCTGCCAAAGCATGGGGCCAAACGCTCAGCGTGGGGCTGCTACGGGTGCTGCAACAGGTGCAATTGCCGGATGGATCATTGGCCACCAGTCTGATGAAGATGGTAAAGGCGCAGCCATTGGAGCTGCATCCGGAGCACTGATCGGCGGGCTTCTTGGCGATGCAGATGACAAGGATCAGGCTGCTGCGCGGCAGCAGGCGATTGAGCGAGCCCGGGAACGCAAGCAGAAAGCGGAAACAAAAAGGCGTCAGCTGATCTCTTTCGGCAAATCGGTGGATGATCCGCAAGTGCTGGCTGCCCGCCAGAAGGCGGAGGCGGCAGAAGCTGAGCTGGCCCGTTTGCGCAAGGAGCAGGAGGATGCGATTCAACGTGCAAAGAAAATACAGGAATTTGAAGAACGGGAACGTCGGGCTAGAGAGGAAGCACGTCGTCTTCGCGAAGGTGGTTCGTAAAGTTACTGTGCTTTTTACAAAAGGCGGCCGTCAAGGGTGAAAGGTTGTCTTTGGTTTCATGATCTGCGCAAGGATCGCCGTTCCTGATCCGCTGTTTACAAATCACCTGGAACAAGGTGCCGCCGGTTTGGCGACAATTGGTTTTTCAGATCACGAAGGTATTGCCTGCGTATTTCGAGCCCGGCTTTCCTTTCACCCATCACGATGTTGTGGGGTCTAAAGCCAATAATCAGGGATTTCCGGGAGGTCATTCCCCGGTTGGTTGACGCGCTGTGAATCGCGGCTTGGTTGATGACAGTTACCTGGCCGGCCCGGGCAATGCACGGAACCGGCTTGGCATATTCCAGGTCAGGCCAATGCTCACGATGGGCGGCGGATCCGACGGGCAGCGTATGAATGTCTGGGACATTGCGATAATCATCGGGATCGAATGGCCCATGGACATAGCGGGGCCGGTCACCCATGTGCTGGGCGATCAGCCGATGGCTTCCAGGCCGGTAGATGAGTGGCGCACATTTCCCATCCACGTCTGAGAGCCACAGGAAAAAACTGATATCCATTCGCCGTGGAACGGACGCCATGTCAGCTAGGCTATAGGTGATGTCGGTATGTTCACCGACTTCAAATTTAGCGCCGGGCTGGGGATGGGTCTTGCGAAGCGCCGTGCCAATCACGACGGCATGGTCGGCCTGGAGCAGTCGGTTCGTGACCTGCTCGAAAAACGGATGTTCAATAATTTCAACGAACGGTGGGTCAAGAAGGTTATTTTTTCCCACCCGATATCGTATCCGCTCGCCATCCTTTGGCTCGCCAAGCGGTAACAGGCGGTCTGTCAGATCAGATGCGGCGGCCAGTTGTCGGCCAGTCAAGGGCGAGTCGATGGTGACGGCGCCATCTTGTTCGAAGGTCTGGATCTGCTGTTCAGTGATCACGGTTGTCTCCGTTCACTTTTTTCACGTTTGTTGTCGAAATGCATGATTGACCGGTTCCACGGCGTCCTGACGAGATTGATCTTCGTATGACCAGATAAGCCTTTTGTCCATCTTATGTCAAGATATCAAAAAAAGGATCGGCACTCCTGTTTACTGCTATCCAGGCGCACCATCCTGGGACCGCTGTTTACAAATAACCTGGAACAAGGTGCCGCCGGGTTGTTTGTGTTGTGGGGGACATATCCTGAATGAGGGCTTTTTTTACCGTTGCATGTACGATGGGTCGATAGCTCAAGACCGGGTACTCGGGGTAAGACCTGCCAGTGCGGGGTGGAGACGGGTTTATTTATGACAGCGAACGCGACAATGCCACTAAGCGGTTTCGATCGGCTCAAGCTTCCCGACGTCCTGTTGCGGGGTGTCCAAGCTGCCGGTTTTGGTGATCCAAGACCGATCCAAGCAAAAACCATCCCGGCCGGCTTGGCGGGACGGGATGTCCTCGGTCTTGCGCAGACCGGTACGGGTAAGACTGCTGCTTTTGCGCTACCGATACTCGATCGGATACTTAAAGCTCAACAAGGTGGTCCAACTGCCCTGGTTGTTGCACCCACGCGTGAACTGGCAACACAAATCGCTGAAGAGATCAAGGTTCTTGCAAAATTCACCCGGATCAAGCTGGTGACCATCTACGGTGGTGTATCGAGTCAGCACCAGGTCAAGGCCCTACGTAAAAAGCCTGGGATCATAGTGGGCTGTCCAGGGCGTATTCTTGATCTTCTTCAACAGGGATTCCTCCGCTTGGACCGGATCGAGGTTCTTGTGCTTGATGAAGCAGACCACATGTTTGACATGGGCTTCCTTCCGGATATTCGCCGGATCCTTGCAGCCGTACCTTCACAACGCCAGAGCCTCCTTTTTTCAGCCACCATGCCCAATGAAATTTGTGGCCTGGCCAATAAGTTCCTCAAGAAACCTCATGTCGTAAAGTTGGCGGGTTCTGCTCCTGCCCAAACGATTGATCATGCGCTGTGTATGGTTCCAGAGCGTCAAAAGCGCACGCTGCTCGAGCAGTTGCTTTCTGGGGATAATTGTGATTCTGCCATTGTCTTTACCCGGACGAAGTATCGAGCACGTCGGCTCGCCGAACAGCTGGGTAAGGCTGGGTATCGTGCCGTGGGGCTCCAGGGAAACCTGTCCCAGGCAAAGCGTGACCGGGCCATGCAGGGGTTTCGTGCACGGCATTACGATATTCTTGTCGCAACGGATATCGCGGCACGTGGTATTGATGTAAGTGGTGTATCACACGTCATCAACTTTGATGTTCCCAGTACGCCTGAAGCCTACACACACCGTATCGGTCGTACTGGACGGGCAGAACTTGAAGGGGGTGCCTTCACCTTTGTGACCGATGATGACCATTCGTGGGTCAAGGCAACTGAGCGGATGATCGGCGCCCCAATTCCACGTCGTCAGACAGAGGGTTTTGGCTCGACAACGGAACAGAAGGCGGCAAATCATCCCATGGCTCGCAAGGAGGCTGGTGCGCCACGAAGCAAAAGTTCCTTGCGCCGGCAGCGGAAAAAGAAATTGCGGTTTCGTTCAAAACAGACCGCGAAGAAAGGTTGATTAGGCATCCAATCCAGAGCGTAATCAAGGTTGTTGTGGTGTCACTCATGTTGTTGCTGAACATTACCATGAGGTAATAATGAATGAGTTTCTTGACCCACTTCGCCGTTTACGCTGTGATTGGCAATGTGTTTATCTGCAGAAGGATGCTATGGGCGATCATTGCCGCATTAGCAAAAAAAACTAGAATCGACAGCCATGAGTACTTCAGCCACCGCCCAATCAATCGACGAGGCATTACGCCATATCAGCGTAGATGGCTTTTGTATCCTCGAAGGTGTTGTCCCTGCAGGTGAAATTGACGCGGTGCGTCGTAGTATTGAGGCAACCGTCGAGCGCAGTGGTCGGACAACCCTTATCCAGGGTGCAAAAACACGTAAGGGGCTGATCAGTTACGACCAGTCGCTGGCCGAGTATCTTGCCAATGATCGGGTCCTCGGTATCGCCGAGACATTGCTCGGGCCTCATGTACGTGTATCCATGTCAACTGCTGCCATCAACTTTCCGGGTAATGAACGTGGTAAATGGCATGCCGATTGGCCGTTCAATCAGGACAACGCCGGCCACGTGCCCATGCCGTATCCTGATGCAGTGATGCACCTGACCACGATCTGGATGATCACACCGTTCACACCTGAGACGGGGGGCACCTTTGTTGTCCCCGGCAGCCATCGCAGCAGTACCAATCCATCAGGTGGTAACGGCGTGGATCGAACAACGTCCTACCCAACCGAGATGCAGGTTTGTGGTAACCCCGGTAGCGTTGTTATTTTTGATAGCCGGCTGTGGCATGCCGTTGCGTCAAACCGAAGTGACCAGCCGCGTGTCGGCGTGCCTGTTCGGTATGCACCGTGGTGGCTGAATCTTGACATTCTCATGCCCGGATCACAGGAGCGGGCTGACATGGTGGAAGCCGATGGGTTATCGGAAAACGAGGTGCCAACCATTCCACCCGATGTATTTGCCAAGCTGCCGGAAAAGGCCAAGCCACTTTTCAGGCACTGGGTGCGTTAGCGCAAGAGCCATTTGGAGATGGTTGGCCGGGGTTCTTTGGTTACTTCCAACTGGACATCGTCTCACGCAAGTCGGGATCAAGTACCAGGTCCAGTGCTGCAATGCCATTGTCGATATGTTCACAGGTCCTGGCGCCAATCAGGGTTGATGTAACCGCCGGATGGGTCATCACCCAGGCCACGGCAAGGCGTACGATGGGCACACCCAACTCAGAAGCCTGCTGTCGAAGTTTTTCAAGGATCCGGAAGTTCTTGTCTGTGAAATACCGGGGTCCGTGCGTAGGTTTGATGTCGAACCTTGATCCCTTGGGAATACTGGCTGGGTCCGAGGTGTATTTGCCCGACAGGAAACCCTGACATAGGGGGCTGTAGGCCATGACGCCGATCTTCTTTTGTGCGCACAGGCCCAGGAGTTGATCTTCAGCTTCCCGTTCGATCAGGTTGTATTTTGGTTGTATGGACTCGAATGGCGGCCAGCCATGATTTTCTGAGACGCCAAGCGCTTCGTGAATCTGATCGGCAGTGTAATTGCTGGCCCCGATTGTTCGCGCCAGTCCACGATCGAAAAGTTCCTTCAACTCCCCAAGTGTTTGGTCAATAGGCACTTTTGTATCAGGCATGTGCATCATGAAAATGTCTGCATGGTCAATCCCCATGCGTTCAAGACTTTCTTCCAAGGATCGGGTGATATCGGTTGCCCACATGCCGCCGCCCCCGGTGGTCCAGACCTTGGTGCAGATCACCACTTCATCACGCACACCACGGGCCTTGAGCCACCGGCCAATGATCTTTTCAGAGGAACTAATTTCGGTGGTCACTTCACGGTTATCTTCGAACCCACACTGTTTTGCCCTTGCTTCCCTGGCCTGCCCGCCACCGTAGGATTCTGCGGTGTCGAGTAGGTTGATCCCCTTGTCCAATGCATGGTCCAGGAGCTTAAACGAGGTTTCCTGGTCAATTTCACGGCCAAAGGTTACGCATCCCAGTCCTACGGGGCTGACCTTCACACCCGATCTTGTGATGGCTCGTTGGTCCACAGTTGGTGTTCCTTTCTACATACCACTTCAGGCGGTCGGGTTTTATAACATTTTATCGACGCTCATGCCCTAGTGATGACCCTGCCATACGCCGGCCAGTGGTAGGTTGTTCTTGCCTTCCAATGTTATTACCTGGTAGCCCGACCCTCTTGTTCCCAGCCAATGGTGACCGGTGAGGTTGCCAGAATTAAGGAGGTCTTATGACCACTCGCAGGCAGTCAAAAACACGGCATGGAAAATCAAGCATTACTCGGATGGCGGATATCACGGTGGTCCTTGACCGATCCGGATCGATGCAGGCCCGCAGGGGCCAGGCGATCGAGAGTTTTAATTTGTTTATTGGCGAACAGCAGACAGTCAGCGAAAGTGCCCAAATGTCACTGGTCCAGTTTGATCATGAATACCAGCGGGTCTACCAGGAACTAAAAATGAAAAACGCATCGTTTCTTGATCGGCTAAGCTATGTCCCCCGAGGCACCACGGCACTACTTGATGCGATTGGGATAACGATTATCGAAACCCAGGAAAGACTCACGGCCCAGGCGGCAAGGTACAGGAAGGAGGGTAAGGGTAAACGGCCGGTTGATGTGGTTATTGCCATCATTACCGATGGGCTTGAAAATTCCAGCAAGGAGTTTACGCAGGAAAACATTTGCCGGATGATTAGAACACATGAAGATGAATATTCATGGCGATTCCTCTTTATGGGAACCAGTCATGAGTCAGTAGTTCATGGGATACGATTGGGTGTCGACAGGAAAAGGGTATTAGAGATGGGTAGCAGCCAGAATAGCTATGCACATGCCCAGACACTGTTCTCCATGAAGGTCTGTCAGATGCGTGAAAGTGGCACAATGAAAGACCTGGACTTTAAAGCATGACCAAGCCGGGGGGATATTCCTGTGCCTTTGGCAAGTGGAGTAACCCTCCCGTCCACATGTATCGGCGGGAGGGTTTTAACAACATAAAGCATAAAATGCACAATGCTTGATCGGCAAGATGGGGTGGCGTAGGCTTGAGTTGTACGTTTATCTAAAACGTATTCAGTGAAATGTTCTGCTTCCTGATTCAGGATACGGACCTTAGAATAATTCGCTCATGAAATATGCTGATAATTTACCACGATTAGCGCCTGCAGTTGCGGAACTTGCGCCCCTAATCACGCGTGAAGGTGGTGAATATATCCTGTGGTGTCGCGCTCGGTTCCCCTGGTCTCGTGATGCAGTCTTCCGTTTCTTTTCTGATGCAAGGAACCTTGAACAGATCCCCCCGCCATGGCTGCAGTTCAAGGTGCTCACGGAGGACCCGATCCAGATGCAGGTTGGTGCCCTGATTGACTATCGTTTGAAGATCAGGGGTGTTCCGCTCAAGTGGCGCACAGTGATCACCCAATGGCAGCCGCCGAAGAAATTCGAGGATTCCCAATTGCGCGGCCCCTATCGGCAGTGGATTCATGAACATGCATTTATCGATGAAGGGGGCAGTACCCTCATGCAGGATAAGATCCGGTACAAGGTCCTTGGAGGTGCTCCGGTGCACTGGTTGCTGGTCAAGCGTGATCTTCTCAGGATATTCAGGTATCGCAGCCATGTTCTTGGTGAAATGTTTCCAAAGTCATAACAAGTGAGCGTAGGCATGCCATCGCCGAATTGGGATCGGCTTGATCGCCCAGATCATTTTAATCTGCAAGTGACAAGTTCGATCTGGTCGGTCCAGTCGAGGGGATATCCGTCGGGACGGACGGTAGAAACATTCCTCAGCAGGTCCTACAATAAAACAGGTGTTTGTCGGGTGGGATGAAGGAAGTTTCGCATGACACAATGGTTCGCGTGGTTGAGATGGCGTAGTAACGCGGCATCGTCCCGGGCTGTACAAGTGCCGACAGATCCTGGCATCAGGGGTTCGCGGGTCTTAGAACCGCTCGAACCACGGTTGCTTTTGTCCGGTGATCCTGTCGTCCTGTCATTGCCGCTTGAATCACCCAATGTCGGGGTGGTGGAAGTTGAGGCGACTTCGGGCCCGAATACCGATGCAGATAGTATGGACCTAGCTGTAGCCGCAGCGACCTTGCTGCCCAGCACGATCAAGCATATGTCGGGCCATCACGACGGTGTTGATTCCCACTTCACCAACGAGGTGCTGTCACACTTTAATGTCATCAGTGGTACTTCGAGTAACGCGTCGTTCCTAGATCAACTCCGGTCACAGGGCAAGGTTTATGCCCGGCATGTGACCAACCCTGCGGACTCCACCAGTGCCGCCCAACTGGTCTCACTTTGGCGGGCACCATTTGATAGTAGTGTGATTTCCGGTGGTTACGACGCGATCATTATTGATGAGATTCATCCCGAGGTGAATGGTAGCGCTCGGGCAGGTTACGTGGCTGCCGCGTTTGAACAGCTGCGTATGCTCTATCCGGATAAGATCATCCTTGCATGGACACGCTGGCAACTGTCAGATAATCCCGGTAGGTATTCGCGGATTCTCAATGCGATCCGCGACTATGCAGACGTTAATGTTATTGAACAGTATTTACGCGAGGGAAATCCTAATCTGGGTCTGATCCCCTCGTGGGCAGATCGGATCAAGGCGAACATTCCCGGGTTACTGAACAAATCGATTTATGGTCTTTACATTTCACAAGAAGGCTTTGCCGCTGACGATGTGGCGGACATCGGTTATCTAGGTTTTCTTGACGAACAGTTGTATCGGATCCGTAATGATCCCGATGCTTCGGCCATGCCGGGAATTGGTTTTTGGGTCTATTACCGTTCCTATGACCTGACCACTGGCTACGTCGCCCAACTGGTTAATCATTACTATACGAAGGGGAGTACCGACTACCTGGGTGACGGAAATCACAACCAGTTCATTGATAACCCGCAGTTTGACTCAGGGACCGATGGCTGGACGCTTAGCGCAGGTGGCGGTGGGTCGATCCAACGCGTGGCTTATTCTGTGGCCGGGGTGCAAACCTACCACGACAGCTATCAACAGGCTTCCCACGGGACGCACGGATTGCGCACGGTACGGGGTGGTGGTCCAAATACTGCGATGACCACGGTGAACGTCGCCGGAGGAAAGACGCATGCGGTGTCAGCCTACGTGCTGGCTGGATACGGTAGTGCCAACCAGGCAAGGATTCGTGTGGCACGGGATGATGGAGCTATCCTTGCCACCGGCACGGTGACGCAGACCGATACGCCGGTCGGACAGGGGCAATGGAAACGGGTGCAGTTTGCCTTCGATGTGCCGCAGGGTGTCAGCAAAGTCAAGGTTGTTCTTACAGACGAATCAGTGGCGCAGGGTACAACGCTCTACTGGGATTTTGTAGAACTGGAGGATGTCTATCCGGTAGGGACCGGGGTGAACGAACCGCCATCGCAGGTGGGTCCGCTTTCGGTGTCCCAGGTCACAGAGACAACCGCGCAAGTCACCTGGGGGGTTGCCACGGACCCCGATGGTGATTGGTTGACATACGACATGCAGTACCGAGTTGCCGGTAGTGATCCGGCGGGGTGGTTGGGTCATACGGGTAGCTCAGCTACAACCGTACAGCTGACCGGGTTGCAACCGCAAGCATCATACGACGTGCGTGTTCAGGCGAATGATGGTGAGCAGGCAGGGTTGTGGCGTCGTGTGAATGACATGTTCACAACAGGTTTGCAGGCCAAACTTCATGGCGATGCCAATGGTGATGGCGTGGTGGATGTTCAAGACCTTGGGATCCTGGGAGCTAATTTTAACCTAACCGGCCGGCTGGCAAGTGAAGGGGATTTCAATGCCGATGGCCTGGTAGACGTAGAGGATCTTGGAATCCTTGGGGCTAATTGGCTGTTGATCTCCACTGGTCAAGACACGGCCGGCACGGTGTTCAATGAGGTGGCTTCTGATCATTGGGGTATTAATCGTGTCCAGGGTCATGCACTTGTCGTTGACGTCATGGCCGATGCGGACAGTACGGGAACTGATGATGAGGGTTTGCAACTTCCTGGCGATGCCAATGGTGATGGCGTGGTGGATATTGAAGACCTCGGGATCCTAGGGGCCAATTTTAATTTGTCCGACCGTCAGCGAAGCGAGGGGGACTTTAATGACGACGGCTGGTGATCTTGGTTGATCGCCATGTATTTTAAACGCAGTTATGATTGCAGCTTGTCAGCGTTGCAGGATGGGTGCTGCTGTTCGCGGACTTGGATGCGCCAGCAGCGGTGTGTTTTCTTGTTAGCAAAATCTTCCGGGACCGTGCGATGCGTGATTTCCTGTGCATTCATGTCGGCCTGTACTTCTTCGTCAAGTTTGAATCGCCGATAGTTGGTTGCAAAAAATATAATGCCACCGGGCTTCATGATCCGTGAAACATCCTGGACCAGTTGTCCATGGTGGCGTTGGATGTCCCAGTCCTCTTCGGTGCGTTTGCTGTTGGAAAAGGTTGGTGCATCGATAATAGTCAGATCGTATTCGCGGCGCTTTTGGCGGCCCATAACGAAGTCCACCGCATTGGCACGTACGAACTCATGCTGGTCAGTTGGCTGGTTGTTCAGCTTGACGTTATGCCGTGCCCAGTCGAGATAGGTTCTCGACAGGTCCACGGAGGTGATCCTGCGGGCGCCGCCTGCAGCTGCGTAAACACTGAATGAGCCGGTGTAGGCGAAAAGATTCAGTACATCCTTGCCTGACGATTCGCAGCGGATCAGGTCCCGGGTAATACGATGGTCAAGGAAAAGGCCCGTGTCGATATAGTCGGACAAATTCACCTCAAACCGCAGGCCGCCTTCAGTCACAATGCGCCGTAGTGCATTTTCGCTGACCCGGTCATATTGGCTTTGCCCGCGTTGTGGTTGGCGGTGTTTGACGAATATTCGTTCATGCGGCACATCAAGCACAAGTCCCGCGGTTTGGACCATCAGGTCAAGCCAGTCGGCATGTTCGGCGATTGATCGATCGTGCGGTCGTTGATATTCCCCGATATGCAGGCAATCTTCGTACCGGTCCACCATGAGCGGTATTTCCGGGATATCCCGGTTATAGATTCGGTAGCAGGTAATACCCCGCCGCGTGGGCCAACGTCGCCGGTGACGATCCATCTTTCGAAGCCGGTTGGCGAAAATGTCAGCCTGGCCCTTTGCCTTGTCACCCAAGCCGCCAAACACCTGTGGGGTGGCGTCAGGAATGTCCTGGTCTGCTGGTTTATCAATATTGACATCAGGATCCGACACCGGCCGGGGGCCATGGAACTGATAATAGGTGCACTGGATGGATCCATTATAAAGCTTGCGGCGACGATCGGCTCGGCGGGCTGCCCAGCGCTCAAAATCATTCCACGAAGTCAGGATAAAAAAGGACCAGGTCGGTAGTCGACGCAGGATCAACGGCATGCTGTGGTAAAGATCCTTTACCTCCTGTAGCCCGTCGATTCGTTCGCCATATGGGGGGTTGGTTACCAGGCAGCCATGCCTTCGGCTGGACGAAAGTTCTGAGAATGGCACCTTTTGGAATTTAATTGAATCGGCAACGCCAGCACGAATGGCATGACGTTGCGCCATGGTCAACGCATCGGTGTCAATATCACTTGCGATGATTGGGTTAGGAAGGTCATCGCCAATAGCGGCCTTTGCCTCGTCGCGAGCTTGCTGCCAGACCTTGGTGTCAATGGCTGGCCATGTCTCTGCGGTGAATTGTCTTTTTAAGCCTGGAGCAATATTACGCGCAATCATCGCCGCCTCGATACAGATGGTTCCCGATCCGCAAAACGGGTCGAGTAACGGGCGGTCAGGATCCCAAAATGAAAGCTGGACCAAGGCGGCGGCCAGTGTTTCGCGTAGTGGGGCGGTGCCAATCAGGTCGCGATAACCACGCTTGTGCAGTCCAGTGCCCGAGGTGTCAATGGTCAGCGTGGCGGTGTTTTCAAGAAGTGCCACTTCAACGGGAACCTTGGCCCCGGATTCAGATAGCTCGGATACCTGGTGAGCTTCAAGTAACCGGGTCACGATAGCCTTCTTGGCGGAACGTTGTACGGCAGGCACGCTGGTTAAGGTGCTTTTGACCGAGCGGCCTGATACCGGGAAACAGCCCTCTGCGGGGATCCACTGTTCCCACGGCAGCGCCTGGATTCCGTCAAACAGTTGATCGAAGTCATTGGCCTGGAATCGGCCGATGCGGATAAGAATACGATCTGCCGATCTAAGCCAGAGATTGGTTTTCGCTACGGCGGTGTCGTCACCGGCAAACTCGATTCGTCCTGTCTGCGGTATCCTGCTTTCATGGCCCAATGCGGCCAATTCACGGGCCACGACCGCTTCGAGCCCAAAGGTGGATGTGGCGATAAGGTCAAGGTTCATCATGACCCATCGTATCGAATCCACCGGTGCATATCCCCAACCGATCGATCCGTGCCTCAACTGGTTATATATAAGGAAGGGCCATTACGACTGATTTCGCGGTGAAGCCAATTTTGCCAGGCTACGCAAGCCTGATCATGGAGACGCATTACGCTAATGCCTGCTCTTTACGCAATAGTTGGATGGTCTTGCCAAATGCATCGACCGTTTGCCTGCGGTCCCTATTGGTATGAGCGGCGGAAACCGGGGCGCCCGGCCATCCCTGGATATCGACACCATGTAACAACATGCCCAGGCGAAGTTTCATCATGAGCGAGGGGTTGACCGGTGCCTTCAGGGTCTGGTAATCATGGATTCCAGATTCGATTTCGGCTCGACAGGTGGTGATTTGGTTCGGATTAAGGAATACGTGAAACCCGCCAAAGGTTCCGTAGGCAATCCAGCAGACACCAACGGTTGTGAACAGGTCGTTTAATTCTTCGATCAGTGTGTTCCCATAGTCGATGGCCTGCTGGCAGACATCGGTATCACGCACGATCTTGAGCGCCGCAATCCCCGCAACACACGCGGTGGGTACGGCATTGAAGGTACCCATATGAAAGATCTTTTCCCGGCCATCGGCTGCCATATGCCGAAAGTCCATCCCTGCGAGAATGTCACGTCGACCCACAACCGCAGCACCTGGCATCCCGCCAGACACGATCTTTCCGAGCGTGGCCATATCCGGGGTCACACCATAGGCCTCCTGTGCGCCGCCTTTTGAACAGCGGAAACCGCTGATCACCTCGTCAAAAATAAGCAGGGTCCCGGTTTCAGTAGCCAATTTTCGTAACCCGGCCAGGAACTCAGGTTGCAGTGGAACCTGTCCCCAGGTTGAACCGGTTGGTTCAAGGATCATGGCAGCAACATCACTTGAAGCATTCAGGATTGAAGCAACCGCGTCAAGATCATTGGGTGGTAGATGGATCATTGTCTTGGCTGTTCCCTGGGGAACGCCGCGGGGCGGTGTGCCGTCGTGATGGGCATTGAAGCCGCCAATGACATAATCATGCCAGCCATGAAAGTGACCATGGAACCGAATAATGTTTTCCTGGCCAGTGAATGCCCGGGCAAGTCGCAGGGCGAGCATGGTTGCTTCCGTCCCCGAGTTGTTGAACCGCACACCCTGGGCGCAGGGGATCAGTTGCTGGATAATTTCCGCCCATTGAATTTCACTTTCATGACTCGCGCCGAAATGGATGCCACGACCAACCTGTGCAAGTACGGCCTGCGTGACGGCGGGGTGATTGTGCCCAAGCAGTAAAGCGCCGTGTCCGCCGGAATAATCAACGTACTGGTTGCCATCAACATCCCACTTCCGGGAACCATGAGCGTGAGTGACGAAGATGCCGTGCGGTTGAATATGCCGTGCATCGTGGGTAATTCCACTGGGAAAGATCTGTCTCGCCCGTTTTGCAAGCTTAGCCGACTGGGGGGTCTGACGGCGATACGCATCGACCAAGGGCGAATCTTCAAGGTCAAGGGGACAGGCTGGGTAGGGTGGATTCATGGGTGCCATGGTGATGGTTTCCTTGGCTTGGGCATCAGGGAGACTTCGTGCTGTATTAGATTGGCCAGCTGGGCGGACCGAACCTTGATGGAAACAAACAAATTATATCTTGGCATGATGGTACAGGGCGTAGCTGGTAAAAGGTTTAAATCTGCCTGCAATGACTTGTAGCAGAAAGATGCAGTAGAATGATTTCAACCTTTCTATCGGGTATAGATCAGGAGTAATCGCATGTCGACATTGACCCAGCAGGTGGCTCGGTGGTTTACTGGCTTTGGAGATGCCCTGGATCGCGGTGATCTTGCTGACGCTATGAACATGTTTGGCGAGGATTGTTATTGGCGGGACATGGTGTCATTCACATGGAACATCATCACCGCTGAAGGTCAAGGTGATATCAAGGCGATGCTGGCCGTTACGGTGCCACAGGCAAAGCCAAGTCGGTGGGAGATTGAGGGCGAGGCAACTGATGAAGGTGGGGTAACCGAAGCATGGTTTACTTTCGAGACGATTGTGTCGCAGGGTAAGGGGCATATTCGGTTGAAGGAGGGCAAATGCTGGACGCTATTCACCTCTATAGTCAGCCTGAAAGGTTTTGAGGAAAAGGAAGGTGCCACCCGTGAATTCGGCACCCAGCACGGTGCATTTGAAAATCGGGAAACCTGGCTTGAACGAAAGACTCGTGATGAACAGGAACTGGGTCATACACGCCAGCCCTATTGTGTCATTGTCGGCGGCGGACAGGGTGGCATCGGGTTGGCCGCAAGGCTCAAGCGGCTGGAAGTGCCAACCATCATCATTGAGAAAAATGAGCGACCAGGCGATTCCTGGTGCAAGCGACACAAATCCCTGTGTCTGCATGATCCGGTGTGGTACGACCACATGCCCTACCTCCCATTTCCGGATCACTGGCCGGTTTTCTGTCCCAAGGACAAGGTCGGTGATTGGCTCGAGATGTACACCAAGGTCATGGAACTGAACTACTGGCATTCCACGACCTGCCAATCCGCACAATATGATCAGGAGAGTCAGCAGTGGCGCGTCACCGTGGTGCGTGACGGCAAGACAATTGTTCTTCAGCCAAAGCAGCTTGTCCTGGCAACGGGTATGTCGGGCATGCCAAATATTCCAGATATCCCGGGTGCCAAAACTTTCCATGGTGATCAGCACCATTCGAGCAAGCATACCTGTGGCGCCGATTACGCCGGCAAGAAGTGTATTGTCGTCGGGACCGGCAACTCAGGTCATGATATCTGTGGTGACCTGTGGGAGCACGGCGCCGACGTCACCATGATCCAGCGATCTGCAACCCATGTTTCAAAATCAGAAACACTGATGAAAGTGTTGCTGGGTGGTCTTTATTCACAGTCAGCAGTTGACGCGGGTATGACCACGCAAAAAGCGGACCTTACCTTTGCCTCGATTCCGTACAAGCTTCTAGGCGGATTCCATACAGAAGCCTACGAGGAAATCACGGCCATTGACGCCGAGTTTTACAAGCGGTTAAAAGGGGCCGGGTTCCTTCTGGATTTTGGTGAAGATGAATCCGGGTTGTTCATGAAGTACCTGCGTCGTGGATCGGGTTATTACATTGACGTGGGTGCATCAGGTTTGATCATTGACGGCAAGATCAAATTGAAAAGCGGCGTGTCGATCAAGCAGATCAAGGGCCAATCCGTGGTTCTATCGGACGATTCTGAGCTGCCAGCAGACTTGATTATCTATGCAACTGGATACGGATCGATGAACAGTTGGGCGGCGAAACTCATTTCCCAGGAAGTGGCTGATAAGGTGGGCCGATGCTGGGGGTTGGGCTCAGATACCATGAAGGATCCAGGTCCATGGGAAGGGGAGTTGCGGAACATGTGGAAACCAACCCAGCAGCCAGCACTTTGGTTTCACGGCGGCAATCTCCACCAGTCGCGCCATTACTCGCAATACTTGTCGCTGCAGATCAAGGCTCGAATGGAGTCGGTACCCACCCCAGTCTACGGGCTCTCCAAGGTTCATCATCTTTGCTGACCAACAGATCGCCGCTGATCGGCTTTGCCAAGGACGGGTTTCCGATCTACGGCCACTGGTTCGTTAATTCGCAAGGCAAGCTAGTGAAGGCGCAATCAGGGTATGTCCTAAAAACTTACGATCTCAACGAGGGTAACTCGCGCGATCCTGTGCTGGGGTTGCCGCCCAACTTTGATCGTGGTACGCCCCCAACACCTTGGGATATCGCCAACCGTTCGGAGGATTTTGATAGCGACGTTGGGATACCGCTTGGCCGTTATCTGGACGACTGGGTGTACGATGACGGCAACACTGGCAATCTAGACGAGTGCAACGGGGCCATCGACATCAATGGTGTATATGGCTACTACATCACACACACCTACCCGTACGCCCCAATATGCACGTTCGGGGTGCACGAGCCATCGTTCGGTAAAGTCCCACCGTTGCGCTGGCACAACGAGACGACGGAGAACACCCACGACGACCACGGTCACAAAATCAACGGGCACTGAGCCGGGGGCACTGTGGCACGTTTGCTTCAGCCGATGGCTTGGGGGGCCTGATCATCCGTTCATCTATGCGACCGGATACGGGGCGGTGATTTATAGTTGGGCTGTCCGCGGGGCATTATCTTGCTTATTCATAACAGTTAGGCTCAAAATTCTGGTCACTGTTCAAACCGCTAAATCGGCATTAAGTCTTTTACATCTGGATTGTGGTCCAACCCTGAGATTTTTTTAACCGATTTTCCACAAAAAACCCGCCGTTCGGATAAAGTGTTGATATAAAGTAAGTAAAAGTTTTTTGCCTGAATTGATCATGTTTATTTGAGTTTGACAGCTTTTATCTTATTTGTAGACTGCCTAATAAATGATACTGCGTATCAATATCCATGAAGGCTGCGGTGTGTGCAGCGGGCAAAATGGAAAGATACTGAGACTCAGTATTATTAGTTGGTTGCAGATTAAAGTTTATTTCCGGTCATTATTGACCATATAAAGGAGTATTTTTGATGAGATCATTCGATGGCATTGAAATCCGAAACGGTTCTCGGATTACCGGTGCAAGGGGTAACGTGGAACTGAAATTGCTTTTGATGATGGTTCTTTTAGGTTCGCCATTTGCTCTTGCGGATAATCATGGTGGTGATGCGGAGATGAGTACACCGTTGCCTACCATTACGGTTTTGGGATCAGCTGACGGTGCATGGGAAGTACCCGGTTCTGGATATTATGTTTCAAGCGAAGAGATTCGCGAGCAGAGCTACGATGATATTAATCGTATCCTCCGAAAAGTCCCTGGTGTTTATTTGCGAGAAGAAGACGGGTATGGCTTATTCCCTAATCTTAGTGTCCGCGGCGTTGATACAACACGTAGTTCGAAAATCACGTTAATGGAGGACGGTGTGCTTGCAGCGCCTGCACCATATTCAGCACCCTCAGCTTATTATTCTCCTAATGCCGGCCGCATGGATGCCATCGAGGTCCTTAAGGGGGCCAGCCAGATCCAATACGGTCCACATATCACGGGCGGCGTAGTTAATTATGTTTCGACTCCCATCCCATCTGATTCCCAGGGTTATTTCAAAACTATCTTTGGTGAAGATGGTGAAACCCGTATGCACGTTACATATGGTGATGTGCTTGATCTCGGCGAGTCTGGTCGGCTTGGTTATGTCCTGGAAAACTATTACCGCGACACTGACGGGTTTAAGAACATTGATTCCTCGCAGGGATTCAATGGTGGAGAGACTGGTTTTACCAATATGGAACCCATGCTCAAATTGATGTGGGAACCTAAGTCAGATCAATATCAACAGTTTGAATTCAAAATTGGATATACCGATCGTGATGCAAATGAAACTTATCTAGGTCTTTCCGAGGCTGACTTTAACGACGACCCAAATCGGCGGTATGCGGCCTCGCGTTTTGATAATATTGCGACCTATCAAACACGGCTTTACCTGCGTCATTTTATAGAGATGACCGATAGCGTTGATCTTACAACGACGGCCTACTACAACCGCTTTCATCGCAACTGGTATAAGTTGAATGATATTCGCAACATTGATACCGATGGTGATGGCGTTGGTGATGGTGTTAATTCTGGCAGTGCATCTGCCTTGGCAGGCTCCAATGGTGGCGCGGGCCTTGATGTTCTTCGTGGTACCAGGGCTGGTGATCTTCGTGTTAAAGCGAATAACCGCGACTACTATAGTTATGGCATTCAGTTTGACCCGACGATTAATATCAAGACGGATTCAGCTGATCACGAGGTGAAGTTCGGGCTTCGATACCACGTTGATCGTGTGCGACGGTTCCAGCGTTATGATTTTTACGAACAAGCTTCGAACGGTTCAATTGCAGATAATGACGGTGATGGTATAGCTGTTAATCGTGGCACCAATGGTGATGCTGGCGACCGTCGTCAGGAAACCGAAGCGTTGGCACTCTATGTTCAAGACGCTATTTCCTTTGATAAATGGACTGTTACGCCCGGAATTCGCTTTGAACATCTTTGGCAGGATCATGATGACAATGATCGCCCAGAACGTAGCGGCAAAAACGAAATGGACCTTGTCGGCGGCGGTATTGGGCTTGAATATGTATGGAATGATGAAGTGACATTGTTTGGCGGTGTTCATCGGGGCTTTTCTGCTCCTAGCCCCCGGGCTGCCCAGCATGGTGGTTTGGACGAGGAAACCAGTATTGCATTTGAGGCTGGTGCTCGTTATCAAAATAACAAGGGAATAACCGCTGAGGTTACGCCATTTTTCACTCATTTCGATGATTTGATTGTCGTGGATAATGTTGGTGGAGCTGGAACCGGGAACACGGAGAATGTTGGTGAAGTGGACAGTTATGGTGTTGAACTGATGGTTCAATATGACCCAGGGAAAACTCTTGACTGGGGTGTAAGTACACCAACCTATATCAGCTTTACTTACACGAATGCTGAATTAGATAGTGATTCAAATTCAGAGGATGCTGAGTCCATATTTGCTGCTGGTAGAAAAGGCAGCAAGGTGCCTTATATACCGGAATACCTTCTGAGTGTTGGTACTGGTCTTGACTTTAACACCTTTGGTATTTTTGTGGCCGGTAGTTATGTGGACGAAGTCTTTACTTCAGCGAGCAATACCAGTAGCCAGGTCGATGGGGACGGTAACCCCGATGCCCGTTTTGGTAAACTGGATTCCCATTTCGTTGTCGATTTGTCCAGTTATTATCAGTTGAGCGACAATACCAGGCTTTTGGCCGGGATCCACAATGTGTTCGATGAGACATACCAGGCTTCTCGGCACCCTCATGGGCCACGACCCGGTAAGTCCAGGTCGGCCTATATGGGAATTGAGGTTCAATTTTAAGCTTTATTTGGTTCGTCGGTTCTTAGTTTCCGGTGAATACCTGCGGGGGCCGACATAAACATAAACTCCTTTCAGTAAAGGGATGCGTCTCATTTTAATGGGATGCATCCCTTTGATATTGGGAGATTTGTGGAACCCAAAGTGTGCAACTACAGTGATGTTTGCCGCTTCCGTTACATTTGGTGTTTGGTGGTAACGAAAAACCTGTAATGCAAATAATCCTGATTGGCATATTGATTTTAGGGTCTTTTATGAGTCCCAAACCCGTTTTGGGGCAAGTCAAGACTGTTGCATCCCAGATCCCAATCCGGGTCGAAAATATTCAGGAACTCCGAGAGAAATACCTGGCAGCGTTGGATCAATATGAAAATGAACGAGCCAAGCTTGAGGCAGAAGTGGCAAAGCTAGGCAAGACATTGGAAGGAATTATAGATGAGGTTGCTGGACTTGAAGTATCTGCCCAGGCTCAACGGAAGGAAATACTTGAGCGGCAGGCTGTTTCAAGCAGGCATGCGGCAAACATTTCAAGAATCCGTGACGCGGCGTTAACTCAACTTTTCAGAACGCGGCGGAATATCGAGGCTGGTATCCCATTTGGTCAAGCCGCCCGGTTAAATGAATTATCTGATGCTGAACGAAAGCTCAAATCAGATGATCCTTCTTGGCTGGCAGATGGCATAAATCGTTATTTCATTTTTCATCGAAAGGAATTTCGACTGGCACGCAGTACGGAAATCCTTTCTGATGTGGTTGGTCTCAGTGAGTCACGGCAATTGCCTGGTTATTTATTACGGTTCGGTCTGGTTGCCCAATGGTTTGTAACTGAGGATGGGACTTGGGTTGGTCGCTTTAACCCAAATGGGCATGAAAATATTTCGGAGACTGCAGAAGCGGCGAAGGTGCTTGAGGCGTTCGCCGTATTGAGGCGTCGACGCATGCCTGGGTTGGTTAGCTTGGTGCTTCCCGTTAATTCAAGAATCGATCAAGATTAAATTGGTGGTCTTCGGTGGTGAGATCTGCTTGGCGAATATTTCAGTTGGTCATGTTTGCATGCCTCTGTACAGCTGGAGGTATCTGTATTTCTGGGGAGACAGTGGATGGCGGGCAGGCTCTTGATGTTGAAGGTGAGCTGGCGGGCCTGGTCGTCAAGCTGGAGGCCGAAAAAAAGAGGTTGTTGGAATCCCAAATTTCTTGGGCGGCGGAATTGGACCTTCTTCGTAGCACTCGAAGGGATCTCGCTTCCCGTGTTCTTGAACTTGAACTGGAGCGAGGGAGACTGGCAGTGGAGGCCGAGCGGCTTGCCCAAACCCTCAGGGTGGAACGCGAAAAAGAAAAGATTGGTACTAAGGCAATTGGTGATGTATATGATTTCGCCAAAATGACCGCTGAGGAAATAAATATCTTCCGGCGTGAGCAACCTGTTGGACTGCTGCAGATGGAAACCAACAGTGACTTTGTCGCAAGCTTTGGTGAAGCTGGGGGGGCGACTGGAAATGATGTGATCCAATTAGTTGAATTGATTGGTCACATTCATGATGAAGCAGGCTCCATTGGCTTGGGCGATCAGTTGGTTCGTGGCCCCGATGGTATTGAGTATAAATCAAAGGTTATTCAAGTTGGACACGTTGGTGCCTACTATCTGATTGAGGGATCCAACCGTGTTGCAGTCGCACTTGATAGTCCCTCGGATGCAAGCGGATTCCGTTGGAATGAGGACCTCTTATCTTTAGATGAATCAGGCCAGATTATCCAAAGTGTTGATATCCTCAGAGGCTCTGCGCCGACAAGTATTGAACTACCCATCGATGTGACAACGGCCTTGCGTGAAACGGACCTTGCGCATCGAATGGGAATCAGTAAATGGTTTCGTTCTGGTGGTTTGGTGATGTATCCGCTGGCCAGTGTGGCGATCTTGGCTTTTGGCATGGTGGCTCATCGGCTTTGGTTTTTGAATCGCGAAGGTCGGGGTGGATCAAGTGTTGCACAAATGGTCATCGCAATGTGCCGGCAGGGGCAAGTTGATCAGGCCGTGGAGCAGTTGGAGCGGCATCGGGGTGTTATTCCACGAACATTGCATGCGTGCTTAGTGCATCGTGATCATGGCCAGAATGCAATGGAGGACCGAATACAGGAACAGTTACTCTATGAAATGCCGCATCTCCAGCGTTTTCTTGGTGGTATTGCGGTCCTGGGTGCAGTTGCTCCGTTGCTTGGCCTGCTGGGAACAGTTACAGGAATCATTCAGACTTTCGGTGTGATTAAACATTATGGTGACACAGATCCAGGTATGTTGGCTGGCGGGATTTCAGAGGCGCTGGTGACTACGGCAAGCGGTCTTGTTATTGCGATTCCCATTTTATTGCTTCATGGCGTATTGCGTAGTCGGGTGGAGCGTGTTATCAGCGATGCTGAAAAGCATGCCGCGACTGTCCTTAATTTCCTTACTGTGGAAAACAGTCATGCAGTCCCTGATTAATCAAGGTGGATGGATATTGGTCGCCATTCTTGTTTCTTCATTTATTGGATGGCTGGTGGTTATCTATAAGTGGCTTGTGATCCATTTTGAAAAAAAAGCCAGTGTGGGTTGGCCGGAATCAATGCTTGGTAGTTTGGAGACAAAAGATCTCCCCGCGGCCATTGGGGTCTGCCATGCAAACCCCAATATCCTGGGGCGTGTCTTAAGCAAGGCGCTTGGGTCTCAAAGGCTTAGGCGTGAGATGTTTGAGGTGCAGATGGCCCGCTTTGTAAATGGGGAGATTTCAAAACTTCGAAGTGGCTTGGGCTTGGTGTCAAGAATCGCTGCAGTTTCACCATTGTTGGGATTGCTAGGAACCGTGGCTGGCCTGGTACAGACGTTTAATGTGATTACCGTACATGGTGCCAATGATCCGGCTTTGTTGGCGGGTGGAATCGAGCAGGCCTTGTTGACAACCCAGGTTGGGCTTGTCGTGTCAATCCCATTGCTGGTATTGCATTGTCTTCTCCAGTCGAGCGTGGAGGATGTTGAATTATCTGCCCATCTTTACATTAAAAAGGTCCAAGCAATTCTCTGCGGAGCCTGAAATATTATGTTCCAATCAGTTCAAGCCATAAAGCGTGGGACCGCTAGCCATTCCGGTGAGATCAGCATGGCACCGCTGATTGACATGGTCTTTATCCTTTTGATCTTCTTCTTGGTGACCACGTCATTTGTCTCGGATACCGGGATTGAGGTGGAGCGAGCCACTGCTGCCACCGCCGTGCCGTTGTCGTCCGATGCCATGCGTGTGAGCATCACGGCAAGTGGGGGAATATATCTGGAAGGCCAGCTTGTTGAGTTGAATATGCTGCAAGGGAAAATACAGGGCTTTCTTTCGCAACACCCGAATGGCTCCATTGTTGTCATTCCTGATAAGAATACTGTTTCTGGACGCTTGGTCGAAGTGATGGATATCGCCAAGATTGTGGGGACCCGAGATATTGCAGTTGCCACTGAATAGAAACCTGTTTGGATTGTCATCAAAATGAAAAGAAGATCGCGTAATGCAATTGCAATATTTCTTTCAGGGGGCGTGAACCTCCTGTTATTTTATTGTTTACCCTTGCTAAACCGTAACGAAATGACAGTACAAGCGGCATCGCCGGTGATTTCCGTTGTTCGTCGGCCCATTTTGAATTATACAGCAGAGCCCGAAATTGAACTTGAAAGTAATACTTCACCGAAAGCCGTAGTGTCCGAGTCGCCAATCGTTGAGTTTGAATTTCCCCAACAGCAGGTGATACCGTTTTCCTTGCCGGCCACGGAATTGCAGTTGAGTACCCCGGATGTCATGGTTGGGCAGGTCAACAAGGCGGACTTGTCAAGGGTTCTTCCATATTCCCAAGGTGGAACTTCCGGCTTATACCCAAAAGTGCTTCATGCAGAATCCGTTACGGAACCGCCGAAGGATCTCCAGAACAAGGCTCCTCCATATCCGCAAACTGCTCGCCGGCAAAATGCAGAAGGCCGTGTAACGATCAGGATTCTCATCGATGAAAATGGGCATGTCCAGCAGGCGAAGATCCTGGAGCATGTCGGGCATTCAAGTTTTCGCGGGGCGGTAAGGAAAACAGTCCCCCAGTGGCGATTCACACCGCCACGACATCATGGAAAACCAGCACGGGTTTGGTGTGTGCGGGAGATTGAATTCAAGCTTGACCTTTAGGGTGCGTAAGGGAACATGAAGAATAATTGTTGCAAAATAATTGTCTTGGTGATGGCTGGCCTTCTTCAGGGTTTGCTTGTAGAAACGGCGTGGGGTGTTGATGCTGAGCTGAAGCAGGCTCGTCGTTTATTTGTCGCCGGGAAATATGGAGAGGTCATTCAGGTTCTTGGAAAGCTGGCTGAGGCTGATTCGATTTCTGGTGACATGCACCGCCTGCTTGGGCATGCATATCTCAAACTGGAAAAACACACGCAAGCTCGTGAAGCCTTTGTGGACGCAGTCTCCAAAGGATATTGGGCATCTGATGTGTTTGGCAGTCTTGCATATATCGACAATCTCGAAAATCGGGAATTGAACGTGATGGTTAGTCTGGAATTGGCCAGCGTTCTTGATCCGGGTAATTCCAATTACTTATTGGTGCTGGCAGATCAGGCGGTTGCCGTTAGGCGTTTTCAGTTTGCGCATGCCGTTTATTCTCAACTTTCCAGAAGCCATCCGGAAGTTGCGGGTATTCATCTTAAGGTTGGCGACCTCTATCTTAAGGAAAACGATTATCGTCGTGCAATGCTTTCATTTCAAAATGCCTTCCACCTTGGTCATCAGACTAATCTGAATATTCGTAATATTGCGGAACTCCAGGTTCGGGTCGGTGATTACCAGGAAGCCATCCGATGGTATGAGAAGTTGATGTCAACGGAAAATGAAGCCCCCCATGAGATTCTGTTAAGGCAAGCGCAGTTGTGGTTTAAGTTGGGTGACCTGGACGCAGCCCGGCAAGGGGCGCTGGATGCTCTTGAAGAAAAAGGGGGTGGGCAGTCGTCCGCAGCCCATCTGCTTTTGGGGCATGTTGCATTGCAGGAGGACAAGCTGGAGTTGGCGGTCTTTCATTGGGAAAAGGCTTTGGGCGATCCGGCATTCAATGGCAACATTGGTGTAATGGTAGGGAGGTATTACTTATCGCAAGGACGATATGAAAAAGCCATTCCATATCTCCGCATCGCAACGCAAGTGAACCGCCCTGGGGCCGGTGACTTGCGGGATCTTATAGGTGGTTTTCTTGGAACCAATGATATTGAAAGCGCCGTTTCAGCTTTGAAGCGGTATGTAGAGAATTATGGGTTGGATGAATATGCGCAGGATCTGGCACGCCAAGTCTTGTTGGTTGAAGCTGGTCACGCGGAGGCTGCTGGTTCACCATGAATATCAAACTGGTCTGTCGGTCCTTTCAATCAGGTCGTATTTGAGGGTGAATTCAGTGGCGAGGCCGCATATCTGGCCTAGACGTTTTATCTGTACCTATTAGGATCAGAAATACTTGGAATTATTCTTGGAATAATGCTGGGTGTGCTACGATATAGATCTGCGGAAGTTCGATCCTTCCAGAATCAGGTCCAAACGCATCCATCTATAATAAGTATAATGGATGTGCTCAGTTTCCAGCTAACGGAACAAATGGACCATTCTTTAGAAAACCTTGTGTGTAGAGAAGGTGCCTGTTAATGGATTTTGGATTTCTTCGCAGGTTGATCACGGGTAAGCAGAAGGAGATTGCTACGCCTTTGAGTAATCATCACTGGCAGGGGCTGCAGCAGCTTGAGCCACGCCTGCTTCTGTCCGCAGATGTTCTTGTCAATATGCTTCCGGATGAAAACCAGGTTATTGATCTTGATGGTGGTCCGTTACATGATGCGGTCCAGTACGCAGAGCCGCTCCAGGCGGTCTCAGGTCTGGTCAATGATGATGCGTTGGCGGTCGCAAGGGACAGCGCCGGTGAAGATGAAAACTCTTTCTTCTTCCAAGATCAACGAATTCCCATTTCGTTCTCTGCGGATCAGCTAGGAATTGTTGTGCAGGACAACGTTTCCGACAAGCAGTTAAGAGAGGTGCTGGCTGGCTTTGACCTTGATATTGTCCAGGAGTACGAGAACAGTCTTTTTATTGTTCGGCACGACCAGCCACTACCCCGGCCGGAATTGGTCAGGATTGCGGGAGAGATTAAAACCGTCGGGCGGCAACTGGTCGCCCAAGCTGGATTGGTGGGGAATCTGAATGGTGATGAATTCCCCACGATCCTCAGTAACGAGTTTATTGCTGGATTCGCCGACGGCACTTTAAAAGAAGAGATAAATGCGCTGAACGCTGCGAACAATGTCCAAGTCATAATGGAAAACCCATTTGACAGAAACCAGTTGCTTCTCCGTGTAGCAGAGACTTCGCAGATCGATGGCCTGGCGATGGCCAATCACTATCGAGAGTTAAGCCAGACCGATTATGCCTACCCGAACTTCATAGGAGTCTACGTGGATCAGGATCACGATCCGCCGAATGACCCATTGTTTGGCAACCAGTGGCACCATCTCAACAGCGGGCAATCCGGTGGTACGGTCGACGCTGATTCCGATGCCGCCATGGCATGGCATATCACAGAAGGGTCCGCAGACGTCATAATCGCGGTACTTGAAAATGGTGGTTATGACATGACGCACCCGGACTTAACCCCCAACTTCTGGGCAAATCCAGGTGAGATTGCCGGCAATGGCGTTGATGATGACGCCAATGGGTTTGTCGATGACATCAGTGGCTGGGATTTTGGCGGATGCGCTGCTCCTGCAGTGGCAGGGTGTGGAGATAACGACCCTTCGCCAGCGGCGGCATCTGAAGGGCATGGAACCGCCGTTGCCGGAGTTGCTGCCGCCAGGGGAAATAATGGTTTGGGAGTCACGGGTTCCTGTCCCAACTGCCAGATGATGTTGCTTCGCACAGGCTACGTATCCTCAGATTGGGCGAAGAGCCTGGCCTTTGGATATGCTCAGCAGATGGGTGCCCGCATCATTACCAACAGTTGGGGTGGTGGAGGCGCTACACCTAATACCGTCACAGCGATAAACAATGCTGCTGCTGCCGGCGTGGTGGTGCTTTTTGCGGCGGGGAACACCCCGGCCGATGTCTGCACTGTCACTCCGGATCCCCGCGTCTCTTTGCCCACGGTGATCGCGGTGAGCAGTTCCAGCAATCAGGATAGAAAAGTGATCGTATCTGCAATTGGTAATTGCATTGATATTCTTGCTCCCAGTCATCGTGGGTATAGTTCAGGCGAGCCATATACGGGCACATTGAATATTACAACAACCGACCGGACTGGTGCGGCCGGCTATAACAATACAAATCCGGTTACGAATTGCCCCACGGCCGAGTCAGGTCCACCACCAGCTAATGCAAGAGATTACACGGACTGCTTTGGTGGAACTTCGTCGGCTACACCGTTAACAGCCGGGATTGTCGGCTTGATGCTTTCGGTCGACCCCTCGCTTACTCGAGTTGAAGTCCAGCGGCTTTTGCAGGATACCGCAGATAAGATCGAGGATTCGGTAGGGGCCTATGCCACGGCCAATGGCTTCAGTAATCCAGCCACCGGGGTGCCCACTCACAATTACGGTCGAGTCAATGCACTGGAAGCGGTGGAAATAGTCGCGCCCGTGGATCAGGGTGGCAAAGCAGGTGTCGATATCTTCGTGAGAGACAATCGACTGGACTGGGGCAACACCGAACAACCGAGTAATACACTTTTTGAACCGACGCGAGGATTCATTCCTCACTGGCAGAGTGAGGACATCAAGGTTGATGCTCCACCTTACCAGCCAGCGCCTGTGACTGGAGCTGCTTTCGAGGCTTTTGTTGATGAGATACCCAGCGCAACGCCCGGGGATGTTAACCGGGTCTACGTACGAGCCCGCAACCGGGGGCCTGTGGCCGCATCGTCTGTGAACGTGAAACTTCATTGGACCCAATTTGGCACTTCCTTGCCGGCTTTGCCAAGCGACTTTTGGACGGCGTTTCCAGCTGACTCCGCCGACACGACTCAATGGCATCCGCTTGATTGCACCGGTACCACATCTTCTGTCTGTACCATGAATAATCTTGCCTATTCAGGAAGCTCGGTTGCTAATACTGCTGCGGACACGGCCCAGATAGTCAGTTTTGATTTCCCCGCGCCTACCATTGACCCGGACCTGGCAAATCATTTCTGCCTTACAGCAATGATTGAGTCATCCCAAGATCCGATTTCTCCTTCGTCAAAGGGAATGCTCATCGTTGACAACATTACGCCCAATGACAACAACGTCACCCACCGCAATTACCACAACCTATCGGATAGTAACAACCAGAACTCCTCTCGGTCATTCTTCGTTCGCAACCCAACCGATGTGACGATTGAAACAGTTCTCAAGCTCCAATCCGCAGATCGTTGGGCAGTGAAATTAGATAAGTTTGAGCTTGACAAAGTATTTGTCCTTCAGCCGTATGAAGAGGTCTTGGTTTCGATCGTAGACATTGAGCAACTTGACGACAAGCAACTTAAAGATGGTAGTGAATTCAGTATCGTACAAGAACGTAAAGACCGGAACGGTTGGTCAGTAATGGGAGGTGTGACCTTCCGATTAACCGGCGATAGTGCTCAGATACATGGGGCGAAGTGGCACGACCTCGATGGTGACGGGAAACGAAGCGAGGACGAGCCGGGACTCGCTGGTTGGACGATCTTTCTGGACCTTAATGACAACGACAAGCACGATCTGGGTGAACCTTTAGACGTCACGAAGGACAAGGGGGGATATTCGTTCGTGGGGTTGGCGGCAGGCAATTATACGGTGGCGGAAGTTCAGCAAGAGGGATGGAGACAAACCTTACCGCCGAATGACCGCTACAACGTGACTTTGGAACAAAGCACGATTATCACGGGCAAGGATTTTGGCAATTTCAAGGTTGAGGACATACATCCTGAGGATGCTTTCTTCTACAATGGTTTACAAAAAATTGAGCTAACAATTGCCCACGACCGAATTGGTGTCGTGGCTCGAGACAACGTGACCCCGGACCATTTGGGGCAATTTCTAGGCCGATTCGGGATGAAATTGCTTGAGACTTATCCCTTGGGTGTCACAGTGTTTGGTCTCTCGAATCCGCTCGATCGACCACAGCTTGTTGCGCTGACCAACCATATTGCAAGAGAGGGTGAGAAACTAATTGCTTACGCTGGTTTTGCAGCTACGCCGAAAGGCGCTGATGTCCCGATGTTTGTTACCGATGAATTTATTGCTCAGTTTGGTCCGAATGTGACTCGTGATCAGATTGACAAAATGAATGCAGAAAATAGTGTGGAAATTCATTCGCCGGATCCTTTCGTAGAGAATCAATTCATTTTGCGAGTGGCTGAAGCATCTCAGTTAGATGCATTAGATTTGGCGAATGCATATCATGAGAGTGAGCTGACCAATTTTGCTCAGCCCAACTCCGTTGCGGTTATTGAGCTGCGGGAAGTTCTTCCGAATGACCCGTTGTTTGGTAACCAGTGGCACCACCTCAACAGCGGGCAATCGGGTGGTACGGTTGACGCGGATGTTGATACGACTCACGCGTGGGATTTCAATCTTGGGGCGGCCAATACGGTTATCGCAGTTCACGACGATGGCTTTGATATGACGCATCCGGATCTGGCTCCAAATTACTGGACAAATCCAGGTGAGATTGCGGGAAACGGAATTGATGATGATGGCAATGGATTCATTGATGATGTTAGCGGCTGGGACTTTCGTGGTAATGATGCCAATCCAGGAGCCGGGCTGGGAGATGACCATGGCACAGCCGTTGCTGGCGTGGCCGCCGCTCGTGGAAACAATAACCTGGGAGTAACTGGCAGTTGTCCAAATTGCACGATTATTCCGATGCGATTAGGCAATACCTTCGCATCGCAAGCAAACGGGTTTACATACGCCCAACAGATCGGAGCAGACATTATTACGAACAGTTGGGGTTATTTCCAAGGCGTAGCAGTGCCAGTTGTCGTTTCCAATGCTGTAAATAATGCGGCCACTTTAGGAAGAGGGGGGCTTGGAAGTGTCGTGATCTTCGCGGTGCCCAATAGCAACCGTAACATTTGCGCCGGTGCTAATCCTGATATAGCGGCTCTTCCCAATGCTATCGCAGTCAGTGCATCGAGTAATCAAGATCGTAAAGTCACCGAAAGTGCTTGGGGCAATTGTGTGGAAGTTATTGCTCCTACTCACCGGGGATATGGTGGGGCCACTCCATTTTCGGGGACTCTGAATATCGCTACCACGGATCGGCAAGGTAACCAAGGGTACAACAACACCAATCCTGTCAACAATTGCCCTTCGCCTGAACCTATTGCCCCACCTGCGAACGCTAGAGACTATACGCTGTGCTTCGGTGGCACGTCATCCGCGACCCCGTTGACTGCGGGGGTTGCCGGTTTAATGTTGACGGCAAATCCCAATTTGACGCGGCTGCAGGTGCAACGTTTGCTGCAGGACACAACGGACAAGATTGAAGACTCTACGGGGGCGTACTCGACCGCGACAGGTTTCAGTTCACCTGCTTCGGGTAATGCGACACATGCCTACGGTCGGGTCAATGCACTGGAAGCTGTGGAAATAGTCGCGCCTGTGGATCAGGGCGGCAAAGCAGGTGTTGACATCTTCTTGAGAGACAATCGACTGGACTGGGGCAACACCGAACAGCCGAGTAATACGCTTTTTGAATCAACGCGAGGATTCATTCCTCACTGGCAGAGTCAGGACATCAAGGTTGATGCTCCACCTTACCAGCCAGCGCCTGTGACTGGAGCTGCTTTCGAGGCTTTTGTT
>PBAS01000073.1 GCA_002716625.1 Phycisphaeraceae bacterium | reverse complement strand
CAGCTAAAGTGAAAAGCAGCCAAGGCAGTCGACTTCGCATTTTTGATCCTTTCGCGTGTTTTCGTGATGCCAACGCTGCAGGCCTGGCAGGTCTAGCAGGCAACTATCTTAGAATGTCAATTTTGTGCAGCAACTGGACAACGCACGTATCGGACAAATAACAGTGGTTAAGGATTGGTGCTGGGATGGAACACCACGAAACCAACCTCTGGGTCAAACTTGCGCAGAAAAGTGACACCATCAACCCGGGATATGATTGCGTCGGCCGTCGTGGTGACGATGGCACTGCCCTTGACCAGGTCACCACCATAAAGACGCGTGTCATCCGCCAAGGTGACATGAAGGTGAATCTCGATCTCGCCATTTTCACGAGTGCAGACCATGCCCTGACCTGCAGTAAATGCAACCGGATGGGGCACATTAATTTCTTTGGCCGCAACACCTGATGGACTCGTGGGGTCGGTGATCGGTACGATTAATTTTGCGCTGTTGGCGCCGCCAATGAGCACGTCGACGGTGCCGGCGGTAATCCGGTTATCCAGGCACACTTCGGCCAGTGTTTCTATGACGTCTTTACCCGGTGAGATACGGACGGCCAGTATGCGTGATGTGCTTCCTTGTGCAACTGCAGCGGTGCGGTTCATGGCCAACTTTCCATCATATTTAGGGGTGTTTCAGAGTCTATATTCCGCCCCACCTCTTGGGTGCAAGGTCTTTGATGTCAATTCCTTGGATGTGATCATGGTACTTAATACCTGTCAGGTTGTGGAAAGTGAGGATTGTCGAGAAAATTGTTCTTGAACAGGACGTGAGGCCTCCAATGATTAAATTCACATTAACCTTGATGTTCTGGCCAACCATGATTGTGCTGGTGTCTGCAGGGTGTGAACACAAGTCCAGTGACAACACTCAGCCCAGCCCATTGTCGACCATGGATGGCAAGGCCAGTCCCAAAGCAAATGCACTCATTAATGACAGTCCAATTGTTGACGCGAGCCCGTCGCAGGCTGGTCACGATCAACTGAAGGTTGACCGCCCATCTGCCCCACGATACGTGGAGGTTGGTAATATGAAAATTGAAATCTTTACGGACAGAATTGAAAAGACCGATGCGCAGTGGCGCAAGGAAATGACGCGAGATGTGTTTTACATAACGCGTGAAAAAGGAACGGAGCGGGCGTTTACCGGCAAGTACTGGCAGGCAAAGGCCTCGGGTGTATATATCTGCGTGGCCTGCTCCCAGCCCTTGTATGACTCGGGTGCAAAATTCAAATCAGGAACCGGGTGGCCAAGCTTTTGGCAGCCGGTTCATCCGAGTGTGATTGGTACGGAGGTTGATACTTCCTACGGTCAGGTGCGGACCGAGGTGCATTGTGGTCGATGTGATGCACACTTGGGTCACATCTTCAATGATGGGCCACGTCCAACTGGAAAAAGACATTGCATCAACTCTACCGCACTGAATTTTGTTCCTCATAAACGTCATTAGGTAATCGATCCAAACTGCTCATCCTATTTATGCTAGGTAACGGAGGACTTTGGGCATGACGTGAACTAATATAATCAAGGTGTTTTCAATATTTAATAGGGCAATAAGAGAGGGATGAATGCCGTTTGGCTAAAAGCACATCAATATGTTCTCCCGGCATCTGCTCATGATATTGGCGATCGGTGTTGGTACGCCGTGTACAGGTCTAGCTGAGCCCTTTTGGCAAGAGACATTTGATCATCTTGACAATTGGAATACCACGATCGAACCGCAAAACTATGGTATTGTCGATCTGGGCGTAGTGGTTGATCCAGCCCTGGCCGGTGAATCGGCAGTGAGTATTGCCAAGGGCGGCCGGATCTTTAATGAACTGCACACGAACCGCACGGTCAGCACGGGGGATATAGGCTATCCCGGTGACGGTGAAACCAGGTACCTGTATTACTGGGGCGTCTACAACCATTCGAATGATTCGCGGATTGGCGGCGATTTTTCACGGGGTGATCCACTTTTCAATGAGCTATCTGATGGTTTTGGGTTCCATCATCTGCAAAGGCCGGATGAGCGATTGCTTGTTCGGTTTAATGGCAATACGGCCGCCAATCCGGACCTTGATCACGGTGATTACGATCATCGTTTGCGGTTTATAGGCGGCGGCGGTGAATCGCTGTTGGTGACCTGGCAACACAAGAGGGTCGGGGTGCCGGCGTGGACGACCAGTCACACCGAGATTGCCAGTCGGTCGGATTTCCCTGATCGCATGGTGAAACTGGGGGTCGATAATTATGCCGAAGGGGTCTATGTCAATGAAATTGAATTCACTGATCAAGACAAGTTGTTCCGAACCGCCAGCCAGGGGGCTTCGGTCCCCGTTGACCGCAGCCCATTTGTGATCAGTTCGTTGGTGCAGAGTGTTTCATCGATTGACATGAATTTGAGCCGTTACATCGGCGCGAACATGAACACGCTGTTGGCCTTTAAGGCAGATGGGCACTTGGCACTGAAAGCCGCCAATGCCAACGTGCCTTGGCAGATGCATGTTGATACGACAGCCTCCAGTACCGCATGGGATTCAGGCGAACTTCCGGGACGGCTGCGGCAGATCGCCAGGGATTACCCGGGTAACACCGCATGGTATACAAAGGATGAACCACAGTTTCTCAGCATGCACGATAGCGCACCGATTTCAGCCTGGCTGAAAACCGTGTTCCCCGATTCAAAGGTTATTACAAATGCCCTGCCCTACGGTGCCAGTGCAAGAAAAATGTATGGAGACGACAGTTGTCCTGGTTACAACTACGAGCAGTATCTCGACGATATCATTACCATCATCCAGCCCGACATCTTGATGGTTGATCAGTATCCCTTTGCAGATGATGGTGACACCAGCCGGAACTTCATGCACAGCACCATGGATAAGATTCGGGAGGCGGCACAGAGTCATCAGATGCCCTATCACATTTTTGTCCAAGGGTTTGACAAGGATTCACTGAGCCGCCGGCTTCCAAGTGAATCGGATATTCGCATGCAGGTTTTCGCCGCGATGGCGCATGGTTTTACAGGTATTTCCTATTTTACTTATGATCCATTTGGCGATTACGGTGGCGGTGACCGAACACTGGTCAGTCCTTACGGTGGCCCCACGCCGAAAATTTTCGAGGATGTCACCAAAACAAATGCCGAAGTCGCCATCCTGGGCAAGGCCTTGGGAAGGCCCGACAACACGGACGTCCGGTGGGTTGATGGTGGAACTGGATCAGGACCACCAAGCCATAATAACTGGTCGGTTGGAGCTGGTGGTGACGGGCATATTCAGGACATTATGGTGATCGACGTTGAAGGTGGTGGGATCGGTTCTGATGAAGATGGCTTGATAGGTTTTTTTGAAGATGATCATGGGGAAAACTATTTCCTGTTGGCCAACATGTATCACAAGGCAGACACGGCGGCTGCTGATACGGAATTGAAATTCTACGTTCTATTTGACGAAGGCATCAACCAACTTCTGCGTCTGAATCGCCAGACAGGATTGATTGATGTGATCTCGCTTAATAACAACCGATTGAATGTGACTCTTCCTGGCGGAACTGGTGATCTGTTCAAGTACGTTACGGGTTATGCGGATGTGTTTCCTATTGCAGGCGATGCAAATGCAGATGGGATCGTGGATATCAGTGACCTGGCAATCCTTGGTGCCAATTTCAACAAGGTTAATCAGGTCCTGGCAACCGGGGATTTCAATGGTGATGGCGAGGTGGATGTTTCAGATCTCGCAATTCTTGGTGTCAACTGGACGGTAGCCGGGAATGTATCAGTTTCGTCCGGTCCAATTGGCATCAGTTCAAGTGTGACCATACCAGAACCGGGCACCGTGGTGATCGGGGTTTTGGGGTTTGCGGGTATGGCTTATCGGGGGCGATATGCAGTCAGGTAGCTTGGCATCTACGGTCCAGATGGCTGGCCTTAACTGTCTTGCTCAACTTCATTGATATTTTCTGCCTTCGTCTTGTCAATCTCAAAGCAGTTCACCTGGTTGTCGAACATGATGCGCTGGGCATATGCAATGGCTTGGGATTCAGTCAGTTGTCGATCGTCAATCTCGGCCTGTAGTGTTCTTGCAAGGTGATGCCGCATCTGTAGGCAATACGCATAGGCGCTCGTTGGCCAGTGGGTGTCACCGCCAAAGGCAGATAGCTTGTTGGCCGGTGCGGCGTGGATCATGTGGCGGACGAATTGACCGGAGGCGGCGGGATTGACTGACCAGGCCCAGCATAGATCAGCCCACGCGTTGGGGAAATGCTTGGTCATGGCAACAAGTTCTTCGGTGTAGGGATAAGCGATGTGCATCAGCACGAAACGGGTGTTGGGATATTCAATCAGCAACGGGCATAGATGACCGGCCCGGATACGGTCAGTGATCATCGAGTTGTTGCCAGCGTAATAACCGGTGTGGATCTTAAGTGGCAAGTGATATTCACCTGCCAACTGGGCGGCCTGTGCCAGGCACCAATCGCCAAGACACAGCCGACCATTTTGATCCACGTTTCCAGGGTTGGTCAGAACCTCATTAAGAGCCCGGTCGGCATCTTCATCGCAGACCGGTCGCCAACGAAGTGTACGGTTATAAGCATGTTGTGTCTTTACCGCGATGGCCCGTTGTGCATGTCGCGCAAACACCTGTTCCATTGCAGATCGAAGTGATCTCAAGTCCTTGACACAAATCCCTGTTTCGCCTTCCAATTCATCCCAATCAACGCCTTTTGACACGAAGCCAACCCATGAAATGTCGGAGAGAAAAAAATCTGGTCCTGACTCGTCAGGATGACATGTGCGCATCTTGTCATCAATTTGGACGTGATCAATTTTGGCCACATCATGAAGCAGATGCAATCGCTGTCCATTGCAGCGTAGGGACTCAAGGACTGGTTGGGCCGCATGTAAGGCATCAGGGGTGATCTCCTCGATCCCATAGACGTTTTGGGCCAGAACCTGAACAGACTGGCCATACCCGGTATGCCGGATATTCTCCCAGGCCTGGGCAATACCGTTCCATCGGTTTTTGATATCGGGGTCGTGCCCATCGTCCAGCCGCCTGGCTGCTTTTGGGGACGCACCGCCGCTGATGAGGTCGGCCTTTGTGTAATTTGCAAAAAGGTCCTGGAGGACATCCAGGGGTCCCTGTTCGACCCATTGGTGTTCCGTACGTAGGTGTTCATGTGTATCAATAACCAGTGTGTTATTGATAAAATCTTGCAGTTGTGTGGTCATGTGTGTTTTCATTCAGTTGGTAGTGAATTTGATGGTGCGAAGTTGTAGTCATCTTATGACTCGTCCAAGCATCTGCATGTCACCTGTGGGTTTGGTTGTTATTCATCGGTCCTATGCTGCAAGCCGGTCAAGATTACCGATGTAAACCTACCACAAGCACCCGATGGCCGGTGATGTAATTCTAGGATTGTACTGGCGGTTCTGGTCTTTGATCGGTCGTATCCCGGGAATCATGGGATTCAATATCATCCAGTGGAGGGACAAGGGTAGCCATGCTCCCCAGCATGGTACGTAGTGGCCTGGTGATGAAAGCGATCATTTTTGCACTTGGCACTTCCTTTCCCTGCCGTAATCTGGTGCGAATGGCATGGGGCAAAGTAAACAGTAATGCCGAGCAGATAAAAAGAAGGTGGTAGGCATTTAAGTGCAAGGCTCCCTGGTGTATTTCAAAATCACCAAACCAAGTCAGCAATGCGCCACCTGCCAACCCCGCTAATCCAATTGACACCATGCCCAGGACCGTGGCGACTGTGATATAGGCGGCCTGGTGATCCTGTTGCACGATACTGAACATGTAGCGGGTCTGCACAATACTGTTGCCCCCATTGAATATGCCAATGGTGGCCAGCACAATCAGTGCCAGTGCAAGACCGCTGGTGGTGTTATCCACCAGAAGCCAGGCAGCAATCGCCACCATCATGCCCACGTGCGAAATACTGAAAATACCACGATTGCCAATACGATCAGCAAGTTTTCCCCATGCAAACTGGGTTAATATGCCACCAAGAAACAATGTGGCCGGTCCAAGCAGCAATACAGAATCCGGATAGCCCAGTGATTTGAGATAGACGACACGAAATGGATCGGCCAGTCCCAGGGCAGTGCCGTAACACAGGATATAAAGGAGCATCCATCGGAACCGGTGATCACGCAGCGGCCGACTGATCATCTTGGGCATTGACTCGCTTATGCCCAAAGGCGACCTTTCCTTGGCAGGCAGCAGGCAAAGAATGTAGATGCCCTGGCTGAGCAGGCCAATTGCCATGGCGCTGCGAATCAGCCACCACGGTGCTTCATCCCTGGCCAGCAGGGCCAGGGACACCAGCCAGATCAGGAGAATCAGTTTCCAATAAGTTCGCATTCGACCAAAAAATCTTCCACGGTTTTCTGCCGTTGTATTGTCATGCAGCAGCGGCATCCAGGCCGTCAGGGACATTGTCCGGGTGACATGGCGAATACTGACAAGAATCATGAATGACGGCAGTGCCCATTCGCGGTAGTGCTTCCAGATCTCAGGCAGGAACAGCAGCGGCACCATGGCGATCAGGGTCAGCGTATTCCACAGGATCAGGACAAATTTCTTGCCACGTCGTTGTACCTGTCCCATCGTGACCAGTTGGAGTACAAAGGTACCCAGATGGATGGCGTTCAACGCACCGATATAGAAAGGCGTCGCCCCCATCTTCAGCGCGACCAATGTTGAAAACGGAGCGCACGTAATATTTGCTGCGAGAATGGCGATGCAGCTTGCGCAGATTAAATAACGCTGGCTGCGGGGATCAGGCTGGGGACCGACGTTTTCATGTGACATCTAGATTTTCGAAGCGGACAGAACGCGTGTCGGCTTCTTTTCCTGTTGGTTCAGTCAGTTTTCCATAGAGTTGTGGTCGACGCGTTCTTATCCAGCGGCGTCCAGTGGACATTTCAAGGCGTTGGGCCTGGAGGTCGGCAACGACCATGTCATCAGCCGCCCGACAGGTTTCGGTCAGGATCTCACCGTAAGGGTCAAGGATCATTGCATTGCCGGTCCGGACCTCGTCGTCGTCGACACCGACTCCATTGGCATAGACCAGGAACAGGCCGTTGTCATGAGCTCGGGCGGGAAGCCAGCGCAATAACCAGGCACGGCCTTTGTGAGAGCGAAACTCGGTCTCAATCCGTGAAGGGTATTCATGGCGCTCTTTCCACAGCTTGGGGTCGATGGTTCCCATGCACCCGGGACTTGGAGAGTTGCAGCCACCTGTTTGGTGTGGTGCAAGCAGAATTTCGGCACCATTAAGCGCCGTAATCCGCACGTTTTCACCGATATTATTGTCGTAGCAGATCAGTACCCCCATCCGGCATCCATGTGGCGTATCAAACACCGTATACTGATTCCCGCTGGCCATATGTTCACTGATAAAGCAGTGCAACTTTCGGTGGCAGGCATGTTGACCGTTCGGCATGGCCACCACGTAGGAGTTATACAACTGCCCGTCGTCACCACGTTCAATAAGTCCTGCGCCGATTGTCATGTTATTCTGAGCCGACCAAGCGAGTAGTTTACGTGTCGATTCTCCACCTGGCACTGATTCAGCAAGATCATTTACCTGTTCGCGTGACAGCTTGCGCACATGCCAGTAGCCGGTAATGCACATTTCAGGAAATACAATCAACTGGATACCCTGTAATGCCGCCTGGTCAATAAATCTCCTGATCGTGTCTAGGTTTTCCTCTTTATCCCCCGGCACATGATTGAACTGAACTGCTGCGGCTCGAATATCATTCATGTTAATTTAATCCTCTTATTCATTACGGGCTGTTGCGGTTAGGGCGGTACAACTGCAGGGCTTGGTGCCTTGGAGTGGCCAAGGCGATCATTGGGCGTCACAACCATGCAGTCGTCATGATGGCTGGTTAACCGTTTCATTGAGGACCAATTACATGGTGCTGCGGATGTATGTCCAAGCTTGTCAATGACACGTTGTGGGTCTTCCTATTATAAGAAATTTGGTGATACGAGATGTGTCATCAGGTGTTGAGATCCACAATCCCACAAAGATTGGATGCCGCAGGCAAGATCCTTTATAAGTCCCGATGTAAAGTCATTATCGCAGGAGACAAGTAACCTGGTGTCCACTCAACGCGACAATATACCCCAGCAACCCGAAAGCAGGTTTTGGTGCCCGGTGACCAGTCATGATTTTCATCCAGACCATCCGGTCGTTGATGAACTTGATGGCAATATCAGAAGGCGTACAACCTTCAACCCAATACAGATCATGTCAGATGGCTGGGCCGTGAATCGGTCACATGAACACGCGGACGCCGATACCCCTTGGGCTGATACTTTTTTCTGGTACCGCCAAACATTTTCCATGCCAGCAGAACTGCAGCCTGGTTCCGGTGGTCCGGTTTATCTCGTGTTTGGTGGTGTGGATGACTCGGCATGGGTTTATGTCAATGACGTCCTGGTTGCGGTGCGACACATTGATGATGCCAGTGTATGGCAACAACCATTTGCAGTTGATGTAACCAGTATGCTGCGGCCAGGAATAGAAAACACACTGGCCGTTCGAGTACGCTGGCGGCAATTGGGTGAAGCGTCCTATGTATGGAAGCCGGTGGTCCTGGCCACAGTTGGCCGATGTAAAGCAGCTCCTGCAGTCAATGCCGCAGTCCAGGACAACTGGACACTGAATCTGCAGATGCATCTTGAAGATGACGCGCCCCTGACCGGGGTGCGTACAACTATTACCCAGCCCCGCGGCTATTGCCAAACCATCGTTAGCGAAGTACAGGTGCACAATACAGTCGCGCGGTGGAAGGTTCCATATACGCTTAGTGATGAATCGTCATATGAACGGTATGAATGGCGTGCGGACTGGCGGGCCAGTTACTACATACTCCATGTTGAGTTGCTGGCTGGTGACGAGGTTGTTGGCCAAGGCAGTGGGTGGTTCTCCACGACACGATTCATGCCTCATTCATCCCGTGGTGTACCCTTGGTGGGTCTGTATAGCCAGCACTTGGTTGAGTGTGCGCCCGATCGCTGTGTTTATATAGATACCAATGACGTATCGGTCATGGTTCGGGTTTGCAAAGAACGTTTGCCCGCGTGTCGGGCCATGATGGATATTGTTGAGCCCAGCCAATCAGAGCCACTTGCAGGGCCCTGGGATCTGACAATTACCGAGGAAGATCAGTCACAAAGGTTTTCAACAGCCGGCTGGGCACGCGGTGAATATTGGGTACGACTGCGGTTGTATCAAGACGACTGTCCAATCGGCGCTTACATGGTGCGTTCCTTTTGGAAAGAGTACCTGCCACCGGAACAGTTGCCGTCCATTCGACCGATATCATCATTTGAACCGGTTATCGCACAGGAGGCATTTTCAGAGGTTCACAATATACGTTTCTACCAGGATGTCATGGAGCCTACACCCGATGCTCTCTTGGCGTCGGGGCAGATGCCATGGGAGTCACCCTGGATGTCGCCGCGAGGAGTCATTCGGCGTAATCATCAGACCGCCCAATATGAACAGGATTACTCTGTTACCGGGCCAAGAGACGTGAATGCAAGCCAATTGATTTGCCGGATGGTGTCAGATGACGGCGAAACATGGAGCCAGCCAGATCTCGGACTTGTTGAATGCAACGGATCATCGGAAAACAATATTGTTTCCACATCCAACGCCGAGTTGTTACAGGCTGACATCGGCCATGAGATTACAGCCTATTGGTCGGTCAGCGACTACATGACCAGTCGGATCCAGGCGGACCCGGATCTGTTGCCTGATCCCGATAAATCAAGTTTGCGTGATTACGATCCTGATCAGGACGGCCCGGTGGATCCAAGCCACTGTTTTGTGATGTACATCTGCTAGATTTTGAGCTTTTGCAAGAATGTAGCACCGCAAATCCGTGAAGCCTTCAGTGAACCCCAGGAATCTGCACGGATGCGAGCTTTTGCATTTGAAAAGCGGGGCCGAACAATTTTGATGCTTAGCCGCGAACCCCTGATCTCATCCGGTGCGGGGATGGATTTACATCATTCCACCGAGACCTTTCGCATGATCCTTGAGGATCGGTCAAGTGGAACGCATTATTTCTTCATTCGTCCCGGCGCCCATCCCTACCCACCGCACTACGCTCCGATAGATAATATCCATCAGGTTCGCCGCGTTCTGGCAGTGATCTGGACCAGGGATTTTCTGAAGTGGGAGCGTCGCTTTGTTCTTTCTCCTGACGACAGTGATCCGGCGGGAGCGCAGTTTTACATGATTAACATTCACCAGGTCATTGATGAGGCGACGCAAGGTTCACCTGGAAGTATTCTGCACTCAGCTGTTTCCGTGGCGGGTGGGGGCCGTGTGTACCTGGGCTCACTTGGTCATTGGGATGCCAAATCAAGTTATATTTTACCGCAGCTCATTTGGACACGAGACTTTCTGCATTGGCACAGGTTCCCACATCGCAAATCAATGATTCGCCAAGGTTCGCCTGGTTTTGCCGGTCCACCAACAAAATACAATCACGGTGGCATCCGGCCCAGTGATGTATTCGTGCCAATCAATGATAAATGGCATCTGACCTATAGTGCCTACAGCACGCCATACAAGCATAATGCCCCCCCCGCTTCCCTTCACGACCTAATGCGAACGCGAGGTCGGTATGCCTATTCCAAGCATTTTCACACCTGGCCCCAGTTTTACCGGTTACTAGAACAATCCACGATTACACCTGCAGTTGCTGCTTGTACTGCTGGTCGGTTAAGCCATGCCGAATCACAGGATTCTTCAACCTGCGGCGAACTGCTTACATTCAAGCTGGGTTTGCATGACAGCCCCTTGGTAATCAACTCGGCAGTGGATACCGGGGGGTGTGTTCGCGTGGAACTTTGTGATGAGAAGGGCCAGGTCATGGACGGTTTTGGCCGTGCTGCATGTGAGCCATTGGATGGTGACGGCGTTCGGCAAGTCGTCTACTGGAATGGCAGGGACAGTACCGCGGCGCCCAGTCAACGGGTTTTTGTCCGTTTTATATTGGATCATGCTAGATTATTTGGATACGGATCATTTTGTGAATTGCGGTGACCAATACGATCTAGGCAAAAAAAAGAGGTTACAAAAAGTAACCTCTTTTACCTTCCCGCCTTTTGTGTTTTTTTTAATACCGATTGCCACCGCCGCCACCGCGACCGTAACCACCACCACCGCCACGACCACCACCGCCACCACCACGGGGCTGACGTGGACGGGCCTCATTGACGGTCAGCGATCGGCCTTCGTATTCGTTGCCATTGAGGGCCTCGATTGCTGCGTTGGCTTCATCATCCGAGGACATTTCCACGAATCCGAATCCGCGGCTGCGGCCTGTTTCGCGATCAGTTACCACGTTGGCGCTTTCAACTTCACCATGTTCACCAAGTAACTGTTCTAATTCAGCATCCGTCACACTAAAGGCGAGGTTGCCCACATATAGTTTTTTGCCCATCGTTCGGTCTCCTATTCAAGGCAAATGCGACCCGGTTCAACTTTCGGGGTCAGCTCGAAAGAGGCCAACTTTCTGGCCTAGGAAGGTAGGAGCATCGAACGGAATATGAGTATCGACTTCCTGTCGACGGGTATCCTTCTCAGTCTTACCGGCAATATCGTATCAACACACCGGTCAGACGCAAAGGAGAGCCGACCGTCCTGAGCGAAGTGTCCAATAATTTGTTATCATGCAGCTATGACTACTACTGCAGAAAAATCGATAGCGGATCTCTTGGCAGCAACCACCCAAGGCGACCTTCCAGCAATTAAACGTCATCTTAAGGATGGTGTTGATATCAATGCAGAAACGGTAACCGGCGGCTCGGTCTTGCACGCTGCAGCCCTGGGAACGGCCAAAAATGTTGTCACTTTTCTGGTCGAAAAGGGCGCGCAAGTGGATGGTCGGGATAAGTTTGGGAAAACGCCCTTGCATTGTGCCGCCCGTCAGGGGCACACGGATATCGTGAATATCCTGATCAGCCAGGGTGCCAACGTCAATGCCATGGCCAAAAATGGTTCCTTCCCATTGGATTGGGCCACCAAGTTCGGCAATGAAGCGGTTGCTGCTATCCTTACCGAGCATGGCGGTGAAAGTGGCAAGGCGCTTCGATAGTACTCATTGCACCGAGTTTCTGGTGTGACAGTGCCCATTTTCCTGAATATGGTCTGGCGTGCTTGGACCAGGATATGGTTTGGGTGTGGTCGGGGAAGGTAAACTTAAATTCTTACGAATACCAGGTCTGTATCGGCATCTATAACTTGGGGGATACCGAGGGGTGTGATCAGGGCAACATTTTTAAGCGACAAATTATCGCTGCGAATAAGGGCATTGTATTTCAGTGATTTGAATAGAAGGTAGCTTGCACCATATTGATTGCCCTCGTTGGCTCCTGCCCGCCCGAAGATGGCCCGGTCAATTCGGGGAGACGCCAGTTGGACATTGTTCATCCATGTGGTTGACTCCCGGTCACCTTTAACCTTGAAGCTGCCGACAAATGCCATGGTATTCGTGGCGTTGTTGATTGCCGTGTCAATGAAATGATTCCGTGCATCCATCAGCAGATTGGTCGCCACATCGTGATCTACTGCAATATGAAATGTCGAGTCTGAGAATGTCCGGGCTTCAATTCCCTGTATGCTGTTTGCTGATTTGACAACAACGGCCTGCATATGGCCGCCTGCTTTAAGCCTTTTAAGGGCAACCGCCTTGGGATTAATGGGATCAAAGGAGCCCAGTAGATTGACATGCATGTTGACCATGTCATTCCTTGCTTCGATCTTGGTGCCGGATCCCGCAGTCACATTCACATCTGTGATCACTCCCTTTGATTTTAGATTTTTCAGGATATCGTCGAAGGAAAAGTCCGAGTTTCTTATGTCACCCTTGGCATCAATCTTCAATATTGCGATGCCGGAAATGACAGTGTTTTCAATGTTCTGTTTGGATTGAACAGATTTGTACGACCCAGAAAAATATGCGTGCAGATTGTCAATGGATTGTGCACTGAGTGTGCCGAAGTTATTGGTTCCGGTCCAAACACCCCCGGTAATGTCCCCAATTTTAATTTTTCCAACAGAATATTCCCTGTGGTCAAAGCCCGTGGTGTCAATGGCAAAGGCCGCTTGTTGTTTGATCCGGATGTTTTTCACATACAGTGCAGTAACACCATCAGTTGCCGGGTCATCATTGACAAATTTGTTGCCGACCAGGTCAATTGGAGCTGCAGAGTCCACGACAAGGTTGGTTGCATCGGCAAATTTCAACCGGGTGGGTTTGCCTGAACTATGATCGCCGATTATGAGCGATACCTGGTCAAGGTCATTGCTCCATATCTGTCCAAGAAAACCATCAATCGTGATATCCGCGGCAATGAAATTTGACCCTCTAGCATCAATTCTGCCCATGTCACCATCGGCAATAACAGAACCGACCCGAACCTGGCCGTCGTCGCCCCCCTTGGCTTTTAGTATCAGTTTTCGCTTGTTTATATTTGCATCGGAGTCGACATGGATGTCAATCTGAAGGATTTCAACCCCGGATACCGTGTCGGGAACCACCAAGGTGTTTCGTTCAAGTTCAACGATATCCTCAAGGCCGGTTCCAGACAACGTGACTGTTGCGGTACCCCCTGTATAGGTCACCATCCCCGCCGTTCCGTCGTCGTCGAAATACTTGATACTCCGTGCAGCCTGATCGTCACCGATGATTAGGTTGGATATTGATGATACTTGGCTCCGATCAACTCGAAGAACGTAATCGCCTTCGGTAATTTCACCCGTGATAAGGACCTGTACCGTGTCGGGATTGGAAATGTTCACATCCGTAATGACACCATCTTCATTATCATCTGACGCGATGAGTGAACCAGATGAGTCAAGCACCTGTAATGTCATAGACTCGGTTGTCCCCGGAGCTCCGAGATCTCCAAAGGGTGCGTCGAGGGTGAGCGTCAACTCGGATCCCCCGATAATATCCATGTTGAATTTATCAGTGAAGCTTGGTGTAAATAGGTATGTGACACCACGAAGCGAGACCGTATCATCATAAAGCCCCCCCATGATCACTGTGTCATTGTTAACTGCAGTGGCATATCCTAACCGGCTGCCAGGCTGGCCGTTGGAAGCTATAAGCTTGGTTGTTTCGCCCCAGTTACCGGTTTGATCACGTTCGAAAATATAAGCGGCACCAGTATCAGCACCATTATTCGGGTCGCCATCTGCGCCAATAACAGCTCGATCCCCCCAAAGGTTGACCGAGATGCCTAGGTGGGCGTACTCGTTGGCATCCGAAGCCAATAATTTTGCTGTTTCAATCCAATGGCCATCGCTATTGCGCTCAAAAACATGAGCAGCACCGGTATCTGCTAGGTCACCATAGCGTTCCTGTCCGTTGACTGCCCCAACTAGGATGGTGTCTTGCCAGATGGAAACTGATGTACCAAAAAAATCCCCCCGCATCGCCTGTGCCGGAGTAAGGTTTGATGATTCGATCCATTGCCCGGCGGCATCACGCTCAAATACATATGCGGATCCGGATCGTGGTCCACCGAATTGGGTTTCATCGGCTCGTGCACCGATGATGGCAGTGCTTCCCCACACTGTAACTGCAATGCCGAATCGATCACCACTGGCTCCGTCATTGGCCGTAAGCTTTGCGGTCTGGGTCCAGGTGGTTTGGCCATCTGAACTGGTACGTTCGAAAATATAGGCTGATCCAGTGTCCTGTGTTATTTCAGTGGAGTCTCTGCTGGCGCCAATCACCGCGATGTCACCGTGAATAGCAACGGCAGCACCAAACTTGTCACCATCAGCACCGTCGTCAGGTGTCAGTTTTGCCGTTTGGATCCAGTCGCCGGTTGTATTGCGGTCAAAAATATACGTTGCCCCGGAAAATACATCACGCGAGTTGTTACTCGACTTGGAGCCGATAATGATCGTTTGATCCCATATGGCCACCGAGTCACCGAATCGGTCACCGCTTAATCCATCACTGGCGGCGAGCGTGGCTGTTTGGCTCCAAGTTCCATCAGTTCCTGGCAGGCGTTCATAGACATAAACAGCCCCGGTTTGGGAATCGTTCATCGCTTGGCGGGGCGCACCAATCACGAGAATATTGTCGTAGATGGCAGTGGCAGAACCAAAATCATTGTCCTCGATCCCATCCAGCGTGGTTACGGCATGGGTTTCCATGGTAGCTGTTTGAGTAAACACACCGTCAAGGTATCCAAGTAGAACACCACTGGCTGGCAGTGGTTGAGGATCTGTTGCAGGCAATTGCAATGCGGCATTTGAGGTGATTACGGCGGTGTAGTTCTGGGTATGATCAATGGTGTCACCATTGACCTGTACGTAGTAGTCATCGGTGCTGGGCAGGGTAAAGTTGGTAATGAGGGTGGTGTTTGCATCACCCGTGACGCCATTGGCCAAAACCGTACCCATGTGATCGTGGAGCGAAATGTTTAACCCTGAACCGTATAAAATTACACTTGTGGAGTCACCTGATGCAAGGGGTAAGCGATAAATATCAGTATCACTGCCAGTAATGGTGCCACGTACAGCAGCACGTTGCGCATTGGTATCAAGCGTGATAAAGCTGGACGTAAGGTTCTGCGCATCGACAATTGAGCCATTATCAGAAAGTGTAATGTCCTCGCTTTCAACAGCTGCATTGAGGGTTAGTTCTAATTTATAGGTTCCGGTTCCGGCCATGGTGGCAACCTCGACCTCATAGGTTCCAACCTCGGCAATAGGCAATGTCTGTAGCAACAGTTGTTGGCTTGGTGCGTGGGCGGCCGCATTCCCAAGGATCGTGCCATCCGGTGCCCGTAACTCGACTTGAACCTGCAAGTTCGAGCTGTTGGTTTCAAAGAGAACGGTTGCTGTCTGGCTAGGATCCAGGTGTAACGCTGAAACCTGGACACGGTCCTGCTCTGTAATAGTGCCCGCAAAGGTTTGGGTGTAAATCATTGAACCAAGTGGTTCGATTGGCTCCAGGGGTGTTACGGCGGACAGCAGAAGCCGCGGCTCCAAAGCCTCGATGGATGGTTGAGCTTGACCTGTGACCGGTAGGCCAAAGCCAGATGCAGTCAGATCAACTAACCACCCAACGATCGATCGTGATTTCTGTTTGCCGGCAGATATCAACTGATGAGATCTTTCTGTTACCGTCCACGGTGTGATGGCTGGTCAATACTTGCACCGCCATCCATCCATCCATCACCCTTGCCCGTTCCATTGCTACAACGTCGCTGGACCTTGAGTTATTTCACTCATCCCCACCGTAATGCGCCTTAGTATTGATTGAATCCTGTAGCACATCATGAAATACGATTTTCCATTAATTATCATATGCCCCCT
>PBAS01000072.1 GCA_002716625.1 Phycisphaeraceae bacterium | reverse complement strand
TGGGCATCAGCGCCGCGGCGAAACGGTCATTGTCCGTTTTACGCGATCAATGAAATACCGGACATCGGCGCGCCCAAAATAATCAGCGCAACCGGTACTATGAGTGCCCCAGCAGATTCCCCAGCAGTTAGAGCGCGAATCCGTGCAACGTGGTGCAGTTAGACGCGAATCAGTCAGCGGTAAAGATCATGCACGAGAGTGTCAAACTGATCATCGCAAACATAATGTCTATGGGAACTTACACGAATCTGTGCGACGTGGTGCAACCCCAAACAAGGTAATGCCGGTGGAGGGACTCGAACCCACACCCTGTTGCCAGGAACGGATTTTGAATCCGTCGCGTCTGCCAATTCCGCCACACCGGCCTTATCCGATTCTACGGCAATGTTCGGCCATCTGCCAGATATTCCTCGTGGCACCATGTTACGGTGAACCTGTCACCTCACAGGGGTGATGCCAAATATGGCGAACGGTTGTCAGCGAGAACATGATCGTCAACTTTCGGATGTTCAGGTTGTTTGTCTCTAGAGACACGCCATAAGCATGGGCTACCAAAGACGCGGCTGTGGCATGTGGCCGAAAGCCGGTAGACTGTACATTGGTGACGGGGTGAAAATTATTGGCCTATCAGCAGTTTACGTCGTCAGTGATGATCTTGGGATATTTTTCATGCCAATTACGATTACCTTCTTGGGTCATGCGGGGTTCATTCTGGAAGGCGATGGCCACGTTGTGGTCATCGATCCTTTCTTGACGGGCAACCCCCTGGCAAAAACTCGACCGCAGGATATTCAGTGCCAGCACATCGCACTGACCCATGGGCACGCCGATCACCTCGGCGATACCGTGGCGATTGCCAAGGCCAATAACGCCACGGTGTATGGTGCATTTGAGATTGCCGAATATGTCGGGGGGCAAGGGTGTAATGCAAGCCCTGGCAACCCCGGTGGTAAGGTTGACACCCCATTTGGTTTCATCGCATTTACCCAGGCATTTCACTCCTCATCGTTTGAAGGCCAGTATATGGGGATGCCCTGTGGCCTGATCATCCATATGAATGGAGTCACGTTCTATCATTGCGGCGACACATCCCTGTTTGGTGATATGAAACTTCTCGGTGAAATTTATCAGCCAGATATTGCAGCGATTCCGATTGGAGATCGATTTACCATGGGTCCTGCGTTGGCCACAAAGGCGGCGGAGTTGATATCCCCCGAGGTTGCTATCCCCATCCACTACAAAACGTTTGATTTACTGGTGCAGGATGCCAGTGGATTTGCGCCGCAGGATATTGCAGTGCGGGTTCTTAATCCCGGCCAAGTATGGCAGTATGGCTAATGCGTATTCGACTGGAGCCTAGGCGTTTTGGCCAAACCCCTTAGAGCATTCCTGAGACACACCCTTTTAGGAAGCAAGGGTAATTTGGTTAGTCTCGACGATCCTTTTGTTCAGATGTCCAGATTGTTGGCTGGCCATGCAGTTAAGGGTTTCATCGATGCCGGAGCGAGTGATGGACGGATTGCACGTCGCATTCTTCGCCGGTTTCCCAGTGCAATCGCGTATATGTTCGAACCCAATCCTGCCTATATTAACCCTCTGGCATCCTGTGCGGGCGGTAATTCTCGTATGCGACCCTTTCACGTGGCAATTAGCGATCATAGTGGGCAGGTGGAATTGTTTGTCACCCAATCGCGTGGCCGTGCCTCACTACTGAAACCCAATGCTCGCAATCGAAAAATGAGCCCACGGGGCGCGAGCATTGAGAAAGCAATCACAGTGCCGACGGTAACCTTTGATGAGTGGTGGTCAGATCAAGGCGAACCGCCGATCGAAATCATCAAACTCGACATCCAGGCGGGGGAAGTCCGTGCTCTATCCGGCGCAACTCGACTGCTTTCGCGCTCAAGCCTGCTCGTGGACACAGAGATATTTCTCAACCCAATGTATGAGGGTGGTGCTCTGTTTTCGGAAATCGACAGTGTCTTGCGCCAGCAGGGTTTTCAACTGTTCAACCTGTTTGGCCCTCGAGCCAACGCATGCGACTTGCTCATTAATGCCAATGCGATCTATTTACACAAACGAGTTACGATGTAACTAGCCAGTTGAGAGAATAAATGATTAAGCAACTACTGTACGACATGTTGGCAACGCAGCATTGCAAATCAGCAATTATGCAGCTGCGTGACATGGAACGCTTGCTGCCATCGTTCAGATCGCGTTTCGCATTACCATTTGTCTTTAAAGGCAAGGGGCATTATCGAAAGCTTGCCCCTAAACAGAATCCATTTGAAATTGAGCGGTTGTTTGAGATCGTGTGCGAGCTGAGGCCAAAATGTATTTTGGAGATCGGGACGGCACGAGGCGGAACACTGTATCTGTGGACTCAAGCTGCTACAGCAGATGCGATGGTTGCCAGTATCGACCTGCCTGCTGGCGAGTTTGGTGGCGCTTATCAAGAATGTCGAGTTCCATTTTATGAGGCTTTTGCGGGTGTGGATCAGACCCTGCATCTTGTACGAGCTGACTCACATGATCCAGCTACTTGCGACAGGCTTGGCGACTTGTTGAAAGGTAGAAAGATCGACTTTATTTTTATCGATGGCGATCATCGATACGAAGGCGTCAAGGCGGATTTTGAGCAGTATGGGCCGCTGGTTCGGCCCGGGGGCTTGATTGCATTTCACGATATCTTACCTCGGCAAGATCTGCCGGAAATCCAGGTTCATCAGTTATGGAAGGAGTTATGTGATAAATATGATGGGCGGGCATTGGTTGGTCCTGATGGTTCTGGTCGCAAGTTGGGAATTGGGGTCCTTCAGGTTCCCGATGGAGGTCTCCAGTAAGACCAGGCATTTAATTACAAGTGACAAAATAAAAACAAGAAAAAACCAGCGTTTAAAGACATGTAGAAGATGGTTGCTTTTACTTTGGTTTTGGCCTTCGTGATTCTCCGAATTGCGAATACAAACTATTTTTCTTGTCCAAGCACATTTCGCCAAGTTTTAGCCAATCGATTAATCAGTATGCTCCGGCAATGATTTCCTGCGACATATTTGTATGATTGGTTCCCCAGTGTTCTACGCAAGTTTGCATCTTGCGTGAGTTGGACAAGCATCTGCATCCACTGATCGTTTGAACTGGCACATAGTCCCCGTTGCTCCTTTAGGTTAGATCCTGCCATGATGCGGTTCTCGCCGACCGCCGAGCCTATCCAAGGCATCGCGTGTGCCATATACTGAAGAACCTTGTAAGGGCATTTGCCGCGTGTCCAAACTGTGTCAGGCATGGGACACAGGCCGATATCGCACGCCTGCAGAGCCATGGTTTGTTCGTTTGCGGACCATGGCCGAAAGTCAACTTCCAAATCACCAAAAGTCATTGGCTTGTGTGCTACGAGCCGTAACTTCACATCCTTCCGGTATCCCAGATCCATCAGTGGCCTGCGTATTAAGTCTAGGTATGGTTGCGTCTTCTCCGTGCCGAGCCACAACAACTCCAATCGCTTATTTGTTGCACGGACGGGTGATTCAACACGTGTCGGGATATCCACTGCCATTGGTATCTCCACGACGGATGGGCAAAAAGGTAGCGCAAGATCCGCTAAGCTCTTGCTGGCTGCCAAGGCCACCGAGGATCGTCGTAACATTCGAGAGAACAGTATTTGGCGTGACCAACTGTGTTGGCCACCTCCGCGAGCCGAGTAGACCAGTGGGTCGTCAAAGTCAAACACGATTGGTGGTGTCTCCTTGTGCAATCGGGTTGATACCCAGGGCGACAAAAGGTGTCGATGCCACCACACGCCGTCATAACGCCGCATATCTTTCAATACTTGCCATTGGCCACGTACGGACCTTGGTAACGTCTGGAAAGTCAGTTCAATGCCGTATTCAGTCAATCCTTTGCGATAGCGGGTAATACGGTGTTCAAAACTAGGCGACTCGGGTTTGCGTGTGATCGCGATGATGCGGATCGGTCGGCTGGCTTGAACTTGAGATCGTTTCTCGGTCATGGTGTTGGCACTAAAAATCACTTTTATAGTGGATCTGGCAGCCGGTTCGCCCGGTTACGGCATACCTGGCGGTCTACACGTTTTGCGATGATCCTATTGATATGGTTGGTGGCGGTAACCCAGCCTGTATTGGGCTGTGGTACATGTTGCTTGATGACATCAAAGACTGCAATGAGCCGATCTTGCTCCTCGCCTGTGCATATCCACCAGTTGGCAAGTGCTGCGCCGATGGTGCAGCAGGTTGCATTTGCATTGCGTGGCGGAGCAGAATACGCCGCTTCCAAATCCACCCATACCAGATTGCCGGGTTGATTGGTATTGGATGATACGAGCAGGTTATGGGCCCCGAAATCCCGGTCGGCAAGACCTACGGACCTCACCTGGCCTAGCAACTTGGCCAAGCCCTGGGCGGCCATGGAACATCCCGAGATGTCCGTAGTGCGTAGCCAGCTATCTAATGATTGGTGGCCGTCAATCTGGAAAGTAAGTAGAACTTGTTGGGCAATGAGTCCCAGCCGTCGGCGAGTCCCGTATGCAAACAGTTTTGCAGTTTCAAATCCAACAGCCTGGGCACGGCGCAGCATGACCATTTCATTACTCAGCGGTGATCGGCCCATTGTTGCCGTAAGACGTCGTTGCAGTCGTAGCCAGTGGTGATTCTTCATAATGAGTTTGTATTTGCCCAATTCAACAAGGGCGGTGCAACGCGCGCTTTTCGGACCACCTCGCATATAATTGACAACAACGACATTGCTGCCGTCGGCAATATACTGCCCGGATGAATCGTAGAAGGTCAGTCCGTTTAACAAGTCCATTACGGGACTCGGCAAACGGCAACAACTTGCTCTTCATACAACCGTCGTGTTGGAATCAGCTGTTCGATTGTTAGTCCCGCCTCGTCGACCAGGTCCATAAACTGATACGGTGAAATAGGGAAACCACGAATAGACTTCCCCAATAACCGCCGGCGTATATAACGCCAGCTATGCGTGGTCCAAAAACTTGTGATCAGCCAGTCACGGGATACCCGGACCAACTCTCGTAATACCTTCAGGCGCAACGGTCGATTGGGAAGATGATGCATCATCCGCATATTGATGACCAGATCGGCACATTTATTGGGAAGAGGCAGATGTAAGACATCAGCTTGCACGCGGCGGTCTAGCATACCCGCTTGGTTACGCACGGACATAGATTGGAGCATATGTTGGTTCAGATCCAAAGCTACCAGTTGAAGGAGATCCTGTTGTGCAACGCATTGGCTCATGCGTCCGTTGCCGCAAGGCACGTCGACAACAACAGCATGATCCGGCATCGCTGCCAAGCAGCGATCCACGACATCCTGTTCAATTCGGTCGATCCGGATCATTCGCGGATCGCGATCAAGTGCATCGCCAGCCAGATAACGATCCGTCCGCCCCCGGTCTGCAGAGGATTGGCCGAATTGGGACGGTCGGTATTTGGGGGACCGCAATAACATTATTCAGGAACCACCATATGGCATATTAGCCACTATTGTACTGGAAATTATGGTCATAAGCTTCAGTAGGGCCGATGTGAACAAAACCAGATTGCCCTGTTCATGCATTGAAATTAATGTGCCATTTTCAGAGCAGCTAATTACTCATTAGAATGCAAAGCTTGCCGCATGCGACGTCGACTTAAGCAAGCCTACCGTAACTTCAAGTACATCCGCCTTAATCGGCCTCGGGTGAAAGTTCGCCCGACGGACGGATTCGTGACTTCTTGGCCTCGTTCGGGGAATACATGGATGCGTTATCTGCTGTTCGGCGCGTTGTATCCAGATGTGTCGTGGGACTTGGTGTCATTGAACAAGCAAATGCCAAGTATTGCCGATCCAGACCTCAACCAGTTGCTGGCGGAATTAGACAACCATGCATTCCGCATGTTTAAGTCACATGAAAATGCCCAGGAATATATTCTGGGTGGTCGTGTGGTATATCTGGTACGAGATGGCAGGGATGCCACATGTTCGTTTTACCATTACCGGACAAAACTAAACAAGCGAGACTACACATTTCGCCAGTATCTCGAAAGGTCATTGGCCGGTAAGTTTAGGTACGGATCTTGGCATGAGCATGTGTGCAATTGGTTGTCTTATGAATCTCATCCGTCACTTCTGGTTGTGCGTTATGAGGACATGCTGGTTGATGCGGCGACCCAACTCAAGCGGGTATTGAATCATTTTGGAACGGAGGTTACCGAAGACTGCATTACAGCTGCCGTTGAGCGTTCTTCAGTAGGTCGTGTAAACCAGGGTTTCGCTCAGTATGCCGCCGGTAAAGATCGTCAGTTTTCAGGCGGGCAAGGAGGTGGTACGGGTAAGTTCCGTCAGTGGTTCACTGAGCAGGATGAATTGCTATTCATGGAATACGCTGGTGAAACCATGCAAAAGCTTGGTTACACATAAGGCGTTTAACCCCTAACACAAGATCTTTGTTCCTGACTTGACAACCTATGAGAACTTCCGCCTCATTTGATGCAATCTGGTCCACTCGCTTCGGGAAACGTCGTTGTTGGGTTAACTGCCGTACAGCCGCCAAACTGGCAGTCGAACTAGATTCCAAGGCAATTGCGGAATTGGCAAATGGCTTGCTCGATGATCCTGCGACGTGGGTCGAGACTTTGAAAGATGACCGCCGATCAACAGTAAACCTTTGTCAATGGCGCAAACAGTACTGGGTGGTTAAGCGGTATCACGACACACCTTGGCGGGTCCTGCACTATCATTTTGTTCGCCGGACGCCAGCCTGGCGTGAGTGGTTTGGTGCCCAGCATTTACGCCATGCATCAGCGCGTGTTGTGGATGTTTTCATGTTGGTTCACGAAGAACGTTGGGGCCGTTGGTCACAAACTTTAATCACTCCCTATATCGCTGCTCCAAGTCTTCAAAAATGGATCCAAGAGTATGGTTTGGCGGTAACGCACGACAGGTCAGTGCGCCGTCAGAGACTTGAACTAGCTAAGTCCATCGGGACGCAGGTTGGACAGCTCAGTGCAGTTGGTTGTTTTAACCGGGATCATAAGATCGCCAATCTGCTAATTGATTCTGTGTGCGAATCTGGCAGGGCTGTACCCTTGATCATCGATCCGGCCCGTGTCATACGCGGCTGGTCAAATCACTATTTCTATCGAATGATGGCCTCGTTGGCTTGGTCGGCCGAGATCATTGGCTATGTGGATCGCAAGGGGCAGGTGGCGTGCTTGCGTGCCGCACTAGCAAAGAACGAGAATGTGGCACATGATCAGCCACACAGGTTGCAGTATGCGGCTGAGCAGATCGCCATGCTGCTTGAAAAGTACCGCCGCATTCGCCGTTTACGGTTGGAATGCCAGTCCCCGGCAGGTTGACGCCAACTGCTGTTGAGCATCATTCCATGCATGTTTTGCATTTGATGGCTGAATATCGTTGGACCGGACCGGTGGAAGCGGTGGTCAATATGGTGGTCGCGCTTCGTGCACGTGGTATACGCGTTGATTTGGCGTGTGCAGCAAAGCCCGGAAGTCTAGTTGAGCGGGCAGTTTTACGAGGCGTTAATCCCAAAATCTACGCAGGCCTTAATCGAAGACAACTAATGGTGTCGGCGGTGAGGTCGGTTCGTGAAATGGCGGATTATATTCGCGATCAGAAGATAGATATTGTGCATACCCATCTTCCGCATGATCATATTCTGGGCGGTTTAGCTGCACGACGATCCCAACAAGGCGACCGAATCGTGCGCGTCATTCGCACCAACCATAAAGCAGTTTCTTTGCATGTATCACCAGTAAGTCGGTGGGTGTGGAAACACCTTACCGATGGTTATCTAGGTTTTGATCCATCATCAGCTCAGATTGATGCGGCATCGTTTGCGCTTGCCAAGGACCAAATCGCCGTGGTTTCGCCGGCGGTGGACAGTGGCCGGTTCGATCCACGTAAGAAGTATCGTAATATACGCAACAATCTAGGGTGGTCGGATTCTCACCTTGTGGTGGGGGGGATTATTGCCCGTTTACAGCGACATAGACGATTTGAGGTCCTATTTGAAGCGCTGGCCCAGGCATGTGCTGAAGTACCGGAGCTACGTTTCCTTGTGATTGGTGCCGGCACGCACACAACTGCTGTCGCTCGTCAGCCCATTGATCGCCTCGGTCTTAATGGCCGGGTTATGCTTACAGGGGCACGTCAGGCCGATTATGTTGACCATTTAGCGGGCCTTGATTTCAGCGTGTTTCTGGTGCCAGGATCTGACGGTACATGTCGGGCCGTTCGTGAAATGATGGCGATGGGTAGACCTGTGATTACCGCCCGTCGTGGGATATTGAACCATCTTGTACCCCATGGGCGATGTGGACTGGTGATTGACGACACTCCGAAGAATCTAGCTGAGGCAATCGTTCTACTGGCAACAGATCATGAAAACCGCCGTCAGTTGGGAGAACAAGCTCGCCGCCATGCCGAACAGACCTTTAATCTTGCCCGGCAGGTAGATGCGGTTATTGATTTGTACAATCGCCTCCTTGCCGATTAACCGTGACTGTACAACAATAACGAAACTGATGGATATTCGTAATTTCTGTATTATCGCTCACATCGATCATGGCAAGAGCACCCTTGCCGACCGGATGTTGCAGCGTACTGGAGCGATTAGTGAGCGTGAGATGCGAGATCAGGTGCTTGATGGGATGGATTTGGAACGCGAACGTGGTATCACCATTAAAGCGTCAGCCGTTAGTGTTGAGTATACGCATTCCCAAAATGGCAAGCTGTATCTATACAATTTTATCGATACCCCCGGACATGTAGACTTCCACTATGAAGTGAGTCGTGCACTAACAGCCTGTGAAGGCGCAATTCTGGTTGTTGATGCTACGCAGGGAGTGGAGGCCCAGACGGTCGCCAATGCCTACATGGCCATCGAGGCAAATCTTGACCTTATTCCAGTAGTGAACAAAATCGACCTGCAGTCTGCCCGCCCAGATGATGTGGCAATGGAAATTGAGCAGATCCTCGGTTTGCCAGCTGAGGATTGCATCTATTGTTCGGCGAAATCTGGTGACGGTGTGGACGCATTATTACAAGCCATTGCGGACCGGCTCCCTGCGCCTGTCGGTGACACATCAGACAAGACCCAGGCGCTTGTCTTTGACAGTATCTACGACGACTATCGCGGGGTGGTTGTCTACTTTCGACTATTTAATGGTCAATTAAAGGTGGGCGATAAGGTCAGGATGTTAAGCACTGGGCAGAGTTATGTTGCTGGTGAACTGGGTAAGTTTATGCCCAAGATGACGCCACTCAAGCAGCCCATGGCTGCCGGCGAGGTGGGATACATGGTCGCGGCAATTAAGACTCTGGATCAAGTTCATATTGGCGACACGATCACACTTGAAAACCATCCATGCGACGAATCCCTGCCGGGGTATCGTGAGCCGCAGCAGATGGTCTTCTGTGATTTTTATCCTGCCGGCGAGACGCAGTTCGAACAGTTGCGGGATGCCATGGAACGCCTGCATCTGAACGATGTCAGCTTCACATTTGCACCCCAAACCAGTGATGCTCTGGGGTTCGGATTCCGGTGTGGATTTCTTGGCATGTTACATATGGACATAATCCAGGAACGACTAGAGCGTGAAAGTGACATCCAACTCGTGCAGACGGCACCTACAGTTACCTATGAGGTGCTGACAACCGACAATCAAGTCACCAAGATTACAAACCCCGCGGATCTTCCTGACCCCTCGACCATCAAGGAGATTTGTGAGCCATTGGTAAGGGTAGAGGTGATTACGCCAAATAATTCAATTGGCGACCTGATGAAGTTGTGTGAATCACGGCGGGGGGTTTATAAAAGCCAGCAACATCTATCGCAGACAAAACAGATACTGATCTACGAGTTGCCACTGGCGGAAATCATTTACGATTTTTATGACAAATTGAAGTCAATTACTCGTGGCTATGGCACCATGGATTACGATTTGGTCGGTTTTCGGTCTGACCGATTAGCAAAAATGAATATTTTGGTCAACGGGATGCCGGTGGATGCTTTGTCAGTGATTGTTCATCGCGACAAAGCAGAACAGCGGGGCCGTGCCTTACTTGTTCGCCTCAAGAAGGAGATTGATCGCCATATGTTTGAGATTCCATTGCAGGCGGCCATTGGCGGCAAGATTATTGCCCGCGAATCCATTAGTCCGGTGCGTAAGAATGTAACTGCGAAGTGTTACGGTGGTGATGTCACGCGTAAGCGTAAGCTACTCGAAAAACAGAAAGAGGGGAAAAGGCGAATGAAACGTGTTGGAACGGTGGATATTCCGCAAACAGCTTTTATGGCAGTTTTGGATACGGGTGAATAAGTGGAGCAGTTCGACAAACAGATTAATGCCCAGCAGGTTGCAATCGTGATTGTTGATCACGGTTCTCGGCGTGATGAGGCAAATGAGATGCTACTCCAGTTTGTTCAACTTTTTGAAGCTCGCGCCTCCTTTGGGATTGTGGAATCGGCCCACATGGAGTTGTCTGAGCCTTCAATCGCCACGGCGATTAATCGGTGTGTTGAACGTGGCGCTGAGCACATCGTGGTTGCACCTTACTTCTTGGCACCAGGAAATCATTGGCGCAAGGATATTCCGCAGCTTGTAGCGGAAGCAGCTTCGCGGCACCGTAGCATTTCATGCCAGGTAACACAGCCACTAGGCATCCATCCATTGATGGTTGAAATTGTCCAAGCACGAATTGACGAATGTCTGCAGGCTTGAAGAGGTTTCGGGAATAGATCCTGCAGGTGTTTTTATGTCAAGAGGCGTCCGCCATCGATCTTGATAATCTGACCTGTGCAATAATCTGCATCGCGGATAAGGTAAAGTACTGCTGCTGCTGCATCCTGTGGCGTGCCAGGCCGCGCCATTGGTACCCGCTTCATGTATTGATGTTTTTGCTCTTCCGTATAAGAATCAGCCCAAGCTACGACGCCTGGCGCGATCGCATTGACGGTTATTTTAGGTGCCAACTCCATGGCACAGGTCACGGTGATTTCTTGTAAAGCTGCTTTGGAAGCGTTGTACGCTATGTATTGACATAACGGTTGTCCCATCACGTGGATGTCAATGAAATTGATAATACGACCGGGTTGTTTGTGCGCTGCAAGAAGGGGGGTAAACTTTTGGCTCAACATAAGCGGGGCGCGGGCGTTAACCGCCATCTGGCGATCATAGGATGCGACCTTTACTTCGCCAATGGGCGAGGATTCAAAAAGACTGGCATTGTTAATTAATGTCCAGAGGCTATCGAAGTGGGATGAAAAGACTTCATGTATATATTCGGCGGCATCTGGCTTAGACAAGTCAGCCTGAATGGCCACGGCCTGTCGACCTGATTTCTCAATTAACTTTACAACTTGCCGGGCCTCTTCACTGCTTTGGCGGTAGGTTAGGGCGATATGCATGCCTGCTTCAGCAAGTTGCAGTGCGACAGCACGTCCGACTCTCCGCGCTCCGCCAGTGACGAGCGCAACCTTATCAGTCAGATTTACTGTCGTCATGATCTTCGCCTTGTGCTTGTCGTAGCTGGGCAATGGTCAGTCGCTGTGCTGACGTCTTCCAAGGATCCGCCGGGTTGCCGGTGTTTTGACTCGCCCCTTTTTTCGAATTCAACCTGCTGAATCGCCAATTAAGACCTAGTATGGTTCGGATGGTGATTACGACCAACATGCCGACTAGGCAGATTATCAGTACAAGCCCAGTCAGCCAGAGAAAACGCAGGAGGTCATCGGGATCAGGCATGGGTGGCACCGCCGTGCCATTATAGGGCCCTTCAGGGCGACGAATCCATTGTGTCGTTTGATCGCGGATTTCTCAACAAAAGCGATTTGAAGCCTGTGTCATCTAGTAATTGACGCAGATCCAATGGGTCATGGATGCTTGGGGACATTCACTAGTCAATCACATGAAGGTGATGGAACGGTGATTCCGCCCGGCCAAAATTTTAAATCAAAAAGACCGGCAGTTGTCTACCGGTCTTTTTGATTTAATGTGAGTTAATTAAATTCAGGCAAGCGCCTCCTTCGTAGTCTTGATGATGGCTGCAGCAATCTTGTAGGGATCACCATTGGATGCTGCGCGGCGGTCTTCCAGGCGACCCTTCCAGTCGTCTTGGATGGTATTTACTGGGATACGGATCGAAGCGCCGCGATCAAATTCACCATAGCTGAATTTGTCAATGGATTGGGTTTCGTGAAGGCCGGTGAGACGCTGGTCATTGTCTGCACCATAGACACTGATATGGCGATCAATGTTCTTACCGAAGGTTTCGCAGATGTTGATCATCATGTCCTTGCCGCCCTGATCTCGCATCGCACCATTCGAAAAATTGGCGTGCATACCGGAGCCATTCCAATCGCCCTTCACGGGCTTGGGGTGCCAATCCACAGCTACGCCATATTTTTCTCCGATGCGTTCCATGAGATATCGCGCCACCCAAATTTCGTCTCCGGCCTTTGCGGCGCCTTTGGCAAATATCTGGAACTCCCACTGGCCCATCATGACTTCGGCGTTGATCCCTTCCACGTTAAGCCCAGCTTCAAGGCACAGGTGTAAATGTTCGTCAACCATGTCACGACCAATGGCGTAACGGGCACCTACCGAGGTGTAATAGGGGCCCTGTGGGGCTGGGTAACCGCTTTTGGGGAATCCAAGCGGCAACTCGGTGTCAAGATCAATCAGGGTGTATTCTTGCTCAAACCCAAACCAGAAGTCATTGTCATCATCCGTGATGGTGGCACGGCCGTTGGATTCGTGTGGGGTTCCATCGGCGTTAAGTACCTCGCACATGATCAGCCATCCATTTCCACCAAAACGATCTGGATCTGGATATACCTCAACGGGTTTCAGGAGCGTGTCCGAATCATTGCCGGCGGCCTGTTCGGTTGAGGATCCGTCAAAGTTCCATTGGCACGCATCCTCAACATTACCCGTAAAATCGCTTACGACCTTGGTTTTGCTGCGCAAACTTTGCGTCGGCTTGTAACCATCGAGCCAGATGTATTCCAATTTGTGTTTACTCATTTTTCTATACCCGTGTGTCTTTCGTTGTTAATTTTGATAATTGTCCAGAAGTCCTCATGTCAACCTTGCTACCTCCCGCGCTTGAGTGCCCCGGCAGTCTTGAATGACTGCGCCATTTAATGAACGATTGTCGGCGAAAGTCATTTCTCATGGTACAAGTGGATATCGAGAAATCCTGCCATACCTCTGGGAACTCTATGAAATATCTCGTAAAGAACTTGTCCCCCCTTCCGTCGCCAATGCGATTACTTGTGTTGATTTCACGTTCATTCCCTTTCAAATTCATGCATCCATCCCCCAGGTACTTATTCGACATCTGAAAAGATGCCCCAATCTAAAAACCTTCGCGGTTGAGTACCCCAAGAATATCCACCGCCGCAATATCTCTTGTTATGCATGACTCAGGTAACAAGAGTGCCCCAAGATCCATGCCATGTTCACCTAAAACGCGTGCGAAGACCACCAGAAAGATTTTTTTACAAAGACTTACAGTTTTCGCGCGTGTCAATCGCAATCCTGCTGATTTAGGGGAATGTTCAAAGACAAGGCTGCATGCGACTGCATGACGCAAACACTACGTTAAAACAGCCTGCCACCGATCCTCTCATGAGTCCGACCCCCCACCTCGTAGTATCCCAGTATCCGTCCCCAAAGCACTCCGAGGTAAGCGAACAGTCTACAATCCTTATCAGTCTAGACAACTCCGGCCAAGTGGCTGAGGTCCCTTTGCCGCCGATGGTGGGTGTCTGGGATTCCCACTGTTCCATACGGGGTTGGGATCGGTCCCCATGGATAGCATATGAGCATAATTACATATTGGTGGAGCGGGGCGACATCTTTGGGGCGTTATTAGCGGCCTAAAAATTGGTAGGCGACTTTCCAGACGTCACCAGCACCCATGGTAACCAATAGATCACCGTCGTGCGCGATGAGTTGCAGTTGCTCCGCGATCGCCTCGAAAGGATGGAGGTGCATTGCCTGCTTACCTCGAAGTCGCAATTGATCAACAAGGTCAGCGGCCCGTACGGCGTGGCGTTCTTTTTCACTATCGCGGACGAAATAGATCTCCGGCACAATGACGATATCAGCTTCAGCAAAGCTGGCGGCGAACTGTTCCATGAGAAACCGGGTCCGGCTGTGTTGATGAGGCTGAAATACGCATACGAGTCGTTTTGGATGATACTGGCGTCGTAGAGCCCTTAGTGTCGTATCAATTTCCGTGGGATGGTGGCCATAATCATCCATCACTGTTACGGACCCATCCCCAATGGGATGGTATCCAAGGCATTGCATGCGACGATCGAGCCCTTCAAACGTTTCAATTGCATCGGTAATTGCGTCCCAGGAAGCACCCAGCCTATGCGCAATGAGAGCTGCTGCCGCGGTGTTATAGGCCATATGTTCACCTGGCATTGGGCTACGCCACTGGGCAGTTATTTTGTTAGTGGATTCAAAAAGATGGACATAGGTTGCATCTTGTCCACCCGGGGAGGCGATTGGTTCCACCCATTCGATGCGCCAATCAGCCTGTGGGGCAAAACCAAGTGTTTGGACATCGCACCGTAGCTTTGCCGTAACCGCCAATCGGTGAGGCATTTCATGATGAATCAGTAGTGAGCCCTGCGGCGGGATCCGCTCGGCAAATATCGTGAATGCCTCGATGATTTCGTCAATACCACGGTACATGTCGAGATGGTCCTCCTCGATATTGAGGATGACCGCATGTTTAGGGTGAAGGTTATGGAATGAACGATCAAACTCACATGCTTCAGCAATCAGCAGGTTGCTATCGCCAACCCTCCAGCCACCACCGATCTGTGGACAATGAGCACCAACAATCAGAGAGGGGTCCAAACCACACCGGATCAGTATATGGCTTAGCAGTGAGGTGGTAGTTGATTTGCCATGAGTCCCCGCAATGGCTACGCCTGTTTTCTGTGCCATTAGCTGGCCCAGAAGCTGAGCGTACTTCATTATCTGAATGCCACGCTGTTTGGCTGCGGTTAGTTCGGGATGATCTAAGGCGATAGCGGCTGACACCACCACGAGGTCGCAATCCATGGGCACGTTTTCGGCACACTGTGCAAAAGCCACTTGGATACCGTCATTTTCCAGGGCCACCGTCAATTCGGTTTCTACCCGGTCCGTCCCTGAACAGATGGCACCGCACTGATCGGTGAGGCGAGCTAGCCCTGACATACCACAGCCACCAATACCAACGAAATGAACATGCTTACCAGATAGATCAAGCGATGTTTTCGCATCTTCTTTTGGTGGCGAGCACTGATTGACCTTGATGCTTGTCATGACCTGCGGTTTCACATGTTAAATCTGTGGATCGTCATATGTTACTTTGGCACATGAAATGTTAATCTTAAGGTGATGAACCTCCTTGTGGCCAGTTCGAATCCTCACAAGATCACAGAGATCACCGCTGTGTGGGCCGAATTATCGTCTCCAAACACCATGTTGTCGTACGAACTGTTCGGATTGGAAGCCATTGGCAAGTCGATTCCGGAGCCGATTGAAGATCAGCCTACTTTTGTGGCAAATGCGGCATTGAAGGCCAGCTACTATGCACAGCGAACCGGTTACTGGTGCCTCGCTGATGATAGTGGTTTGCAGGTGGACGCAATTGGCGGGGAGCCGGGAGTCAAGAGTGCTCGGTTCAGTGGTATGACCGGGTCCCGCCAAGTGGTGGATCCGGCAAATAATCGACTTCTTATCCAACGTTTGGGTGATACTCCGGCAGAACGCCGTACCGCCCGGTTTGTATGCGCGATGGCGGTGGCAATACCACCGATATCATCGGCAGTTGGTCAGTCGTCACGGACGATAGCCCAAGTTACCGGTGAGATTGAAGGCCGCATTCTAACGGCTGATGAAGCTGGCCCGGGGAGCCGGGGGCGTGGCAGGAATGGATTCGGGTACGATCCGCTCTTTTTCTTGCCAAAATTCGGCAAGACGACTGCTCAGATCACTCCCTCAGAGAAGAATTGCATTAGTCATCGAGGTCAGGCTGCACGCCGGTTATTTCATGAAATGCAGAAGATCTTGACGGATGATTCTCTCTTTGATGTTCAGGATCAGTCATCACCATGAGCTATTCGGTGGGTTCTTCCTGAAGCACGATGCTATATTGAGTTAACAGCGTCCCGATTGCTCGGTAATACAAGGCAATGGCGATGTTGTAGTCAATCAGTGCCCGGGTTTCACGGACCTCGTTGTTGGCCAGGCTTTCTTCATTACGGAGCTTCCGGTCGATGAACGCTGGTGTAAGCTGAATGCCGGCCAATTCCTGAACTCGTACTGCACGGACAACATCGGCAGATGCCAGTCTTGCATCGCGTGCCGTGCTGATGGAGGCATAGTCGGCTCCAATCCGCCGCAGTGCGGATTTGACTTCGACGATAGCATTTTGTGCAACAACCTGATAATTCAGGACCGAGCCACGCCGGTTAATCTTGCTTTCGGCAAATTGAGCTTCAGCTTGTCGGTTGCCAATCGGGATCTCCACCTGCAGACGCATAAGGTAATCAATGAAGTCACCTTCGCCCAGGTTGTCATATGAATCGTGTGTAGCATCGACGCTAAGTCCGTTGTAGCGGACAGTTGCCGACAGATCCATCAATGGCAGCCGTTGGTTATCTGCAACACGCTGTCGGATTGTTGCATCACTGATTTGCGACAAGGCGCGTTGGAGATCAGGACGTTGCTGTAGGGCATCGGTAACGGCATCAAGTAGATTAAAAGAAAACGGATTATCGACCATTTTGTCCACCGGAATAATGAGCCGCTCACCGGAAATCGGCAGATCATCAGCATAGATGAGTTGTTTTAACTGATCGGTTGCATCACGCATCGCACGCCAAGCTTGAATGACCTGAAGCTGGCGTTCCATAACATCAGCTCTCGTCTCGCTTACCTGGACGGAATCGGCATCGTAGTCGGCACGAAGTTCCATCTGTCGCAGGCTTTCTTTGCCCCGATCCCGGGACCGCTGCCGAATCAGCAGGCTTTCACGTGCAAACACGAGCTGCCAGTAGGCTTGCTCGGTGCCTGCGGCGACATCGAGAAGTTGTTGCTTCAAATCTGCCATGCTTTGGTCAAGCGCATTTTGGGAGAGCAAGATCTGCCCTCGTGTTACATCCTGCCCGAAATTACGTAGTAGGGGCTGTTCAAGGGTCAAGTCAACAACCGTTGGAAAGGTTGTTTTGACATCGAAGAAAGAGGGACTGCGGTGGTCACGTGTAATGGTCGTGGATACGGCGATTTGGCCACCGGAAGTCAATTGTTTTCGAATGCCAGTCTGCAAGCTGCGGGTGTTTTGGTTTACAGCTCCAAAGGCCCTCGATACGCCTAATCGTGTGTCGGGTTGCGGTGTATCTGTTGCAGAGAAATTAAAGTCGGAAAAAAATATCGCATCAAACACCGCTTCAGATTGTGTCAGGCGGGTTCGGTTGGCGGCAGGTACGAGGCGTGAAAGCTTGGCCAGGCGATTGTTTTGGATTGCCAACTGAATCGCTTGCTGAAGAGTCAAATGAACGGCAGGTCTATTGTCGGCGCCTGAAAGGTCAGGCCCAAGATCCATGGTCTGGGTCGCATTTGCGGTCAAGCCGCTCATCGCTTCAAGTTCATTGATACGTTGCTGGTTGAGCCCCTTGCGCACCCGACTTTCATGTTGTGAGAACTCGACCGTTGCCGTGTCTTGCACCGCTTGCCGATAGACGCGCGTAGTGGTTGCCATCTGTTCGCGTAGTACTTGGTCAAGATCACGTGTGAGTGGCGAGGTGCATCCGTTGGGCAGTGTTAATAGACCAAGGGATGATAGCAATAGAATCCAGCGACATCGTATGGTCATGGGCGACAATCATATGAATGGTGCAAGTTGTCGTCAATGTAAATGAGCCAACACCCCATGGCGACTGCATGTTTCTCGGAATGTGGTCGGTCTTGCCTATGGCTGCTAAACTAGTGCTTTGCGGGATTATTTGATCTTATGTGATGCCCAGTACTGGACAAGGAGAACCCTGATGGCGGGTCCAATGACCATAACGGAGAAAATCATCGCTGCTCATACAGATCGGTCGGAAGTTCAGCCTGGGCAGAATGTGTGGGTGGATATCGATATTCTCATGACCCATGATGTCTGTGGCCCCGGCACCATTGGTATTTTCAAGGATCGATTTGGTGCCAAGGCCAAGGTCTGGGATCCAGATCGTGTGGTAATTATTCCCGATCATTACATTTTCACTGCCGAAGAAAAATGCCATCGCAACATCGAAATCCTTCGCGATTTCGTGGTTGAGCAGGGCCTCCGTTATTACTATGACCCAGACTTCATCAAGGGTCAGGGTATGCCTAACCCTTACCGGGACCCGACCCAGACCAGCTATAAAGGTGTATGCCATAAGGCCCTTCCCGAAGAAGGACACTGCCGCCCCGGTGAAATTCTATTGGGCACAGATAGTCACACATGCACCGCGGGTGCTTTCGGTCAATTTGCGACCGGCGTGGGCAATACAGACGCGGCGTTTGCCCTTGGTACGGGTAAAACGTGGATGAAGGTTCCTCCTACGATGAAATTCAACTTTCACGGTCAGATTCCACCCTTTTTAACTGCTAAGGATTTGATTTTAGCCGTGATAGGCCAGATCAGTGTAAGTGGTGCGACCTATAAGACCATGCATTTCGCCGGTGAAGGTGTTTTGAGCCTGTCGCTGGAAGATCGAATGACATTAACCAATATGGTCATTGAAGCCGGCGGTAAGAATGGTATCTGTGATGTGGACGACAAGACGCTGGATTATGTAAGGAATCGCTCCAATATTGATCAGTGGCAGGTTTACGAGGATGACCCTGGAGCTGAATTTTGCTATGAATCGGATTGGGATCTGAACACCCTTGAACCCATGGTCGCCAAACCCCATAGCCCGGATAACAAGGACAGCGCCCACAATTGTCGCGAGGTGAAAATTGATCGGGCGTACATCGGATCCTGTACCGGTGGAAAGATTACCGATATGATTTTTGCCGCAGCGATCCTCAAAGGTCATGAAGTCGTCATCCCGACATTTGTGGTTCCCGGTTCGACTCAGGTGCATGCCGATATGCTTCGCCTGAACATCAGCGGGCAACCCAAGCAGGATGACGAAAAGTCGATCTACCAAGTACTTGAGGACGCTGGTTGCCAGATGGGGCCTTCCAGTTGTGCAGCTTGTCTAGGTGGTCCGGCAGATACATTTGCACGGCTTAACGAACGGATGGCCTGTATTTCAACAACCAATCGGAATTTCCCCGGTCGTATGGGG
>PBAS01000071.1 GCA_002716625.1 Phycisphaeraceae bacterium | reverse complement strand
ATGCTCAGTAGTAAATGGCGGAAGGGGACACCTGGAAACCCAAGGCCGAGCCTTACGACCGTGGTCGATCATATCGACCACATCTGCCAGATTGCCGGAAGTTGCCAACATGTTGGTATCGGCAGCGACCTTGACGGAGGCTTTGGTACTGAGCAATCCCCAAAAGAACTGGAGACGATCGCGGATTTACAGAAGCTGGAACCACTTCTTGCGCACCGTGGATACAGCGACGCGGACATCAATGCCATCTTTCATGAAAACTGGCTCCGGTTTTTCCGCGATGCGTTACCTTAGTAAACTAATTTTCTCAAACTGAATCACCCGGTACAGAAAATTACTATGCGAGTGGCGTGGCAGACACCTGGGGAAAGGTGATTTCCAACCAAATCGTGTCTTCATCGAGGGACACAGTTGCCTGGCCGAGTTCTGCAGGAATGAGCATGGTCTGCCCGCATTTGAATACAACAGTTTCAGCTCCAGTGGCGGGATCGATGGTACCCCTACCGGCCAGGACAATCCAAATCGCCGGCTGGTTGTATGGGATTTCCTGGCTATAACCTTCGCTCATTCGAATCTTCTCTATCTGGAACTGATCACAGGTCACCAACCGCGTAACTGTTGTAAACATACCAGCGATGTGTGATCGATTTTCGAACTGATGCACATCGGGTGGCGGAAGCATTGCCAGTTCCAGCGCGTGTTCGATATCACTTGATGGATCGTATTGCCCCCATCCAAATAGTTCCAATGGTCCCTCGCCGGGCATGGCAATTTGGGCCACAACAACCCCCGCGCCCAATGCATTGCAGGTTGCCCCATGCAGAAAGTGGCAGTCACCGGGTTTTACTGGCGTGACAACTAGGCATTGCTCGACTTTGTCAAAATCATTTGACTCAATCGCATGTCTAATTTCGTGAAGGGTTCGCTGTGGATTAAATCCCTTATAGATCACCGCGCCGGGTTTGGCAGACACGATATACCAGGCCCGGTGTGTCTTTTGAACATTGACAGCACACCTGGTTCCAGCATCAATGAATTGAACAAGCAATGGGAATTTCCCAGAATAAGTCGACTCCAGATCACCCATCAACGTTTTGCCATATTGCTCAATCACATGATCCAGGGGCCGCCCAGCTAATGAGCCGTTATTGACACTTCCCAACTCCAGGGATTCGCCATAACGGACTGATTTATCGCCCGGCAACTGACGCCCAAGAGCCTCAAGACCACGCCCCCCCCAATCACGCGATGTGTAAACCGGATCAAATTGAAGTGGATATAGGGGCGGAGTATCGACCATTGTGGTTATTATCTTATCTGCAGTTTAAAGGCAGCCCAGTTATACTCTGGTAATGCAGCCTAGACGAAAAACACGGCAGATCAAGTTCGGCGATGATCAGCACGGCTACGTGACCATCGGTGGTAATGCACCGGTAAGTGTGCAAACGATGACCGCCGGGTATACATATGAAATTGACAAGTGTATTGCCGAGATTCATAAACTCACGGCTGCCGGTGCGGACCTGGTCCGTGTCGCTGTACCCGAGAAAAAGGACACGGAAGCCCTCAACCAGATCCTGCCACAGGTCAATGTGCCAATCGTGGCTGACGTTCATTTCCATTTCCAGCGTGCCCTGGAGGCGATCGAAGCCGGGGTGCACAAGATCCGCCTTAATCCTGGGAATATCCAGGATCACACACAGGTCAAAAAGGTTATTGATGCTTGCAAGGAACGACATATTCCCATCCGCATCGGTGTGAACGAGGGATCAATTATCGAACGCAGAGACAAGAAAAAGCGGCTCAAGGAACTGGGTGGCGTGTTCTCTGATAACAAACATGGCCACTTTTTGGCCATCATGATCACCAAACTTGAGGAGTATCTGGATATTTTCCAAGAGCGTGACTTCCACGACCTGGTGATCAGTGCCAAGAGCATCGACCCCGTACTTGTAATCAATGCCTACGAAGAAATCTCTACACGCTTTGACTACCCACTCCATTTAGGCGTCACCCATGCTGGGCCGAAAGAAACTGGTGCCATCCGCAGCGTCGTGCCGCTTGGCCACCTGCTCGCCAATGGAATTGGCGACACGATTCGTATTAGCTATGCAAACGATCCAATATATGAAGTGGAAGATGGCCTGGAGTTGCTATATGTGCTTGGCCTACGACAACGGGTGGGCGCCGAACTGATCGCGTGCCCCACCTGTGGCCGTATCCAGGTAGACCTGTTTACACTGACACAACAGGTACGCAAAAAGTTGGCTGAACATATCAAACTTCCCATCAAGGTCGCGGTGATGGGCTGCATTGTCAATGGCCCCGGAGAAGCCGAGGGTGCAGATGTCGCGATTTTTGCTGGTGATCGCCGCGGCATCATCTATGTTCAGGGCGAGAAGGTCGCCAACGTATCCGAAGGCGAAATCCTGGATCGACTGGTCGTCGAATGTAAAAATTTTGAAGATCGTGTGAACCGCGGCGAAGCGATGCTCGGAGAAAAAGTAGTTGAAATCCAACCACCTGACCCCATCGGAGATCTGGGTAGCGGATTTGACAAAATTGCTGCTGGGGACGTCGAACAGATCTCTGCACCAATACCACTGAAGATCAGTAAACCACTGTAAACTAGCAGCATTTATGTAACTTGGGACAAGTTTAAGCAACCAGCATTTGACCAATGACTGTGCGATTGGAACAAACCGCAGGCCAACACGGCACCTGATCTGACGGGCCATTGGCGTTAAGCTTTTGCCATGTCCACAAACTGGTCACGAGCCCATATCTACCAATATGCCTTGTTCGCCGTGATTACCGCATTCATGGCGGTCTTCATGGTCTGGCCTATTGCACTAACGGTTCGATGTGGGTTTGTAGACACAAATGATCAATTCACTCTTGAGTACATGCTCGGAATTTTCCGTGACCCGGTCACCTTGACCGCTCTTCACAATAGTATTGCCATTGCCATCTGCACCACTGGACTGTGCCTTGCTCTTGCACTCCCCCTTTCCATGCTCGCAACACGTTACGAGTTTATGGGTAAAAAAATCGTAACCAGTTTAATCCTGGTACCTCTCATCCTGCCACCATTTGTGGGCGCAATCGGCCTACGGGCAGTCCTTGGACGCTTTGGAGCACTCAACAGCCTACTGGCCTGGTTGGGTATTATCGATGCGAATGGCGTGGGATTAGATTTCCTCGGCAGCGATACCGCCAGCGGTCAATTTTGGAGCGTGGTCATCATGGAAACGCTTCACCTATATCCAATTGCCTACCTCAATATTACCGCAGCGCTTGCGAATATCGATCCGACCTTGGAAGAGGCCGCCTCAAGTCTTGGTGCTGGCCGCTGGACACGGCTGCGACGTGTAACTCTACCCCTCATCATGCCCGGTATTTTTGCCGGAACCACAATAGTCTTTATTTGGTCCTTTACGGAACTCGGCACCCCGCTCATGCTCAATTACTATGCCGTTGCGCCGGTGCAGATCTTCTGGCACATCAACGAAGTACAGTCAAACCCACAACCGTATGCCCTGGTGGTCGTAATGCTGTCGGTTGCAGTGGGTCTATACCTGTTAAGCAAGGTAACTACTGGACGTCGTCCCTTTGCCATGCAAACCAGAGCATCCATTACCGGATCAACCAAACGTATAAGCGGTATCCTGTCACTGGCCGCAGCAATGTTGTTCGTCCTCATTATCAGTTTGGCCATAGCGCCACACATTGGTGTGGTGCTATCGTCCATTAGCGCCAAGGGTGCGTGGTACCAATCCATTCTGCCTAACAACTTCACATTTGAACATTTCCAAAATGCCCTTTCGCATACCCTTGCCACCGGATCAATCCGTAATAGCCTGATCTATGCCTCGATTGCCACAACGGTATGTCTTGTCCTAGGATTCGCAATCGCATATCTCAATATCCGAACTCGTATTACCGGCGGCTGGCTGCTGGATATGCTTGCCATGTTGCCGCTGGCAGTTCCGGGGCTGGTCATGGCGTTCGGATACGTAACGATGACTTTACACTGGCCATTTGATGAAAATTCCGTTTTAGGCCATTGGTTCAGTGTCGTGGGGCGAAACCCCAACCCATTTACCGTGCTGGTCATTGCCTATGCCATCCGACGACTACCCTATGTGGTACGTTCGGTATCGGCGGGGCTGGAACAAACAAGCGGAGATCTGGAAGAGGCAGCAGCCAGCCTTGGTGCAGGAACATTCACGACCATTCGTCGAATTGTCATCCCATTGATTGCCGTAAACCTAATCGCCGGCGCAATTCTCGCCTTCAGCTTTTCCATGCTGGAAGTGAGTGACTCGTTGATTCTGGCGCAAAAAGAACAACACTACCCCCTCACCAAGGCCATCTATGTTCTATTTGATCGACTTGGAGATGGGCCTTATATCGCCAGTGCGATGGGGGTGTGGGCCATGGTACTTCTCACCATCACACTGATCAGCGCTACGCTAATGTTGGGCAAACGCATGGGTACCATGTTTCGCCTTTGAAAGGCATGAAAACATGCTTTTCTACCAGCTGTCCCCAAGTCCTTGCAACATTAAATGGTAATATTTCACCTGTAGATCAACGGCAGTCGACCCTGCATGATCTCATGTCGCTAGATTTGCCATTCAATCACTGCAACCATCGCATCAGGGAGATCAGTGAATCGCTGTGGCCACGAGGAAACTCTTTTCCGTACAACTGTGCCGTACCCACAAAATTGTGGATCATAAGATCATCGGGCACTATCGAAACCTCTCCAGCAGCCATCATGTTCGCAACGCCCGTAAACTCTATCACGTCATCAACTGTACCGTTGTCGTTGTTCACATCATCAAGAACGGTCAGCCCCTCAGTGTGATTTAATCCAAATACGTGCCCAAGTTCATGGGCCACAACATTTGCCAGCGCCATGCTATAGCCATTGAGCCGGATGACCTTCTCACCACCAGGACTCATTCCAGCAAAAGGCTGAAGGAACATGCGAACTTCATCGCTCTTGTTCATGTTCGCCATGTCAACCTGGCTTGCCATACCAAACACACCCGGCATGGTGACTTCCGGCACACCAAGAAACACTTCCGTAAATTCTTCGCCAGATGTGGACGGATCAACCGTAGTCAAATAGATACCATTCTCACCATTGATGAATTTCGTCAGATCGGCCCCGATCACCTTCACTGTAAGCCGACCATTGGGATGTGTCTTCGGTGTATTCCGCAGAATCAACCGAACATTCTGCGCTATACTGACTATATCATCGCTGCCATCAATTAATTCCGAGGCATCGTCCAAATCAAATGTTGGATCAAGCACCGATGCATCAAATGCTTCGTAGTCCAGCACCCCCCCAAAACCCGGATCGTCGGATTGCCCACCTTCAAAGTTGAGATACACCAACTGCTTGGGAACATTCTTTACATTATCTAGCGTATATGCAATCACTTCATCCGGCGGCACTGCAAGAGCCGTATCCGTAGAAGTCAACCTCAACTCGAGATCAAAAACATCCCGCCCCGCGGATAAGCCAGGAATCGGTGCGACAACCACGAAATAAGTACTCGCCTCCGGAAGCTCGAAGGCCTGATAGATATCCCCAATGGCCAACACGTCCGAATCCAGTGTCGTCTCATAACGCGCCAACTGCTCGTATGTATCGTCACCATCATCCCCCGGCGTACCTTGATCATCCAGGACAAACACGGCCATTGTAGCCAACGTTTCCAGTGCATCAGTTGAATAGTAGACGCTGAAAAAGTCTCCGGCGTTTGCATTAAATGCCACGATGTCAACATCGTCTAACCCATCAAACAGACCCGATACTGGAAGTGGCGCGCCATCAACTTCAAGATCAATCGCTCCCGCAAGGGCCTGATCAAATTCGTCCGCAAGATCACCAAAGACCACTGTGGTCGTTCCATCCTCGCCTTCCTGGCCATCCAGATCACCATCAAAAATGGTCGCCAATACATCTTCGCCGACTTCGTGGACGCCATCTTGATTTAAATCACGCAAAGCGGATCGCAACCCGGACCGATCGAACAACGTGGGCGTCGTGGCCAAACCTGCCTGGTCCGTAATGGTTGACCGAAGCCTTAGAGTGATCGTATCGCTAAACCCGTCGCTCTTAATGATCCGCACAATACCAAGCGAACCGCCCAACTCGTCGACCCCCTCAACGTAGTCAAGCATCAGCTCGGGACCATCCAGAATATCACCTGTATTCAGATCTCTTACGATGATCGAACCATTGACATCACTAGGGTCATCCGTGTCGCCATCATTATTTTGATCACGTGCCAGCACAACTGACGAAGTGGAAATCGGCTCACTAAAGATCACGTGTACTTCATTATCGTTTTCAGCCATTGCACGAAGCAGGGTCGGAGCTCCTAATGGATCAGAATAGACCCGCTGGCTCAGACCAAGATCCAGTTTCTTGAATTGTGCCCGATCAATACCATCAGCGGCCACCAGAACAGCATTGCGTCCTGTGCTAACTGATGAGTTGTAGATTTGATCCCTGACCGTAAACCGCTTAATGCGACTTTCGAATACCCCGCCCGCCTCTGCTGAATCAACGAAACGGACATCAGGATTACTACTGGAGCCAACATATAGCCGATTGTCATCTGGCAGGTTATTGGCGTTGCCACTTGACGCCAAGAAACTCGGCAGTACGCCAGCAGCCACAACACTATCGATGTACCGTCCACTAAATGTTGCACTATTCAAATTGCCGCCCGTAATCACATCATCATCAGTATTATAAATCCCATCCGGCCCAACCCATGCACCAAACGAGAAGACACCACCTGCTGATGTACCCTTGACTGACAACGACTTGGAATCCAATCCGGCAGCCAGCAAACCTCCCGAGACATCTTGGAAGGTGCTGGTCCCCACGCCATATCGGGCGGAAATCATACCGCTGTGATTCCCACCTACTACAACCTTCTTAAGCCAGCGGTCTACAATCACCTTAGAGCCAGCCTCGGTGCCGCCGGCCAAGGTGATCTGCCCAGCATTGTCACCAATAATTACCTGGGAAGTTGCGCCAAGGCTCCCGGACACATGAACCTTACCGCTCAATCCGCCAAGCCCAAGAGCACCTTCAAAATCACCTCCGAAAACAACGTCCTTCGCGCTTCCAGTTACCTGTACATCTGCAGAGGCCAACCCGGTATTTGCAAATTTCAAGGTGCCCGCAATTCCCGCGTGCACGGCACCGGCTAGATCACCGCCCGTATGATTGAGGCTGGCCAGGTGCCCATTAGCCATGACCACGCCAGTAGTTTCAAATTGGCCTGCTATGCCAAGCTTGTTGATCGGGCCAGATGCCAGAATGGTGCCAGCCAAGCCACCAATCAAATTGAAACTGCCAATTGAATCAGCTGATACCAGGCTGCCTCGAAAATCTCCGACCACCAAGGCCTTGCCAAACCGATCACCTGTTGTCACGACCCTGCTATCAAACGGATTGCCACCCGTGATATTAAGTTGATCAATTGTATTGGCAACAAGTCCGAGGAGAACGTCTTGACGCGTACCCACGAATGAAACAAAGTGACCTGTGGCATTATCAATACCAATAACACCACCACTCAGATTTGATTCAATTTCACTGATGTTGGCATCCAGTGATCCCGGCTCGGTTCGTGATACCACTTGCGCTGTTGCCGTATCAATATTGACCAATCGGTGTAGATCTCCATCGCCACCAATCAAATCTCCACCTACTTCATCAAATTCGATGAAGCCGATCTGAACAGGTCGCCCGGTGGATGTATCTGAAAATACCCCAACCACGTTCAGCAAGGAACCATCCGCAGAATTGAATTCGCGAAGGACATTATCTGAAGAAACAAGGAATAGATTGCCGCCACCGACGTTGTCGATACTCATGGCGACCGCTTCACTGATGTGCGGAGTACCTTGAGCATCGGAGGACAATGCGGCTCGTCGCGTAAACTGACCGGCGATACCACCCGCCTCGTCAAGACTGATTTCGCCAAGCATGCTGACAAGACCACGATTCGTGAAGAACTGACCGCCCGCAACATCGTCCGTGTCATAGGCAAAGGATTCGAAATTCACTGGATTGCCGCCACCGACCGTGAAAGCATCAATCTCTTCACTAAGCAGTCCAGGTGTACTGACCGGCACGGACAGACCCGGATCAACCTGATCGACGGCAATTAATTCTGCGCCACTGGCCGTGTTGTAGCCGATCAACACGTCATTTTCATTGAAACCAAGCCCGACAAGTGTAGTGCTACTCGGGACACCCAGAATTGGGCTCATCACCGTACCCACAACCGCCACGGAACCATCAAGTGCAATGGTGACCAACTGGTCCTCGCTTGTCGCTGTCAACCGACGAATTGCCCAGATGTCCCCGTTGCTGTCAATGGCCATACTGGTGAAATCGTCCACCACCGGGGCCCCGTCAAGATCCAGCACCACTGGGGGCGAATAACTGTCCTGTGGGGATGACAATAAAACCACGCCGTCATTGTTGTCGTCGCCAGTCTCAAGAACAGCCAACGCCACACCATCGGCAGAGGTGGCAGCCAAACCGCTACCATCTAGATCGCTGACCAGTGCCAACAAAGTCAACTGATCCGTCTCCGGATCCGGCACGGGGCTGTAAGCCACCTGCAAGATCTGATGTTCACCTGTTACCCCCGTCCCGAAGCTATCATCAAAAACATTACGTACCTCACCCACCGGTTGAATATTGCCCGATATGGCGTCGATGGTCACCAGAACATCAACAAAGCCGCTACCAGTGTCCCTGTTATCAATGGCATTCAAGGTCCCGGCGGCCGAAACAGTCAGGCCTCGAATCTGCGGTGTTCCGCCAGCATCGGCAAGGTCGCCGACCAACATCGTGGGATCCAAGTCAAATACTTCTGCCACAGCAAGCAATAAATTGTCGTCCGCCGGATCACCGACATCATCACCATTAAAGTCGAAATCCATCACATTGATCGCGATGGGATTTGCAGTGAACGAATCGGTCGTTGCGAATGGTCCCTGCAGAACCGCACCGCTATCAAGATCCACACGAGAAATCGATTCGCTCTGCGAATCAAAAATCCAAGTGTTGTTGTTCGAATCAATACTCACCTGGCTGACTGTCAATCCAGCAGGCACCTGTCCGGCATTGACCACCAAGCCATTTCCACCAGTGCCATTGGCGATATTAAGTTGTCCAGCCACACCAGCTACGCTGATATATGACTGTTCAATATTATCGATGCTCAACACATCCACATTGCCACCAAACCTAGCCGTTGAGCCCGCGGCGACTGTTCCAATGGAATAGACATCTACAGGACCGTCCAAGAACAGATCCGGCGTGGCCGACAAACCATCCCCTGCCAAGACGCCGTCGTAACTGAATTCCGCGAAGATCACATCGTCCCCAGTCAGTACACGACCAATTTGACCGCCACCAGTCACTGCAATGACCGACTTGAAATCAGTCCCGCGTACCACCAACGTGTCAATGCGATCATCACCTGCGATATCGTCGTAAACCGTAACCGTAGCACCCTCAGCCCGCCTAGAATCCAAAGAAACCCTCAGGCCATCATGCGTAACCGGTACCTCGTGCGATGCAACACCCTGCAAGGCTTCCAACGCACCCGCAGCATCTAAACCGGAGGTTAGGTCCTCGAGGCTGTAAGAAACATTCTCGGAAATATTGCCGCCAACAAACTTGGTCCGTTTGCCAATTCCCGAATCCGCAAGAATAAACGAAGCCGCGTCTGCTACACCTGAAATATCGCCGATGACACTGCGACCACCGCCATCGGGCAAACGCCGTCCTGGAATCTGGAACAACACGCCATCGTCACCACTACCAAAAGCACCATCAGGTCCAGCGTCAATGCCTGCCGTAACAGCTGAAGCCTGCATTGCCGATTGGCCGACGTGTACCTTGTTGACATGACCGTGAAACAGTTCTCGGTCAGTGCCTGATCTTGCTGCATTCTGCTCAACATCCGTGGCCAATGGCGTATCATCATCGATGACCCCCACAATGGCAGCGCTGCCAACACTCAAACCACTGGATACTGATGACCGAACCAGTCCTGTCCCAACTGTCAACTGGTTAAAGTTGCCCGCCGCCGACAAAACACTATCACTGATCGTTGCGGCCGTGACTTTACCAATGGATGCAATCGTACTCTGCTCACCAAAATCTCGCCCTGCTGCCGTGGTCGCATAAGTCCCATCAACCCCTGGCTGGATACCCGCTTGGATCAAGCTGTTACTGACCGTTGTAGCCACACTTAATTGACTGAGGTCAAATCCCGTCGTAAGCACACCGCCATCCACGGCCCCAACATGCCACTGACCGCCAGACTTGGAAGCAAAGACATTGCCTCGAATAGTTCCCAGTGTGCCACGCGATGATCCAACCTTTAGCTTGGGCAGATGACGCCCAACAAATACGCTCGCATCAGCAGTAATATCCGCACCAACATCGATACTTGTATCCGCATCAATGACCGTCGTACCACCGAGGTTGCCGCCAACTACCAGTTTGGTTCCCTTTTCATAGTGACCCAACCGAATTGAACCAGCCATATCTAACCCCACCCGGATCGCAGCGGCAGCACCCGCATTGATAGTCGCACCAGCCATGACGGAACCATCGACAATTAAATTCGACAGCAACCCAACAATATTAACTCCTGTACCCGGCATCATGGAACCGTTAAAGCGAATTGTGCCCACCTCAAGTGCTTCGATCGTAGCCGGATCCGCGTTGTTACCTAGATCCGCACCTGACACCGTCAGAGCTTTGATTGACCCATTTGGTACGCGCACCGCACCAAACACACCTCCTGAATTGACGGTTATATTTTTGATGTTACCGAACGACGAGGTAATCACCGCGCCATCCATGATGTCGCCATCAACAACCTTAAATTGGTTAATATCGCCGGCTACGGTATAGAAAACATCTTCACCAAGATTACCGCCGACCACCGAGACTTGGCTGGCATTGCCAAGAATATCAATTTTACCGGCCAAAATATCTGTCCCCGCGGTCACAGGGTCGGCCGCCACCATGAATTTCCTGACATCACCCCGCGCGAAAATATCGCCTGTCACCGCACCAAAGGCCTCAAATGCCTTCAGATCACCATCAACACTCAAGTCCAAGGCAAAATCAGATCCATGAATCGCCCGGTCTGTCCCAACGCGAATCTTGGCCAGATTACCATTGATCACAAGAGCTTCATCAGCGGTTCCTAACGTATTGGCAAAGGAAAGTGTACCCACGTGTCCATCAACATAGAACGCCCCCTCAGTGAGTGTGCCACCAACATTCAATGTCCTAAGCGCCAGTCCCTTGGGGTTAGAACCATCAATCTTTAGGGCGCCGGCGAAATCGCCGCCTACATCAATCCGACCGGCACGGCCATCCACGTTGATTTGACCGTCAAAATCGTCGGTAACCGAGAACCGATTCAAAAGACCATTGGGACCTGAAATATTCAGAATCGAATCGTCATTAAAACTGCCCGCTACCATAAACTTACCCAACCGGCCCGCCACGGTAATGAGTGATGCAGAAACATCTGCTTTAGGCTGAAACAGTTTCAAACTACCCGTTGTCAATGCAAGACCATCGACCACATCCCGCGTTTTAACAGCTTTGATTGAGTTGGCGAACGACAGCGTCATGTTCGGTCCGACATTCTCTTCATTGAGAATTTGGAATGCCGAAACAGTCCCAAGATCATGGCTGGCCCTTGCATCTACATCCTTAATCAAACCAGCAATACCAGATGTATCACCCAGGAAGGTCGTAATGTCATTAAGGACGTTGGCGCGATCGGGATCAAATTCACTTGGACGGACCGTCGGGCTGAAGGTCTCAATTGGGATCTGTGTACCCCGGCCGGTGGCAATCAAATCACCCACCGACGTCCCGCCTTCAATAAAGCCCCACTGAATGCCGTACCCATCTGCTCGAATATCATCTATTTCGCCATCAAGTTCCGTCTCAAAACTTGTTGCGAGAATTCCAAATCCATCCTTGACGGTGACGGGCCCGATATCACTACCTTTAATATACGAACCGATAATGCCGCCAATGCCATCCGTTCTGATTGAACTAATAGGTCCGGTCCCTAAAGCAACCGTGGAGAATGTGGTCGCACGACCATCATTGGTCACCGCGGGTGCAATATCCTGCAGTGCAAGTGTCGAGTAGACGGCTGTCTCGATAATGGAGCCATCTGTAAGTCGTATTTCTTTTATGCCACCCGTGCCGCCGATAGGACCGCGAATATCTGACCCGATCCCCTGGTTCACAATTGCGCCGATCGCCCCAATCGCAAAGTTTCCACTCGCGGACTCCATCCCAGGCACCTCCGGCACATCACTGGATCCCCCGATGGATGTCGAATCAAACGACTTGCCAGCAATGCCCCCACCATCCGTTGCTCCACCAGCAAAAATACCAGAAGCCGCAAAGCCACCGGTGCCACCTGGAGCGACACCTTCGCCAATCTGAACGTGATTAATATTCCCCAACGCACGAATTGGCGCAGCAATCCCTTCAAATTCGTCGGGCACATTGATGCGATCCGCATTTGCCGTCACGGAACCCAGATGGCCGCTAACCAAGAGATTACCAATCGCCTGATCCGACCTTGTACTAAGCACATGGATAGCAGATATACCATTCCGCTGCTGGCTAAATGGATAACTGGCCAGAATGGCGGGGTTTGCAAATTCGGCTTGCTCGGGATCATCTTGCTCTGTAACAACCGGGGCTGGACTTGGTGGGCGCGGATCATTGGTCAAAATATTGATGCCATTGACTGCAGCTGGCGTATGCGCCTTGGCCAAACCGATGTTGCCACCAGCAGCCAAATACCCCACGGTGGTTGCGTCAACATTGACAATCTCACCTTCAGTATGGTTTCGGATGCTTGTGAAATTTCCACCGACAATATCGAACACATCAACCGGGCCATCGCCTTCAATCCCAACCCTTAGATCATTGAGGGTTGCGAGGCTATTCTGGTTATTAATGCCAGCAAGCTCCAACTGTATATTTCGTGCTTGACCTTCTTCTGGTTCTTCCAGCGGATTCACTGGTACTGCCACGACCGGCCGACCCGCGCCACCGACAGTAATCTGGCTCACTTCAAGTGGCCGGGTGTTATTAAATGTCTCACCCGTCACCCTTACATTCTCAGTGCCAGTAACATTTACCACAACACTACCGCCCGATCCACGAATCCCATAAGTTGTAACCGTCAACGAACCCGGTGGGGGTGGAATGGCACCTGTTGCTTCCTGTAAATCGGTCAGTTCAGGGAATGTACTAAACGGCGTCAGCGTGACATAACCACCCCCGTCATCACGGATACGCACCGATTCGCCAAGAGCATATGTTGTCTCTGCTGAATTAGCCGCACCAAAGAATGTGTCTTGGAATACCGATTCGCCAACGCGCATATAACGCACGTTTCCACCTGGTCCGGTCGTGATTTGTGGCCCACCCAAAGGACTTCCCAAGGTACCGCTAACATCAATCAAATCAATGATGCCGTCATTGCCTACACCATCGGCATTGACCGTCCATATCGAAATGCCCGTACGGACATCAACTTCTGCCGCCCGGATGACCCCGATTCCACCGTTGGCAATCAAGTTGCCTGTAAATGGTCCCGCCGAATCAATGAGTTGATAATCACCACCAATCGCCGCTTCACTTGTTAGCAACAATCCGGGCATCAGATCATCCGTAAACTCCGAAGCCTCATTACCCAACGCACGGATCAGGCCGACACTGCCCTGTGGCACATCAATCGACACCGCCCCGCCAGCCTCTACTGGCCCAATACCCGCACGCGCAAAACCGATCGAGAAAGCATCAATTGATCTGAGGTTGCCATTCCTAACGGCCAAGATCCCGGGACTGGTCACAATCCCTCCCGCGGTAAGCGAACCCAAATCACCATCCCTGACGATCACTGCCGCCCCTGGATCCGTCATAAGGATATGACGGTCGGCGATGAGGCCACCGAGGCCGATATCACCAGCCCCTTGGACCTGGAACTGATAGGCCCCGCTCCCCGACACTTCAATCCGATGTTCTCCGGGCCGATCCGTTGTGAAAACAATGGGCTGACTTAGAGCAACTTCCAATTCCGATGCGACTATATGGCTGGAAGATGCAATAATACGTCCGTCTGGATCGTAGACTTGGAAACTAAGATCCGATTGCCCAAATCCGTTAACTGTAACCGTCTGCCCTGCTAAGAGGCTGATGGCGTAAAAATCACTTGGATCACCAAGTGAGCTATCTGTATCGATGCTCCCACTCACCAAGATCTGGTCTGGCTGACCAGGTTCGGTACGTGTCGATGCCAATCGCTGAGCTGTTTCAAAAGAATCGTTGAAAAAGACCCCGTCCCCCCTGAACAGTTTACCTTCCTCGAACCGAATCCCTTCTTCATTTTCATACTCGGTACCCAGCGGGCGACCTTCTACTTCCAATTGGAACCTATCAGCCCCACCTCTAAAGTCCGGCCCGATCGCTTCATTAACGACATCAATCGAACCTGCAAATGAACTATCAAAGGTGCGAACCTGACCCAACTTACCACCAACCTGCAGTCCTGCACCGGTAAGAAACTGGGGATCTTCCAGCGTAGCTTCGCCATCATCGTCAGTCACCCCGCCAGTACCTAACGGCGCAATAGTAATAAGACTTCCAAGGTCACCGGCAACCGAAAAATTTCCCGTCCGTTCCGGCGCACCGGCGGCCTGCCCGCTCGACTGACCTGTCAATATCCAGCCGGCATAGAATGTATCCATGGAACCCTGCGACTTAACCTGTCCCAATACAGTTCCACCGATAAGGATCTTGTTAATATCAACCGGCTCAGCTGAGTCACTGGCAAAACCACTGAGGGTCATGAGAATTGCCGACTCCTGACTGATTCGGGCATCTTCAATTGACCCATCAATCACTGTCTTCAGTGGTAGTCGCGATACGGAATTATCCGCCCCCAAAAATTGGGTCGCAGCAAAATCAAACGAGATCGCCCCTACCGTCGGTGGCAGGGACCCTTGATCCGTCGCCGCGATGCGACCGGTAACCACTGCTCCAATTGTCGGGTTAACAAGCGATGAAGTTGGATCATCGTCCTCAAGGGCGATGGTTTCACTATTAAGCGGAAGATCAATCAGACGCCCACGACGCGTATCATGAACATACAGACGACCCTGGCGATCAAAATCCATGTCGCCCACATCAACGAACAGATCCTCTAAAAACTCAAATGAACCTTCGGGATCCACGACCACGTGCCCGATTTGATGTACGGCGTCGATCGATTGAATAGCACCACCGTCCCCAACCGAATACTGGACCTCATAGAGAATTGGAAACGCATTTCGATCCGGAGGTAGATATAGTTCAGGATCCGGATCCTCAATGGTGCGATCGCCGGTCAGATCCGGTACGGCCACGAAATAAAGCCCTTGCAACCCCGGATTACCATTCACACCATCGTGCGGTGAGAATGCCATTGCTTGGACATTGGGTGCCGTAGCGCCTGGTAACAACGCACCGATGGGCAGAAATTCCGATCCGGTCAAAAGGTTGTTCGAACCACCACGACTCAGTGAAACCAGACCGAGAGTAGGACCATTGCCATCGTCATAAATTGCATAGATCTCTTCGGAGCCGTCCTTGTTGGGGTCGCCAAAATCCATGCCCTGCACACCGCCAAGGACCCTTTGGGTCACTTGGTGTATCATCGCCATCGGTGGCATCAGACCCTCAGGATCCACAACAAGTTCCGTCAACGAATCAATAATCTCCGTCTCACCCTCGGCCACCACCGGTGGATTACCCAGATCGATTAACGAGATTTGATCTCCTATCAAGCCTTGTGAATCAAGCAATGATTCACCCAGCGAATCCGAACCATCACCATCGATCGCCACGATCTGATTTCCATCCCTCGATATGGCCAACGCGGCAATACGATCAAAATTGAAACCCAGCATACTGGCGAGGAGGCCTGCGCTGCTCGTAGGTCGGATTCTGTAATCTAAAAGACTTGAGGTAACCGTTACCCCGGCAGACAGGGTATCAGTTTCCTCAGGCAAATCGTCAAATAAAAGTGGCCGCGTACCAATATCCCGCGTCAACTCGCCGGAGAAAATTGGAAGTAATTCTTCAAACTCTCTCTCTCCATCTACATCTTCGGTCCGGCGCCCAATAAGGACACCACCAGTACCATCGGGAGATTCGACGACAAAATCGTCTAGCCCTTCTGAGTCAAAGCCCTCTGAGTTGTTTGCCACCACAAGGCGCAATCCCTCAATGCCGCCGCTAAATGGAAGCATATAGCGAGCCGGTGGGTTGAACTCGGTTGGATCATTACGGGGCGGAACCACCGCCATCACGATGGACGCATCTGGATCAGCTTGTGGAACAAAAATATTGAAAACATCTGCACTTTCAGGCCGCATACGATGATCAACAAATACCATCACATCCGAATGTGTATCAGTGGCCAGTAATGCACCAAGTTCGCCCGTGATGGGATTAATCATCCGCGGGTTATAGGTCAGCCCCTCCAAGCTCGCACCAGTCACTGGACCACTTTCAATGGTGTCGTCATAGATGGGACTATCTTGGTTATCGACATCATCGATATCTAAAACCGTCCCAGTGACAATCGCACTGCCGGTCTGCAGATCAATACGGAACAATCGATTATCCGATCCATCAATAGCGTAGAGATACTGCTCATACTTGTCTGAACTGTCATCCAGAAAAGCAAGACCCGTGATCGATGTAATCTCCTCCGCATCTTCACCCTGACCAAAAGTCACACGGACCAAATCCTCGACACCCACCATTGGATTGCCAGGCCAAATGAGAGAAAGATCCCCAAGGGATGAATCAAAACCAATCAGACGTGAACCATCGATATCATTTTTATCCCAGACAATTGATGTGAATTCACGGTCATCGCCTTCAATATTGAACGCAACGAATTCACCAATTTGTTCGATGCTGTTGAGGATTGCAGTCCGATTACGGGCGCGGGGATTGAATTTGAAGAATTTCGAGGAATCGTCCACCGAGGCCGACAAGAACAACAACCCATCATCAACGTTTGGACCCGTTCCCGGCGTGATTAATCTGTAGTTGGCAATGAATGTGTCCCAGTTATTTTCGAACTGGCTCGCGACAGAAAACTGGTGCGTTGCCCAAAAATCCCCCGCCGCTGCCGGATCCACCGCAATTCCACCGTATGGACCCGCAAGAACCGGCGAACCACCGGGCATGGTCAACCGAACCTCGCCGGATCTGGCTGCCGCCCCGAAACGCATCCTGTTGATCAAGTCTTGATCCGCGTCTTGTCCCGTGATGTACATCGACAGGAATTCATTGGTCGAAGACTGCAAATAGGTAAGACCGAGATCCCCGTTTTCGGCGATCTCAATCGCTGGATAGAACGTTGAAATCCCATTTCCATTTGGCGTTTTCCCAGGATTGATGACCGCTTCTTGGACAAAACCACCGGGCAGATCCTTTGTGTCCAGTTCATACCAACGAACCTGAGCATCGCCAGCTGCAGAATCTGCTGTCTGAGTAAAGACCAGACGATCAGGATCCGCCCCTAAAGTGGCGGCACGCCAAGCGGCGCTAAGCACACGCGTATCACCCGTATCGATCACATCACCCGTTGGCTGAGAGGCATCCGTGGGCTCATTAAACGGTATCGTCACTGCCACATCGGTGGTTGCGCCTACAACAGGAGCCGTAGCCGGGTCGTCCAATTGCGTTACCTGGATGGCCGTATTATCGGCACGGTCAATGCTCACCAACCACATGGGGGCGCCTGGACTCGAATCATGCATCACCGCAGGGACAACAGCGTAATGTGTATTGGGCAAATCCGTTGCAAAAGCCGTCAAAGGAGTACCGATCGGATCTTGATCAAGCACCACCGACTTATTAATCGAGATCACATTGGTGTGATCAACCACTTCCGGGGCAACAATCGAATGCATACTGACAGCAATCACATGAGCATCCGCATTGAACCCAAGCCGCATCGATTCACCATAGACAAATCCCGTACCGGGAAATGCAAATGAATCTTCATGAATATTAATACTGTGCATCTCACTAAAGCCGTCGTTTGGATCAGTCGTATCCGAAACGGCGTAAAGAAGAGATGATTTATCCACCCCAGAAACAAGATCCGTCGCCAAGGCCACGACAACGAAACGACCCTGACCATCAGCCAACTCATCATAAACCACGACCGGATCACTAATGACAGCCGATTCCGGCAAAACGCTGGCAAAAAAGGTGGTCAGTGGCTGGGCAAGTTCTAGCCTGTCAGCGGTCTTCGATGTAAAGGAGATATCCTGATTGACCATCTGGGCAAAATAATCGGGTCCTACAGCAATCGTTGCCTCAGGCGAGACATCCGAAACCGCAGGCAACGCATTGGAACTTGCCGTATAGCTAATACCATTGAGGCGACCACTTGCTGGCAGATCAATACCCTGGCGCTGTGGATTAAGTGCACCAGGATGGAAATCGGCGCCTTTCACCTCGGAAATAAGCGAATCCCCCTGCGTTTCATCGACTGGCATGGAAACCGCCGAACCACGCGCAACATAAACATTGTTGGCGCCCGACGACATGGCGTATAGAACCGGGCGTTCCCCAGTCACCTCGGAAAAACTTGTCAGTGCAAAGGCCGGCAAGTTGGCTGATGTCGCTTTACTAATAGCCGCGACAACACCGTTGTTGGGGTCAATCGCAAGTAATTGCGGAAGGGGCCCACCCCCAAGACCTGGTTCGGCTTGACTGAGATCCATGCCCACAAGAACCTGCTCACCAAGCAGAGATGTTGAATAGGCCATACCCTCGATGATTCGTCCACTGTCAATATCATTAACCACCGTGGCCTCAACCACATTTGAACCATCAAACGCAATTGGCACACGAACCAGTAACGAGGGCGCAACCTCCGCTCCCGCCCTCGGTTCTATACGGGCCGCAGCCATAAGCACTGGCGCAGACGCCTCGTCATTGACCGCCATGGCAGAGAATTCATATTGGGTACGGGATCCATCAATGGAAATAAAATCCACATCCACAACAGGGTCAAAGTCACCTGTTGTCTTATCCACCCGAACCAAAGCACCCGCAATATTTGGATTAGCGCCGTCAGCCAGATTTGCGGGGACAGTTGCGCCTTTGGCAGTAAACAGTTCTGCTACCGCATCGTGATCATCATCATTATCCACATCAAACGTGATCACGTATAGCTGGCCATTTTCATCGAAATCCATCGCCAGTACGTTTCCGATGGGTACGCCCGTGGTGCTCTCAAGCCGCCCACCAAGCCCCGCGCCAACCTCTGTGACTGTTTCGGCGTTGAGGTCCACACGATACAAGCCGATGAAATCGGCCCCATCGATTGCATTAGAAGCATTGTCTTCCGCAATGACGTACATCATGCCGTCCGTTGGATCGACCGCGATAGCCTGTCGACTACCATTGATATGACCATTTCCCAGGAAGGCTGCGCGATCTGCCAAAAGTGTTGGCTCAATAAGATCCGCTTGGAAACGAGCAATCACTACAGGCGCGGGAGGATCAAACCGCTCATCAAGAAAAACTTCGCGGTCAAACTTCACAACTTGAATGACCTGCAGATCCGGATCATTTGGAACGATCTCGATCCCAGCCCTGTTGATACCGAATGTTTCACCTTCCTCGGTGGTGGCGATTGCTTGAAAATCAATCTCCTCTGTGCCTTCCCGCAAAAATAGCTTGTCGAGGAACACGTTGGAGATGCCAGCGTTGTGAATCGGTGTATGACCGATGGTCTCTACGCCATCTTCACCCCCGATACCGCCAAGCACCCGAACACCCGTACGGCCAATACTGCTTTCGGTAATCAACCCGGGAATACCAGAAAAGGCAGGCAGATTGTCGTTGCCCACGTCTGCAGCCAGCAGTTCAACCGTGGCATTACCGTCAACCCGCACGCGGACAATTGGCCCGGCCTCGTCTAGATCGCCAGGCGCCGCAGACTGGTACTCGAACGTTTCGCCACCAAAGAGCGTCGTCAAAAGTAGACGCGGTTCGAGGCGCTCAAAGTTCGCTAAACCACCCTGCTTATGTTTTCTTGACCGACGCTTGCGCATCGCAGCGTTCCCTCATTGAACTTATCACATTGCACGATTGCCGATTGGGTATACCTCACAAACAGGGATCGCCAATGTCTAGTACGACAACCGACCCCTTCTACTATCTTAGCTACAGCCCACTCGATGAGCGTTGAACGCGACAGCACCCGTACCACAACCGATGTGATACCCCTTCATCATTCAGAACCGCCCACCACGCATAACGAGCGTCTGGGTAATATTGCTTCTTAATTGGGCTCCCATGAGGCCCTGCCGACATCGATTGATTTAAGGCCGTGTCGGTCCGTTCACTCACAGTTGACGCCTCTATCTGGAATTTAAAGCCAGGCGGGATGGTATTCTTCGTTCGGCGAGGCAGCCACCAACCGGCTGGGCAGAGCCGATTATCTTTTGGTCTGGCTACATCGTCACTATACGCGTGCAATCCCTGACTGTCTAGGTCAGACAGCCAATTTACCATCCACGGGAGATGTGGCAAGTCATCCCGGAATGAGGCTCACAAAAGTGCTATTTAGGCTCTCATGAGAGTATTTCCGCAAATCCTGCCCAAAACGGCCAACGGGACACAAATCACCTGACTGCCAGCCCCAGATTCAACCCCTGAAAACCAAGAATCTGGTGTGCCCAAAAATGCAGCCATGGCCATGGTGTGGGGCGGGGCCCAATCACAGTGCCCCCCTCGGATCCACCCCCAATACCCCAGAATGGCACGAAAAACCACCGCCTGCCCAAGACTCACAAGTCTGGATTCCAGACTCCCCACAGCAACCAGATAAAATGGATTCGATGCAAACAACCCCACTATCCCCCATGGGTAGAGCCTCAACGAAACCATCGCCAGCCAATCAGATGATGGCCGATGTCGATACTTCATTTCGACCGGAAGTTGATATCAATCTAGGCGTTGGCTACGTCAATGAAGATACAATTCCACGACATCTGTGGTCCCAGTCACTGGACAAAGTCCTTGCAAACCCCCAGTCGTATCCCCTCGCTTTGAATTACGGTGGACCAAACGGCACCCCCTACTTGATTGAGTCAATCCGAAGGTTTTATCATCAGCAACATCTGTGTGAGACAAATCTGGATGTACTCGCCGGCAAACAGATCCTCATCGGCGCCAGCGGTGCCACAAGCCTTCTGGATGCTATTGCATCGACGATAAAGACCGGTATCGTGCTCACCGCAGACCCCATCTACTATATCTTTGCCGACTTATTGGAACGCTTGGGTTTCGATGTTATTGCTGTACCTGAAGATCAACATGGCATCCGCACAGAACATCTGCAAAAAACCATCGAGTCACTTGGTGACAAGAAAAAGCGGATCCGCTTTATGTACATTGTCACCGTGAATAATCCGACTTGCTCGATCCTATCAAACCAAAGGCGGCAAGATCTGGTTCAGATCGCCAGTAATCTTTCAAATCAACTTGGGCGAAAGGTCCCTCTGGTTCTTGATACCGCATATGAAATGCTCATCCATGATTCGCAGGTTCAATCGCCCCAATCATCCTTCCCCAATGATCGACTTGGCATTACCTACGAGATCGGAACGCTTTCTAAAATACTCGCACCCGCCCTGCGTATTGGATACATGATAGGCTCCGCCTCTCCCCTTACCAATGCCGTGATCCAACGTGTTAGTGATGTTGGATTCAGCGCGCCGGTTCTCAATCAGGCCATGGCCAGCTACCTGCTCGATCATCATATTGACGAACAACTCCAATCCGTCCACGATGCTTATCGCAAAAAGGCCCTGCGGGTACGAAAAGCCCTCGAGGAAGGCCTTGGCGATGCTCTTGAAGAATGTCGCGGTGGCAGTGGCGGTTTTTACTATTATTTAACTTTCAAAAAGGTTCAGACCCATACGCAGTCCGCTTTCTTTCAATACACAAATCGATCAACCGGTGACCCATTGATTGATGGCCCAAAACATGCTAAATACCCCAAAGTCGCCTATGTCCCTGGCGAATACTGCGTACACAACCATGGACACCTTGTTCAACGGGGCAGACGACAGTTTCGCCTCTCATATGCTTTCGAAAATACTCATCGGATTGAACAAGCCATCAATATCCTGAATGATGCTTGCCAATACGCGTCCTAGGCAACCTGAGAAATATTTTCCTGCTATGCCCGAGACTACTCAACTTATTTCCTATCACGGTGGACATAGCGGGGAGTTCTGTGCCCATGCACAAGATCAATTGGAAGATGTAATCCGTAGATATATTGAATTAGGATTTCAAACTGTTGGCATCAGCGAACACATGCCCCCGGAAGAAGATCGATTTGTATACGATGACGAACACTTGGCTAATCTCGATATTGATAAAATGCAAAATCGGTTTGCCTGCTACATGTCAACATGTCGTCAACTGCAATCCAAGTATGCGTCACAGATCAGAATTTCCGTGGGTTTCGAGACCGAAACTTATCATGGTTACAAATCGTGGGTTCGTCACCTGATTAAAAAGTTCGAACCCGACTACATTGTCGGTTCTATCCACCATGTGGACGATCATGCAATCGATTCATCGCCGGAACATTACCGTCGGGCAGTCGACGCGGCAAACGGCTTGGATCAATTGTACTGCCGCTACTTTGACCAACAGTTAGACATGATTGAATTGCTAAAACCTCAAGTCGTGGGGCACTTAGATCTGATTCGTAAATTTGACCATGATTATGGTGCGCGGCTTGTTCGATCTGAGATCTGGTCGCGAATCACACGTAATCTGCAACGCATCAAAGAACTGGGCCTGATTCTGGATTTAAACATGCGACCCATGGTGCAAGGCGGAACTGAACCTTATCCATCACATCCCATCCTCGAACACGCACGGACACTGGATATTCCCGTGGTACCGGGCGATGATTCACACGGTGTGGCAACTGTAGGAAAGAATATCGATCATGGCATTCAATTATTGAAAGACCTGCGTTTCTGTACCGAGTGGCCCGAGTTAGATTGCAAGGCACCGAATACCAAATAGAGCTTTGCCGGTGGATTTGCAGGGGAATACCTCCAGACCCTGAAATAGGCCGGTCGTATTACGCTTAGTGCCGCTTAATCACCAACCAAGAGACCCTAAAAAAACATCCCTCCCCAAACATGGAGGTGCCACAATCTTCTCTTCAAAAATGGGGTTTAAATTTCAGATTGATCTGTGATGTGGCACTTTTCGCATTCAGGTTTCCAGGCCCATATCCTCAGACTGCCAAAACCGACCCTGACTCCACTACCGACGGCCCCATACCCAGCGCTGCCAGTAAGGCTTGTGCTTTATCGAGTGTCTCTTCATATTCACCCGCGGGTGTTGAATCAGCAACGATACCGCCGCCAACAGAAAAATCCACGTGACTTTCGGCTGTGTCAATCATCATCGTACGGATGGCAATGTTCAGACAGGACATTTGTGGTGACAAGAATCCAAGGCACCCACAATATGGGCCGCGACGGACCGGCTCAATCTCTTCGATAATTTCCATTGCCCGCACCTTGGGAGCACCCGTCACTGATCCACCCGGCATTGCAGCGCGAAGCAGATTGACCACGTCTTTACGGTGATGAAGCTTTCCAGTAATGGTCGCAACCCCGTGATGAATGGTGGGATGTGATTCAATGGTGCGTGCATCTGTGATTTTGATCGAACCATAGTCACAAACGCGACCCAAATCATTCCGCATGAGGTCGACAATCATATTGAGTTCCGCAGTATCCTTTTCACTCTGTTCAAGATCCTGCGCACTTACTGAAGCTGGGCGGGTCCCCTTGATCGGCCGGGTGGTTACCACGCCGTCTTTATCAAGCGAAAGAAACATTTCAGGAGATACCGATGCGATAACACGCTGTTCACCTAGTTCCAGATAGCCGCCGTACCACGCCGGGGACACGGTGGATAGGCGTTGGTACAGTGCACGCGGTGCCCAAGGGTAATCACCCTCAAACGGGGCCCGAAAGCGTTGCGCCAAATTCACCTGGAATACATCACCTGCCTCGATGAAATCGAGGACTTGCGTCACCGCGGCCTCATATTCACCCCGGCTAAAAACACTGACTGGGTCCGCAGAATTAAAGCTGCCACATACCGGATCGTTCGATTCAATTTCAGGCACGCCCTGTGAGGCATAAGTGCCGTGTGCCTGCCAAGAATGACTTACCGCATCATAAACCAGATAGCCCGGGCAGTAGGCTAATTCAATAATAGGCCAACGATGATCCTCGTCTGCCACACATGGAACCTTCTCAATCCACCGGCCTAAATCATACGATAGATAGCCAATCCAAAGACCTGATCCCTGATTCAAAAGTGTCCTCAGGTCGACTAACGGCCTGTTGGACCATTGCTCTGATGACCAAGCCTGGCTAGGCCCAGCCCAGCAACTGGTGCCGCCATCAGTCCCCTGCTGAAAACGATAATACCCTACCGGCTCGGCAAGAATCGACCGATGCGACCATCGTGCGTCATACCGACCTGAATGCAACATGACAACACGACATTGTGCCGGCCACCGCTGCAAAACTTCCGTCGGATCAAATTCCCAATCGAGTTGTCTGCCATGGGTCAACATGACTTCCCATCATATGCCATCTCCGGAAATGGGAGGTGTCAGCGATCGGACTATAGCCCAAAATATGTCACCAGGCCAATTGATTATGGCTAAGCTTACTCCAAACCGCCCGGTTAATCTGTCCGATCTGCTGACATGATTCCCTTTCCATCTATGAAGCAACAGCGTTGCAGAAAAAAAGCTGCGCTGCTGATGCAAATCCACGGCTACTATGCTCTCCGCCGTCTCCACAGAATTTTCATCCAAGCGGCTCCCCGGGATGACAAAGCGATCAGAAGCTTAGCGCAAACCCGGTAAACGCTTACCGTACAAGCCATTTGACAAGCACGAATACGGTAAAATTCTAACCCAACATGGGAAAGACCTGCAACCCGCAGAACTGGTATTTTCAAACCGTCGAACCCGTCTATTCTTGCATCATCCTGTCAGAATACGCGGTTTCCTGGACTCTAATGGCCTGTGAAACATTCTTATGACATGGTTTGCCGTTTACAGATCGACACGAGGTGGCTTGATCACCGGCAATCAGTGCAATGCCTTACACACCTCCTGCAGTGCCATGCCTTGATTAGTTGCGGTCCTTGGCCGTAGAAACCACCTGCTTTGAAAGCACATAGTCACCAAGGAATAGAACATCAATACCCGTATTGACAAAACATTCGATAGCTTGTTCTGGCTTGTTAACCACCGGCTGACCCCTGATGTTGAAGCTCGTATTGAGCACAATGGGCACGCCCGTCAATCTTTCAAATTCCGTTAATAATCCATAGTATCTTGGGTTGTGTTTGCGGTTCACACTATGCACACGCCCCGTACCATCTACATGGGTTACCGCTGGAATATACTTGCGTTTTTCCAACAATACGTTGTAGACCAAAATCATATAGGGAGACGGATAACCGCAGTCGAACCACTGGCCAATCTTCTCCTCCAGAATACTGGGGGCAAATGGACGAAAACTTTCACGGAACTTTACCCGCTCATTAAGTAAATCTTTCATCTTCCCCACACGTGGATCGGCGAGAATTGAGCGGTTACCCAATGCACGAGGTCCCATTTCCATCCGGCCCTGAAACCACCCGATGATCTTTCCATCGGAAAGCATCGACGCGGCCAGGGAAGGGGCGTCTTTTACCTTCTCTATCTCCACTTGGTGTTTAGACTTAATCTCCTGACGGACCGCACGTTCATATTGTTCGTCGCTCCACGCCGGCCCCAAATAAGCATGCTCAAAGATGTATTTACGTGGCTTGCGCATCACTGTATTCCAAAGCCAGAAACAGCCACCTAGCGCAGTACCCGCATCATTTGCAGCAGGCTGAACAACAACTTCATCAAACACCCCTTCACGCAAAATGCGACCATTCATGACAGAGTTCAAACACACACCCCCCGCAAGACACACCTTGTTAAGCCCGGTCTGCTGTCGCAGCCATTTAGCCATATACAAGCCCACTTCTTCTGTACGCATCTGCAAAGCTGCAGACACATCTTTGTAATGATCTGTCAGTTCACTTGCCGGCTTACGTGGTGGTCCAAACGTGTCAAAGAACTTTTTACTAAACCAATTTGACCGACCATGATATTGATAATTGAAATAGGACATATCAACGCCATACCGACCATCGGGCGTCGTCTTGATCATATCTCGGAACTGTTGAATGAACCGACCTGGATCACCATAAGGCGCCAACCCCATCACCTTGCCTTCTCCAGAAGCAAAGCGATATCCCAGAAACTCTGTCACCGCACCGTATACCAACCCCAATGAGTTTGGAAAGTGCTCTCGCCGGAGGCACTTCATATCAATCCCGTCACCGTATCCCATCCAAGCACAGTCCCATTCGCCTGCAGCATCAATGCTCAAGATTGCGGCCTTGTCAAATGCACTAGTTAAAAAGGCACTGGCTGCATGACATAAGTGATGTGGCGCAAAATGAATTACTGTCCTACCATCCAGTTGTAGTTGTTTGGCAAGCGTCTTTCGCAACCGCAGCATAGAAGCTTCTTTATCACCACGACTTTTAATCAAACCAATACTTTTTGGCAGGTGCCGCAACAGGAACCAGGCCCGCGCCAGACGTGCCGCACGAGGGTCCCAGTAGTAGACAATATGGTCTAGTTCTGCCGGCTTGATACCGACATGATCGCAACACCAACGAATGGAATGAATGGGAAAACTTGCGACATGCTTCTGGCGTAGAAACCGCTCTTCTTCAACCAGTCCCAGCAACTTGCCGTCTCGCATAATGGCTGCTGCTGCATCATGACCGTAACAGTCAAACCCTAGAATATGCATTGCAAGATCAAGCTCCTTGCTGGGACCTATACATCACACATTTCCATTAAAACTTTGACTGAAAACCTTTGCTGTTCTGAACATTCTGATTCTCTTGATCAACGCCACCCTCTGCTTAGTGAATAACCTCTAACGATCTCGGTTGGCCTCCTATTGGGGCACTAAATATATTGATGCTCAGCCGAGTAGCGATCCCCAATCATTGCCCGCCATTTTTCACCGACCGTCTATCTATTAATGACACGCTTCACAACTCCACCCAATAAACCCACCAGTACGTATGGTTGCCTGGCCACAACCTCCTAATTCCACAAAGTGTGGCCGGTCAAATGAAGAAATACGTCCTCGAGAGTTGGCTTGCCGACACTGATCATCGCAACATCTTGAGACAATCGCATCCCAAGCGATGCAACGAATGCAGGCCCATCATCTCGATGAATGTATATTTTCCCATGGTGTACCGTGGGCATACTTGCAGCTGACCAAGGTCCGAATTGTTCTGTAATCAACTTGCAAATCTCATCTGATCGTGAGGATTGGGCTGGTTGAATGGTGATTATATTGCCACCCACACGTGCCTTGAGGCCAGCTGGTGTATCAACGGCAACCAATTTCCCTTTACACATGATTGCCAACCGGTCGCACCGATCTGCATCCTCTAGATGGTGCGTCGTCAACGCGACCGTGACACCCAGCTTACGTTGCATCCGTTGCAATTGATCAATGAGATCCAAGCGTGCACCAGGATCCAATCCGGTCGCCGGCTCATCAAGTAACAGCAGGCGGGGTTGGTGCAATAGAGCTTTGGCCAATTCGACACGCCGGCGCATTCCCCCACTGAACCGCTCAATGTACTCACTGCACCTGTCACCCAATTCGAACTCCATCAGTAATGAGGAAATCCGACGCCGCAGATTGCGACCCGACAGTCCATACAGATATCCCTGGCACGCCAGATTCTCTTCGGCCGAAAGTTTAATGTCTAAGCTGGGCATCTGAAAAACGATGCCCAGCTGCCGCCGAACAAGTTGAGCTTGCGTAGCGAGATCGTAGCCAAAAATTGAAACGGACCCTTGGCTGGGTCGCAACAAGGTCGCCAATACTCGAAATAGTGTTGTCTTACCACTACCATTTGGACCAAGTAGCCCAAAAACCTCGCCAGGTCGAATCTCGAAATTCACATCAACCAAAGCATCTAATAACGTAGTAGTCGCAGCCCCTGATACCTCATCAAACCGGGTCTTCTGACGACGAGGCGGTGGATAGGCATGGGTTAAACCACGAATACTGACCGCAGCCGGCGAATCAATTTGCGATGAACAGGACACGGCCGCACTGGAATTGACTGAATCCAGAGGAATTCCCGAAGGCATAGATGCCGCAAAAGACATCATTCTTTCTCGGCATCCACATTGGACTCATCATGCACCCCATGCGCATTGTTGTGCGAGCCACTGGAATGTTCTTCTTCATCACCGTGGTGATGAATGATTTTGAAAGTTGAAAGATCGGAAGCGGAGGTATAAATCCGATACGCTAAGGTCTGAGAATCCGTAAGGGTAACAAGAACCAAGATGGCAACGGTTACAAATGGCGCCAGCGCGAGCATGATAAGCAGTGGCTTTTCAAATTTGAGATGCATGAAATAGATCATCACGATAGCAGCTTTGGGGATGGTGAATACGAAGATAAGAAACACCAGCACCAATTTTGGAACAAATCCCGTCTGTCGCCAGACTTCATAAAGCACTATTTCTGCTGCTGTAAAAACCAACAATAGCAGAAAACAGGTAAGCAAATTGACCGAGTGGTTGTTCTTATGTGCCATCGTCATTCCCAGGTGCACTGTAAATAGTGAATGTCGCTCAATGCAAACGACCTTACATTAAGTACACAATTGCAAACAGAATAATCCAAACTAAATCCACAAAGTGCCAGTAGAGACCCGTCATCTCAATTGGAGCGTACTGGGAATAGGTCGGGCCAAACTTCCCAAGAAATCCCATTACCGTCAGCCACGCGAGTGAAAGCACGCCGACTAATACGTGAAAACCATGAAAGCCCGTCATGACATAAAAACAACTGCCAAATAGATTCGTGTCTGGCGCCATGCCCGCACCAAGAAGTTCGATGTATTCATATGCCTGAACACCGACAAATAGTGCACCAATGAGGGTTGTTGCCAGCAACCCCAAGTTACCCTTTGCTGGCTGCTCACGCTGAAAGGACTGCAACGCCCATACCAGCGTCACCGAGGAACATATCAAAAAAAACGTGTTGATCGCCGTCAGCGGAACGTTGAGTGTCTTATCTGGTGATGGCCAGTTGCCTGGCCCCTGCCCGAATCGCAACACAATGTAGGCGCCGATCAAACCGGTGAAAAACATGATTTCTGAACCAAGGAACAGCCACATGCAAATCTTGCCGTTGGTAATCTGCGTCTGCAAAATTGAGCCGTGAGCCATAAGCGGCCCGGACTCATCGTGACCATGATCGGGCGAATGGTTCGCGTTTACTGGAGCATGGGTCATGGTTAAACCTTATCTACAAGCATCAATCCAAGAACAATGGGTAAATAAACAAGCGATGCAAAAAACAATCTTCGTGCATGCAACTGTGTACGTGTCACAGCCACACAAATAGCAAAGGCCAAGAACATGGCGGCGGCAGCCAGTCCGCCGAACAAATAGAGCGTACCAGAGATCCCCAGCAGTGTAGGAGCCGCGGTCAACGGCAGTAATACGATGGTGCCTAAAAGAATCTGGCGGAAAACGGTCGAACCTTCGGGGTCGAGTACGGTCAACACGGGCAGATTCGCCCGCGCATAATCTTCTCGATAAAGCCAGGCAATGGCCAAGAAATGAGGCAACTGCCATACGAACATGATAGCAAAAAGAAGCCATGCCTCGGCACCAAGTCGCCCCGTAGCCGCGACGTAGCCAACAACCGGAGGCAGTGCACCCGGCACTGCACCAACTACCGTCGACAAACTACTCTTTCGCTTGAGCGGCGTGTAGACGAAGACGTAGAGTATGACAATGCCCAACGTAATTACCGCAGCAAGAAATGTCGTTAAGCACGCCAGTAGAATTACACCCAGAAAACAGCATGAAAACGCAAATACCCCTGCATGAGTTACTGATATTTGCCCTGCAGGCAGTGGGCGATTCATCGTGCGGTGCATTACCGCATCGATGCGACGCTCGTGAATCTGGTTGAATACTCCGGCGCCAATACAGGACAAAGCGGCGCCGATTAAAGTCGCCGTCAATGCAAGCCAAGACCACTGCTCGGCACCCATTGCAAACCCGACAAGCGTGGTTATGACCACCATGGTCGTTAATCGTGGCTTGGTCAGTTTGGCGTAGGGTGCAAGATTGGCGCACCAAGTTGCTGGACTTGTTGTCCGTAACGACCAAGATTGCTCGGATGGCCCGGTCAACTGCGTCATGCACCTACTACTTTCAATGACGATGAACTGGTGGGAGTTTGCAAATCAACAACCCTACCACCTTGATTCGATGGCATTACAGACCTCAGGTTAAGACGCATTAATCGGACCAACAAGAGCGCGGAGGTTGCCAGAATCGCCGCACCAAGTGCCTGGTGAGCGGTTGCCACCTCGCTGTGACGACCGGACCAAATTACCGAAGCACCCAAAGCAGCCTGCATGATTAACATCAATGCAATAGCAACTGCAGGCCGTAACAGCAATGGTTGGCCAATAGCATCCCGCAACAATCGAACAATGAACCAACCGCCTACAGAAAGCACTACGATCGCCCAAACCCGATGCGCAAAATGAACGGCCACTTGCATTGGCGTAAAGTATGCCGCCAACCAAGTATCCCCTTCATCAAGCATCTTCTCCGTCGCCTCAGCAATCCCTGATTGACTGAAAGGAGGCACCAATTGGCCGTATGCAGATGGAAAATCGAAAATTGCCAAGCCCGCTTCTGAATGGCGCATTGCCGCACCAAGAATCAACTGGATTAGTAGAACGACAAAAAAGAATACGGAAAATCGCCCCAAGTAACGGAACACTCGCAACCGATCCAACCCATCTCGACCAATATCTTGCTGATCACCCGAGGCCCAGTATGCACTGGTGGCGGCGGCAATGAACACCGTTAAACACAAAAAAAGCTGCCCCATCACCCCATGGGTAATTGCCAGCACAATTGACAGTTCAGTAACACGTAGCCCACCCATCACACCCTGCAAAATAACCAAACCTAACAACCCTATACCACCCCAACGCAACCATGGTCGATGTTGCTGGCTAATCCACAGCCAAGCCGCCATTACAATGCATAATATTCCAACAGCCGCGCCAGCCAAACGGTGCAAATGCTCCCAAAAAATATTCCCCACCCACATCATCCACGGCAGTTCAAACATGCCGTACCCATAGCTTGTGGGCCAATCCGGTACCGCCAGACCCGCCCCCTTGCTTGTAACAGTTCCACCTAAAATCACAAGTAAGAATGTCGCAATGACAAGAAGAACCGCGTATCGGTGCAGCCATGTTGAGTAGCACTGCGAAGTTGCATTATTCCTGCCCACATACGATCCGCATTGGGGGCAACTTTTTCCCATGAACCGAATGAGATTGCAACCACAGCTCGAGCAACGCATGACCGATTTATCAGATGTTTTCACTATCGGCATCCATGTACTGGCTATGCCAAGCACTCAATGTCCCGTAGGCTCTACCACACCTTGCGGCAAAACCTTGTTCTGCGGGAGAAAATCTTCTTCCACTGCCGGTGAACTGTACTCATAAGGGCCTCGATACACGGTGGGAATCTCGTCGAAGTTAGTGTGTATCGGCGGCGATTGGGCAACCCATTCAAGCGAGTTGAGATCATGCGGATTGATCTCGGCTTTGGTGCCAAACTCATCACGAGGACGTTGGAGTATCAGATAAAGTAATCCCGGGATCGCGGCAAGAAACAAAATAACCCAACGATGTTCCATCAAACTCGCCATCCCAAGAAGAAGATAGATGTCGTCTTTGAGAATAAATGGCGCCAAGAAAGCTGCCAGAAACACGAGATAGAGCACGCGTTGCAACAGAGCGGGTACACCCAATGCTCCGCCAATGGCCCAAATTATAAATACGACAACCACAACGATACCGCCAGCAATAATGCCATGCCCGGTGGCCACCATCAGATCATGAAGAACTTGTGAATTGACGGCCACAAGCGTGCCAGCACGTGCACTTTGAATCACGCCTAGGAAGTACAACATTAACGGCACTATGATGAGTACAGAAAAGACCTTGCTAATCCTCGGCAGGGAGCGTAGCCACATCACTAACAATGCAATTAGACCTGCAAATAATGCAATGTAGCCTAACCAGTTTCTAGCCCCCGCATCGGCCGCTATTGCGCGATCATCGGTCACCTCCCAAGCAGGTCCGGTCCAGTAACTTACTCCAATCACCGTTGATCCGACCAAGACAACGAGAAATGTCGCCACAATCGACCGGCCCAACTTACGCGGCATACTGACAAAAAAGTTGTAGAAAAACGGAATTTGAGCCATCCCCAATGACATTGCCCATAGAGTCATGATGACATTCATGGGCTGCAGGTGCTGGAGTGTAGGGTACTCCATGATTGAAGCGTAACGCCGCGGGTGTCCACCAACACCCAGCACATGCATGATGAAAAAGGTACCGTTGAAGGCAATAAATGTGAGCCAAAAGTGGACATATCCCCAGCGTATATTCATCTCTCGCCCAAACATCTTGGGAAACCAGTGATAGATCCCGGCAAAGATACCGAAGATGGAGCCACCGAATAAAACATAGTGGATATGAGCAACGATAAAGTATGTATCGTGAATATAGATATCGACTGGTGCCGAAGCCATGAAAATGCCGGACAGGCCACCAATCACAAACATACTCACAAATCCTAGCGCGTGTAACATAGCTGGTGTAAACCGGATGTCACCTCCCCAAAGCGTACCAAGCCAGTTAAAGGTTTTAATGGCAGACGGCACCGCGATTAGGATGGTCGACGCCATAAACGTCGTACCCAATACAGGATTCATACCCGACTGAAACATATGGTGGCCCCAGACGATAAAACCAAGTATGGCAATTGCACAGATTGCGTAGACCATGGGACGATAGCCAAATATTGGCTTTCGGGCGTAGGCGGCAATTACATCACTGGCAACCCCCATCGCCGGAAGAATCATGATGTACACCGCTGGATGGGAATAAAACCAGAACAAGTGCTGAAATAGCAGCGGCTGTCCGCCAACTGATTTCATCACCGGTACCCCATCGATAAGTTGCTGGACAATCGGAGCAAAAAACATTGTCCCCAGCACGCGATCGAAAAATAGGAGGATCATCGTCGCGGTCAATACTGGTGTTGCAAATACCTGCAGGATGGCGGTGATGAATAATGCCCACACAGTCAGCGGCAACCGAAACATCGACATGCCAGGCGCCCGCATATTGATAATGGTTGTCACATAATTTAATGCACCCACAATGGATACGAAGCCAACCATTCCAACACCAATAATCCACAAGTTGGTTCCGATGGTGGACGACATGACACCACCCTTGCCACCGGACAACGGTGGATACATCGTCCATCCTCCGCCAGCCGAACCAGCAGGTACCCAAAAACTAGCGACAATCAATATGCTGACCGGTACTGAAATCCAAAATGACAGCATGTTTAGCTTGGGAAACGCCATATCCCGCGCCCCAATCATCAGTGGGATGGTAAAGTTGCCAAAACCACCCACTAGCATCGGGATAATCACAAAGAAAATCATGATCGATGCGTGCATGGTGAACAGCGAAAGGTAAGCATCCGCTGTAAGTTGTTGCTTGGTATAGGTAAGAACTTGAGCCGAAGGTAGTTCAATGGTTGCAGCAGCAACGTCGCCTGCCCCCTCGACACTCTGCGCCGTAATCTGAACCGTGGCAGGCGTGGCCTTGATACGGATAGGAATCAGAATATGGCTCTCATTCAACTCGGTTTGGCCGTCAGGACGGTTGACCATTAAACCAATGAGTTCTAGTTCTGTCCCCCCATCATCAGTTTTCACCATTTCACCAGTGGTTGCATGTACATGTGGAACTGCCTTGGTGAAATCAATGTCTCCCCCTACTCGCTGATGATCAATAAATCCATCAACCGACTTGGTCAGGGTACGCGTGCGACCATCTATCTTGACCCGGGCACCCACCGGTACTGTTACTGCCAGCCCTCGGGAAAATTCAAGTAACGAGGCCTTCGTTCCTTTGGGGATATTGTTACTACCGTGCTCGACCGCCTGGTTAAAAGAAACCGTACCGCCTATTTTCCACAGCGCCAGATTCTTCTCTGGAACCGGGCTGGTCATCTTTTGAAATGATGAATCCTTGGGTTCATCTACCGTACCCCCAGGCAAAATCGTAGCATAGGGTACATCCTGCCCCGGCCATGCAATCTGATAACGAACACCCATGGCCAACAGCCCGCCAAGAATCACGAACAATAGCGACGAGAACGTGAACTGGAGGGCAATAACCTTGTGGTCCGTTGAAAAGACATACTTTGTCCAGAAGTTGGTCGGTCCGTGATGACCGTGGTCGTGTGCGTCACTCATCTTCTTTTTTACCTTGCCAGGTCGGCGAAACATAAAGACAACACAATCGTGAACAATCGTTAATCACTGGTAAACATTTACCAGTGATTACTCTTCCTCATCCCCCTCATCGTATTCCTCGTCATCGTATTCGTCTTCAAACTCACCTTCCTCCGGTGCATTATCAGCAAGCCACGATTTATAGTCATCATCACTTACCACGAACATCTGGCCCCGCATTTTGTAGTGGCCCTGCCCACACAGTTCAGCACAGATAATATCAAACGGCTTGGGCTCTCCTGGAGAAAACTGCCCCACAACCTCAGCACTGGTCTTCGAGGCCTCAAGCCATATGTGACCACTCAATCCGGGCACCGCATCCTGCTTAACTCGAAACTGTGGCACGAAGAAACTGTGTAAAACATCAATACTGCTAATTTGGATATGAACCTTTTTATTTACCGGGATATACATCACCGATGTCACCACATCATCAAATGCTGCAGGATCCGGCTCAATAACATCCACATTTTGAGGATCGCTCTCAAACATTTCAATTTGTTCAGGATCCAGAAAATCCTCAACATACCCCCGCTTCAACCCTATCTCTTGCGCCGGATCGCCAGTATTTTGACGCCAGACATAATCAGTCTTCCCATGCTTGCCATCTTGGCCGGGATAATGAAAGAACCAGTTAAACTGCCTTCCCCACACATGAACCTTCACCACATCTTCACCTTGAGGCATCCGCTGGGGGTTCTTCAACTCATCCCAAGTACTCTGGCTAAACGCGACAATGAGAATCATGATCACCGTCGGAATAAGTGTCCAAACTGCTTCGAGGCGGGGATTGCCATGCGTATAGATAGCCCGCCGACCTTGACGATGACGGTACCGGTATAGAAACACCGCCATGGTGATCAATACCCCAATGAGCGTGGCCATCGTTAAATAGAGAATAATATTGAACATGCTGTCAATCGATCGACTACCTTCAAAAACATTCTGAGGTAGCCACGGTGTCGTATACCCCTCTGTCTCTTGGGCGGATACGATCACTGGCAGGACGAAGCTGACAATTACCCCCAACGCGTATTGCCAAATTGATTGGAACCCGGTCAAAGGGAACTCCTTTTCTCTATATCGCAATGAACACTGTCCCATTACTGCGTCTTTTTCTTTTTCTTTTTCTTGGACTTGGACTTGTATGTAACCGTGACCTCCTTGGTTTCCCCCATGCCAATCGTCACGGATACAGGTGACTGGTCTGGTTTGTATCGCCTATACTCATGCCAAGTACTGATTTCATAATCGCCCGGGGGCAGTCCACGAATTTCAAACGTTCCATCATCCTGAGTAACTGCAAAATATGGATGATCCATCACGCGAACATGAGCTGACATCCAAGAATGCACATCGCACTTCAGTACAATGTCCTGAGATTTCTTGAATACTTGCTCAATGGTGGAACCTTCTCCCGAAGCTTGGTTAAACAGCGTCTTTCGCCCTACTGCAGCTTTAACATTGTGTTGTGTATTATCGCTATTAAGGATGTGCAGTTTTTGACCAATCATCACCCCGCTCACATGCGGCTCGTACAAACAGCCAGTCTGATCAATCACCGCGGCTGCCTTCGGGCTGGCATATTTTTTTGACTTCAACCCTTTACTAACCCAGACAAACACATTCTGAAGCACGTTGTGATCGCCGTTTTTCCCAAATATCCGGACTTGATCGAGCACCTTTTCCGAATGTACAGCAGCACAGTTCCTGTCTGCATCCATCCTAATTGGCTTTCGCTTTACCACCTTACTGCCGAATTTAATGACACCCTTGATCACCGCGCCTGGCTGATCGATACCACCAATATTGATCTTGGAAGTGCTTGTTTCGGCAGTCGCTGGTAATCCACCAACACCCAAAACCAAGAACAGCACCGTCGTCGCTAATAAACGACAAGAAACATTACCCATTTTCATTGCCCTACTTCTGTTGGAAGGAATTCAGAAACACCGATTGCCAACCCCATAGCCCTTATTTTAGCATAATCATTGAAGGTCCATATCAATGCGATGAGACATCCCAGCCTCTACAGTTACTTGGACAGTCACGGGTTTAATGCGGCGCATTTCATGCCACGTTTCCAATTCATAGGTACCCGGGGGCAATCCCTTGATTTCAAACCGACCTTCCACATCACTTACAGAGAAAAATTCATGCTCCAATACATGGAGATAGCCGGACATCCAGGAGTGAATATCGCATTTCATTGTAACTAATTGGGGTTTATTAAATACCTGCTCCAATACGCTACCCTGTGAAGACGCCCGGTTGAACAATGTTTTCCTCCCAAGCAGAGCCTTTACATTATGATCCGTGCGATCACTGTTAAGAATCTTCACGGGCTGCCCCACTGTAGCCACCGTCACATGGGGTACATAGGTACACCCCAGCTGATCCATTTCTACTGCCTCAGATGGTGGCGAAAATTCATGGTCCTTTAACCCCGACTTAACGTAGACCAATACATTTTGAATTGATTTGTCCTTATTAACGAGCAACTCCTGCTTGCGCGGCGACACGGCATGCATAAGTCCGCAGTTCTTATCCGCTGACATGTTGATCTTCTTGGGCTTTCGGACGCGACCTTTGAATTTCACTACACCAGCAATACGCGTCCCCTCATAGGCCATAACCGGTTCATCATGTAACCCAATCGTTGATGCAACCGGCTGCGGAGCTAGCTTGGGTATAAGATCCATCTTTTCTGGCGGTGCACTTTGGCCCGATGATTCGGCTGTTACCGCAGGGGGCGCTGGATCTCCATCGGACACCTCATTGGTCTTGTTGTCAATACCACTTTCATCATTGACCTGCGGCAGAGGTTCAAGGGGCGTCAATTCAACATCGAGGCCTGGACTCGGGCCTACCTGCTTGCCATCGACGTTATAGGTCAGCCCCCGCGGCCCTGCGGTATATAGGAAGTTCATGAGCAGGTCACGTTGTCCTGCGGCATCTGCTCCAAACAGACTCTCCCATTTAAGGCGAGTGTCCTCGGGAAGACCCCCCAAGGCAAAATGGGACTTGCCATCGGTCCAAAACTCCTGCATTCGCGTGCCGGGTTGAATCCGCCTTGCATGCTGTAACCAATTTATGACCCAACTGGGTTGCAACCTTTCAGCGATACGACCCAAGTTTGGTGCGCCTTCAGCAGGTGTGGGGGGGGTTAAAGTAAAACTTCCCTCATCATCTTCATCGTAATACTCATCATCTTCGTACTCATCTTCCTCGTCGTCGGCAAGTCCATCGAGCTCTCCGTCTTCACCGAACTCATCAGGTTCTTCTTCTGTACTGACCATATCGCGCGGGAATGGCGTATGCGGAGTAAAAATACCTTCTTGGATCAACAGTTCCTCATCACCCATACGGTGACACTGCCCTAACATGCAACCCATCTGGACAAAGAGTTTTTCACCACGCAACAACTCTTCGTCACTGATATCCGGCTTAAGTTGATCCACATAGGGGTAGTAGGTTTCATAGGTGCCGGCCAATGCCCGCACATCTTTCAAGAGCTTGGCCCAATTGGCACCAAGATCCATTTCGTCGGCCTGCCGGGGATCCAGATCTGAAACATACGCAATATCCGCACCGACCGCGAACTTCTTTAATGCATTTACCGGCGCGGCGAGACCAGGCGAGCTATACCATTTTGATTTGGTCCAATCCCTAGCAGGATAATCAATAGCATACTGCCCCAGATATTCATCGATGGGTGCCAGCAGGCTTGCAAGTGTCCCAGCCAATAACTGAACATCACCGGATAAGTAATCTACCAACGCCGACGACTCCACAGGCGTTAACGGGAAACTGGGCATACGAACCTTAAGCCAAGGTCGGATTGGCTCTACATTCTGAAGAAAATGGTGGAGCCATTGGGGTTGGGTTTTGGCGCCTTGACCAACGAGACGAGGAGGCGCCCAATTCAGTGCATTTTCATCATAGGTACCATCTTCAAAATAAATATTGAAGTACTGGTGAATGTTGACATCGTTTAACTCAACGTTGTGACATCCGTAACAATTGAAACGCGTAGCGAGTTGGCGGCCCCGAATCACGCGTTGGCCAGCTTCGTCCGTAACCTGCTGCATGTTTTCGCTGACCAGTGGTTTGCGAATGCTCGTCACAAAGGTGACCAGGTCACGCACCTGATTATCAGACAAAAAGAACTTGGGCATCTTGAGTTTATCGTATGGCCGACCAATGCTATCACCTTGAGACGTATCAAAATTATCCGCATCAGAGACCTGCGAATCTAAGGCTGAACGGCTACGGTCAAAGAGACGTGTATTGTGCAATTTATGATAAAGCCATGGACGGCGCTCCAGATTCATGTGTTCCCATGAAATCTCAATACGCGACACATCCGCACCACCGTCAATATGAACAGCGTCATCACCCAGCCCTTCGTGCTTGACCTTCCAAACATTGGTTGGCTTCTTGCGTGCTTTGTCAAAGGTGTGGTCGAAATACTCGAACGCGATCTTATGGGGATCCTTAAGTCCCCAATCATCGAGATTGGTGCAAGCTGATGCTTCAGCTTCCAAGCCATTGATCAGATGACATCCGGCACAACCATAATGACGAATCAGATTGCGGCCCAATTCTGTGAATAATGCCGTGTCATCCGCACCACTATCGGGATAAGCCTGCGCCACTTGCGAACGAGAGAGTTCTAGGGTGGATGTACCCGCCTTGATCACGGCCAGGAGTTCCCGGGCAATGCGTTGGTCGTTGGCGTCCATCGAAAAATCGCCAGGCACATAAATTGAATCATCATGTATACCTGGACGCTGTAATGTCAGAAGATAGCTGGCAAGATCATTTGCCTCATCAGATGATAGCCGAAAACTAGGCATGATCGTATAGCTGCTGTAATGACGAGGATTACGCAACCAATCATACAACCACCCTCTTGCTTCGACTTCGGTACGACCAGCCAGTAGTTTGCTGCCCACGCCCGACAACTCCGGCCCAGTTTGCTCCAAGCGTTCGGATAGATGCTCCAAGACATACCAGTGCCGCTGGTTGTAGGTCATCGACTCATATGACTCATAAGCCGCATCCTCACCAACACCAGCACGGTTCATCAAGTCTTGCGTAATCCATTGCTCACCAAATTCATCCAGGTTGGTGTGGCATGACATACAACCGACATTCAAGAAGATCTCGCGACCACGTGTAACATCTCCGGATTCCTCCAAAAGGACCTCGGGGGCATAATTGGGAACTGGTTGCTTATTTTCCTCATAATACGCGGCGCTGGGTTGGGCCGTTGACAGATAACGAGCCATCGCGGCGACCTCCACGCGTGTACGCTTGATATCAGCGGGCGCAGAGTTGTTCTCTAACATAAAATAATGCGGCATCCGCGTGGTTGGACGGAATCCCTTAGGGGACCAGACCCATGTGGCCAGCATCTGCTCGGACAACTTGTGACGCACATTAACCAAGCTTGGCCCCACACGCTTGATATCTAAATCGTCTTCAAGCGATTCGACTGCATGGCAGTTCACACAGCCAAGATTTGAAAACAATGTGCGTCCCCGGAAAAGCCGGGGCGCCTCATCTTGAATGTCAAAAATCTCCGTGTGGCATCGGCTGCAACTCGACTCGATATGCTCCAGTGCATGCATTGGCTTCTCCCAATGCATGTAGTGCACATGATGCCATCCATAATGCGTGGTCCAATAGTTTACCTGACGGATTGCAACGGCCAGTTCCTCATCCGCCATACCACCCAGCACTGAATAGGCCGCTCCGGCTTTGGCAGATGGTTCCTGCACAGGAGCAAACGGTGCCGGGTCGGCAGGGTTATTGATATTCAGATCATGGTGTGTTGTAAGATGATGACCACCCGGGGCGTCATGACCATGGTCATGGTCATCAACAATCCCAGAAGCACTTGAAACCAAAGCCAACTCGCCAATGGGCAATCCATCCGACGCCAACCGTATGTTTCGCTTAATCGCCTTCAAATCACCTTCCTGGCGAATCAGGAAATCAGGCACCAATCCCCCGGTCTTCAAGTCAACCCAGGCTTCACTGGGTGTGTGGACGGTATGTACAAACTGTGTTTCCTGACCCGATCCTTCATGACAAACCGTGCAACCCATGGTTTTCATGGGATGTGTGGATTCTGCTTCGGCGTATCTTTCAAGATCTGGATGGGCCAACAATACCGAATCAGCGCTAAGTGGAGCGCCTGACCGACCCTGGTTGTAACGGGCAATCAACTGGTGACGATACAACTCCAAAAGCTTGCGATATTCTGCTCTTCCCAGATGATCCGCCAGCATGGCCTGTAAATCACTTCGATAATATTCCAGGTTCTTATACCAACGACGACGACTGACCTGAACACTGCCTTTTTCACTGGCCGCAATACGACCCATTTCAAGCAATAGCTGGTCCACAGATTCGATTTCGTCTTCACGCTCAGTTTCACTAATCAATTCATTGACTGAGCCAATAGCCTGCGAATTAATCTGCTCGTAACGACCAGTAACTTCCTCAAGTACAGAAGCGGCGTGTTCCCAGAATTCCAGCATCACAACCGGCTGATCAATCGTGTTGACGTCCTGACCCTCATCCATCGCAATTTGCCGCTCAACAAACGCGATCTGCGCCGAACGTTCAAACTTGGGATCATCAATATTGACGTGACATGTCTTACAGCGATCGATGGTTTCGACCGTCATAAAGTTGTAATCCGTGTGAATCCCGGGAACGACAGCCTGCTCGACACGCAACGATGAATTAAGCCAATCAAGCAATGGCGCATCACGCACCATTTCACCAACCCACGCGACTCCCTTTGGATTTAAATCAGCAAGCTTAGCCTCGAAATCAGTCTGTTTGCGTTCGAGATCAGCCTTTCGTTTCTCAGCTTGGGTTTGTTGCGCCAGCAAGGCTGTTAATTCCTGTCCCAATTGCGTCAGTTTACTTTCCAATCTCTCCATGCTCTGTGCTTTGACACTGTAAACGTCAATAATTTGATCGAATTCCTCTTGCAACTTGCGGACCTGAGCAGATTGTCGCCCAAATTGGTTTACGGCCCTTTCCAACTCTTGTGATTTTGGGTTGACCTTACCCTTGGCCACGGTCAATGGCAGTTGCTCTCTTTGGATCTTGCCTTCAAGTTCCGCGATTTCCTGCTCTTTATCTGCAATCATGGCGGCAGGAGAAACATCTAAAATGGCATTGAGCTCTGCGTCGACCGCGGCAAGTTGCTTCTTGTATTCAAGTGATAATGCACGGTCCTTGGCCTCTACCGTCATGGCCGCCTGCCAGTTTCGACTGGCAATCGGATAACGCCGCCAAGCACGATCGTGGTCTGCAATCACCATCCAGCATGTCGCAACCAGCATCAGCAGTGAACTGGCCGCGAAGATCAGGTTCAACTTGCCTATGCTGCGAAATGTATTGGTTGGTACAGGCATTCTGAATCCAAAGCTGGCGTCAAATGGCTGGCGGGAGTCATCCTGTCGGTGAGAGCCTCACCAATGCATCACAGGTAAACCAACCATGCGGATCACAAATCACTGTGTTGTTCGGCTGGGGCATCCTGCCTAGGCGATTTTCAGACCCATACGAGATCACGCCTCGTCCTGCTCATCGACCTCTAACCTCTTTAAAGCCGATTATTAACATTTTTTACCTTCTTGTCACACGCCGTCAAAATTGGGGGTCCCGCCAGAGGCCGATTACGAGGTTTGCGGGTGTATTTTGCGGATTAGACTCATGGGACTTGTGACAATCATGTGAACCGACAGTTGGCCGATACCTATATTTAGAAGACCACCATTGGTTTGACGATCAGATCGAGTGTCCGCACACTCCTAATGTCCCCAGACATCGTTAAAATGAGGACATGAACATCACGACTGAGTCCAAACCCATGCGTATTGAAATCTATGATACGACCCTGCGTGATGGCGCCCAAGGGGAAGGCGTTTCCTTTAGCCTTGTTGATAAAAACAATATTACCAATAAGTTAAACGCTTTAGGGGTTGACTTTATCGAAGGAGGCTATCCTCTTTCCAACCCCAAGGATGTTGCCTACTTCGACCAATGCCGCGTGCTCAACTTGACCAATAGTCGAATCTGCGCATTCGGGATGACCCGACGGCGAGGGCTCGAAGCCGAACAAGACGAGGGCATGAAGGCCCTGGTGGCCACTGGAGCCTCCGTCATCACGCTGGTTGGCAAATCATGGGACCTGCACGTAGACGAAGTACTGCAGGTCGATCGTGACGAAAATATTCAGATGATTGCTGATTCAGTAACTTTTTGCCGCCAAGCCGGTCGGGAGGTGTTCTATGATGCAGAACACTTCTTTGATGGCTTTCGAGCGAACCCCACCTACGCCATGGCGACACTCACGGCAGCAGCAGAGGCTGGCGCCAATCGGCTTATCCTGTGCGATACCAATGGGGGCTCGCTGCCTGATTGGGTCAGTGAGGTTGTCCAGCGTGTACGTGGAGAACTTAAAGTTGCCTTAGGAATCCACACACATAACGACTGCGGCGTTGCCATCGCCAATACGCTTGCGGCCGTACAAGCTGGTTGCATTCAGGTTCAAGGGACAATGAATGGAATCGGCGAACGATGCGGCAATGCGGATCTAACCACCATCGTGGCAAACCTACGCCTCAAGATGGGTTATGACTGCTTGTTGGGTGATGCGGTTTCGTCTCTAGCCCGTCTGACGAAAACAAGTCGATACATTTATGAGCTTGCCAACATAAATACTCCAGCCAACCAGCCTTTTGTCGGATCATCGGCATTTGCCCATAAAGGTGGGATGCATGTTCATGGTGTACGACGCGTCTCCCACAGCTATGAACATATCGAACCAGATCTTGTCGGTAATTCCCGTCGAATCTTGGTCAGCGAATTATCCGGCGCCAGTAACGTGATCGCGATGCTTGGAAAGAAATTTGATATTTCTGATGACCATCAGATACAAAGACGCATCGTTGAGCGGGTTCAACAACTGGAGCATGAAGGTTTTCAATATGAGGCGGCAACCGCCAGCTTTGAGCTGCTGGTTCAGGATCTGTTGGACACACGCACGAGCTTTTGGAACCTCGACCATTACCGTTGTGTAATCCTCAAACGCCAAGACGAGGCTGCCGTAACAGAAGCGATTGTAAAATTAAACGTTAATGATAAAACCGAACACCATGTTGCCGATGGTGACGGACCGGTCAATGCCCTCGATGGTGCATTACGCAAATGCCTTGAACCACACTATCCACATATTAAACAGGTACACCTGCGAGACTACAGGGTACGCGTGGTAAATCCAACGGCCGAGTCTGCAGCAAAAGTTCGTGTTATTGCCGAATTTTCCATCCAGAATCAAATTGACAAGGCCAATCTGACTCACTTTTCCACCATCGGCGTCAATGAAAATATTGTTGACGCATCATGGCAAGCACTGTGTGATGCTTTTAATTACTACCTAATTGAATCTTCGTAGATCTGACTGTACATATACACATTACCCATACCACGTCTATTCCTTTATTTACCCAGAATCACCCAATACCCTGAGAACTCATGAACATCCGTACGAAACATACCACAAGCCAGTCCATGCCCTTGCCTCACTGGTCTAGGTTATAGCTGGGTGCTATAGTTTCCCCTACCGCCCGTAGCTCAACTGGATAGAGCGGCGGTCTACGGAACCGCAGGTTGCAAGTTCGAATCCTGCCGGGCGGATTAACGAAGGGCGATGAATGATGATGGACATCAGGACGATCACCTGATGTTTGGGGGCGCTTAGGCGCCTTATCGCCTTCGTGCCACCCCTGGAACCTTCTGGCTGATGACAAAGGCGGTGCACCAAAATATCGTACGTGTCGCGTGCCTTGATTATCCACTGTGCCAACTGAGAAAAACATCATGCGCATTGGCATTATTTCGTTGATGCATGAATCAAATACATTCATCAGCGTACCAACAACGCTGGCAAACTTTCAACAAGAGATACTGCTTACCGGTAACCAGATTGTCACCGAGTTTGACGGTACAGCCCACGAAATAGGTGGATTTCTATCCGCGATACGTGACGGAGGTGAAGAAACCGTACCTATCTTTGCCGCTTGGGCGACACCCTCTGGCGTGATTACTGCCGATGCATATGACACGATGCTTGACATGATCATTCAGGGGCTGGATTGCGCAGGCCCCCTTGATGGGTTACTGGTTGCACCACATGGCGCTGCGGTCAGCCAAGTACACCAAGATATGGATGGCCACTGGCTGGATATGGTGCGTGATCGAGTCGGTCCTAACTTACCGATTGTCTGCACGCTCGATGCACACGCCAATCTTTCTCGCCGGATGCTGGACGCATGCAATGCAACAATTGTTTACCGTACAAACCCGCACACTGATCAGCGCCAAATCGGCATACAGGCCGCTGAATTACTGCTACGCACCATCCGCGGACAAGTACAACCCACTCAGGCAGCCAGCTTTGCCCCCTTGGCAATTAACATCGAACGACAGGAAACTGCCAAGGAACCCTGCACATCGCTTTATATTGCGGCTAACCGGCTTCTCACACAGGAAAAAGTCCTGTCTAACAGCGTGGTACTGGGCTTCATGTACTCCGATGTTGCCGAGATGGGGACTTCTTTTATTGCCGTCACCGATAATGATGCGCCGCTGGCTCAAAAACTGGCCGATGAACTGGCTGATTTTGCTTGGCACCGCCGCAGTGAGTTTGTGGCTCACCTGTGTTCGATCGACGATGCCATCGATTTGGCGCTCAAGTCGCCATCCCCTGTGTGCCTGCTTGATATGGGCGATAATGTAGGCGGCGGTTCACCTGCTGACGGTACACTCATGGCCCATGCTCTGGCTACCCGCCGATTACCTCGAACATTCGTCTGTATCTACGATCCACAAGCTGTCCAAAAAGCGGAACAAGCCGGCATTGGCCAGCACGTCGAATTAACAATGGGCGGCCAAACCGACCCCCTGCATGGAGAGCCGATTACCCTTCAGGTCACCGTGCAGGGCCTGTACGATGGAAAGTACACCGAATTGCAAGTGCGTCACGGGGGAAAACGTGACGGGGACATGGGACGCACTGCGGTCGTGCAAAGTACATCTGGGCTGACGATACAACTTACGTCATACCGAACTGCTCCATTTAGTTTGCAGCATGTTCGTTGCTGCGATCTCGATCCAGCCGCATTTGAATTACTTGTGGCCAAGGGGGTGGTGGCACCGATGGCTGCCTATGCCGAAGTGTGCAAGACCTTTATTCGCGTTAATACGCCGGGCGTCACCTCTGCTGACCTAAGTCATTTTGATTACAAGCACCGGCGACAACCACTATTCCCTTTTGAGGATGATGATACAAGCTGACATGATAGATATTGCACTGAATTCAAATTACGCTTGCATGCTCATAAAGGTTTCTATACTTGAGACTGTTGGAATACGGCCTACGGCACCTCAGGTCACTATGCCAAGGCCACATAATGCAAATTTGCAAAACAGGCCCAGCCTATAACGGCCCGCCTAAGCAGGCATACCATTGACACTTGGGGCTATTCTCTCCGGAAATTTTCCGCAACGCATGGAATCTCTCAGCAAAAAACAAGTCGAAGACTTTCACGACCACGGGTATGTGATCATACATGGAGTACTCTGCGACGAAGAAATAGACCGAATCAAATCTGGTGTGATGCGTCGCATCCACCAGGGCAATGTCATACCGCGTAGCCAATCATATCCGGCACCAGCCATCACATTTACCATTGATCGAGACAATGTAGAAGACCCAGACCTAGCCTATATCGCCACGCATCCAGGCATCATTCATGCTGCTGAAACGCTACTTGGCAGTCCCGCAATACTATCCGCATTTGTCTGTTACCTAAAAACACCGGGCGCCAAAGGCACAAGCGGGGACTATCAGGGATCACACCCAACTGCGCACCAAGATTACAAAACGTATCAACACGCTGGCTCATCCTTAAATTGGCTATTTGCTATCACACCACTAGGTGACCTCGACGAAAAAATTGGACCACTCTACGTCTCACCCGGTTCACACAAACTCAGCAGCATCCGCAAGATGGGCAATGGTGTCCACCACGTGGAACGCGCTCAGGCAGAAAAAGTTGCACCGCTTGTTAATGCCAATTTGCGTAAGGGTGACCTGCTCCTCATGCACATGTTCTGCTGGCACGAAGGTGGGCCAAACCAGGCAAACCGCGACCGGATCGGTATCTACAACAAATTCCGTGCAGCCAATGCCCCGCCGGCCTGTGGACCAAACTTATTCAATGAGTCGGCCGCAAAGGCATTAACCACCAACAATCGCTGCCTAACACCCCATCACAGTGATCGTCACGTCACAAATACCCGGCTGTTAATCGAGCATGATTCAAAGTACCTGATGGTCAGACACCGCCGCGGTGAAGATGCTTGCCAAGACTCATGGGAATTGCCGGGTGGCAATTTGCAACCAATTGATCTCAAACGTCCACATGATGCAGGAAATGTTATCCATTCTCTCGAGCAGAATGTCTGCGAGCAGACGGGGATAGAGGTACCTTGGATGACCTATATTGGTGATTATGCAGAGGGTGAAACCCTGTGCCGCATCTATGCTCATCCACTCACAGGTAAAAAGCCGGACATGAAATGCAATACTGATGAGCGTGCCGAATGGTTTTCAGCCGATCAATTCAAACAATTCGCAAAGAACCGACAACTGATCAATGGATATGAGCTTCAAGTTATTGACCACTGGCTGGACAACTCCTATCTACGCGGCGTGGGTGAATCCAAACGCCGCGCCCTACCAGGAATCACCTAAACCCCGTGCGTCCTGCGGCTCAAAGTTCCTGTTCTCCATTGGCCCTTTTTGCATCCATGCTGGCCATTGCTGCAATCATCGACTACCCAAGCGATTGGTTGATGTTCAGAAAAATTACAGGTAATGCCGAATCTGGTCTTTCGGCTACATATGTACTGAAGATTTGTGCCCTATGGCTGCTATTCAAGCCAACTTCGATGTTTCGGTTTAGCCTGTTCCTTTGCGTAACAATTGCCACCCTCTTTATCCTCTTGCCGTGCGTCGCCAATCACTTGGTTTTCGCATTTGTAGTGGCCTGTTCAATTATAGCCGCATGGGCTGGTCTCCTGATCCGTGACAAAACCCTGAATATTAATCCATCGACGCTTTACAACACGTTTTCACCGATCATCCGCGTCGAGGTTCTGTTGCTCTATTTCTGGGCGGTGATCCACAAGTTCAACAGTGGCTTTTTCAATAGTTCAATAAGCTGTTCCACGATTCATATATTCAAACTCAAAGACCAGATACATTTCCTCCCAACCTTCGAAGCACTCATTACGGTCAATATTTATTTGACTATCTTCATCGAGATCCTCATCCCTCTATTTCTTATTTTCCGACAAACACGAATGATTGGACTGCTTCTTGGTTTGTTGTTTCATCTAGTTGTGTCGTTCAGTTATCCAGGGTTTACTGCCATGATCTACGCCACACTATCTCTCTTTTGGACTAACCATTTGTATTACACGCCACGGAACCAAACCAACAAACATGGCCCTAGCATGTCGGATACACGACCACCATTGCCCAACACGATTTATTATAGCCTACAAATTTGTGCACTATTCGCGATACTGGCTCTGCTGTCATATATGTATTCCCGCCAGTGGAATTACCTTCGGATCAGCATCAACCAGATGCTTGTCGCCGCATATGCACTTGTCATCATCCTGTATTTTATTGGGATAATTCTCCCTAGGTGGCGAACAATGAATTCTGCTGTGCCGATTTTCAGGACCTCCAGCCACTACCTCTGGGTTTTCCCGGCAATTCTATTTCTCAACGGCTTGACGCCATACTTGGGAATCAAGAACACGCAGGCCTTTGCCATGTTCAGCAATCTAAGCACTGAAAGAGGAAAAACCAACCATTTATTCATCCCGCCATCAATACAGTTATCCAACAACTTGTCTGACCTAGTACAGATCAATGAATCTAGTGATTCTGTAATCAATGCATTCGGTAAAACAATTCGTGAACATCCGTGGACGAGCACCTACATTCCTCTTAGTTCATCCTATTTCGGCTCCAAGTATGGTGTCCAGTCCGGTTGGCGTTTTGATCTACCCTACTTTATGTTGCGTTCCCGGATTACCGAGCTACGCAAAAATGGAGTCAAGGGCGTCTATGTCAACTATATCCGTGATGGCAAAACATTTGTGACATCAAATGCCGAAAAAGACCCGCATCTCTCAACAGCACCGTACTTGGCCCGAAAATTTCTCTTGATGCGCGCAGTGCCTCGAGAAGTCACCGGCCTGTGCATGTGGTAGCAGGATAAGTCATGCAAATCGAAGCTCTTGCATTTGATGTGTTCGGTGCCGTCGTGGACTGGCGGGGGTCGATTGTTCGTGAAGGCGAAGCCTTAACCGAACGATCAGGTGTCAAAGTAGACTGGAAGCAATTTGCTGATGCTTGGTGAGCCGAATATCGACCGGCATTGACCGCGTTCATCACCATGAAATACCCTGGACAAAACTTGATGAGCTACACCGTCAGATTCTAGACTAGCTAATTGAAAAGTTTGATGTCAACGGTCTTTTAATGAGCAACAGATCAGCACTCTTAATCGAACCTGGCACCGTCTGGCACCATGGGCCGATGCGGTGTCCAGACTCAAGCGACTTCGCTCACGGTATATCGTTACCGCGCTTTCAAATGGAAACACCTCTTTACTGATCGACATGGCCAGATATTCTCAGTTGCCATGGGACTGCATCTTCTCAACTGAACTATGCCATCATTATAAACCCGACCCTGAATCCTACCTGATGGCAGTTGAACTGCTCGATCTTACGCCTCACCAGATCATGATGGTGGCATCACACTATGAAGATCTGAAGGCCGCCCAATCACTAGGGTTTAAAACTGCGTTCGTTGCCCGACCACTTGAAAACGACCTCAATCCTGCCGATGTAACAATACCTGATCTGTCATTCAATATTGTGGCAAAGGACTTTGGAGACCTGGCGGACAAACTTGGCGCCTAAAAGGGATGGTTATCCAAAATCATCGAAACAACCGATGGTCAGTTCCAGAGTCCATAATTTACCGCTGTATCCCAAAGACCTTTGCGCGGACCTTAAGACAGGTGGATAGTGACCAACGATTCAATCGCATGCTACTTACTAATCAAATACAAACCCTGCCGACAAATGGTAGAACCAAACCCGCTATTTGGAAACAACATTTTCTTTTTCCGGCTCAGTTGCAGAAACACCAACCCCCTTCTGATGCAAAACCTTGGCCTGAATCTCGTTGAATAAATCCAAATTCTCT
>PBAS01000070.1 GCA_002716625.1 Phycisphaeraceae bacterium | reverse complement strand
CACGTTGCCAACGTGAATGTCGTGGGTTCGAATCCCATCACCCGCTTTTTCCCATCTCTTGACAATCGTTCGCTACTCTTAACACTGGGACCATTTATAGACTGAGTTGACACACCGCCTTCTCGGATCGTTTTGTCAGCAGTTGTCTCCTGCATGCCATGATTACCGGAAGTTGACACAAGCAAAGGGCTGAACCTTGCTATAATATTCGCCGCTGAAACGTGTGTTTTTTACGTATTTGCAGCGTAGTGGAGGCTAGGAAATGGGTATTCTTTCCGCATTCAAATCTTCTAGCACAATCCTAGTCTTGCTGGCGGCGATTGCCATGCCCCAATTCAAGAACCTCATCTCGTGAAAAAGCACCACAAGCAGCACCGGCCAAATTCGCTTAATAAACGAGCTCAACAGGCGGCCTTGCCTTTCAAACTTCTGGAACAACAGCAGATACCTTGTGGGTATGAACGTTCATTTAAAATGAGCCCCGGAAAGCTGCTGTCAAATCGCTACCTGCTCGGCATTTCCCTAGCAGATATAAACATGGATGATCTACATGAAATTTGTTGCAAGTTGAAAATGCCCAAGTCCCTTTTGGCCCAACTCCAAAAAAACATTCCCGAGGCAAACCTGGTCTTTCTCGGATTTGAAGATGATGAGGAAGGCACAAGCTACCGGGTGTACCTGGAATATTGGGACAAGATTTGTGCTGAAATAAAGCAAGCCCCTCATAAAATACACCCCAGACTGATGTTTCTAGGCTATAAATGGAATATCCAACACCCTGACAAGCAGGCAATTACCGAATACACCTGCTACCCGATGCTTAACACGTCTAAAATCCTCGAACGCATCACGAACATCTACCAATCGGCCAATAATAATTGCGCCGTAGAGCAGGTTCTCAAAATCATTCGACGAGCTGCTCGGCAGTGTGCCGACCGCATGTTCATTTATCTCGAAGTTGGCGAAGGAAACAATCTCCGGTCTTCGTTTGACCTGAATATCTACAAGTCAGGGCTTCAACTGCAGGATATTGATGACGTCCTTATCGACCTGCAGGTGCGTTATAAAATCCGCGAAGCAGACCTTTCCAGAATCCAAAAACTTGCTGGCTCCAGATTACTCGGACATATCTCTGGCGGCACCAGTCGCAACGGCGAAGACTTTCTTACCCTGTACTACGAGAATTAACCTCCGTGTTATGTGCCTATACGCATTTAGATATGGTGGTTAAACACTACCCCAAAGTACCTAACGCACATCCTGCTCCTTTGATTTTCTTAGGTTAAAAATACATTACTGCGATGACTATCATTCCCGATGGGGACATCAGATGGCTCTACAAAATAAACGCCCGACGGCCTGCAAAAAGGTTCGAGGGCGCAATAACATTTAAATATTTATCGCTCAACCACCCACGCCCATAGGTTTTGAGAGTAACTGGCTTTTCATCCTTGGCCGCAGCCGCTCAATATCACACTGCTTTTGTGATCAATGCAGATCAATTCCTCAAGCCCATCCGCTCTATACTGGTCGGCCGGACAGTACAGCGACTCCAGTTCACGGCTTAACAGCTGTCTCACGCGCCGGACCGTCTGTAGCTGGGATGAAATACTATTATTATCTTGGCCCGGATCCGCCACGCGATCGAAAAGCATGGCCGGATGATCGGGAAAACGTTGCACCATAAGGCGCAAGATAATGACGATTTGAACTGGCGATCAGAATACATAAAACGTTCATCCTGACTCCATGACCAGACCGCCATGCTGACCTCACAACTAGCCCAACAACGAGTCCCATTGGGCATCATGATCATCGTGTGGCCCTCTCAATGCGTCACATGGCCTTGTCAAATTCACGTGTCTCAAGCTCATCCAACCTAGCCAATATGACCGCACGCATATCAGCGTCAAGAACGTTGCGAAGAACAAGGAAACCCTGCGTTTCAAAATGGAAACGATCTTCATCACTGACAACGCCAAGGTTTTGATCAGCCATGATTGCTAAATACTTTGACCTGTCTACGATACTACCATAATCGATATGGTTTATTAATATGAAACTTTCTCCCGAAAACCATGAAGAATTTCGAACGCACGGCTGGACGGTCATAGAAAAAGTATTTCCAGTTCATGAGGTCGACAGCGTTGGTCAATTAGCCCTCAAGTTGTGCGAAGCGGAGTTGAAACCTGACGAGTCTAATTACGCCGTTGATCGATCTGAAGATGGTCGGATTGCACCCCGCAAACTAGATCAGGGCTTTCTCAAAAATGCCAAGTTGCGTAGATTTGTGATGGCCCACCAACTTCGCTCCCTGATCGAACAACTCATCGGCAATTCGCCTATGCTTTTCTTTGACCAAATTCACATGAAACCCCCGCAGTTTGGGTCCGCCAAACCCTATCACCAGGACAACGCTTACTTCCTGTGCCACCCGGACGACCAGGTGATCACGGCTTGGATTGCGCTAGACGACGTAGACGAAGCCAATGGTTGCCTGCGTTACATTGACGGCTCACACCTAGGCCCCATCTTGAATCACCAACTGGCCCAGGGCTCAACCCATCACCTACAACCGATGGCAGAACAGATCGATCTAAACCGGGAGAGGCTGGCACTGGTCAAAAAAGGCGGCGTAGTCTTCCACCACAGCAAAGCCCTGCACACCTCCCACAGGAACAACTCGGAGCGATGGCGGCGGGGTTACGCCACGCACTGGGCCACGGCCAATGTGACAAGCAAGAACCACTGGATCACCAATGCATATTACAATCGCCACCCCGACCTCTACCAAGCGGCTATCGATACCATTCAATAGCATGACCGGCGGACAATTTATTGCCCCTGCTCATGAGCCATCGGTAAAGACTCTCACACGTTGGCTGGAAGCTTCGCAACAAATTGATATTCCGGATCGACTTCCTGCCTTTTTTGTATGGCGATGATCTGCCGCCAGGCCTCGATGAGTCCCCTCGGGCAGGATGGCAAATCATTTTCAATCAGCTTGTGAAGCCTACCCAAGTGATAACATGGCACTGCGGCATACATGTGATGCTCAATATGGTAGTTCATATGCCAGTAAAGGAACCGTACAAACGGGTTGAGAATGACTGTGCGCGTATTTAACCGAAAGTCTGAAACCTTTCCCTGAAGACCAGCGTGCTGTGTATTGTTACAGAGAAAGAACAGCCAACCACCATAGAACGGTGCAAACGTAACCACCAGTGGTAGTAGCCACCACCCCAATACCACCGAAGTGACAACTATGGCAAAATGCCCTGCCAGTACCAACCGCGACCACCAGCACATCTTCCAACGTTGCTCAGGAACAACTTCTTCAAACAAGTATCTATCCCATGGCTTTGTAAATTTGGGTATGGCAAGACAAATGGTCGTCCATAGCACTTCAACAAAACCTATTGGATTAATAATGTGTCGTAATACAAAGTTTTTGATCGTGAATTTTGACGGCAGCACAACCTCCAAATCTTGTGGCGGATGAAGTGTATATTTGTGATGTTCCATGTGACTGGCCCAAAAGTGAATGTGGTTGTACCAGCCCAGAAAACTCAATATGCCAAGAAATGTCCGATTGAGGAATCTGGTCTTGAAAACGGAATCATGAACCAGTTCATGAAACCCGTTGATCATGAAGTTGTAGCACATGCCGTGAAAAAAAACGAGTGGGGCAACCAGCCACCAAGGCAACAACCCGGCAGTGAAGCAAACCGTCGAACCCGTCAACACCAACAACCCCAAATACCCGCCGACCTGCAGGAACCCGAGAATATCACTTCGACTATTCAACAGCGCCAACTCTTCACGACCGACCGGCGACCGGTACCATGAAATCCGTTGCGTAGCTGATGAATTATTCATGGCCACTGAGAAATAGTGTTAAAGAAAACATCTTACCATAACCAACATACTCGGCGGGATACTGTCGTATAATTAGCTAACGTCCAATCGTATCTTTTTCTCAACCGTAGAAATGTGCTGTTTTCTGGCTGTAAAACCTTATGGCATTTTCACTGCATACAAGTCAGCCAAGACTCGTGATGTGACAATTAATGGAACCCACTTTAACCAAGCAATGGTTATGAGTATAATTTAACTGGGAACCCCCTTAGCCAAGCACCCAGATCCAGAGTACAACAAGCAAGGCATTGATTAGCGCCATTTTCCCCGCACACAGTAATACGAGAAAACCACACGAAAGGCCCCGGCATGCAAACAACCATCACCCCAGAACAGTGGTCTGCATTTGAACAAAACGGCTATGTCAAGCTTGGGAATGTTGCCGGCGATGAGATGATTCGAAATCTGCAACAGCGCATTGACGATATTATGCTGGGCCGCGCCAACGTTAATTATGCAAAAATGAGTATGCAGCTAGATACGCCCAACGATGATTACGAAAAGGATGAAAACGTAAGGTTGTCTTCCGTAACGCTTGGCGGCCCGGGACATAAAGGCGCGACATTGAACTACCGGAAAATCCAGGATTTGGAGTTCGATCCTTTTTTTCTGCGTTTTATTCAATTACCTATCTTTGCCGAGGCATGTCAGCACTTATATGGGGAGGACACACCCATTGCTGTCATGCGTGCCATGTTCATGAACAAGCCTGCGGGCCGTGGGATGTCGCTGCGGTGGCACCAAGACGCATGGAACTTTCTGGATCAGACACCCATTTTAACCACATGGACAGCACTGGATCCGGCTACTCGAGCCAATGGCTGCGTGAAAATCGTTCCTGGAAGTCACCGGGCCCGTATCAATCCGAGTTCAGCAAACGGCTTTCTTACTCCAGAGCAGACAAAAAAACACTGCCAAGACAAACATGTCGTATACATGGAATTGGAAGCAGGCGAAACCGTCCTTCTCCACAACTGGCTGCTTCATAGTTCAGAACGCAACAACACAAATACTTCGCGAAGAGCCTTCAGCAACACCTACATGAATGCAGACGCCCAGCGCACCGATGCCAAGCCATACAACTACACGCCCATTTTCGGCCCCGGCGCACTGCAAGTTGAGAAGCTTGAAGTGAACTTAGATTCAAATGCCAAATAATGGCGACACCTAAACACTTACCTCTTCTTGACCAACCGGCCCCTCACATCATCACTAAAGAAAAAGAAGACTGGCACCCCGGTGCATTCCCAGCCGGGAATTTCATTTTGACCTCACAAAGTTCAGGGACGAGGGTAGTAAAAGACATGCAAGTGACTTAAACCAGGCCCAACTCCCGCACACGAGATTCTGGCCCCATTTCAGACCCGGTCTCATAAAGAGCCTTCTGCAGCGTCTTGGTATCCAGATCGCGCGGCGCAACATCATGTTGCACCGAAAGTGCTGCAGCAACACCTGCTGCCTGGCCCATGAGCTGAGCACAATATCGTTGCCGGAACTGCGGGCCACGCTTCATCGCACTACGTCCCGCTGCGATAAGACCGTCAACTCCCTTGGGAATGATCATTCTATAAGGCACATCACAGCCACCTTCCACAAATATCTTGTCGTCATAATAGGTGAACATCAGGTCATCGAACCGTGCACCTTTTTTTACGTCATCATGAGTCAACATATATTCGCTATCAATACTCTTGCCACCCCGTGCCTGGAAATAAGGGGAGACCACGGAAAGACCGGCATCTTCAAATCCGGGAACCCGATTATTCAGGAAACGCACAAACTCATAGAGGAACGGCCACATTCGTTGTTGAATCTTCGAGAGTGCCAGGCCATCTCCCGGGTGAAAATTGCCATTTACACGCGTACGGCCACTGAAAACGGTCGATTCCGCTTTCACTAGCATTGGCGAAAGATCCAAGACGGCAAAGTCCCCCACCACCTGCGACATCTCAAATTCCCCCGACTCCCAAGCTTCTCGAGCCCAGGGCATGAAATGCGGACTTTCAACACCATGCTGCGCCATCCACAACTTGTCATCATTCCCCAGTTCCCCCAGAGCCTCTTTGGCTTCCACATATTTCTTGCCATCAACACCATCCACGGCAAAGAAAGAACCCATCGAGGGATTTTGTGATAATTCTGCAACCGGCGCACCGGCACGGTCCGCGATATCAGCCGTACCAGTGCAATCGACCACAACCTTGGATTTAATGGCCAAAGTACCGGATTTGTTTTCAACAAAGATGCCGCAAACCTTGTTGCCTTCCATGATTACATCGACCACAAGACTTGAAAGCAGAATCTCGACACCCGCTTCCTCCAACATTACCGTTGCCACGTAAGGCACCTTCTTGCTGTCACGAAATTTATTTGTCCCGACATTGCGTTTCTCACCGTCGGTCACCCGCTCATTGAATTCCTGCGGCAGACCACCCAGGCCATTCTTAAATGCCTCTGGATTCTGCAGCGCCAGATGGAGGGATCCACCGGCGAACATACCGGGGCCCATATTGCCGCCGAGACAACCAAATGGTTCGACCACCAATGTCTTTGCGCCGAGGCGGCCGGCAGCAATTGCAGCCAACATGCCTGATATCCCGCCACCAGCAACCGCAACATCCACATCGTAAACTACCGGAACCTTACTCGCCGGACGTTCAATATGTTCTCTTACATTCCAAAGATCCGCACCGCTACCGGTAAGCTTTGACCCAGCCGTGGAAGTTTCATCTGCTATCACTTGTTGCTTGGCCATTGAAATTCAACTCCTGCTTGGTTTAATCGTCCTTATCCTGTTGCAGACAATATCATCACCCGACCCAAATCATCTAATTGATTGACATTATCAGCAAGGAACGAAGCCATAACCTCCGGTTACCCGCACAGGTAAACCAAGGGCAACATTCAAATCTTAAAACTTACAACTTCGCTCCGCAATTCATCAATCCACACATATCTTTCTCGTTCTTGACGCACTGCATACCGTAAAGACCACGTCAAACCCAGCCCCGCCTCATGCCGATGAATGCTCACAACTCGCGATTGACACCTGACTGGCAATAAAGGCGCATAGGGCCGCAATCGTGACAAATACCGCCGCAACCTGAAAAACCGATGACAGCCCCGGGCCATCGACGAGCAACCCACTTAACCAACTCCCCGTCCCGCCAACACCGAACACAAATACAAACTTGGCGCCAAACACAACCCCCAACCATGAACGCGGCGCATATGTTGCAATGAGCGTATTCTCAATCGGCTGAATGGAAAACATGAAGAATGCCCCGACACATGCAATCGCCAACAGAACATAACCGGTGGCCACCGCAATCAAATACACAAAGGGGATAATTAGCACTAGGCTGCCTACGTATAACCACCGACCATCGTAGCGGTCGGCAAGATACCCCGCTACATATTGTCCCACTGCACCGAAAACCAGAACTACGCCGGCCAAAATCCCGCCCAGCATGCTATTATCATCTGCATTGGGCCAACCACCGACAACCAACTGCCTTGGCAACATTGTCAGGATCATGTGATAGAACACCCCACCGCAGGTCATGGCCGCCAATAAAAACACGAACAACCAGAGGTAGGTCTTCCCCGCAATCGATTGACCGGCCGCAGGCACTTCAGCATTACGATCCTCAATAGGCTGATCAAACACAGACGAACGGTACAACCATACCGCACATAAAAATGAAGGAATTGCCAAACTGATAAATGCCCAGCGCCAGGAACCGGTCCAGGCAGCAACCAGGGATGCAAATGCAGGCCCTGCGGCTGTCCCAACACTTCCAAAGATACCGTTGATTCCAAGCGCCCGACCACGAGTCGCCACGGATTTAGAAATCATGGCGATACCCACAGGATGATAGATACTGGCCGCCAATCCCAGAATGACTACACCAACCGCAAGCAACCAAACAGATTGGCTTACTCCAACCATCAATGAACCCAGCCCACAACCGGCAAAAAACACCACGAGCAGCGGCTTGTCTCCCAGTCGGTCGCCCAACCAACCCGCAGGTATTGCGCCCACGCCATAACAAAAATTAGCAACTGTAACATAAAAAGCCATGATGCTGATTGAAAGCTCCAAGTCATCAGCCATGACACCAAGCAGGGGCGCAAATAAGATCATAAACATGTGCGTGAGACCATGGCCCGCACCGGTAAAACACAGGATATGACACTCCCGATGCCTTAGCTTCCCCTTATGCTGTGACTTCAACTGGTTGCTCATTGTGCTTTTCACATTGCATCTTCACATCCAGGATCTTCCCGGCGCAATCTACATACCCCAGTTCTTCGAATCTACCATGCCTCTGCAGCAAGACCATCATAGCCAGGATTCTGCGCACATTGTCATCTTCTACAAAGCAGCGTACGATTGGCCTGACACCATCGAAACCCTCCTCCTGTCAGGTCGATACTGTGCGTGAGAATCATGCAAAGCAAAAGCTGAAAGTCGGAAAACCTGTGCTTGGATGCTTCGTACGGCATGCCAATGCTGACATCACTGAATTCCTAAGTCTTCAGGGCTTTGATCTGCTTGTCTATGACGGCGAACACGGTGTGCTGGAGACCAAGGACTGCCAACAAATGGTGCGGGCAGCAGATTACGGCCAACGAGAACCTATTGACCAATACACCCAGACAGCCAATGACAACAACCTTGTTTGTGTTCAAATAGAATCCACTGCCGGGATCGACGCATTACAGGAAATCGTTTCTATTGAGGGCATTGATGTTGTCTTCATTGGACCATCAGATCTTTCAAGTTCCCTCGGGGTTCTGGGCTAACTGGATCACCCCAAGATGCAACAGGCCATGGATAAGATCAGCCAGATTGTCGACAATTCACCAAAGAAGTTGGGCTTGATGGTTCCTAATGCAGATTCAGAAAAACAATGGATTCAAAGGGGCGCCAGTTTTATCACGGTCACCGGCGAAATGAGGCTCAAGGCCGGATGCCATAATTACCTTACCCCCATACACGAAGCGATTGCTCAATGAAGACATTGTGTTGACGTTCGCGAAATACGCCAGCGTTGTTGGCGGCAACACACCCAGGTAGCGATTTGACCTGAATGACTCGGTAGCATTGATTGGATTATTAATTTTTTGGAGCATTGCACCATGGCCACGATTGTATGCACAGGACCAGTCGAACCTTTACTCTACGATATGATGCAACCATTCGGTGAAGTCGTGGTAGCGCCGGATTACACAGTCGAGTCCCTGATCCCCATGATGGACGAAGCAGTGGGGCTGGTGGTGCGAGGTGAGGGGCTGGCCAACAAGAAGGTAATTGAATCGAGTCCAAACCTGAAGGTTATTGGTCGACCAGGCGTTGGCTACAACAACGTGGATATTGCAGCTGCAACAGCGAGAAAAATCCCCGTTGTTTTTGCTCCCGGCGCTGGCGCACGCGCAGTGGCGGAAGCCACAATGGCCTTCATGCTCGCACTATGCAAGAACCTATCATTCTGGGACACCCAGCTCAAAGCCGGCAACTGGCATAGCCGCTACGAATCAAAACCAGGCGATTTCGATGGCGCCACGCTCGGGATCGTGGGACTGGGACGTATTGGACAGATCGTCGCCCAGTTGGCCATGCCATTTCAAATGAAAATCATCGCCCATGACCCTTACGCCGACCCGGACATAGCAAAGACGCTGGGGGTCAAGATGGTTTCACTGGAACAACTTATTGTAGCGTCAGACTTCATCACAATGCATGCACCAGCAACTGATCAAACACATGGCATTATTAATGCAGACATCCTCAAACACGTTAAACCCGGTGCCATCCTAGTAAATCTTGCACGTGGCGACCTGATCATGAGCTTGGATATCCTTTACGACGCACTGCGGGATGGACGGCTTGCGGCTGTTGGCCTGGACGTTTTCACACCCGAACCACCCGATATCAACCACCCGATCTTTAAATTACCCAATTGCCTAACCGCGCCACATTCTCTTGGTGGCACACACCGGGCCCTGGAAAAACTATTCAACTCCATGGGCAGTGACATGGTTTCAGTGCTGGAAGGGCGACGCCCCCAACACCTTGTCAACCCCGAGGTCTATGCATGAATCTCTGCATGGTTGGTTACGGTGCAATTGCTGAAGAGCACATGAAGGCTTTCTCCAAGATCGATGGCGTCCAACCCCATGTTCTGGTTGGGCGCCGCCAGGATCCTTCGGCAGAATTTGCGGGAAAGTGGGGATTCAAACACCACACGCTGGATCTACATGCAGCCCTAGCAGATGATCAGGTTGACGCTGTGGCCATCACATCACCCAACAACCAACACGTTCCCCAAGCACAAGCAGCACTTGAAGCCGGCAAACACGTGCTGCTAGAAATCCCCATTGCACTATGCCTTGATGAATCGCTGAAAGTGACAGAGCTTTCCCGTGCCGTTGATAAGCGTTTGATGATCTGTCACACCATGCGGTATATGCCCGGCTTGATTGAAGTTCAACGCCGAGTGGCCGAGGGACGTTTTCACCTTTATCAATTTATTGCATGTTTCGGAATCCTACGCCGTGACAATACCACCATGCACGGTACCCCGCGATCCTGGACCGACAACATCCTCTGGCACCATGGCGCACATCTGGTCGATTTGGCTCTATGGACCAGTGGCACGACAAAACCAACAAACATCGACTGCCGATTTGGCGCCCCGCATCCCAAGCAGGGCGTCATGGACGTGTCATTGACGATGACCCTTGATCGCGGCGTGTTGGCAACGATTACCGAATCCTACAACATCTCACAGTGGCGATGGCGAGCCTTGTTTATCGGCCACGAGGATACGCTAGAATTTGATGCTGGCACCCTGTATGACGGCGGCGGCAACGTGATCCAGTCCCACCAATCCACGCTTGACCTGACTGATCAGGATGCTGAGTTTATCAACGCGATCCGGGAGCAGCGTGATCCGGCCATTAGCGGCGAAGAGGTCCTACCGACAATGCGTACACTACAAGTGGCGCAGCAATGCGCCGAACGGAACGATATGACTGGCAATTAAAGAACACCTTCAGCCCGAGTGCCGACTATCGACCACCCCCCAACCATTTTTCCTCATCTACGCAAACCAAAGGCGATTGGCATTTTCACCTGCCACAAGACGAATTGCATCGCCTTGAATCGGCAACTTGCCATGAAGCAACAACTCCAGATCCATCTGGTATTCCCGTATTCCACCCACTACTGGATAGTTGGAGCCCCAACATAGGCGAGATGGACCAAATGCCTCAAGTGCTCTATCCAGCAAACCATAAAATAAGTCATGTGGATATTGGCAAAGCATATTCATGCCCGACACTTGGAAATACACCCCCTCAAACTGCGCAAGGCGTAGAACATCCGCATAGTTTTCAAATGCAGGACCATCAATTTCGTCCGGATTTCCTAGATGAGTCAGAACCAACCGGCAACTCGGATGCCTGGTCAGGAATGACTCAAGGGCCGACACACAACTCACGACACCACCAGGTGTATAGAGCAGGACAATCAGCTTCAAATTCGCTGCTGCATCAAAAAGGTGAGGCGTCAAGGTAAACGCATCGGCCATGATGCGAACACCCTTGATTTGACCTGCTCCCGCCCACTTCTCCAAGTCGCCAACACATGATGATGATTCGTGGTCGACCATCCCAACGGCCGCAAATTGTTGTGGCTTGCTGGCCGCAATGTCGCCAATATAGGAATTGTCGTATTCACCGATATGTTGCGCCAACACTGCACGCTGCACACCAACATGGCTCATGACCGACTGAACCTGCTCGATTGGTTCATATTTACTTAAGCCACAGTGGGTATAAGAATCAACGATCAACATCGAATCTGATAATGGCGATTGACCGAGCATATCACTGGGAACAACCTAATCCATCCCAAAACCACCAGATATTCGCGGCGATGCTCATGGAAAATAGCAACCCGTGCCAGTGTATCTGCCAACAGAACGCATAACCCCGTGAAGCATTGACCTTCCGAGCCCAAAGTGGCCAATGTTTCATTCACAGGGGATTCAACCAATGCGTCTGGGCAAACATAACCCAAGAGCCAAATCAACAACCTCGCTAGGCGCTGAAGCTACTCCCACATCCACATGAGCTCGTTGCATTGGGGTTGTTAAAGACAAAACCCCGCCCCATCACTTCATCCTTAAAATCAATGCGAGTGCCGTTGAGGTAAAGGTAGCTCTTGGCATCACAGACGATTTTGACGCCGTGCTGATCAAAGGATTCGTCGGCATCATTGTGCTGCTCGGTCAAATCCAACATATAACTAAAACCAGAGCAACCGCCACCCTTCACACCAACCCGCAGACGCACATTCTGTACATCAAGTTCCTGCTGCTGGATAATCGTCTTGATCTCACGAGCTGCTGTCTCAGATAGTTCAATACCCATTATTGGTCTCCATTAGACTGACTGGCCGGAATTGACGAGAACTGAACCGCCCGTCCGCCGCCGGGCACATCGAGCGACACGGCCTAGAACGAACCGGCATCTATTACATCGCACAATTATACCTCCGGGCTGGTTATATTTCCATTTACAATGCCCTGCCCGGTCCTGGGATCTCCCTGTTCTTTGCCTTGGCAGACGCCTTGTAACCGATTATCATCCTTGGCGTTATCCTCAGCCGCATCCGGATCGCCCTGATGGGTAGTAATCCACGGATAGGTTTATCATGAAGCATAACGCAGCGGGCAGAACCTGAATGGAACAACTACTATCCATTGCAATCTTTCTTGGTTTCGGCCTCGCATTCGTCCTGATCAATCTCCTGGTTGGCAAGGTTGTGCGACCGGCAATGCCCAATGCTGAGAAGGAAGCCATTTATGAATGCGGCGAACCGACCATCGGCAACAGCTGGGTTCAGTTCGACTTGCGGTTTTATATTGTCGCATTGTTTTACCTGATATTTGATGTCGAAGTGGCAATGATCTATCCGTGGGCCGTGGTCTATCGTGAAATGCCACTGGTGGCTTTGGTACTTGGAGCACCATTTATTGGGATCGTCATCATCGGTTATGCCTACGAGTGGTATAGCGGCAGTTTGGATTGGGTACGATCAAGCATTAATACTTCATTCAAGGGCACCGCCGGCATCAACATGCATCAACTGGCCCGGCGAGATCCTGAAGTCATTGAAGACGAGGCCACGACGTAAACCACCTCCGTAAACCATATCATGCGTGACCGCTATAAAACCGTATTGCTTTTCGGAGCACCCGGTGCCGGCAAAGGCACTCAGGGCAAAGTACTGGGCATGATCCCGGGCTTTTATCATTGCGCATGCGGCGATGTATTTCGGTCCATTGACATCAAGAGTGAACTGGGAAAAGTATTTTATGAATACAGTTCCCGCGGCGAGTTGGTTCCTGATGATTTCACAGTCAAGCTCTGGGAAAATGCCATTCATGCAAAGACGGTGGTCAACGACTTAAAACCTAAAAATGACTTGCTTATCCTCGACGGCATCCCGCGCACAATCCAACAGGCAAAAATCATGGAAGAGCAGATTGATGTGCTCAAGATCATCCACCTGGTCTGCGATAACCAGAAGGCCATGTTCGAGCGGCTGCGCCGCCGAGCCCTGAAAGAAAACCGCTACGATGATGCAGACGAGAAAGTGATTCGCCACCGCTGGGAAGTCTATGAACAGGAATCCGCACCGGTCATGTCACATTACGACTCCAGCCTTATTGCAGAAGTCAACTCAATCGGCTCCCCCGCCGAAGTACTTTCCCAGATCCTCATGATCGTCGTGCCAATTCAAAATCAGCATTTTTCTGCTTTCCGGTGATAATATCCCTTACGGCAATCCGCCGATCTGTTTGCCAGCCTGCAGACCTCCAGCCGACCCACCCACCGAGTGGTAGCGATCGATCTCAGGATATTCAAGTCGATGCACTTTACCGCCAGGCCACCGAATTTCTATTTTTTCCACCTTGCTACTGTCCCCCAATCCAAAATGAACCATGTTAGCGTGCTCAGCGCTATAGGAATCACCCGAAACGATTTTAGCAACTTGCCGCCGGCCACTGGATTCCAATATCACTGTTGCTCCGAGTGGCGAATATCCGGGACCAGACTCCCGCAGGCGCAAACCAATCCAATGATTCGATGTCTCCATGCGGTTCATATACACATGTAAACGATGGCCCCGCTGATCATTTTCAAAATACCGTTCGCTCACGACCAGATCAACCCGACCATCACCATTGAGATCGTCGCTCACAACAGACCGGCCATCGTACTCACCTGCAATACCCATCAAAAACGCCACATTCTCAAACCCCAGGCCATTAAGATTCATGAATAGAACATTGTGTTCAAAACCATTCCAGGAAAGCTCTCCAGACCTCAAGGGCACCAGCGTCTTCCGAAACAGGTTGTTTACATGGCGATTCTCCCTCGAACTACCCGTGTAGATGTCATGACGCCAAAAGGTTGAACAGTAATCCTTTGCCGTCTGACCGCTGCTATGCCCATTGGCAATATAAACATCGCGATCACCGTCATTATCAAAATCAAATGACGTCGCACCCCATGACCAACCGGTTCGTGCCACACGATCTGCATAAGTTGGTGGTACAAGCTTGTGACCACGCGTCAGAAACATCCGGTTACCGTAACTCATCTCCTGCCGCTTGTGATGAATATCCGGCATATCCGATCGTCCAAGCCCCAATTGATCCAAGCGGTTCGCTGTCGTCGAACTCATGCCGATCAGGTACATGTCTACGCTCCCATCACCGTCAAAATCATCGAACGTGTGCGCCATGCCAAAGAGGTGACGCTTGGGCAAAATAGTGTCGGTAATGTCCCTAAATATCCCGGTGCCATCATTTTCATAAAGATCAGCTCCAGCAAAATCGCTCACAACCAATAGATCGGAATCGCCATCGTCGTCATAATCAATAAAGGAGGTGCTATAGGTCCGTCGCCGACGCTTGGCTTCCAACCCGGAAGCATTCGTCTCATCAGTAAAAACGCCACCGCCATTATTCTTCAGAAGATATCCCGGATAACCATCATTGGCGTCGTAGTAAGGCGTAGGCATTTGACCGCCCATGAAGGGTCTTTTGTACTGCGCCAACCATATGTCCAGATCACCATCCGCATCAATATCCGCAACAGCCAGAACAGGCTTTGCGCTGACCTTGACACCAGCAGCAAATACAGAGGAATTTTGGTCAAATCCCCCTGACTGATCACCTTGATAAAGAACCAGCCTGCCATACCCCCCCACGGCAAGCAAATCAACCCACCGGTCACCATTGAAGTCAGCCAGAATACCTCGCGCAAATGGCTGGTTATTCATGTTCTCGATCAGCAATTCTTCACGAAACCGCCAGGACGACAAGTCCGCATCAGACCGAACCGACCGTTCACCAGATTTTGATCGGCTGGGATCATCGGGAACCGTGGTTTCCCACTCTATTTCGGATGGCACGGGACGGTCGGATACGTTCCAGTAGACGCGATTCCAACCGGGTACAACCACCTCAGAAAGACCATCGCCATCAAGATCATAGAATAACGGCCGGGCTGATGCGGGGGGGCCATCGGCATGTAAGGTGTGCGTATCCTCAAAACCAGCCGCACCGTGTCGGCGAAGGATACGCGCATCGACAATCTCAATGCGATCCGCCATGGGCAATCCATTGGGGCCCAGTTCCCTTGACCATTGAACCAGAAGCTTGGCCCGAATAATGGTGCGTTGATGCTGCAGGTCTGGACCAACAACATGCAACACCACGTCAACCGTGGACCGAGGCCCCCTCTGCGTATTGGGCTCAAATCGCCAATGATGCCATTCCGTCTGAACAAGTTGGTAGCCATCACGCCGAAATGTTTCTAAATACCCCAACCAGGCGGCGTGATCGACCGTTTCAGACGGTGGACCATGTTGGGTGATACTAATACCCCAATCCAATATTTGCGCCTGCCCTGGTCGGCCAAGAACCATCTCGCGGAACAGAAATCTCTCAAGAACATCAAATTTGTCAGCCGCACCACGTAACTGATCCCAGAGATCAATAAATGTCGCCTCGTAGTGCTGAGCGACCAACTCATCACCCCAAACCACCTCGTCCAAATCTTGCCGCTCGGCCATCATTTCCACGTCAACATTTGTACGAACCACCGAAATCTCACCAGATGGGCGATTCAGCCACGGCCATAGCCATGCACCCACAAACAAGCAGATCACGAGTACAACCACGGTGACAAGCAGCCACGGCATTGCCCCCCCACCTGATATGGCTTTGCGATAGGCAGCGACATCATCCCGCTGCCACAAATAAGCCCAATCATCATGCATGTCTATTTTGCTCCGATAAAGGCCAAGCGACTCGCATCCGGATCTGCGATCAAAACCACATCGTATATGATAGCTCCCAAGGTGTTGTCGTCTGCAGGCTAGGGGCCCTGAAAACACCGAAATCCAGCCTATTTGGAGTAACTATCAATGGCAAGCAAAAAAACCATTGGCATCTTGACCGGCGGCGGTGACGTCCCGGGACTCAACTCGGTCATTAAAACAATTGTCTACGGCAGTTCGGCCCATGGTGGCTACGAGGTGCTTGGCATACGGCGTGGCTGGGAAGGACTCACACACCTCGACGACAACGAGGATATCAACCACCAATATATCGTACCTCTCGATCGCCAGAATACGCGAAGCATCGACCGAACGGGCGGTACGTTTCTGCATACTTCACGCACCAACCCCAGCAAACTACCCTTGGCGAACATGCCAAAATCGGTGCACTCCAGAGCAGAGCGTCTTAAACAGATTAAACCCGGCATCGTGGATGCCACCCCCCTTGTGCTGGAGAATCTACAGAAACTTAAGATTGACCACCTTGTCGCCATTGGGGGAGATGACACCCTTGGCTATGCATCAGTACTCAACGCCCAAGGCGTACCAATCGTGGCGGTTCCCAAAACGATGGACAACGACGTGCGGGACACTGAGTATTGCGTGGGCTTTTCAACCGCCATGACCAGAGCCGAAAGCATTCTATCGCGGGTACGTACCACATTGGGATCCCATGAAAGAACGGGCATATTCCGCATCTTCGGCCGAGACTCGGGATTCACCGCGTTGTATGCAGCCTACGTCACATCGATTCGCTGCTGCATTCCGGAAGTTAAGTTCGAGCTCAATACACTTGTTGATTTACTAATGCATGACCGACGTGACAATCCCAGTCGATACGCAATGGTTATTTTCTCTGAGGGAGCAACATGGACCGGCACACGCCAACGTGAATACGGAGCCCCTGATCTATTTGGACATCGCAAGAAAGTCAATATTGCCGAGGCATTCGCCGCTGAATATGCAGAGATGGGAGGTGGCGAAACCGCTGTTATCGATCTGACCTATGAGTTGCGAAGCGGCGAACCTGATTTCGTGGATAAAATGGTGGCATCCAGTTTTGCCACCATGGCATTCGACTGTATTGCAAGTGGCGCCAACGGTCGCATGATGGCCATCCGAAATGGCTGTTACACCGACACACCCATCCCCAATGTATCCCTGGGGCCACGCTTGGTTGATGCCGACAACATGTACGATAGAACACGCTTTCGGCCAAACTACACTTCCAAGCAAGGACTGCCGATCTTCATGACAAAGGCCTAGTCTCCAAACCCATTGCCGGATTGGTAACCGCCTAGAAGTTGTGGGCTTGTATGCAGCTTAAAAACCTTGCCCATCCGCAGGATGATTACTATGGATTTTCAAAATGCATACCGGGTATCTTAATAATCGACCATGGAAGATTAATCACACGCTCCTAAATGATCTGAAATGATGGCCTCTAACTCGCGGAAGATCAACCTACATGGATCCGAATCATCAGATGTCGCGGATGTAACCATCCCCGCATCTGCCATTCATTACCGCTTTTCGCGTAGCAGTGGTCCAGGTGGACAGAATATCAATAAGGTCAACACGCAAGTCACCATGACAATTTGCATGGGCGACCTCAAAAAGGCCCTGACCCAAAAGGCATATAGACGTTTCCAGAAACTTTGTGCAAATCGGATCCATCAGGAACAGTTGGCGATTAAATGCAGCCAATGGCGAAGCCAAATTGCCAATCGGCGAGGTTGTTTAAACAAGTTGCGGCAACTGATTGATGAAGCCCACCTGGAACCCAAACGGCGTATTGCGACGAAGCCATCATCACGAGTCAATCAAAAACGCCTAGACCGCAAGGCCCAACAGTCTCAACTCAAGCGGCTACGGCGACCCGTCCAAAAATCTGACCCGCACTAACCAACCAACACCTGTCATCATGCGGATCCATCATGGCACCAAGCACCCAAGCTTCGAATAGTCTGATTTTATTTTTCCTCATGCCCAAGAAGGTTAATAGTGATTATAATCGGTGCCGTCGGCCCGCACCGGTAGCCCCCCAAGAGGTT
>PBAS01000069.1 GCA_002716625.1 Phycisphaeraceae bacterium | reverse complement strand
GACCTAGATAGAGACCTAGATAGAGACCTAGATAGAGACCTAGATAGAGACCTAGATAGAGACCTAGATAGAGACCTAGATAGAGACCTAGATAAGACAATTCATCTATATCTCAAAGATGATGTATCAGAGAGGTCAGAGCGGCAGAGACTTAGAGATATGACTTCTAATTTCTCTGGCCTCTCTGATACACCTGCGACTTTCTCTGGCCTCTCTGATACACCTGCGACCATCATTGAGAAAACAATCCCCCAAAAGGAAGGCCAACGCAATAACTGCATATTCAATCTGGCGCGTGGTCTAAAATTTAATTGCGGATTGCAAGATGATACTTTTACAAATCTTGAAAAACATGTGCGTGCTTGGCACTCCAAATCTAAGCCTGTAATACGGACAATGCCATTTGCGGATACTTGGTCTGACTTTATTCGTGCATGGAAATACGCAGAGGTGCCATTAGGCGTGGATTCGGTGGTTGAGGCTTTCCAAGAGGCTCGTTGTATGGCCTTGGATGGCTGTCTCCCCGCAGTGTCAACCCGGTATGACTCGGATGCAGTACGTCTCTTGGTTGGCGTGTGTGCGATTCTCGGGGGCCTACGGTCAAGCCATGTGTTTTTTCTTTCTAGTCACAAGGCGGCTGAGTATGTGGCAGATAAAACTCCAACCCAAATCCTGCGATATCTTGAGATGTTATGTGCTGACGAGATCCTGACCCTAGTTGAAAAGGGCAATCAAAAAAAGGCCAATAGGTATAAATGGAATGGTAATAAAACAGTTGATCAATGAATGAAGTTAAATTATCCGGTGGCTGTAGAAAACCATATGGCGTTATCACCAACATGGTAATTGTTGATCTAGTACAAAAAGGTAGGTGGCTTGATGTCAAATATCGTAGATAAAAAGCAATCTCGTAAACGTGGTAATGGGCAGGGGACCCTTTTTAAGCGTGAGGCCCGCGGTTGTTGGATTGTTGCTTGGTGGGACCACGAGGGTAATCGTCGTACTTGCACAACGCGGACTACGGACAAGGCTGTAGCTAAGCGTATCCTTCAAAAACGAGTGGCAGATGCGGCGTTACGTCGTGATGGCGTGATTGATCCACGAGAGGATGAGTTCGCGAAGGCCGAAAATATGAATCTTCGAGTTCACCTTGAGGATTTTCGTGCAGATCTTGAAGCTCGTGGGAATACGCTGCAGTATGTAAATGATGTTGTGAATCTTGTTCTGCGTGTTCTTGAAAATGGGAACATAAGGCGAGTCAGTGACTGTACGCCAGCAGCTGTTCGAATGGCGATTCAATCACTTAGAGAGGCCGACAACCTTTCCCTTAAGCGTTGTAATCATTTTTTGCAGGCCATCAAGGGCTTTTCTAAGTGGCTGCGGCAACAGAATCGGGCACGAGATTACAGCTTGGAACCTCTTCGGAGTTTCAATGCAGATGAAGATCCAAGACATGTGCGTCGAGATCTTTCTGATGATGAACTTCTCAAATTAATTTGCACGACAGAAAGGCGAGATCTTGAACGTGGTATGAAGGGGGTTGATCGGGCCGCCTTATATTTAATAGCAGCAACAACTGGGTACCGTCGGAAAGAACTACGAAGTTTGACATTGCAGAATTTTGATCTGGATGCGGAGACACCAACAATATCGGTAAGTGCAAGGGCAACCAAGGCTGGGCGTAGTGATTGCCAGCCAATTCCCAAAGTGGTTGCTGAGTATCTCAAGGATTGGATTGGCAGTAAAACTCAAAATGGACCGCTGTTTTCTAAGATGCCGGTGAATACAGCCCGGACTTTGAGGTGGGACTTGAAGGCTGCGGGAATTCCTTATTGTGACGATAGTGGACGAGTATTCGACTTCCATGCTCTTCGTGGTGCATACATTAGTCGTATCGAGCGAACTGGTGCGACCCCCAAAACGTTGCAGACCTTAGCTCGCCACTCAGATCCTCGGCTGACGATGAAGCGTTATGCCCGAATTAGACTCAACGATCAGGTAGCGGCAGTGGAACAATTATCCACTCTCGTTCCCAATCAAACCCCATGCCGTGTACCTCTGGAGGCGACTGGAACATGTGATCACAGCGCGCAGCAGTACAGACAGCAACGCGGGCGCAAAACAGTGCAAAACAGTGCGATCCGGTGCGATGACAGGGGGCCTGGACCCTTGCCGGACCAACCACCGAAAAGGCTTGTTTTATCGGGTAAAAGCGACGAAATGCGACGTGGTGCGACCCGGAACGAAAAGCGACCCCGACGGGATTTGAACCCGTGTTTTCAGGATGAAAACCTGATGTCCTAGACCAGGCTAGACGACGGGGTCGTCGTGAAAAGTGATCGGCATCTTAACGGTCAGACCAAAAATCACAAATCCAAGCTTGGGAGTTTTCTTGTTCCGATTGCAGATGGCTGAATCCGTAAGCGTGGGCCACAAACGAACGTTATTGGAACTAAATGCGAGGTTTCTCAGCTGAAATGCGGACCGTGTTCTACCGATGCTTTGCATCTGCAATGCCGATATACCTTTTTGTCATAGGTTGACTGCGAGCATGCAAGTGGATTGAATATACACTAGGCCTGCGACTGGGTCGGATCGAGGAATAAAAATGAGCCCAACACTGGCATTGTTCTTTGGCGGCGGATGGGGATGGGCCGAGGTTGTCGTACTGGGGTTGGTCGGTTTGCTCATTTTCGGTCGCCGCCTACCGGAAGTCGGCAAGAGCTTGGGCAAGGGGATCGTCGAGTTCAAGAAGGGGTTGAAAGGCATCGAGGACGAAATCGAAAGCTCTTCTAATCAGGTTGACAATAAGGCCGGTGAAATTGATGGAACCCATACCGGGCATGCCACCGATACCATGTCCTCCAGTGTCACCTCGGATGGACAGGAGGAAGTGGGTCCTGATCGATCGCATACCTCTAGTTCCTAAAGCTTTGCATCATCAGTCCCGCGCACTTTGGGGTGTGAAGGTCAATTTCTGAAACATTTTGCCTGTCGATTACATCCCCATGTGAGGTTGTCATCTGGCATGAATACCAGTTCAAGCAAATGGTTGCCTGCAAGTTGGAACGCAACAAGCTGCGGTTCCTGGAATTCGTGGCGGGATGGGATGTCTTCTCAGTTACCCAGGTAGCCGAGATTCTTGAGTTTCTGGATCTCTTCGTCAGACAATGGTGAAAGTGACGGGCCGGTTTCCTGGACCTCCATGAAATTTGCCAGCCGAGTGCGCATGATCTCGGCCATCGGTTGCTCACGCGCAAGGATGTTGTTGGTCTCGTTGGGGTCCTGGGTCAAGTCAAACATCTGTACATCCTTGGTTGCACGATCGTAGAGCAACTTGAATTGTGGATGACGGACTGCGCGTTTGATATCAATGACCATTTTGCCGTCAACAGTATTATTGTGATCCGCCTCGGCGAAAATGAACTGTCGATCCATGGTCACGCCGGGCTGTTGCCATGCGGGTCGCAAATCCATGCCATCTAACCCATCGGGTGCCGCGATGCCCATCAAACCAAGGAGGGTCGGCATGAGGTCAACTAAGGAGGCCATTTGCCTGACTCGGTGTCCGGCTGGAATTGAAGGGCCGTGCATGATCCATGGGATTTGCATGACTTCCTGGTAATGGGTGCGGCCATGCAGGACACCGCCGTGCTCAAGAAACTCCTCGCCATGGTCAGAGGTGATGACCAAAAGGGAGTTGTCATATATTTGATTGTCTTTGAGGAATTGCACAAGCTGTTTGATGCCGTCATCCATCTGGCGGATGCCGGCGTCATATAAATCAATTAAATGCCTGGCATCTGTTTGATCCAACGCAGTCTTACCCTGTCGGACCGAAACAAGTTGGCTGGTGGTGCCATCGGCCTTCCCGGAATAGGGGTGCGTAAATTTATCCTCGTATTGTGGGTGCGATGTGTAGTCGCTATGAACATCGTAATAATGCAGGAAGAGAAAAAATGGTTTTTCCTTGCCCTTTTTAAGCCATTGCATGGCACGGGTTCCCACCAGCGACGGTTTGGTCTGCCCGGCGTCCTCCTTGATGTAGTCAAAATAACCGAACCCGCGATCCAATCCGTATCGTGTACTTAAGTTATGAGAATTGACGAAACCTGCAGTGTCATATCCTTGCGCCTTGAAAATCTCGGCAATGGTCTTGACCCGTTCGGGTAGACGCTGGGCGTGCGACTTGACCCCGTGTCTGTTTGGATACAGGCCGGTGAGCATGGAGGCATGTGAAGGCAGCGTCCAGGGTGAAGGTGTGGAGACGTCTTCAAACAGCAGCCCGGCGGCGGCGATGGCATCCATTGTCGGTGAGGTGGGACGCTCGTAGCCATAGGCGCCCAAGTGGTCGGCACATAAAGTGTCAATCGAGATGAGAATAAGGTTCCTGGGTTGCTTGGGTGGTCGTCCCGGTTCGCTGCAACTACCAAGCGCCAGTGCGAATAAAATCAATAGGCCCGTTCGTCCAGTGATCCCCATGGTATTACTCCGCGGATGGCGTTTTGTCGGTTGCCCTGTGATTGCTGTGATCTGCCGGGGGTGGTGGCCCATTACCGGTATAGCCAAGGTTCCTCAATGAATTAAGGGTTTCGGGATCAACCACCTGGCCGATGGGTTGGCGACCGGGTTCGGGTAATGTATCAAGGTACTGATTCATCGTGGCTTGCATCCGCTCGGCCTTCACCGGGTACTGGATGAGCAGGTTGTTGTTCTCCTGCGGATCTGAATCCAGGTCGAAAAGCATGTGCCTGCCATTGCTGTTCCATATGAATTTCATACCATCGTCAATCATGGCCAGCCAGTGGCCATCACCTTTTGATTCAAAAGGCAGGGTGCGGCTTTCAATGATGATCGGGTGCTTGATGTCCGGTGGGACGTCGGCTTGTCGTGGATCGGTAGGGGGGGTTTCAAAGTGGGCTAGGATCATGGCAAATACATCGGTGAGTTGGACCCAGTCCCTGATACGCTGCTTGCCTGGTAACTTGGTGGCTTGAGATGCAGCAGGCGGCCCGGGAGCCTCGGGCTTGTCCTGTCCGGTTGGGTTGGACCAGCTCTGGGGGTATTTGATAATCAGTGGAACGTGGACCACCTCTTGGTATGGCCGATTGCCATGTCCGTTGTGACCGTGTTCGCCGAATAATTCGCCATGGTCCCCGGTAATAATGATCCATGTTTCGTCATAGATTTCCTTGAACTTGAGATGGTCAAACAGCCGGCCAAGATGGTGATCCATGTAATGGATCTCGCCATCGTACTTGCCCAGTGTCTCGCCAAGTGTTAACTGCCGATCCTTCCCAACAGTCAAGCGTGGGAGAAACTGGCGGGCATGTTCCAGTGGCGGAACCAGTGGGCCGTGTGGATCAAAATAGTTGAGGAATAAAAAGCGTGGCTTGTCTGACTCGGTATTAAGCCATTTGATGGCAGCGTTGGTCAGATCCTTTGCCGACCGGCCATTCAATTCAGTGATATTCTCGTCGTTGTAGTAGTCAAAGCCCGCATCAAGCCCGAAGATCGACTTGAGCCATGGCCCACCGGCAAACCCGCCGGTCAGATAGCCGATGTCACTTAAATATCCGGCCAAGGTCTTCTCGTCGACCGCCAACGGGCGGGCGCGATACACATCCCATGCTGCCGGACCGTTGAGTCCATGGGTTAGTTGAAGAGCACCGTTGGTGTCGTATTGCGCACCGTGGCTTGAAGGGAATTTGCCGGTAAAAAGAGACGCGTGTGATGGGAGGGTCCAGGTACCCGTGGCAATTGCCCGCTCGTAGATCACGGCTTCCTGGGCAAGTTGGTCAATGTTGGGTGATGTGTTTTTGTTGTAGCCATAAGTGCCCAGATGATCAGCACGCGTGGTATCAAGTGTAATGAGGATGATGTTTGGTTTCTTGACATCCTGTTGGTTGTCACAGCCCACCCCAAATGCAACGGCCAGGAGACATGCAAGGAAATACTTCAGCCCGGTGGGATATGTCCGGGGGTGGGCACGGTATTTGGAATGATCAGGTAATGCGCTAAGCATTGGTCTGGGATTCCCTGGGTGTTCGATTGATCCTTGTTGGACAGTAGGGAGATTTACTGATTGATACGGATATCCACGGCCTGCAGGTTCGTACCTTGGTGCGGTGGCAGAAGTTTTTTTTGCCTAGTACGTAGATACCTGTTCATCCTGTATTCATTATCGCCGCTGGCGATGCAGGGCCGGTTCGACAACCTGGTTCATTGCCGCCGTGTCAAGGCCGCCGTCCAGGAAATGATTGATGGCTTCTACCTGTGGTGTTGGGTTTTGAATCATGGCATTATAGTCGATGTCAAGTTTCGTCATGTTGGGTTGTTCATCCAGCCATCGGTCAATCTTCGCAAGTTCTTGGCTAAATAGTTCCTTGAACTGGGCTGGATCCATCTTTCCCGCCTGTTCATTGTTAAGCCGTTCAAGCATGGCATCCTGTGAAGCGAGTACTTCGGATAACTTGCGCCGCATGAACAACAGCCGGTATGTCTGGCCACAAGGGAGATCGTAAAGCAGACGGTAGACCAGTTTGACTGCCTTGCCTTTTGCCGCCTGGATCCACGATGAATCCTCATGGGTCTTCTTGACCGCTTCGAATTCGTAGTAACCGCGCGGATTGTCTTCATCTGCTTCGCGGACCCCGTCAGTCATGACAGGGACGCCTCCAGCCTCAACCATGCGCATCATCATTGATGTTCCTGTGCGTGGTAGGCCCGTTACAACGGTGATAAAGTCCCTTTGGTCTTGCAACATGGTAGAGCCCTTTCGGGAATTAAAACTGCACTTTCAACCAAGGACGCGTCGCGACTGCGGCGAGCATCGAAACGATGAAAAAGGTTGCCCACCAGGGGATGTCAAGACCGAAGATCGGCGATGAGTTCCTGGGGTACTGTATGGAGATCGACTGGACGGGTGAATCCGAAGTGAATCCCGATTCAGTTGGATAAAGTATCCGGTCAAATATATTAGAACCGGGTCTTTGGGGGCTCACCCGATGAAGCAGGCCAGGTCGATCTGAGACGACCAGCGTTTTTTCAACTGTCTGGTCGGCAATAGTCCAAGTCAGTGGTGTTACCGATGGTGCGGTGGGTCGAATGCGCCAGGAAACGGTGTGTCTTTCGTGATCCCGTAATGCGGGTGTTTCAATTTCCACCTGTGGCGGTACCTGCAGTTGAAGATCCTTGTTGGCCTCCCAGTGTGTGGATGAAAGGGTCAGTTCCACCACCGAGGATTCGTCGGGTTGAATGGGGCGAAATTCATATCGCACGGCTAGGTGGGTTAAGATCAGGGCGATGGGGATCAACATGATCAGCATGGGTGGCATTGAATGCAAAAGGCGGAAGCCGGTGGCTTTCATTAACTCACGCTGGCATCTGAAGGTGACTCCCAAGTCGTCCTTGAATAGCTTGATTGCAAGCAGTTGGGCCTTGATGCAACTGGCAACTTCCTTTAGGCGTTGTTGGTTGGAGGTGTGTTTGAATACCCAAGCCATGGCGATACCCACAACCACACTCCAGAAAATAAGCGCTACCTGGCTGGGTAATCTCCCGAACGGAGCCAGAAGGATGTCGGCGATCGGTGTCAGAATCGAATTAAGTGCGTTCACTCGATGTAACCAAGGCCCCGTAGGCGTTTTTCAACCTCTTCATCCGTTGATTGAGATTGATCCAGTTTTTCAGCCTCGCGTCCGAGTACATGCGTGATGAACTCGTCTGTGGATGAATAACCACCCACTTCGGCGATCTTTTCAAGCCGGAGATAAAGGTTCTTGTCAATTTTGATTTTTATGTTTGAAGATAACATGCTCTTCCTCATTACTTATTATCGCCAAATAAGGGGCGCCCCGTCATCTCGGATGGTGACGATATTCCATAGAGGCCAAGGATTGTGGGTCCGATATCACTGAGCGTGGGCTGGTTATTTGTGATCTTCCGGTTGGTTACAAGGATTCCAGGTACAAGGTCATGGGCATTACCATGATCACCGCACCAGCGGTCCATGTTGTCTTCAAACAGTTCGGTTGGGAATCGGCCTTCGGGTAGAGCAGTTGCCCAACTGGATCGATATCCAAGGGCATATCCGATCATCATGTCAGGTGCCACGTTCGGATCGGCGTTGGGATGGACCTGGTCCACGCGGTACACCCTCTCGACTACCTTTTGCCCTTTTTCATCCCGCACCGCCTCCAACTTTTTAACCAGTTCGGCCATCAGTGACGTATATGCCTCTCCGGGGTTTACGATGCCGCGTTTTTCGCGTCCTCGCAGGTTCACGTAAAAGCTATTAAGGCCCAGGGCATAGGCCTTCGTCTGTCCCCAATCCACATTTCCAAAAAGCATGTCGTCGCTTGCCTCGATGTCCTGGCGCAACTTCATGTATCCATTTTGGATCAGCCATGTGTTCAAATTGAAACCTCTTCGGAAACTGGAAAAACCATGGTCGGACATCACCATGACCGTGTCGTTGGGGCGAAGGGCGTCCAATGCTTCGCCAATCAACTGATCCATTTCAAGGTAGCTGTCCTCGATAACATTGGCATATCGATCACCCTGTTCTGGATCCCGCCCGGGATGTTCGGGGTCACGATCACGCCAGAAGATATGGGAAAGCTGGTCAACGGTTCCAAAATAAAAGAACAGGACACCGTCCTGGAAATCTTCTAGGGCTTGTCGGTATTGCTTGATACGTTCATCTAGGAGGATGCGGCACTGGCCCAGAAACCAATCTTCATTAAATGCATCAGTATTACGCAGTGCCTTTGTGTCCTGTGGAATCCCAGTCGTGTAGTACCGACCACTGAGTTCGGCAATCCGGCCAGCGAAGCTGTTGGGGGTGCTGATTGGATTGGCCGGTTCAATGGGATCGATATTCAAGGGCGTGACGTAGACTTCAAGTTTTGGATGAACCTGTCGCAGATGAAATCGCACGATGGCCCGCAGGGAGGTAGGCACCTGCAACGCACTGACCACGGGGCTTGCCGGAATGCCGGTCTCAAAATCAATCGGAACCCAGTCACTCCACTCTCCTTCATTGAGCAGTATTACCTGGTCTTGGATGATTACCTTGGCCACAGGGGCCTGCGGATCCCGAATAACTTCGAAGTCCACTTCCAGCTTTTTGGTAGGGGACTTCTTGGATGGTTTGAGCAGGAAGTTTGGTGGACCACGTAAGGTGCCCGTTGCGCGGTGATTTTGGACGAACCAGTACACTAGGGTGCCACCACTGACCCGGCTATGGGGTAACGGGGCATCAGGCGAAAAGAATGTGAATTCACCGTAACCGCCTAGCAGATCAGGTGTCCCCATCCCACACAGGCAGGCAAAGTCGCCAGACCCCTGAACTTCCGGCGGTGGATAGTTAGCCGGGATCCGGTAGATCGTGGTATTGATTCCGTTTTCGACTAGGTATTCCCAAAATGCCGGACCACGTCGGAAAGAGGTTTGTGTCCCACCGGTCAATGGGATCTGCCAACGGCCCAGTGGAATAGCCCGTTCGGTGGCGGGCGGAATCACATCACTCATTGCGTTATATGGAAGTGGTGGAACGCTATCAGGATTGCGGTGGAAAAAATCATAGATCTGGTGTGTGTCCGGCTCGGCACCGCTGATCATGTTGGACCAGGCAACTGGACTGAGCGGTGGCATGCTGGTACCCAGTGGCACAAACGTGCCTTGGCTGGCAATGTGGGCGATGTTCGGCATCTTGCCTTCGTCAAGCAGTTCACGAAGGACACCTGCGTCCATGCCGTCAATCCCCAATACGAGCAGGCGGGGGCTAGGGTCGTTTGCAGTGGCCAGTGACTGGCTGGATCCAAGCAGGGAAATCCCTGTCAGGGCGATAATCAGGCTACAGCGGGCAAGGCGGGTTCGTCGCATAACAGTGATTGACCATCCATATAAGCGGGTTTACTGACACCCAACAGGGCCAGCGTCGTCGGAGCCATATCGATAATATTGGGATTGTCGGCGTTTATCTTGCGGTTGCTAAATAAGACTCCGGGAACCAGATCTGGATGAATGCAATGGTCGCCGCTCCATGCTTTGAGGTTGTCACTGAAGACATGTTCTCCGGTCTTTCCAACCGCGGCATCCCATGAAACCCGGTAGCCAACGTTATAGCCGATAACCAGATCCGGGCCGGCGTTACCATAAGGCCCGCGGTAAACTTTCTTGCTGGGGACTGCTTCATGAATGGCGATGTCACCAGATTCCGGATCCGTCAGCCCCGTTAATTTCTGCTGCAGCTCCGCGATCAGTTCATTTACAGGTTGGCCTTCGGGAACGATGCCCTGTGATTCGCGATCCTTTTGGTTGATGAAAATACCGGCCAGACCGATGGCGTATGCCTTCGTGGCCGACCAATCCACATCGGAGAGGTAGGTCCGGTTCGATGCGGTGGCGTTGTTCTTGAGTTTTAGATATCCATTGGCTGCAAGCCATGCATTGAGATCAACCCCGCGTCGAAACGGTTTGAAGCCGTGATCTGACATGACGAACAGGGCGGTGTCATCGTCCAGGCGTTCCATGACCTGTCCGACGGTTTGATCCATCTTGACATACATCTGCCGCATCGCATCTGGATGGGTGTTCTGCTTGTTGACTAGTGCCGGATGCCCCTTGTCAATAAACCGCCAGAACATGTGTTGAATCCGATCGGGTGCGTCAAATACGCAGACCACCGCACCACGGCGAACTCGATCAAGGGAATCGAAAAGCATCCTGCTGCGTTCGTCGTGAATGTCATAGGCCTGCTTCAAAAATGCATCTTCATTCATCAATCCTTCAGACAGTGACCATGTGTCCTCGGCCAATCCAAGCGTGGCAAATGTACCTTGCAACTTGGATAGGTAGGTTGAATAGACACTTGGGTGTGAAATCGGCATCACCGGCCTGGCCGGGTCAATCTGTATTGGTGTGCAGTACATTTCGAAGGGGGATTCAAGTTGTTTTAAGTAGAAACGACAAACCCCGTGAAGATTCACTCCGGTCATCGCATGGAATGACAGGTTGGCCCAGTTGCTAAAGCCATTAACCGGTAGATCAATTCGGTCTTTGCCTAGGTGCATGATTGCGCTGCCATCTTTTCCGACGGTAATCCGAAACGGACACATGATTGGCTTGCCGTCATTCCGCAATGGATTCGGGGGTCCTGGGATCTCTCCGTGGATCGTGTCGCCACGCCGTTTGATCCGAACCCGTTGTCCACCAACGTCACCGTCAGTTGTGGATCCTTCCTCGCCGGTTTCGATGAAATAAAGGAACGTGCCTTGCGAGCCATACAGGTCGGGCACACACATTGCCGACAGTTGTACCCCTTGGAATTTGTCGGGTGGGAATGTGATGGGGACGCGAAGGATGGCACTAAAGACGCCCGCCTCACCCAGTACATTCCAAAACGGTTTGCTTTTACGCAGGGGGGTGATCTGTGGGCGTGATAGCGGGATCACGTATTTGCCAATATTGAGTTTGCGTGTTGGTTCACGCATCTGGACCGAGGAGATTTCTGGTTTGTAGTCCGAAAGGTTCCGATTGAGGAAATCGAAAATATTATGCTTACCTGGATTTGTGCCTGTACTGAACGATGACCAGGCAACCGGTGATAGCGGGGGATAGGTGGTTCCAAGGCGGCTGTAGGTGCCTGTGTTGCGCAATTTGGCCAGGTTGGGTAGCAACCCCTGCTCGAGGTATTCGTCCACAAGCGTTGGTTCCAAACCGTCCAGCCCCACGATTACCACTCGCTTGGCCTGTGCTTTAGCAACTGCGCGTCGGCCTCTTATTGCACGCCACAGGCGACGGATTGGCCAGATCATCATTGCTCCGACCGCAGAAATAATTGCCATGGATACGGCAAGGAATGATCCGACCAGTGCAATTCCAGCCCCGGGTCCAATATAAGCCTGTTGTAATACCGGATCAGCGGGCCATAGGGAATTATGAATTGCATTAACGCAGGTCAGTACCAGCAGATAGGTAATTACCGTACATCTTGACGGGCGCCGGGTAACGCCTGTTGCCCGCTTGATGGCAAGCAACCAGTTCGATTGGTGTTTTTGAGAAAGGCACAGGGGGCGATCGCAATCTGCCGGACGATCAGGATAAAATGGTTTCAGTTCTGTCATGTGCATGTCTTGGGGAATTTGATTCTTGATAACTTGATCTAATCCTCCGTTGCAAGGGGCTTTATGGGTTTGTTCGGACATGATTGTTGTATCGGCACACCTACCCGGTAGCCTAAACGGAACCAGGGGTGATGTGATATGAAAACCAGGCGATCTCTGCCTGTAGATTGCGGATATCTTGGTGATTCGTCTTGATAACAAAGGTGAAGGTATCAGCAGCCGATAATGAACCGGTGATTGGGGCACCGGATAAGGTGGTTATGCCAGCGTCCGAGTGTCCGGTTGGGTACCGGTAATATTTACGAGGATGTTGTTCTTGGATGAAGTGGACCCGCTGGGTGGTCGTGTGGAAAAGGGTGACCGAGGGGACTCGAACCCCCAACCCCCGGGATCACAACCCGGTGCTCTAACCAGTTGAGCTACGGTCACCGTTGGTTTGGCGCAACAGTATGGACCGATTTGTAACATGTCAAACCCGGCTAATTTCATCAGCTGCCCAGTACCGGCCGGGATATCAATCATCGATGCAATATTAATATTTCTTGCCACGGCTCATGGGGCCTACTAAACTCTGCTGCCATATGGATTCTGAACACCGACACGAACTGAAATCAAATGATCTTGTCGAGACCATCACGGGTTTCAAGGATTGGTGGGCCAAGCATGGCCTCCACGCCAGTATTATTGTCGTGGTTGTTGCTGGTGGCGTGATCTTCTGGCGTGTGACGTCGACCAACAAGGTTGCCCGGCAGGAGAATGACCGCACTGCGGTGGCTGGACAGACGACACCTTATGGTTTCATGCAGGTTGCCGGTGAGGTTGAATCATCGGGTTTACGTGATTACGCGTTGATTCGTGCCGGTGACTTGTGGCTTGAGCAGGCGGCAATGACCCCGGACCAGACCGAAGCAGGCGAAAGTGATACTCAGCAAACACCGGAGGAGATGTTGCAGGCTGCCAAGAGTGCTTATCAGCAGGTGATTGCAAAAACGCAGTCGGCGCCACATCGTTTTAGTGCGATGCTGGGATTGGCCGCCGTGGCCGAAGGTGAGCAGGATTGGGATCAGGCGGCGAACATATACGACGACGTGATTCGTCAAGCGGGACAAAAATATAATGCCCACCGTGATCAGGCCCAACTACGCAAAGGGATGTTGAAGTCCCTTAAGATACCCTTGGTATTTGCTGCTGATCCGCCGGTAGCAGAAACCGGTCCAGTGGATGAATCGGTACCGCTGGATACCACGGGACAAGTTGACACGCCTTAGATGGCTGTTCATCAAACATCTTCTGGCTCACCCATCCAATCTCATAACCCCGCTCCGAGCCCGAAAAATTCGGTTGCCGATGATGGGCATGCAGAGGTTGATCACGATGGTGCTGAGCAACAGTGTTTTGTGATCCGCAGGGATATCCGTCGCCGCGTGGATCAGTATCTGCGGACTCGGCTCAAGGGGATCAGTCGTAGCCGTGTCCAGAAATTGATTGATGCTGGGGGTGTGATGGTTAATGGCCGTCAACCCAAGTCAAGTACTACGATTCGGCAAGGGGATAGAATCGATATTGTTCTTCCCCCACCCGCGATCAGGGTGATCCAGCCGGAGCCCATTACACTCGATATTCTCCATGAAGATGAATGGTTCGTGGTGGTCAACAAGCAGGCAGATTTGATTGTTCATCCTGCACGCAGCCAATTACGCGGTACATTGGTCAATGGTCTCGCCCATCACTTCATGCTGCAGCAACAGCAACAGGGTCGTGACTGGAAACGCTGGCAAACCAGGGGATTTCGTCCGCAGGACAAGAAGAATGAACAATCTCCAACCTCAACAGTGGGGGAGGATGATTTAAGGCCGGGGATCGTTCATCGGTTGGACAAACATACAACCGGCGCAATTGTTGTGGCCAAAAATGATGAGGCCCATTGGAATATTGCAAGTCAATTCCAAAACCGGTGTGTTCACAAGACCTATCTCGCCCTGGTACACGGGATCCCAGATGAGCCGGCCGGTGTTATTGATGTGCCAATCGGTAAACACCCAACGTATCGTGAGCCGTATGCAGTACGTTTTGATAGTAGTGCCAAGGCATCTGTCACGGTATATCGAACGCGGGAACGCTATCGCGGTTACAGCCTTTTGGAATTGGAACTCAAAACCGGCCGCACGCACCAGTTGCGTGTGCACCTGTCATATATCGGGTGCCCAATCGTTGGTGATATCTGGTATGGCGGTGAGCCGGTTGGTCTTGATGATCTTAAGGTCCCGTCCATTGCCGCCGGTGCACGACGCTATCTCAACTCGGCGAGGGATAAGGAGCAGGGACAACGGATCGAGGAGGATTGCAGTCGTCGTGATGATCTGCTGATATGTCGACCTGCACTGCATGCTGCAAGGCTGGGTTTTAATCATCCCAAAGACCGCCAGTTTGTCGCCTTTACGGCTCCTATGCATGAACCAATGGCCGCATTAGTGAATTGCCTGCGTCAAATTGATAAAAGCTCATTTTCGCGCATTGAAGCACCCAGTGATCTTGATATGGATGTGATATTGCCCTCGACGACCACGTTGCCACAAAAGTTTCAATTTTGATTTTCAAAGAAGCCAATTGCGTTGTAACGGTCTAATCCTTGGGGATCCAAGGCACGTCATCAATACGGTCCAACTGGTTGGCTCGACGGGCCAATGTGAAAAGCAGATCGCTGAGTCGGTTTAGGTAAATGACTGTCGTGTTGTTGATGTCATGCGGTTCGGTTAGCGCTACACATTGACGTTCTGCACGCCTGCATATTGTTCTGGCTAGATGGAGTCTTGAAGCTGTTTCACTTCCGGCCGGTAGGATGAAGTGGGTCAGTGGTGGTAATTGATCGCAGATTTCATCAATCTTTCGTTCAACTCGATTGATGGCATCACACTTGAAATGCCTGGCATGTTTTCCCACGCCACTAGGTGCAGATAGATCAGCGCCCAATGCAAAAAGATCTGACTGAATCTGTTGGATCAAATCAGACAGGTCTTCCTGTTGGCAGGATGATCTTGTAACACCCAGCGCGGCATTAACCTCATCAATCGAACCAATAGCAGCAATTATCGCGTCCTGCTTACCCACCCTACGCCCGCCTTGGAGGCCAGTGGTCCCATCATCACCAGTCTTGGTGTAAAGCTTCATATCCAGATCATAACAAGGCCGACCTTGACATATTTTCAGCCTTACACCTTGGTGATGGGGCAGTGGTCAGCATTAACCAGCCCCGTACCATTTCGCACCGGCGGTCCAAAACAGTCCTTCGTTTCGTAAGTTCTTTATTTACAGTTATTTGCCACACCCTCTTTTTCGATCTGGTACAAAACAGTCCGATTTTGGGGCTACTGGTCTCTGTATCGACGGGGCCCTGTGTTTGATGTAACTGTATTGTTTTTAATG
>PBAS01000068.1 GCA_002716625.1 Phycisphaeraceae bacterium | reverse complement strand
GACGGTGATCCGGCACATGATCAGACCCTGGTTATCACGGTGAATGTAAATGATGTTGATGAGGCCCCAACTGTGCCGGTCATTAATAATGATGTCGTTCCCGAGAATTCTGCCTCAGATACGGTGGTAGGTACCATTACATCAATAGATCCGGAAGGTGTTCCGGTTATCTTCACATTGATAAACGATGCGGGCGGCCGATTTGCCATTGCAGGCAATGACTTGGTTGTTGCGGATGGGACCAACCTGAATTTCGAGATAGATTCTGACTATGACGTGGAGATTGAAGCCAGTGATGGCGGATTAGTATCCACTGCAACGGTTACGATCAATTTGTTGGATGTCAATGACGCTCCCACAGATCTGCAGCTTACGTTACCCAACGAGGTGAATGAAAACGCAGCGAATGCCACCGTGGTCGGGACACTCTCAGCCCTCGATGAAGATGGCGATATTTTAGGTTTTGGGTTGGCGATTGGTGGAGATGCGAACGGTGCATTCGGCGTGGCCGGTGACCAATTGGTTGTGGCGGATGGTTCAAAACTAGATTATGAACAAGACCAATCACTTACTGTAACGGTTGAGGTTACCGATGGTGGGTTAAATACGATTGAATTCCCGGCATTGACCATTGCGGTCATTAACCTGAATGACAATGCCCCGGATAACCTGGCAATTGCTGGTGATACGGTGGATGAGAACGCAGCTGAGGGTACGGTCGTGGGTACGCTGTCTGCGACGGATGCCGATGGCGACTTGAATCCATTGACCTACTCGCTGGTGGATGATGCCAGCGGCAACTTCCAGGTGGTGGGTAATGAACTGCAGGTAGCTGCGGGCGCAACGCTGGACTTTGAAACGGCGACTTCCCACGACGTGACAGTCCGTGTCAGCGATACGGATCCAGCACATGACCTGGATCTGGTTGTTACGGTGAATGTAAACAACTTGAACGACAATGCCCCGGAGAACCTGGCGATTGCCGGCGACACGGTGGATGAGAACGCAGCTGAAGGTACGGTCGTGGGTACGCTGTCTGCGACGGATGCCGATGGTGACTTGAATCCATTGACCTATTCGCTTGTGGGTGATGCAGGTGGCGCTTTTGCCTTGGCGGGTAACACCATCACTGTATTAGACGGGTCACTTTTGGATTATGAGAATGTTGAAAGTGGATTAAATGCTAATCCCACGATTACCGTGGAAGTGTCTGATGGCACCTTTGCACAACAAGAGGACTTTGTCGTTGATTTACAGGATGTGAATGACACGGTCCAGCTTGGCGATGGCGGATACAAATCCATTAAGTACACGGAGTCCGACGGTACCAATGTAAGAATCAAGCTGCGGAAGGGATCGGCCAAGGTCGGCTTGGATCAGCCCATCACTGATCCAGAAGTGGGTTCAAGTACTTTGACATTAGCAGATCCTGCCCAGGTTAGATCTATCCAGATGCTGGACAGTAGTGGTTTGACGGTCTTGACAGTTTCAACGGGTGGTACTGCCGAAGGTGAGGATCCATTTGCAAATATCGGCGCCTTTGTAACGGCGGGTGATATGAAATCAATAGTCGCCAATAAGCTGGATGTCACAGGACTGGTGGCCGTGGGCGGGTCTATCCGGAGAATTAATCTGCATGATCTTCAGGGTGCTGCTGTATCAGTCGGAACATCGGCATCAGAAGAGGATGTGTTACGGATTAAAGTGAATGATGCGGCTAATGCATCCTTGGCTTCAGGGATGCCCATTAGGTCAATTGTGGCACGCGACTTGGAGAACCTGACGATTGCCGGCGATTCTGACCTGACCACGGTAAGGGCGGCGGAACTTGGAGGCGTCTGGTCTGTAGCGGGCGATGTCGGTACAGTTCGGGCCGGGGTTATCGATAATTGGCAGCTTTCAACGGATGGCGATATTCGTCGTGTGCAGGCCAGTGAAGATGTGGTTGGTATTGATATTTCCGCCCAGAGTCTTGCGTATTTCAATATGAGAGGTGCTGCCAGTGATCTGCAGATTGAACTGGATCGTGCCCATGACCCATTGCATGCCAATCAGTTTGCAATGAGATCATTCCGAATTGGTGGATCAGGTGCCGATATTAATGTGCAATCGGCGTCGAGCATCCGGCAGATTTCGGCTGGTACACTCAGTAACGCAGCGTTCTTTGCAGGGATAGACATTGGCGGGGGTGTTGATACCAGCGCCCTGTCAGTTGATGACAGTATCTTTGAATCTAGTGATGTGGCAATCAAGCGTTTTGTGATTCGTGGCAACAAGGGCGCTACCTGGGTCGACAATGTCGTGGTGGCAGCTCCTTCGCTCGGCTATGTCAAGGCCGGCTTCTCTTCACAGAGCGAATTGGGCATCCCATTTGGGTTTATGGCGAAGTCCTCGGGTAGCGTGAGCTATCGTAATTCTGCCAAGGCAATCAAGCTGTATGCCAGTGACTTGGTTGATCCCAATGATTATGAAATTGATGGAGATCTGATTATCCGGATCGTCTAGATTAACTACGCCATGTCCCCAATAGTGGCTTTGATGATGCGGATAGTGCGACAATTTGTGTTGTCGATCTGTGGGCAGGCTTCAGAACAACGCAGTTGACTTCGTTGTTATTTTTTACACTGCGGCCGACAGTCGCCTGTGCGAAGATATAGTTGAATTTTGAATTTATTTTCCTGGGAGGCCGACTTGTCAGGGATTTGGCTGTACGGGGTTGGTAGACAAGCCGAACTAGTTGTTAAACATGGTGCAGTTTCGTAATGCATGTAGTTGATGCGTGTATCACCAGTATCTAAAATACCACCCAATCTTAGAAAATCCTTGGAAATCCCTCATCATGGAGCATGAATATGGCAAGCGATGCGGTATTAGAGTTTACCGACGAGAATTTTGAACAAGAGGTCATTCAATCAGGTACCCCGGTTCTTGTGGATTTCTGGGCAGAGTGGTGCATGCCTTGCAAGATGCTCACTCCGACTATTGAGGAACTTGCGCAGGACTTTTCTGGGCGAGTAAAGGTCGGAAAAGTTGATACTGACGCCAATCGCGAGGTGTCAGTTAAATATGGCATCAATGCCATTCCAACCATTATTGTCTTTAAAGACGGTGAGATGGTTAAAAAATTTGTAGGGATGACTGCTAAGCAAGAGTTTGCGGATGAATTAGAGAACCTCGCCGGGTAGCCTTTTGTTTTAGGGGGCAACCAGATTGGCGGTGTGTAACCCGTGTGGTTTGGGTTAGGGTGATGGAACACATTTGTTATCTGTGATGTTCGAATTAGCCATCGCGAATATACATGTCAGTTGATTTTCACCATCATCAGTTGTCGAACGGCCTGACTGTGATTGGCGAGGTCAATTCCGATGCGCATACTGCCGCGGTGGGGTTCTTTGTGAAAACTGGGTCGCGTGATGAGGACCCCGCAGTGATGGGTGTAAGTCACTTCTTGGAACACATGATGTTCAAGGGGACTGATCGCAGGACCGCGGATGACGTCAATCGCGAGTTTGATGAACTGGGTGCAAATTACAATGCGTATACCACGCAGGAAGACACCGTCTTCTTTGCCCAGGTTTTGCCCCAGTGTTTACCCCCGGTTGTGGATTTGCTTGCAGATATTCTCCGGCCTTCACTACGGGGCGATGACTTTGAGATGGAAAAAAAAGTCATTCTCGAAGAAATCGGAATGTACGAGGATCAGCCTCAGTGGCGGTTGCAGGACGCGTTGATAGAGACTCATTTCGGGGGACACCCATTGGCACATCGCGTGCTGGGGACTCAGGAGACCGTGGGCGATTTAAACCTACAGCAGATGCAGACCTATTTTGACCACCGATACAGTGCTGACAATATTATTGTGGCGGCGGCTGGTAATTTACAGTTTGATCAATTTGTTCAAGATATAACCGTGGCAACGGAAAGTTGGGTGCCAACGGGAGCGATGCGTCAATATACTGATCCACAGCCGATTGATTATTCACAGTCGTTGGTTGATCCAAAGCTCGCACGGCACTACGGCGCATTAATCTGGCCTGGTCCGGCTTCGCAAGATGACCAGAGGTACGCTGCTGCGGTGTTGGCTGATGTGCTTGGGGATACGGATGGTTCCCGGCTTTACTGGAATCTGATTGACCCGGGGTTGGCAGACGAGGCGGATATCTCGCTTGCTGCTCAAGACCAGCTAGGTAGTTTCGTGGCATTCTTTAGCTGTGATCCAGGACGTGCCAAGCAAGTTGAGGCGGTTCTTTTATCCACGTTGGATGACTGTGTGTCGTCGATTGACGTTGGTGAGATTGAACGGGTCAAAAACAAAATTGCAACTGATGCAACAGTTCGAGGCGAAAACCCGGCTGGACGGATGCGCGGGTTGGGCCACCAATGGACATACCTTGGGCGTTACATCCCCCTGACGGATGAGATTAGGCGATTGATGGATGTGACGGTTGATGATGTACGCCAGGTTGTGACGGATTGGCCCTTCAGGCCACGTACCATTATGCGTCTTGGTCCAATACAGGCCCCAAAAAATTAAATTGCATGCGATCCCGGATATTCTTGAGGACCTGCGCCGTGGCAGGATGATCGTGCTTGTGGATGACGAGCAGCGTGAAAACGAGGGAGACCTTGTCTGCGCAGGAGAATTCGCCACGGCCGAGGTGATCAACTTTATGATTACCCAAGGTCGCGGCATGTTATTCGTGGCACTTGCTGGGGAATACTGCGATCGTTTGGATCTGACACCCCAAACAGTGGTAAATACCACGCAGCGTGGTACGGCCTATACGATCAGTGTTGATGCTCATGAGCGTTACGGAATTACAACGGGCGTCAGCGCGGATGATCGTGCAACCACTGTGCGTGTTCTAAGCGACCCCAATTCAGTACCTGGGGATCTGGCAAGGCCGGGTCATGTACAGCCACTGCGGGCACGCGATGGTGGCGTGCTTGTGCGTGCTGGACAAACAGAAGGTTCAGTTGATTTATGCCGACTTGCGGGCTTGTGTCCTGTGGGGGTGGGGATTGAAGTTATGAATAATGACGGTTCAATGGCCCGTCGTCCACAACTAGAGGAGATTTGTAATCAGCACGACTTGAAGATATGCAGCGTGGCTGATGTGATTCAGTATCGGCTTCAACGTGAGGAATTGATTGAGCGTATTGATGAGGTGCCGTTCGATACCGAGTCTGGATCATTTAAGCTTATTGCGTACCGTAGCATTGTAGATCTACTTCCCCATGTTGCGCTTGTTTGTGGTCAAGTCGGTTCGTACGATGATAGCTGTCGACCGATTGAAGTTGGTCACCCTGTCTTGGTTCGTATGCACAGCCAGAACTTGCTTGGTGATGTTTTAGGGGATCTTTCCCATCCGACTGGGAAGACATTGCATTGTGCAATGAGAATGATTCAGGACGAAGCCGAAGGCGCTGTTGTTTACCTTCGTCATGAAATGACAGGAGCCAGCCTTCTTGGTCGGCTTCAGGGTATGAATCGGTCAACGTTGCCCGATGTGGATCGGCATCTGGGAGTTGGAACGCAGCAGCCGCTAGATTTGCAAGTCGCTACTGGGAATGGGGCATACGGAATCGGATCTCAAATTCTTAGAGATTTGGGGGTTCGGCAGCTACGGCTGATTACCGATCACCCATTCCACCCCACCGCGTTGGAGGGGTTTGGTTTATCAATTCGCGAATTTGTTCCATTGGATGGAGAGGTTTAGTTTGGATTTTCGATATAGAGGAGTCAGCTTAATAACTGCTGCAAATCCTCACGGCTCAGGTTCTTGATCAGTCCGCCGTGGCCGTCGACAATGGCTTCTGCGAGTTGCTGTTTTTGTTGTTGCAACTCGGTGATTCTCTGTTCAACCGTATTGTCGCAGATCAAGCGATATGCAAAGACATGACGTGTTTGTCCGATCCGATGAGCGCGATCAATGGCTTGTGCCTCGACAGCCGGGTTCCACCATGGATCCAGAATAAATACGTAATCAGCCGCGGTTAGGTTTAGTCCAAACCCACCAGCTTTCAGGCTGATCAGAAATATTTTACAGTCCGGGTCATTCTGGAAGTGTTCTACACGCTGCTTGCGGTCCCGTGTTTGGCCATCTAAATATTCATACCTTATGTTTTGGTGATCAAGTCTGTTGCGGACCAATGCCAGCAGTGAGGTAAACTGGCTGAAAACAAGTGCTTTGTGTCCTTCATCTTGAAGTTCGGCTAATTGTTCAAGCAGGACTTCAACTTTTGCGGCTGGCTGGTCAGATAATTTCGGGTCAATCAAGCCGGGATGGCATGCCGCCTGGCGAAGTCGCAGTAATGCCTCCAGTACGGTCAGGGCGGATCCACTGATGGTTGGTGTTTGAACTTTTTCAAGAAGGGTCTGGCGGTAGTGTTTCAGGAGTTGGTCATAAAGTTTCTGTTGCATGGGTTCCATCTGGCAGACAATAGTTTGCTCTGTTTTTTCTGGAAGTTCTTCGAGAACCTGCTGTTTGGTGCGGCGCAGAATAAATGGACGCAGTGCTACCGCAGCCTCGCTGGCAGCGTTCTTGTTGCGGACGTTCTGGACACTTGCGCCGACAGATCTGGCAAATCGGCCGGTTGTATTCAGCATGCCGGGGTTCAAGAACTCAAAGATTGACCATAGATCTCCAAGGTGGTTTTCCACGGGCGTGCCCGTCAGGGCAAGGCGGTGACGGGCTTGGAGTAATCGAGCAGCTTTGGCCGATTGTGATGACGAGTTCTTTATTGCCTGGGCTTCATCGAGCACGACATATTCAAATTTATGTTCACGAAGTTCTAGAATATCACGCCGCATTAGGCCGTAGGAGGTGACGATTAGATCGTAGTTGCCAAAGGATTCACGCATCGATTGGCGGGCTGGGCCGCTATAGATTCCCACACGAAGATCAGGCGTAAAACGTGAGGACTCATCATTCCAATTAAATATTACTGACCGTGGAACAATAATTAGGCTGGGGCCTTGTGGTGATTCATGATCTTCCGTCACAGCCCCTGATTGGCCTGATACGGGATCCTTTCCGCCGCGATGCTTGGCTTCGAGCATCGCGAGTACCTGGACAGTTTTTCCAAGACCCATGTCGTCGGCAAGAATACCACCCGTCCCCAACCATCGCAGAAATCGAAGCCATCCCAACCCCTCTCGCTGGTAGGCACGAAGTGTCCCGTGAAATGCATCAGGTTCGTTAATGGGTTCAATCCGATCAAACTGATGAAGTCGTTGCTGTGCCTGAAGAAATGAAGAATCAGCCTGTTCGATTTCCTGTTGCTCGAGCAATGCATCTAGCAATACCACTTGATTGGTTTGAAACCGCAAGTGGTCACCGTGGACGGTTCCAAGGTCTGCTAGTAGGCCATGTCGACGCAGCCACTGCTCGGGCAAAATTCCCTGTGATCCATCATCAAGCAAGATCGTTCCTTGCCCGCTTTCACTGGCTGCAATTGCATCAGGGAGCCGAATAATCTGTTCGCCATGCTCTGTTTCAAATTTCAATCCACCTCGTAGTTCAAACCAATCAAGTCCAGTTGAGATGGCAAACCGTGAGGTGGTGGGTTGGCGAATCGACTTGTAATTAGCGCGGATATGCCAACCTTGCTCTAAGAGCAGATTCGTTGCCTCTGCCATTAGTTGTGCAGGCAGGATTAAGGTGGAGTCAGATGTGGTTGTATGGGGCCGGAACCCAAGTCGAGAGAGTAAGGATATTGCATTGCCCTCGAACTTTAAGTTGCGGCTGATTATTGACTGCCTGTTAAAATTTTTGCCATCTTTTTGTTCTTCTTGTATCGGCACATAGCGTCCGCTTTGCCCGGGGTTGACCCTCATGCCGTGGTATTCAAACCAAACCGTCGCATCTAGGTTTTTATTTGCCGGTGGGGTACTTCCATCCGGTGTTGCTTGTGGAGTTAAATCGAGGTTGACAACTGGATCAGTGGTTATCACATTTTTTCCAACCCCATCAGGCCATTCGATCATGGGCAGTTGGGGTAATAGATAAAGACGGTCGAGAAAGCTATCGATATCCTTTGCAGGGACCCGAAGCGGTTCGTCTTGCAGTTCATCCCGAAACTGGTTGACCCAGCGTTTTGATCCGTGGTCGTCAAATGGCGCTACTTTTCCATCGTAGATAACCACACCATCGTTTCCGCCCAGTGCACATAAGGGAGTTTTTATGTCCATGCACACCGCACCACGGCGAAGTTGTAGGTCAATTTGAAGATTCGTAGTATCTAGTGAACCAGCTATCCATAGCACCCAAGGTTCATCATTATCCCAAACCAGCGGTTTTGTCATTCCCTCGCCGTCATCAATCAGGCACCGCCCCGACTCGGCCATGCGACGCAGCGCAAACTGTCGGATACCCCGCCGAATTGAAAAAACACCTCCTGTCTGGGCTGTGAGGGGTGTGTAATCCATGGTGTCCAGGCGATAAGGTTGTGCACCAAGGAGCAGGGAACTGATGTGGCGGTCTATTGGGTCGTCCATCTGTTCAAGCGTCTGTAGATCGATCTTGAATGGTCGCAATTGGCTCCATCCGCGTGGGGTTGCAGTTCGCGCCCATAGCTCAATCACCAGGGAATTGCTACGGTTGGACTGGTCGATATTGACCACATAGCAGATTTGCCGGACAGTGAGCAGGTCAGAGATGGGACTTTTGGTCGATTCAGATCTAGTTGGACGCAGTAGTGTGAGCCGGTTTATCCAGTCGGCATCAGCAGGCTTGACCTGCCTGCCTGGCTCACGTTTGCGTGCTTTGGGTTTTCCGGGCCGGAGGTAATTAATGCGGTCAGTACTAGCTGGGTCATCTTGGCGCTCCGTTTTTTCCTGGAGTAAGGCCGCCCAGAGATGGCAGCAGTAGGCGCCGGCAGAAAATTCCGAGCAGGTGCAATGGGGCGTAGCTACCAAGCCTTTATGATGGATAACGACAGTCGCGTGATTCGTGTCATCAACCACTTGAGCGCGGACATATTCGCCCGCTTGAGTTTGATGCCTGACGACCTTGCCGGCCAAGTGTATGGAGCGCCCACGATCTTTGACGGCGCTTTGGAAGTAGGGCGCCCAGTTCTTTAGTAGTGACATCGTGTGGCGTTGCTCCGCGGTGGCGAAGGCCAAACCCGTCAGCTTAGCGTAATTGAATGGAATCGCAATGCCTGCATAAGTGGAATATATTGAAAAAAATCATTTGCATGGTCATTCATTGGCATAGGTGCCCGGGTTGTATGTATAAGGCATGATCTGCGATGGAAATTCTTGCATCGATACTTGGGGCCCTTGATCTGGCATTGATACTGCTTGCTGCTTTAATTTTTCTGGTTTTTATCTGGCTAGGTTGGCTCGGGCCACGTGCATTTGATAGCCAGGAACCTCGTTCGATTAATCTAACGATTGCAGATGTGTTCCTGGGGATGATACTGATGATTAGCAGTGCACATCTGATTGGTATCGTGCTAGATGAGTTACGCCTGATGGAAGATGACGGTGGCATGACGGGTGTCCCCACATTGCATTATGCGATCCGGCAGTTATTCGGGCAGCTAGCCCAGTTACCCGTGATCGTCTACGTTTTGGTTCGTGTTACGCGCCAGGGTGACGGCCTAAGGTCATTTGGAATCCTCAGTTCCCAACCGAACAGCCTAATGGGCCGAGGGGTATTGGGGCTTGTTTTCACCATTCCGCTTATATTGGGCATCGGCACCCTGGTAGCGGCGATCAGTGAGTTGTGGACTGGCGAACGGCCGCAGATCGCCCACCAGATGCTTGAGCAGGTGGTTCAGTCACATTCGCTAGAAGCCATATTCCTGATGGTGGTTTCTGCGGGGATTATTGCCCCGTTAATTGAAGAAGTGATCTATCGGGGCCTGCTTCAATCGGCGCTACTCAACCTTGGTGCTGTTCATAGGCGATGGCCAGTGATCGTGGTGGCGGCATCTTGGTTCACGCTTATGCATTACGGAGCAGTTGAATGGCAGGGGATGCCAAGCTTATTCATTATGGGAGTAATTTTAGGCTGGCTATACGAGCGAACTGGGAGTTTGTGGCCTTCTATCGTGTTACATATGGGGTTTAATCTGTTTAACATGGCACTGGTGATTTTGGTACTGCGGGATGTTAATTAGCAGGCTTTTTAATGTTGAGATTGAAAAATATTGAATGGATAGGTAATGCAGAGGAAGGTCACCTGCGTTTGCTTGATCAAACACGACTGCCTGGCGAAGAGGTTTACTTGGACTGCCGTGATATCCATTCAGTGTGGCAAGCTATTAGGCGGTTGAGTGTGCGCGGCGCACCTGCCATTGGTGTTGCGGCGGCATACGGGTGCGTGATCGGCGTGCAGAACGCGCAGGATTGCGTGCAAGCATTAGATCAAACCTGTGATAAGTTGGCGACTAGTAGGCCCACGGCAGTCAATTTGTTTTGGGCACTGGACCGAATGAAACGCGTTGAACCAGTAACGGTTAGGGAGCTATGGTCAGAAGCGAGGAGCATCCATGAGGAAGATGCGGATATGTGTCATCGAATCGGTTGCAATGCCCTGACGTTACTTGATCGTCATATCATCTCTTCTGATCGAGGTGTGTTGACACATTGCAATGCTGGCGCCTTGGCTACTGGGGGGATTGGGACAGCCACGGCACCTATGTACCTGGCACATGAGCGTGGCCAACGAATCCGAGTATGGGCAGATGAGACCCGCCCGCTGTTGCAGGGTGCTCGCCTGACCGCGTATGAACTGGCAGCGGCGGATATCGACGTCACGTTAATCTGCGACCATATGGCTGCGCAAGTAATGCGTGAGGGCCGTATTGGCATGGTGATCACTGGTGCGGATCGCATTGCAAGTAATGGTGATACGGCAAATAAGATCGGGACATACAGTCTGGCGGTACTTGCCAAACACCATGGCATCCCATTTTATGTTGCAGCCCCCAGTTCCACATTTGACCTGTAGATTCTTGATGGTTCCCAGATCCCAATCGAGCAGCGTGCTGAGAATGAAATTACGGAGGGATTCGGCATGCGAACTGCGCCTGAAGGCGTCAGTGCATACAGCTCGGCATTTGATGTGACGCCACATGGGTTAATTTCGGCGATTGTGACGGAACGAGGCTTGATTGAGCCGGTCAATACACAGATGGTCCACCAAGTTATTGGTTTAGCATAGTATTATCTACCATGCAGCAGTGTTTGGTTCGCTCGTCAGTTGCAAAAAACGTTTTTCAATGAGTGCCGTTCTGCTTCCATTTCGTTGGTCAAGCGTTCTGCGTAACTCCCTGATTCGATTTTCAAGCTTGGCCAGTTCGCGTTCGCGCATCTTCTGGCGGATGTCAAAGTGCTCGCCGACGAGCTCGCGTAGTTTCTGTCGTTGTTGCTCACCGGCACTGGAAGCGGCGGATGTCTTTCGGGCACGCAGTTTTCGTCCCTGTTCAGTGCATTCTCGAGCAAGCTGAATATTTGCAATTTGGAGTTCAAATCCTTGGAAATCTTCTTCTCGCATGGCGGCGAGCCGTTGAATTTGGTGTCCCACCTTGTTACTGTCGATTACGCGGTCAATCGCTGCTCGCATCATCTGCGGTTTCTTTTCAAACAGCTTGAGTCGCGCATACATTTTGGGTTCGATCATTTTCAGGATTTCAAGCCGTTCTTTTCTCTGTACATCGGTGAGTGGTACCCGGTGGACGGCACGCCGTTTTATGTGCTGTATTTTCTTGACAGCCTTGGCGCTGTCATCTTTTTGGCGGTTTTGAGTTTGTACTCTGTCACGTCGCGTATCCCGTTCATTGCCGCGTTGGGCTAATAATGGCTCTGAAGCACTCAGCGCGATGGCTCCAGCCGCCACAACCATAAGGTAGCGCCTGAAGATTCGCGGTTGAAACACCATGATATAGTCCTTTCGTGAGGCCTTTTCAGAAAACCAGACCAGTGCCGGTATTGAATTGCAACTCGTAGTCGAGTAGTTCGCCTTCAAGTAGTTGTGCAGATCCACTAGATCCGTTGTGATTTTCAAAATCGTTGATTTGTGCAGCAAGCAGCCCGATCTGGTGATCGAGATCATCGGTTGTAGATTCAATGTCAACAATTTCGATGAGATTTTGTTCCAGTTGAACTAGGAAGTATAAATTATTGGGTGCTTGATGTAGTGCCAAGAAGAGTCCCAGTGTGGCTGCAAGCATCATCATCGCCGCAATGGCATTGATGGCTGTCGGGCCAATCATGGCCAGTACAGGGGAACTATTCGCATTCAACTGCGGGATGGTTTTGGCCAGGATCTTCCGCGTGAGGTCCTGTGGAATGCCACCGGGGACGGATTGGGGTGCTAATGCAATATCCAATAGCCCCTCAAGTTGCGGGTCCTCAGCTCTGGGTTTCTGATTCTGGTTGGACTGTTTCATGACTGCGGCTCATTCATGTCAGTATTTTCACCCTTTTCCTCCAAAGGGTCTGCAAGCATCTGTCGAAGCTTATTCAATGCTCGGTGTCCACGTGCTAAGACAGTGCCCATCGGCTGGCCCAGGACCTCGGCAATCTGCCTAAAACTCATGCCAGCCGTATGGCGGAGGTGCAGGATTTTCTGGTCTGCTTCGTTCATCTGACTAACCGCACTTTGGAGCAGCTCAATCTGCTCTGCTTGGCTGACACGTTCGAATGGATCAACTGTGTCTCCAGAAGTTTCCGAGACCTCAGAGGACCCGCCTTTACCTGGCCTGCGTCGGCTCTGTATCTCTGCGGCATGGAGTGCAGGCCCTTGGTTGAGTCCGCCTGGACTCATATCCATTGAAACTGCATGCCGTTTACGTCGTCGCGCTTCATCGCGGAGCCGATTCATCGCAATACTGAACACCCAGGACTCAAATCGGCCTCGCTCCTGGTAACGCTGTCGATTTCCGATCTCGCCAACGAGGGTAACAAAAGTGTCTTGGCAGATCTCCTCAGCGAGTTCTCGATTACCGCACTGACGCAAGAGCAGTGCATAGACGCGTGGTGAATAGGTCTCAACTAACTTCCGCCAAGCGGCCTGGTCCCCCTTTGCGGCTTGCGCCAGTATCTGCTTCGTTCCTGGCCCGCTGTCGGTCGATTCCATCGTGATGTTCTTGTGTACAACGGCTTACAACGCGAGGTATTGCATCGCCCGGTGGTGAATATAGGGTAATTTGCTCACTTCTTAGGTGCCAGTTGGCCTTAAGCACTACAATCGGCAAAATCGGTCATTTGGGGCTATTAGGCCGAGTATTGGCCGAAGTCCCATAAATCTCGGATACTGGATTGCCTAGATGCCCTCATCACCAAGCTCCAAACCGCCATCGCCCGGAATACCTCCCGGTTCAGATCTAGATTTACAGGATCCGCAGGTTGTTATTGACCTATTTGAACGGGCTGCGGATGCAAATCTCCATGATGGCTATCGGTATGGTGCCATCGCTCAAGTGCCCGCACAGCGGCACCTGTTGATGACGGGTGACCTGCATGACCACGGATTAAACCTGCAGCGTATCATTAAATTGGCGGCATTAGATCGGTCTGCTGATCGGGTATTGGTTCTACACGAAATCGTTCACGGCCCTAACTTCATAAATGGAAGAGACTTATCTATCAGGACGCTTGCGCGGGTGGCTGCACTAAAGCTGCAATATCCGAACCAGGTCCTTCTCCTGCAGGCAAACCATGAGTTGGCCCAACTTGGTGGACAGGGGATCAGTAAAGATGGGGTCAACGTGGTGGAGGCGTTTGATGCCGGCGTTGATTTTATTTATCAGGATCAGGCGCAAGCTGTGAATGATGCGATGCGTAAGTTTATATATAGTCTGCTTTTAGGCATTCGATGTTCCAACGGGGTCTTTTGTAGTCACAGCGTTCCGTCACCCCGTAAATTAGAATCCTTTGATCACACGGTGATTGATCGGGTACCGACCCATGAAGATTTGTCACCGGGGGGCTCAGGGTATGAGATGGTATGGGGGCGAAATCATACACCGCAATCTGCTGAACAACTGGCAAACTTATGGGATGTTGAGATTTTTGTGATGGGACATCAACCAGCTGAAATGGGATATATCATCGAGACCCGGAGCATGCTTGTTCTGGCCTCTGACCATGCCCATGGCATGGTATTGCCGGTCAATACGTCAAGCCGTTACGACATGGACCAACTGATTGAATCTCTGGTCCCGCTTGCTTCTGTGTCTATTTGATATTGGAGTTTAGTGGTTTGATTGTGATCAGTGATGTTGGTTTGCAGCAGTGGGTGAGTCGGTTGGATCGACGATGCCGGCATCATCGAATGCAGCCTGACGTTGGCGGCAGGGGTCGCAGGCTCGGCATGGCTGCTCACCACTAAACATGCATGTCCATGCCAACTGCCAAGGAACTTCAAGTTGGCTACCCAATTGAATGAGTTGGCGGTCACTGAGTTCAAGAAACGGCGATTCAATCTGGGGGAGTTGGTCTTGGCTTAACCGGGCAATTGTTTCGGTCAAGATGACTTGTTCAGTTGCAATTGCGGCATCCTCAAAGTCTCCATTCATCTGTATTGGCCAGATGATATGGTCAGCCTGGATTTCAATGGCATGGGATAGGGCGATTAGCAGGATTTGCGGACGATAAAGGGCAACAAGGTCACCATGGACACTCTGCTGGCGGGCAAGGGATGCAGACTGGGGGATTGGAAAGGGCGATTCGATTAGTGGCTGAAGTTTGAAATGTTGGGCTTGATGTCGAGCTGCTTCAAGGCGTTTTGAGGCAGTGGGCCGTTTATCCATTAGATATAGTGCGATTGCAGTTGTTGGTCGTGTGAGAACGACTGCCGTTGCGACCAAACTCCGTAGACCGCCGCTTGTAAGAATAAGTGTTGTGGTTGTTTCAGACACATCGCCATTATCGGTCTGTGGTACGCTTGAGCCTGAATCGATGTATGGACTTTACGTGTTCGTTTGTCTAGTCATGATAGACCGATGAGCGGGATTCTGGCATGATCTGCTAGTTGAATCAGTTGCGGTTTATCAACAAGGATCACCTTGGAAGTTTCTACCGCAAGGCAGGTTGCGCCAGCGAGGCTCAGGTTTTTAATTGTTTGGGGTCCGACCGTTGGAACGTCAAACCGCATGTCATGGTTTGGGTTGGCGCGTTTCAACAGCGTCCATTTACCCGTTGGGCAGAGTTGGCCTGCTCGCTGGATTAGAGCATCAGTACCTTCCATGGCTTCTACCGCAATGACCTCCCCTTCGCGTACAGCGATGGATTGACCAATATCCAGTCTGCTCAATTGTTGGCAGATTGGCCAGCCAAATTCAATATCAGACATCTGGGATGTCGATGGCGCCAAACAGGTCATGGTTCCTTCGTGTGCCAGGTGGCTAGTGATATACTTGGTGCTATCGATCAATTTAATGCCGCCACGTTCCAGTTCATCCGCCACTGCACTAAGCAGGGCTGTATTCCGACGATCATGACGTAATACACGATACCAAAGTCTAGCCGCCCGCCAGTCCGGTAATTGTCGAATCAAGCGTAAAGGTTGGTATATTTTAGATTTGCGGACCCTGCCAATCATCACCGCTTCGTCCACGCCCCACCGACGTAACAGTCGAATCCATCGCCCGATGCGAATAATGCCCGCACGGGCAAACTGATCACAATTATCTGGTAGTTCAGGTGTGTGTTGCCCGGTTAGTCCGACGCATGCCACGGTTTGCCCCGTCGATCGAATTCCAGCTGCCGTAAGAACCGGCAGACGACCTTGTCCTGCGATGAGTCCAATTGGTTGTGCCAAGATTGCGGCCCAAGTATTCAAAGTGTGCTTGTAGAAAATCGCCAGGGATTTTCGGACATCTCGTAGTCAATCATACCTTAGGAGTATTGCCTGGGTATGATTGCGGGTTTGGATTGTGATTTTGCATGCAGATAAAATAGATTTCAATTGACCTATCAGTGCAACATGTTGCGTTGATATTTGTAAACATCTCTGGCTAAACAGGCGCGGCATCCCGCTCGGGATTAATTCCTCAAATCTTTTTTATATAGTACTTTATAATTTTTTTCGCCTAATACGTGACCATGGCACTTGTCTTGCAATAATTTAATTAGTCGCTCGGTGAATGACCCTGGTACTACGAGCAGGGACATATGGGAAAGAGAGCAGGGCGGACCGATCGGAGGGGCGGCCCGCTTGAGATTTTGGATTGGCAATGAGGGATTAAACGTGATGATTGCGGCTCGGGCATTGTTTAGTATTGCCGTGGTTGCAGTGGTGTTCAATTCACCGGTATTCGCCGATAGAACTGCTCGCGCAGTTTATCGATGCGGTGGAGCAGTACGACCAGATGCAACTCGCGACCGTTTGGTGGAATTAAATATGGTCAGCACCACGGTGCTGTTTGATCCAGAGGCAGATTACTATCGTCAAGGTGGTGGAATCTTGGACGAGGATCACCACTTGCTTGTAGCCCAGCGATTGCATTACAAACTTTGCAAGCGTGGTGCATATACGGTTCGTGGAAGGGATCGTCAAGAACTTACGGCGGCTCGCCGTGTGGCCATCCGGGCCATTATGGTGCCAGTGCCGGAACCGAAGGGTCCTGTTCCAACGGTCCCGGCGCCGCCGAAGGAGATCTCCGGCCAATTGGCCGTCAATCGATAATCGTTTGCTATTGTTTTGACCCCTGATCGAGTGCGACCCGGACCATCCCCTGGCCGGGTCGTGCTTTTTTTATACGATATGCGGCCTGTTTGTGGATTCTTTAACACATGGGATTCCTGCACATGCCATGTGTTTTCTGATTTTATTGTGGTTTTTATTAGATGGTGGTTAATTTGTGGTTGGCGACAGGCTGGGTTTAAACCAGAATGTTTTTGGTCATGAATTCGGATACATGATCAATCCCAATACGCTCTTGCTGTAACGTGTCACGGTGGCGTACCGTGACGGTCTGGTCATTGAGTGTATCACCATCGATTGTGAAGCAATAGGGTGTTCCCGCTTCATCCATGCGGGCATAACGTTTGCCGATTGATTGCTTGGCATCAAACTCTATGGTAAAGCGGCTCCGTAATTCTAGGTGAAGTTTTTGGGCTACTTCAGGCATGCCATCTTTATTGACCAAAGGGAAAACGGCGGCTTTGATTGGTGCCATGCGTGGGTGAAATTTCATGTACATTTTGCTTGGTCGTTGGTCATCATGGGTATAAGCCTCGCATAGCAGTGCCAGCACACCACGTGTTAGGCCACTGGCAGGCTCTATGACATGTGGGATGTACCGTTCATTTCGCTGCTGGTCAAAATATTCTAGTTTTTGCTTGGAGTGCTTTTGGTGTTGCGTCAGGTCAAAGCAACCGCGGTGAGCAATACCTTCCAGTTCACCAAATGCAGGTGCGGTGAAAGGATAGCAATACTCGATATCACTTGTGGCATCAGAGTAGTGGGATAGCTCATCTTGTTCATGATCTCGAAGAGTCAGATTGTTAGATTCAACACCTAGGGATTGCCACCATTGCATCCGTTGCTGTTTCCAATATGAAAACCAGTGTTCAGATTCATCAGGATGACAAAACCATTCCATTTCCATCTGCTCAAACTCACGTGATCGAAAAATAAAATTTCGTGGCGTGACCTCATTGCGAAATGCTTTGCCAATTTGGGCAATTCCGAACGGCATGCGAACCCGCATCGTATCCAACACATTTTTGTAACTGAGAAAGATGCCCTGTGCTGTCTCGGGTCGAAGGTATGCCACATTCTCCGGACCGCCGGTTGCGCCGACTGTGGTCTGGAACATTAGGTTGAATTGTTTGGGCTCAGTGAGCGTTCCTTGTTCTTTTGTGTCCGGTCCCACGATCATTGCATAGTCCGCCACGGTAAGGTCCTCGAGGGCAACAACCTCGAACAACTCGCTCACGTCACGACCGCGTGTAGCCTTCTTCAGCTTCTTGGCAATGGAGTCGGGCTGTCCCTCCATAAAGGCGTAGCTTGGATGCACGTCTGTGCCTTCGCGCGGTCGATAGACCATGACGTGATCGAGCCGGTAGCGGCTCTTTGTGGCGTGGCAGTCCACCATGGGGTCGGAAAAGCCTCCCACGTGCCCAGACGCTACCCAAGCATTTGGATTTTGAATAATGGCGGAATCAAGTCCTACGATCTGTAGCGGATTTCCATCAGCGTCAAGCGGCGGGCATTCGACTAAGTTTCGCCACCAATCGTCACGAATATTGTTCTTCAAGGCAACGCCGAGTGGCCCATAGTCCCAAAAGCCATTGATGCCGCCGTAGATTTCGCTTGCCGGGTAGACAAAACCACGGCGCTTGCAGAGGGCAACAATTTCATCCATTGATTTACTGTTTGTGGCGGACGGTTTCAACATCGTGCCTTACGACCTTTTTCCTGATTCAGGGGTTAATGATTGTTAAGACGGGACATATTAGCAGGTTTGGTGTCGGATCGGATCCAACTGTGAGTAATAACGCTTGGTAGCTGTTTGATCATGTATAATTTGCTGATGTGTTCCACATGGTCATTGCCCGTTGTGTCGTCGGAGGATCGATTTGCTCAGCGTTTGGCCCAAGACGGTCAGCAGCTATCACGTGTAGAATTGAAAACGCTGCAACTGAACCTAGGCAAGTTATGCAATCTGGCCTGTCACCATTGCCATGTCGAGTCTGGTCCAAATCGTACGGAAGTGATGTCTTGGAGTGTCGTAGGCCGTATTCTTGATTGGATAGATCGATATCGCGATGACCTCGCGATATCGATCGTGGATCTTACCGGTGGGGCACCAGAAATGAGCCCATACTTTCGAAAGGTGGTCAAGGCATTTCGAAAGCGTGGATTCCATGTGCTGGATCGGTGCAACTTGACCATTCTCCTGGAACCTGGTTTTGAAGACATGGTTGATTTTCTTGCGCAGTACGCGGTTGAGGTGGTAGCCAGCTTACCTTGTTATCTGGAAGAAAATGTAGATGCGCAAAGAGGTAAAGGTGTTTTTGGCGGGTCAATTGAGGCTTTGAGGCGACTGAATCAAGCAGGTTATGGCATGGCGGGGTCAGGACGGAGGCTGGACTTGGTTTTTAACCCAGTGGGGTATGGCCTACCTCCACGGCAGGATTCGTTGGAGCATGACTATAAATACGAGTTGAAAAAACGTTATGGAATTGTGTTTAACAGGTTATGGACCATTACGAATATGCCCATTAAACGGTTTGCGCACGAGTTGCATCGAGATGGCATGTACAACTCCTATATGACCAAGCTTGATGACGCTCACCGTGCAGAAAATGTCAATGCCGTCATGTGCCGTTCTCTTGTAAGCATCGGCTGGCAAGGGAGTGTTTATGATTGCGATTTCAACCAGATGTTGCAGATGCCTGTGAGTCCTACGCAGTTTGGGACCGGTGATGATGAGCATGTGGTTGAGCGCAATAGCCGCAAGCTTTGGGAATATACCCCGCAGGAATTGTTGGGCCGAGCAATACGGACAGGAAGCCACTGTTTAGGTTGTACAGCTGGAACGGGTTCGAGTTGTACCGGATCATTGGCATAGAGCTGCTGCTCGACTGCATGATCGCTTTGTGCAGGCATGACAAGAGACTATGCAGTGGTATTGCAGAGAGGGGACAGGCGGAGTGTCACTGTTTCCCGTTTGAAGAACGCTTATAGGTTTTCTCTAGGCCCGGCCCGTGTATTCGCCGGTTTCCGTTGAGATTCGAACGACTTCGCCCTGATTAATAAATGGAGGCACACGTGTTTTGAGACCTGTTTCGCAAGTTGCTTCCTTGAGTTGATTAGTCTTTGTGGCATCCTTGATGCCTGGCGGTGTATCCGTAATCTCTAATTCGACGGTACCCGGCAGCTCAATGCTTACCACATTACCTTCATAGACTAAAACGGTAAGTGCGCTATTTGGTTTCAGATAGTCCATGGCATTACCCAAGATTTCAGAAGCAATTGTGGATTGGTCGAAACTCTCGGTGTCCATGAAGATGGCACCGCTACCATCCGAATAAAGGTATTCCATGACCCGTCTATCAAGGACCGCCTGATCCACATCCTCACCACTTCGCAAGCGTCGTTCCATATGTGAACCACTTCTAAGATTCTTAAGTTTCAACTGCGTATAGGCGGGACCCTTGCCGGGCTTAACATGGTCTGTGTCTGCCACGAGCCAGATCTGGCCATCTATTTCGAGTGCCATACCGTTACGAACTTCTTGTGATTTCACGTGATATCTGCTCCTGATCTGTGTTGGAACTTGTTGGGGATCTACATAATACCTCTAATATTACTCAGATAATCTTATTGGTGGGTAACACGCACCTCGGTAATACGAGGTGTGCAGCCGCTATTGGTTGCGCCCACTGCCAATCGATACTGAACCCATGATCCCTTTGGAATTTCCGTTAACGCATCTCCACTGTTCTCAAACCAGCTGTTTTCTCCGTCCGGTCCAGTCCAAGGTGCCGTACCACGCATCTCTTTGTGACCACCAAATCGTATCTGGGCTTTCACCCATGTTTTGGGTGGTAGTTCAGCATCCCAGGCAATGCTCGTCGCCTTTTCGCCCTCTGGCAGCTTGAAAGGTGCGGAGGTGTAATATTCTTCATTGCCACCATCAACAAGGTTATACGGCTGTTCGTGCTGCATGCCATGTGGCCCAGAAGTGGGTAGCCGTGTAGGGTTCTGTTCATCAAAACCGTTTGGCCCGTTCCACAGTACGAACGAATCACCCATATGATCTCCAAAGGTTTTGTGGTTGGCGATCGCCAAATCAATGTAACCGTCTTCATTGAAATCTGCGGCAATGCATCCCGCCGAGGAGTGTGTGCGAATGCGTTGCCGGTTGTACTTCGTATAGGTTGCGCCCGGCCCGCCCCAGTAGATATAGGAATCAATGTCACGATCAATCTGGTTTTTGTAGGCAGTGCAAAAAATATCAGGATATCCGTCGTTGTTGAAATCCGCCACACATAAACCAATGACACCTTGGCTTTCCAACTGGGTGTGGCGGTGGGGTTGCATTCCGTCAGGGCCATTCCAAAAAATGTCGATAAATGAATCATGCGGCACATCCATTCGATTGGGCTTGCCGCCGCCAATAATCAGATCTAGGTATCCATTGCCCGTTAGATCACGGGCTTGAGGGACTCCGGAGTTGCCGGCAATAGGGAAAACCTGCATACGATCAGAGGTAAAACCATCCGGGCCTCCCCAAAGAATACCGGACATCCCTTTGGCAATTGGAGAGACGATCAAATCAAGCCAGCCATCATTATTCATGTCAGCCAGCCGGATCCGCCTTGTGCTTGTATTCATGAACTCTACTGGTCCGTGAATGGCACATACCGTATCGGCCAGTTCAAAACCTTCGGGGGTGCCTCGATAGATGGATATGTCGGCGCTATAGAATCGCGCTATGATTACCTCAAGGTATCCATCGTGGTCGATGTCACCAACGCTGATATCCCAGCTTTTACGCATTTTGATGATCTCATCGGGTTCATACGCAAAACCCTCCGGCCCACCGCGAAATACGTAAGTGCCAGGATCTAAATGCTGTGCATTTTCAGCACTGTTGGCAAGAACAATATCAGCCCATCCATGGTCCTTGAAGTCACACGCGATGGCACTGGTTGCCCCTCGTCCTGCCAGTGAACCACGCCGATCGGGTCTGAATCCATCCCTCCCACCATAATAGATATATGAGTCTACATCACCGATTGCATTACGAGCCGTTTGATTAATAAAGATGACCTGGGGGTGTTTTTCATCACTAGTTCGTGCAATGAATACGCGTCGAGCACCCTCCGTGTTAAGCCATACAGGCTCTGAAACAATCCCTTCAGATGTGCCGCAGAATATTGGCGATTCAATACTGTACATTGTGTCAGTTCGTGTTTGACAAAGTGCCACGTCATCAAATCCATTGCCGTTAAGATCGCCGACTGCCACATCACATGCCCGGTGACTGGGTAGCGGGGTTCGCCGTTGCTCACTGAAACCATCTGCACTGCCCCAGTAGATCCATGAGCATTCTTGATTGTTTTCTTGATCACGGCCAGCAAATACGAGATCGATATGGCCATCATTATTGATGTCGCCATTAGCAACCGACAGCATTCTTGAGCATTTGAATTCCAATGGCGATGAAAAGCTGCGGTCATGGTTGACGGGGACAAGAAATGATCGAGTGGCGAACGGTACAAATACGTGTTGGATGCCATTTAGGTTGATAATCTTGGCAATTGGTCCAGTGGCCCCGACCTTCTCTTCTTCCGATAGCCCTTCCTGCTCTTCACTGATGGTGGCGTCGGATTCGTCACCGACCTGCAGGTCGGTAAACCGATCTGGGGAAATTCCATCAGGACTACCCCAATAGATGCGTGGTGGGGCATCAGGCGAAAGAGCATAAAGGTCCGCGTAACCATCACCATCGAGATCACAAGCGCCAAATTGATCTGCGGTAATATCGAGGTCAGTATACGTTTTTGGCTCAAAGCCGAATTCGCCTTGATAAAAAATCCGCAACTTTCCCTGGGTCAGTAGCGCCAGGTCGGATTTCCCGTCACCGTTAAAATCGCCGGCAGCTAGTGACGTGCACACATGAGCAGGAATATGACGTTGGTAACGCTCGGTGAGCCCCTCAGGTGATCCGAAATAGATATAGGCGTTAAACATCCCGGCATTGCCGCTTTTTTGCATGCCGATGACCAGGTCATCGTAACCATCGCCGGTCAGATCAGCCGCGACTGCTGTTGGCGACCCGCCGGAGGGTAATTCGCTCCGACTTGGACTGCCTAGGACGTCGCTGTACACATAGGCCGGCGGCGCCTCGAGGTGTTCCTGTGCATTGCAAAACAGGAGCTCGATGTGACCATCTTTATTGAGGTCGAAATGATGAATCCGTTGCAGTATTCCTGCCTTGGAGACATACAGATTTTGCCCTCCGTTGCCGAACACGCCTTCGCGAAAACAATCAAAACCCCGCGTAAGCCACGTATTTGCAGTCTTGCTCATAGAGCTTGCACTCCTTTGGTTTGTAGCCGATTCAATAGGATACTTTTATAATCTTGCATGGGGGATTTAATTATGGCGAACACGTACTTCGGTAATACGAGGCGTGCAGCCTCCATTGGTTGCACCCAGTGCCAACCGATACTGCACCCAGCATCCATTATCGTTTAAAGCTTCTGCCGATTGGCCATTGTTAAACCAGCTGTTTTCTCCATCCGGTCCAGTCCAGAATGCCGCATCGAGCGTTTCCTCGTGATCACTGAATCGTAGTTGAGCCTTTACCCACGTTTTAGGTCCAAGTTCAGCTTCCCAAGCAATGCTTGTCACATGCTGGTTATCTGGAAGTTGGAAAGGTGCGGATGTGTAGTATTCCTCATTGCCGCCATCAATCAAGTTGCCCGGTTGCTCGTGTTGCATGCCGTGAGGACCTGAGGTAGGCAAGCGGGTGGGATTCTGTTCATCTAGTCCATTGGGGCCATTCCAGAGGACGAAGGAATCGCCTATGTGATCGCCGAATGTCTTGTGGTTGGCGATCGCCAAATCGATGTAACCATCTTCATTGAAATCTGCGGCGACACATCCTGATGAAGAATGGGTGCGAATGCGACTTCGGTTCTTATTTGAATAATGTCCATTTGGCCCCCCCCAGTAGATATACGAATCAACGTCGCGTTCAATTAGACTTTTGTAGGCGGTGCAGAAGATATCTAGGTATCCATTGTGATTGAAATCAGCCACACTTAGGCCAATGACTGACTGGCTTTCCAACTGGGTGTGACGATGGGGTTGCATTCCCTCTGGGCCATTCCAGTAAATATCGATGAACGATTCATGGGGAACATTCATCCTGGGTTTGCCACCGCCTATAAGTAGATCCAAGTATCCATTTCCCGTAAGGTCGCGAGCTAGCGGCGTTCCATGGTTTCCATTCAACGGGAATAATTGCATGCGATTGCTGCTGAACCCTTCGGGCCCTCCCCAGAGAATCCCGCATAAACCATCTGCAACGGGGTTCACGATCAAATCAAGCCACCCATCGTTGTTCATGTCTGCAAGGCGTACCCACCGAACACTGGTCCGCATGAATTCGTCCGGTCCGTAAAGGGCCGTGACAATTTTGGGGTGTTCCAAGTCAAAGCCGTCGGGTGTGCTTCGGTAAATAAGAATGTCCGGACTGTAGAATAGCCCGATGATCAGTTCCAAGCAGCCATCGTGATCGATGTCGCCGGCGCTTAAATCCAAGCCATGGCGCATTGGAATAATTTCATTTGGTTGATGTGAAAAACCCTTTGGTCCACCCCGAAACACATAGGTTCCAGGGTCCAGGTGCATGGCGTTTTCGGAACTGTTGGCAATGACGATGTCAGGCCAGCCGTTTTCATTAAAGTCACATATCATGGCACTGGTTGCGCCACGACCCGCAAGCGCATCGCGCCGATTTGGATGAAAACCATCGGGGCCACCGTAGTACACGTACGAATCGACATCGCCGGTGGCATTGCGGGCCGCCTGGTTGATGAAGATTACTTGAGGGGTTGTATCATTGTTCGTGCGTGCAATAAATACACGGCGAGCCCCTTCGGTGTTTAAGTGAATAGGATGGGGGTCGATCCCCTCGTCCGTGCCGCAGAAAACGGGCGATTGGATGCTGTACATTTTGTCCGTTTGTTTTTGGCAAATAACGATGTCATCATGACCATTGTTGTTGAGGTCTCCAACCGCAACATCGCATGCTCGATGGGTGGCCATTGCGGTCCTTCGCTGTTCACTGAAACCTGCTTCTCCACCCCAGTAAACCCAAGAGCATTCCTGCCCTGTCGATTGGTCACGACTGGCAAAAACGAGATCTGAATAGCCGTTGCCGTTCATGTCACCACACGCAACAGCTAATGCCTGCTGACACTTAAACTCAAGAGGAGGTCCAAAGCTTCGGTCGTTTCCAACGGGAACTAGGAATGTGCGATGTGCGAATGGGACGAAGAGGTGTTGCCGACCGTCCAAGTGAACAAACATTGCCAAAGGGCCGGTTGCAGCCACTTTTTCTTCTTCGGAAAGACCTTTCTGCTCGTCACTGCTCGATACGTCCGCGGTGTCTCCCACCGGAACTTCTGAAACTTGCTGTGGGTCGATCCCATTGGGGCCACCCCAGTAGATTCGAGGCGGTGCGTTGGTCGATAGGGCATAAAGTTCGGCACAGCCATCGCCGTCAAGATCGCTTGCGCCGAGTTGGTCGGCGGTAATATTCAGGTCGGTGAAATACCTTGGCTCAAACCCTCGTTGGCTTTGATAGAAAACGCGGAGTTTGCCTTGTGTGATTAGGGCAATGTCGGGACGCCCATCTCCATTAAAATCGCCCGTAGTCAGAGTTGTGCATAAATGGGCGGGGATCTGGCGATGGTGCCGTTCGGTGAGGCCCTCTGGGCCGCCATAGTAAATGTATGCATTAAATAGACCTTGGTTCCCGGTCTTTTGCATTCCGATGACCAGATCATCATAGCCATTGCCGGTCAGGTCCATCACGGCCCCGGTGGGCGAACCGCCAGCGGGCAACTCCATCCGCCGTGGATTCGTTAGCACATTGCTGTAAACGGAAGCCGGTGGGGCTTCCAGGTGTTCTTGGGCGTTGCAGAAGACGAGTTCAATATGGCCATCTTTATTGGTATCGAAGAGGTGAATCCGTTGCAGTACTCCTGCCTTGGAGACATACAGGTTTTGTCCTCCATTCCCAAACGTGCCTTCCCGAAAACAATCAAAGCCCCGCGTAAGCCATGTATTCGCAATCTTACTCATAGGGGTATAGTCCCAAGTATCGCAATACATATTGGCGGCGGACAGGCCTTCATTTTGTTGTGGATGAACAGAGTTAATTCACCCCTTGGGGTGTTTGCCATAAAGCGCGAGCAGATTTTGATCCCTGATAGCGAATATCGTTCTCCTCGAGGATCGTTTCAGTTGATTCAGCGATCTCATTGCGATCAAAGACAAGCGTGTCGCCCTGGCGGCCCGCAAATTTAAAGGTGATATATTTCCCGTTACTATCACGTAGAATTTCAACAAGATGGTCGAGGTTGTTGATTTGAATATCATTGACCTCGGAAAGGACGGCAAAGAGGGGGTCATTGTATCCTTTGGTGATGCGATGGGGGAACATTGGGGAGCATACAACAATGATTTGTTCACCTGGGAATGCCACTTCATCATCACTTCGTTCGATCAGCGGGCTACCCGATCGGCTCAGAAACCGTCGTGCTTGACCGAGTGAGGAAACGAATTCCTGTGTGGCGACCGAAAATACAAGTGGGCCGTAGATGAAATACTTTGGATAGTGATTTCTCAGGAATGGGATTGCAAGATCTCGCCGGACTTTAACGGGCACGTCGATAAGTTGGGATTTGCCATCACGATATACAGTCATCGCGACTTTGGATTGTTCCGTAAGCCTCGATATTTGATAGAGAAAAGCCAGCCGCAGGTCATCAGTGATTTGGATCTTGCCTTCTCGGTCTAAGTCGTAGCTGCCGATGTTTGTGATGATGTCCCATTCATGAAGGGGATTGGCGTCTCTTCCATAGGGTTTGCGAATCATGGCACCACCCATATGCGTATTTAACCCCAACTTGTTTCGTAGCGACTCGTTTTCTACTGTTTGGAAAGTATCGAATAAATGGGGCTTGCCGTCATACTGGCCGTCATTCACGTCAGTGAGAAAGGTATCAATTTCTTCTGCGGGTATGAGGTATCCGATATTGTCGGCTTCTCGGATACCGGAAAAGACCAGCCCAACAATTTCGTCGCCAATCATTGCCGGGCCACCACTATTCCCAGGGTTCAGGGCTGCGTCAATCTGAATTCGCAGGCCACTGGTGTCATGAGGGTGGTACCTGGTGAACTCAATTCTTGAAACGATTCCTTCGGTAATGGAAAGCTCGTTTCCCCCTATCGGATAGCCATAGACATTAACCGTGTTCTTGACCTTGGGCAGCTGTGGCGACAGGGTCAAAGCAGGGTGTTCGGTGAAGAACTCGGTGTCATCCAATTGCAGGACAGCCAGGTCAATTTCTGGCGCGATGGCTTTGACGGTGGCGGACACTTTATTATCTGATTGGTAGGCCTGTATATAAATCTGGCTAGCATAGCCAACAACATGTGCGTTGGTGAGAATAACTTGCCCGTTGATGACAACGCCCGATCCGGAGGATTTCTGTGGGGCCCGTTTGGTCCATGGACGGGTGAGGCTTGGATATCGATGTGTGACCAATACCTTGACGACAGATGGACGCACGGTGTGTTGGGCGGTGGCGGTAATTGCTGGTGTGCCAAGAAACAAGATGCATAAGATCAACCGGACGCAGGATTTCATTGGCAGTTCCTATTCATCATCCAGTCATACCATGATTCACCTTGGCCAGTGGAGTGGGGCTCGAAGTACAGCAAGCCATCCACATGATTTTGGAATTTGAGATAGCCATGATGACGGTTGTCGGCTTTATCAAGATTCAATTGTCTGGTACCTGAACGTGATTGGTTGCAGAGGATTTTCGATTAATAAAAAACAGAACACCTCCGAAGGTACCCATGATCAAAAAAGGCATGACCATCATAATGACGATCGATAGGTTGTAGCCGCGCCCAGTCGATGTGGCTCGCGCCAGGGCATCCGCGTTATTGTCCGGTGATGTGAGTTGGCCATCTTCAGAAGGAACTGAAAGCTTGCAAGCCGGACACGACATGGCCGGGGGTGGGCTAAACAAGCCAATCCAGACTACGAGGATGATCATAGCGAGTTTCAGATGAGTGAAATGAGTAAAGCTATTCATTTTGGGGTATACCACTTATATCTTAGTGCCTTACTGTATCTTTATAGATTGCCCATTACATTAATTCAATGCGATGGGGGCGTAAGAACGACCAAAAACACAATGAAGGCAGAAAAATTATTGTATCTACCAGATCAAATATTTCTATTCATTTGATTTTCAGGATTGTTGATATGGAGCCAAGGGAAACAGGATGGAGGCAAGCCATTTGTTACTGAGCTCGATAGGGTTGAAACAGACTGATGGACGGCCGAGCGAATTCTTGTGGTTCATGTCGATACATCTGCCGGATGTATTTCTAGATTGGCCACTGCAAGCAAGGTGCCAAGTGATTGACTATAGCGGATGATCTTGAAGTTCACAGTCTTCTCGTCCTAGTTTGACCGAATGGGCTTTTCGAAATCATCAGAAATGCGAAGCGAACCACGTCGAGTATGAAGCATATACCCATTTTCTACCGTATTTACATCACCACGTTCCAACTCGCCATCTGCTAGAGCATCCGTTTGATTAGGCAACATGCCGAATAAGAATTCACTGAATCACTTCGTCGTCGGTAAGTTTGACGATTACGGATGCTCCACCGTCAATCGGAATCATATGACCGGTAACGTAACACGCCGCGTCGGACTTCAGTGTTTAGGGTTGGACCGTCGCTTCAGGGGGGGCAGCATTGCCAAATATCGTCGTGGCCAATTGTGGCCCAAGCCGAATACTGTGATTCTCACAGGGAATATTCAATGTGAATGGTTGGCGAGCAGCTTAATTGCATGATGACTGGCCATGAAAGTTATTCAATGTTCTGTACCTGCTCTTTGATTCGGTCAATGGCGGCCTTTACTTCAACGACGGCGCGACTGATTTGTCCGTCATTGGATTTGCTTGCAATCGTGTTGGCTTCCCGAAGCATTTCCTGGGCGATAAAATCAAGAGTGCGGCCCGTTGGTTCGTTATCGTTGGCCTGAACAATATCGTCAAATTGCTCGAGGTGGCCGACAAGACGTGATATCTCCTCGGAAATATCAGATCGTTCAGCGAAGATGGCTACTTCTCGGATCAGATCGGGTTCATTGATTTGGAGTTCTGCTCGGGCCAAGAGTTGATCAATACGCGCACGCAATCGCTGGTGATATTCTTCAACAACCTTTGGTGAGCGTTGCTTGATTGTCTTGATATTCTGTCGAAGTGCATCTCGTTGGGAGTCCAGATCTATTGCAATGATTTGTCCTTCTGTGGCACGCATCTTTGCGAGGCGGTCACAGGCTTTCTGGGTCAAGCTGAGCACGGGTTGCCTTGCATTTCGCACTAGATCTTCATGATCTTTGGTTGTCACCATGATTCCTGGGAGCGTGAGCAGTACAGTTAAGTCAACATTAAGATTCTGCTGAGTAGATGCCAGTTTAGATCGGATAGTTTCCAGATGATCTAGGTACATTCCCAAGGATTCCTGGTTCATTTGATATGTGGCTTGAGCGGCGGGTTTTTGCATGGTGACAGTCAACGTGAAGGATCCACGGCACACCCTTTTGCGTATTACAGCGTCAAGCTCTGCTTCGAGCCCAGCAAGCTCCTCAGGTAGGCGGGTGGTCACTTTGATGTATTTATTGTTGAGGCTACGCAATTCTACAGTGTAGTGCACCGAATCCACCTTTTCGGCGGCATCGCCAAAGCCGGTCATAGATCTGATCACGTTACGGGTTGCCTTTGTTGCTAGGGGCTGTGGACTGCTCCGGTTGTTGAACTTATACAGGTTTCTTGTCCAGCTTCCCGTTCATTATTTAGGGAAGTAGAAGTTTGTTATAATGTACTTATTGCTACAAGATGCGAGAAAGATCCTGCCCGGTCTTTTTGATGTAGCCATCAATCTCATTAGTCCTAATCAGAGTTTGGGGTGATTGGACTGTCATTACCAGTCCCAGCCACGCCGGTTGAAACATCGGTAGATATCTCCAAGGCACTTGGCACATCTGGTTGGGTGGAATTGGGTTCAACATTTTCTGTTTGAAGGCCATCCGGCGGTGTGGCCTGGTTGGCTGGGACGATGGCCCACTGCATGGCCATGGCCAGCAGGATGAAGCATACAAACATGGCAACAGTGAACCAGGTGAGAAAATCACCGGTTTTGGCACCAAAGACCGACTGGTCACTGCCACCACCACCACCAAAAGCGCCGCTGAGGCCGCCACCACGCGGTTTTTGGACCAAGATGACGAGCATCATAAATAGACAAACGACGACAAACGCGATTGCCAAGAAAACCACAAGCATTGCAAATACCCTTTTAATCGGGGGCCAACTTCTGGAGTCGGGGCCCCCGGCTATCTACCGGGTGGCATGTTCCGCACCGACCACCTTTCGTACTATTATCATCAACTGACGGTCGCTTTGACAATCTGGCTAAAATCATCGACATTCAAAGATGCTCCTCCAACGAGGAATCCGTCTACATCCTCACAGGCGATGAGTTCAACTGCATTGTCTGGCTTAACGGAGCCGCCATATTGTATCCGTACGGCCGGAGCTGCGTTGCCTTGGGCTATCTGATCCTTCAGGGTGTGGCGTAGTAGCTGGTGGGCATTTTGTGCATCATTCGGGGTTGCGGTATTTCCGGTTCCGATGGCCCACACCGGCTCATAAGCAATAGTTACGTGGCTGAGCTGCTCAGGGCTCACATTGGCCAAGCCGCGCAGTAGCTGACCGCAAATGATCTTTTCAGTATGGTTTTGTGCACGTTGCTCACCAGTCTCTCCAACACAGAGGATCACATCAAAGTCAGCGTCAAGGGCCGCCAGCACCTTTTCGTTAACCGTGGCATCCGATTCACCCAGAACATGCCGCCTTTCGCTGTGTCCCACGAGCACAACATCGGCACCAACATCGGCGAGCATTGACAGGCTGACTTCGCCAGTAAACGCGCCATTCGACTGGTGGTAGAAATCCTGTGCACCTAGGCGAATGGTTGATTCTGCAATGATCACCCCAACTTGGGCCAAGTATGGGAAAGCCGGGCAGATCACCACATCAGCATGGTGTAGCTGTTGAAGGTTCTCTATCAACGCCCGTGCCAGGTCTCGTGCCTGGTCCAAGTGCAGGTTCATTTTCCAATTGCCGCCGATAAACGGCCTTAGTTGATCCATAAAAACAGTCCAGGGTATTTGGGTGACCGACTTTAAACCGGATCCCATCTAGCCAGTCGGCACTTGGTTAAAGACGCTGGGGGATGACATGATCTGCCGTGCCCCGCGTTGGTTGAGTGAGGCCAGTGCCTGTTTAGTCATTTTGCCAAGTTGTTTGCTACTGGCTTGACCTTCGAATTCAAGGCACTTAGAACCATCGGGCGCCAAAGCGCGAACTCTCAATGAAAATCCATCGACTCCACGATCACCAATTGGTTCTACCAATACGGCTACGGGACTATGGCAGTTAGCGCCTAGCCCGCACACAATTTCGCGCTCGGCATGTATTGCGGCGGATGTGATCGAGTCATTTAACGGCAGGCATCTTCGTATTGTGACATGGTCATCAACACGGCACTGAACGGCTAAGGCGCCTTGTCCTGCAGCAGGAAGGATCTGTGTAAGATCAATTGTGGCGGCGAGATGCTCATGCAGATCAAGACGGCGCAGTCCTGCACACGCCAATAACGTGGCGTCATGGGCGTGATCGTCAAGCACACGTTGCAAACGTGTTTCCACATTGCCACGCAGCGGGTTGATCTGCAAATCACTGCGCAACCGAAGCATTTGTGCGGCACGTCGTGGGCTATTGGTGCCGATGGTTGCACTGTGAGATAGATCTTCAATACAAGTGGCACCATTCTTGCTAATCAGGCAGTCTCTTACATCACCACGGCGTGGGATGGCGGTAATTGCCAATCCATCATGGCAACCGGTTGCAGGGAGGTCCTTGGCGCTATGCACAGCAATGTCAGCGCCACCGTCGAGCAGGAATTTCTCAACGGTACTGACAAATTGATCTTTATTGTTTTCTTCTTTAGCGGGAGACCATTGATTAGATGACGAATTGAGATCGCCGATCGTATCAAGCCATTTGTATTCAACGCAAACGTGCGGATTCAATCGGCCAAGTGTTTGTCCAATCAATTGCGCTTGTCGTCGGGCCAGTTGGCTGCGTCGTGATGCAATTGAAATCGGTCGAGGGCTGTTACGCAATTGAAAGCTCCTAGCGGTGCCGATACTATACCGCAGTATCGGCCAATGTGAATGGCCGAACGCCATAGTAGCGGCGAGGACGTATCTTATCATGGCCGCACGATTAAATGTTGCACTGACCGGGGCAAGTGGATTTGTTGGTTCTTATATCTTGGCCAAGCTGCTGACTGGCGGCCATAAGGTTCGGGTGCTGATACGCCAACCAGCCCATTTTTCGCCCAAGATTGCTGATGCCAAGCTTCATGTCGTCCCGGGTTCACTGTTCGATGACCGTGCTCTAAGCCAATTGGTGCAGGGTGTGGACGCCATAATCCATATTGTGGGAATTATTCGCCAGATTCCTGGTGCTGGTCAGACCTTTGAGAGAATCCATGTCGAATCGACACAACGCCTGATCCGTGCAGCTAAGCAGGCCGGAATCAAGCGGTGGGTGCACATGTCGGCTTTGGGCAGCCGTCCGGATGCCGTGAGTGCCTATCACGCAACCAAATGGCAAGCGGAGACGTATGTCCGGGAAAGTGGTTTGGATTTTACGATATTCCGCCCATCGATCATCCACGGCCCCGATGGTGAGTTCATGCAGATGGTCAAGGGTTTTTGGTGTAATTTAATGCCGCCATTTGTGCCCTATTTCAGTGCGGGGCCATTTGGAACTGGTGGGGCGGGGCGTCTACAACCCATTTGGGTTCAAGATGTGGCAAGGTGTTTTGTTGAGTCCTTGGCCAATATCAATACCATGGGTGAGACTTATCCCATGGGGGGGCCATCTACCTATAGATGGCCGCAACTGTACCAGGTTTGTGCCAGGCACCTTCCTAAGGCCAGGCAAAAAAAAATTCTTGCAGTGCCCGTCTGGAAGGCAAATCTAATTGCCAAGTTACCGGGCGCCCCATTCAACCGTGATCAGGTTATCATGAGCCAAGAGGATTCAGTTTGTGATATTGGTAAAGTGCAGAGTGATTTCGGGTTCAAGTTGGCAGCTTTCGATTCAACGTTTTCTCAGTACGCGACACAGATCCAATAAACTTTTTGTTTGATTGATAAATTGAGCATTTTTCAGATGGATACATATGCAAATCCCTATAATACTACGGATGGTATGATGGGGGATGAGGATTTACAACGGACAGCTTATATCTATTCCCATCGGTGGCGAAATCATTTAGATATCTGATGCACAAGCTAAGCAAACATACAATTTTGACTATCGGCATCCTCGCGGGCCTGATTTTCGGTGGCGTGGTTGGTCAGGTGATGTTTACAGCATATGGGGGCAATGTTCCCACAGCAGCGTTGGAGGGCTTTAAGTTTATTGGAGACACCTTCTTTATCGGTTTATTAAAGATGGTCTTGATCCCGCTGGTCGTATCGAGCGTGATTGTTGGGGTTGCGACGATCGGAGATCCATCACAACTTGGCCGTGTTGGTGGCTGGACGGTGCTTTACTACTTATGCACGATGGTAATAGCTGTGGTACTGGGGGTGTTTCTGGTGACAACCGTCGCACCAGGCGACCCCAATCGGGATGGTTCTGGTATTGGTCCGGAGGTGATCGCTAAAGGCGAGGCTGCTTACGGACACGAGGGCGAATTAAAACGCCAAAGAATTGAGAAAAAAGCGGAGGCGGGACGGCATGGGGTGGCAGGAGCTTTATGGGAGTCATTTCGAAATATTGCCAAACAATTAATTCCAGCCAACCCGATCGGAGCAGCGGCAAAGGGGCAGATTTTGCCGGTGATTGCCTTTAGTTTGATCCTGGGCATCGTTCTCACGTCCATTGGCGCACGAGGCCAGCCGTTAATTGATGTGTTCAGAAGTCTTTTTGCCGCAATCATGAAACTGGTCGATTGGATTCTCTGGTTGGCGCCGATGGGTGTATTTTGCCTGGTGACTTGGACTGTGGCGCGACTGGGTGGCGAGGAATTGCTTAGACCACTGGCAAAATACATGGTCGTGGTGGTGGCCGGCTTATTGGTTCACGGCTTGATTGTATTGCCACTTGTGCTTTGGGTCTTCGGTCGCACTAATCCTTACGTATTTATTTGCCAGATGCGTGAAGCGTTAATGACAGCGTTTGGGACAGATTCCAGTTCAGCGACGTTGCCGGTAACAATGGAATGCGCCGAGCAACTTGGGGGTGTTAGCAAGAAATCAGCAGGCTTTGTTCTGCCATTGGGCGCAACAATTAACATGGATGGCACAGCACTTTATGAAGCGGTTGCCGTCGTTTTTCTGTTTCAGTGTTACGGAATTGAGTTGGGCACAACAGAATTGGCCGTAATTGTTGTGACTGCCACGCTGGCTGCAGTTGGCGCGGCTGGAATTCCAAGCGCGGGGTTGGTCACCATGGTAATTGTCGTCGAGGCGGTAAACAATTCATTGGGTGGCGACAAGACTCTGCCTCTGGCGGCAGTAGGGATCATTATTGGTGTTGATCGTATTCTCGACATGTGTCGCACAACGGTCAATGTATGGGGCGATGCGGTGGGCGCGAAAATCATTACAAGGATTGCCCCAGATCCCGGCTAAAGATCTTTTCGGGTGTTTGGTGTTTTTCCTGTTCAAGTGTTTGTAGACGTTTAGACAGGATGATTGTAGCCATCGGCATGATTTCATGAGTTCTAGGGTAGTTGGCAGCCAATGGGAATGCGCGATACGCTGACCCGCTCGCCATTCTGGGCTACATGCAAATTAATATCTTAGATTTGATTTGCTTGGCATAAGCAACTGGCAACTATCTTCATCTCCGATTACATCCTTGATACGATTGGATAGTTCCCGATCGGGGGAAACACACAAGCCCTTTAGGCGGAGTAAAACCTCACAGCCATCCTGCTGTACATGAACGAGAATGTTTGAGTTTTTTCCTTCTCGGGCGTACTGGTGCAAGACCTGCTTAAGTTGCTCCATTTCACCATTGGCAAAGCGTCCATTGTCCTGGCGTGAATCGCCACTATTGCCTTGGGACGCCGGGGGCGATCTCATGACGATCTTGACCGTGTGTGTAAGCTGTTCAGCAGCTTTGTCAATTGGAATCACCTCTTCAATGACGATCTCACCACGTCGACGGTCCAGGCGGCCTCTTAGTAGTACAAGGCTTTCTTTGGTTAGCAGCGAACCTGCTGAGATGTAGGCATCGCTGAAAGCAACCCCATCAATCGATCCAGTTTGATCCTCAATGGTAACCCTCGCCATCTTCTGCCCGGCACAGCGTCCCTTGCTGATGAGTAGTGGGCGAACGTCGGTGATCAGCCCCCCGATGATCACATCTTGTTCTGTTGAACCCTGCATTAGATGTGAGATGGGGGCGGTGCAGTATTGTTCCAGCATGCTACTGTGTTCTTCAAGCGGGTGACTGGAGACATAAAATCCGAGCACGGATTTTTCATGTTGTAGCTGCTCTTTTTTATTCCATGGCGGTATGGTTGGCAGTTGTGCTGCAGTTTCGTTGGCAGGGCCTTGTTTGGATGCGGGTGGCTCCGAAAGGCTGTCGAAAAAATTCATCTGACCAGATTCCCGGTCGGCTTGGGCCTGGCTGCCCGCTTGAATGGAGGCGTCCAAGGTGGCGATCATTGCAGCCCGATTTCGAGCTCCGTGAATCGAATCAAATGCACCGCATTTGATCAGAGCTTCGATTGTTGCACGATTCACTGTGGATAATGTGACGCGTTCGCAAAAGTCATACAGGCTCTTAAATGGACCTCCATCATGGCGGGCATTAATAATTGCCGCAATGGCCTTTTCCCCCACACCCTTGACGGCACTTAGGCCGAAGCGGATATGGCCATGATTGGCATCATGCGGTTCACCATCACTGTAGACGACCGTGAATGCCACGTCAGACTGGTTGGCGTCGGGGGGATGGATCTCAATTCCGCGGTGACCATCAAGAAAACCCACACGCCGACACTCATCAATGTATTCGACGACTTTTTTGGTGCTAACTGATTCATATGTCAGCAGGGCAGCCATATATTGGACGGGGAAATAGGTCTTAAGGTAAGCGGTCTGATAGGCAATGAGAGAGTATCCGGTCGAATGGCTTTTATTAAAGCCATATCCGGAGAATTTCAGCATTCGGTGGTATAGATCTTCTGCATCGGATTGACTCAGGCCCTTCGCCACCGCACCATCAATAAAGTCAGGTCGCACAGCATCGAATGGTTCTTTCTTCTTCTTGCTGATTGCCTTGATGATCTTGTAGGCCTTATTGAGCGGAACATCCCCAAGTTCATGCATGAGTTGCATGACCTGTTCCTGGTAGGTAAGGATTCCGTAGGTCGCGCCGATGATTTTTTCGACAATGGGATGTAACTCTGGTCGTTTTACACGGCCGTGCTTGTGGTCATTGTAGTCGCCGATCAACTCCATAGGTCCCGGTCGGAACAGGGCGTTAGCTGCAATAAGGTCTTCCAGGCGGTCTGGCTTCACGCCAACAATGGTGTTTCGCATACCACCGGATTCAAACTGAAACACGCCGGCAGTTTCCCCGCGACGGAATAGATCAAAAACATTTTGGTCATCATACAAGAGCCGCTCAAGGTCAAGCGGTGAAGTGGCTTGATCTATCTTAGTACGCTGGGTGTCGGCCGCATGACGTGGGGTGACGGTGGTGGCAATCGTGTCGGGGGTCAATGTCTGATGGACGAGCTGTTTGGCGAGTTCGATGATTGATAACGTCCGCAGACCCAGGAAATCCATCTTGAGTAAGCCAACCTTTTCAACGGTTGGACCATCCCACTGGGTGACAATTTGGTCGGTTCCTGATGGTTGGTAGAGCGGGATAATATTGTCAAGGGGCTGGGTTGCAATCACCACGCCTGCCGCGTGTACACCGGCGTGGCGAGCCAGGCCTTCCAGGCGCCGGGCGGTATCAATCAGTTGGCGATGGTCCGTACTTTCATCGTACAACTGTTTGAGGTCAGGTTCCTGCTGTAGTGCTTGGTCAAGTGTTGTGCCCAGACCATCACCCACAAGCTTGCATACCTTGTCGACTTCCCCCAAAGGGATGTCGAGCACGCGGCCTACATCTCGGATCGCGGCCCGGGCCTTGAGTGTGCCAAAAGTGATGATCTGTGCCACATGGCCGTATTTGTGGCGTACATAGTCAAGGATCTCCTGCCGTCCGTTTTGACAGATGTCAATATCAATATCGGGGTATTCGCTGCGGTCGGGATCGGTAAATCGTTCGAATAGCAAGCCATGTTCAACTGGACAGGCATTGGATAGGCCCAGGCAATAGCCCACCATGGTTCCCACAGCGGATCCGCGGGCAGTTGCGGGAATGCCACGTCGACGTGATTCACTGACAAAATCCCAAACAATTAGGAAGTAGGCGCTAATGCTCTTCTCGGCGAGGATAGCCAGTTCACGTTCAAGACGAGCATTAATTTTTTCGGTGACGCCATTTTCCCCGTATCGCCAAATGGCACCCGCTTGGGCGAGTTCCCGAAGGGCACGATCACAATCTGCTTTGACCTGTGTTGAAGAAAGATCACTGTTTTGACTGTCAAAAGGCTGTAGTGCATATTGACTACAAAACTGCTCATGCCACTTGTTGGATCCGATTTCAGCGTTGTCATCAGCAAGGGCTTGGGGTGCTTTCTCAGAATTTTTCCCTTCCATGATCTGCGGGGAAGAATCCAATGATTTCCCAGCCACTTGCTTGCAGATCCGTACCGCCGGTGCATGATTTTTCGTAAAGTCGAGTTCGACATTACATCGGTTGGCGATGGAAACGGTGTTTTCCATCGCTTCAGGGTGATCCTCGAACATCGACCACATTTGCGCGGCACTCTTAATGTAAACCGCACGGGGATAGCGAAAGCGGTTTTCATCGTCCTTTATTTTGCCCATCGAAATACAGCACAGCGTATCGTGGATGTCGTAGTCATCTTCGGTTAAAAAGTGGGCATCATTATCAGCTACAAGCGGAAGATCGAGTTCTTGTGCTAGGCGTTGTAGGTGTGGATTAATTGCGTCCTGGTCACCCCCCTCGTGTCGCTGCAGTTCTACGTAAAAACGTGGGTCGCCACTATTATTGCAGCCAAATATTTCAGCATGCCAGCGAGCTTCGTCGATAGCGTGTTGGAAATCCTCGTCATTCTTATTACGTTCATACCGTTTCAGGTGATATGCCAAAGATGATCCCAAGTGTCCATTGATGGCGATAAGACCATCCGACCATTGGGCAAGCGTTGATTTGTCCATTCGTGGACGGTAATAAAAGCCTTTGATAAATGAGTCGGAACTGAGTTTTAGCAGGTTCTGCCAGCCAGTGATGTTTTCGGCAAGCAACACAAGGTGAAAGCCACCATCAGCGATGCCGGTATGTATTCGTTCCTGTCGGTCGCCGGATTGACCATTGATATCCGGGGCAACGTAAGCTTCAATTCCCAAGATGGGTTTGATGCCCGCATCCTTGGCTTGTTCATAGAAATCAACCAAGCCGAAAAGGTTGCCGTGATCAGTGACAGCAACTGCATCCATGCCAAGTTCTTTGACCCGTTGCACGAGTCGATCAGTCCGGTTACCACCATCGAGCAATGAATAATGACTATGAAGATGTAGGTGGACAAAACTATTGGCCGCGTGTGCCATCCCTGGCGTGCTCCATATAGAGAGGGAGGATGCTTAAAGACCCTAGGCGATAGTATACCGGGCTGACGGATATTGTTTTGAATGATTTTGAGCCAATGAGCAACTGGCTAAATTATTGGTTGGCCGGTTGATTCTCGCTGATCATTTCAGAAATCAGGTTTTTGAGCTGGCTAAGCACAACATGGTTGTTCCAGATTGTGTCACGGCTATTTCGGGCTGCGCGTCCTTTGTGGTCGACCAATACCAGTTCGATGAAGTGCCCGATCGTACCATTGGCTTGGGGGATAACACCAATATCAAGCTCATGGAGCAGTTCGGTCGTATCGGTTTCGTCCGGCTGCAGCATTTTGGCATTGGTCCACAGGATGCCATGATCTGTGCCATATTTCTTAAGGCGTGTTGGTGTATCAAACCCTGGGTCATAGCTGATCAGCAGCAGCTGAACATCATTGCCAATTTTTGCCTTCTGGGTCAGTCGCTGCAGGTTGGCCATGGTGGCGGTAATCAGTGGGCACATTTTAGGCAGCGGGCAACGCGTGAAGATAAACGAGATCGCCATTGGTTTACCGGTAAAATCAGAGAGTTTGAGCCTTTGTCCATCCTGGTCAGTCAGCGTAAAGTCTAGATAGAGCTCATGTCGCTCATCAGGTACAACCCACGGGTCGTTTGGGTCGGGCAACGTGGATTTCACCTGATGTGGCATTTGGCCAGCTCCTGACGTGGTTTTAGGGCTACTAGGGTGATTATTATGGGTCGGATTTTTTTGGGGGTGCGGTGGCAGAACGGGGGCTGGAGTTGAAGCGGATTGATCACAGCCGCTGGCGAATGCCATCAGTGGTAGGCAAGCCGCCAGCCCAAATTGTTGCAGTAAAGTCATGGCGATCCAGTTCTTGGGGCCTTGCCATGCTACTGTGTCCTATCCCAGGTGTCATACTGGGGTTTACGGCCCGGCAACTTCCAACTTAGTTGCCTAAATTAGTTGCCTAAAGCGGTATCAGGCGTATACTTATCGCGACTGATTTGTGTGTACTTACATCATGTAGAAAGCAAGGACACGATTTCATGAGCCACATCATTGCTGAGCCGTGTATTGGGACAAAAGATACAGCTTGCGCAGAGGTTTGCCCGGTCGACTGCATCCACCCGACTCAGGATGAAGCCGATTTTGAGGAAGCAGAGATGCTCTATATTGATCCAGATACGTGCATCGACTGTGGATTATGTGTTGACGAGTGCCCAGTGAAAGCAATCTTTCCAGAAGAAGATCTGCCGGAAGAATGGCAGAGCTTTATTGAGAAGAATACTGAGTACTTCAAGTAGAAATCGGTCTGTACTCATATCGCGGTGTAAGACAGCAGAACTTTGGGACAACCCGATGATGGGAGATGCTTGGAGAAGGTCCCATTTTGTGACATGTGAATCCACTGTCAATTAATCTGATCTGATGCCGCAATTACCTGTCGTTATTGTTGCCGAGGCGCTTGACTCGATCTGTTGTGATTGGCTTGCCCAGCGGTGTCAATTGATCACGTGCCTTTATGGGAGCGAATCGCAACTGGGCGATTATCTGCCAGATGCCGATGGCTTGGTGGTGCGTTCTTATACGCAGGTAAATGAATCTTTTCTTAGTCGAGCAGAAAGACTGGCGGTTGTGGGCCGAGCTGGTGTGGGGATCGAAAATATTGATTTGGAAGCATGCCGACGGCGCGATGTGTCCGTTGTGTATACGCCTGACGCCAATACCAACGCAGTTGTCGAATATGTGACAGCGTTGATCCTGGATGATCTTCGGCCCCGTCAGGACCTTATTGAACCAACCGACGATAAGGGTTTTCATTCGCTACGCCAGGATGGTATTGGGGTGCAACTTGATCAGTTGACACTGGGAGTTGTTGGTTTTGGGCGTATTGGCCAGCGAGTTGGTCGTGTGGCGCATGCACTGGGAATGGATGTTCTGGTTAATGATCTTCTTTATGAAGAGGAATTACGTAAGTCAGTTGAGTATCCCTTTATCTATGTTGACAAGCAGGCACTGTATCAAGACAGTGATATTATCACTCTCCATGTGGATGGGCGCAAAGAAAACCACTGTTTAATTGATGCCGATGCTTTGGCCCATTTCAAGTCAAACAGCATGCTGATTAACACGGCACGTGGTATGCTGGTGGATGGCACGGCCTTGCGAGATTGGGCGCAGTTGAATATTGGTCACGGTGGTCGCGCGGTGCTCGATGTACATGAGCCGGAGCCGCCGCCCCTTGATTATCCTCTGTACGGCTTGTCGAATGTACGTTTGCTTCCACATCGAGCTTCACGTACCCGAACAGCGCTACTGAATATGAGTTGGGTTGTAAGGGACGTGATGGGCGTGCTTGAGGGTCGCCAACCTATGTGTCCAGCATTCTAGCCTAGCGGTTCGCTTTTGCCGACTGTTCTACGCGAATTTGAAATTTTAATTACCTAGGCTTGCTGGGCGGGCAATGGGTTACGGGCTTTTTATGTATAAGCCCGAGGTGTTTCGTCGCCGTTCTTGTTTATTTGTGCCTCAATGGCCAGTTTCCTTGCTGGGTCGCCAGCAAGAAATAATGTCTGAGTCGGGAAGGCAAACTCGACGCCAGCTTCTGCAAACCGCTGGAATAGCATGGTGTTAATCAGCTGTGCGTGTTGAAGATACGTGAAAAATCCCCGATCCGGGTCATTTGCCATTTGGTACCAGTAGTATGCGCGAATATTGAGGCTATCTGCGTTTAGTTCGTTGAATGCGACACGGGGCGGGTTGTTATCCATATCAAATCGACCATCCTTGACAACCTCGTGTGTGTGAAGGATGTCTTTGATGATTTGGACGGCCTCGTTAATTTTGTTCGGTGGCGTATCGTACGTGATGGTCACGTCCATTTGGCGACGAATGTAGGGTCGAGCGGCGATGTTCTCGACTTTGTTGTCGATGAACTTCATGTTGGGTACCGTTACGAGATGGCCGGATAACAGGCGGATTCGAGTCGAGCGAAAGCCGATTTCCTCGACGGTACCCACTTCCCCATCAAATCGGATGAAGTCGCCGACAAGAAAGGTTTTATCTAAAACGACCGTAACGGATCCGAAAAGATTCTTAACCGAATCTTGGGCTGCTAAAGAAACAGCTAACCCCGCAATACCCAGTCCAGCGAGCCAGCCAGTGATGTTGAGGCCAAAAACGTTTTGGGCCACGAACAGGGAAAATACAATGACCAGGAAAATCCGCAGCGACTTGCGGATTAAAGGCACCATCATGTCGTCAATTTGCGTTTCGGTTTTCGCGGTTAATTTTTGTAGGGCCAACTCGACAACGTCAACGAGATTAAACAGAATCCAACCAAGTGACAGGATAAAGAGAAACTGGATGATTTTACCCACAAATGCCTGAAGTCCGGGGTCTAGATGTGGGAATTGGAGGCCGACCATTAGGCCGAATGTGAGTAAGGTGAGTCCGATCGGATTGGAGATGTCTTTAAGGGCCATGCCTTGCGTTTCGCGTCCATTTCGCTGAAGTTGGGCACTGGTGTTGTTTAAAAGTGCAGCCACCAACTTCCCAGCGACCAACCCCAAAAGAATTCCCAAAAATAGCGCAAACCACTGCCACCACCGCGTCTTTTGGAATGTGGCGCCAAACAGTCCAATCAGTTCATCGGGTTCTTCTTGCGGCGTATAGGTCAGTGGCAGATCGATCATGCTCCTGTAGAGCGTGTCCAGCCCGGCAATAGTACTTGCTGAAAACCGCCATTTACCCTGTATTTCTTCCAGGATGATTTCGCCGTCTGGACCATGGCCGAGATGTGTCCAGATCCAATTATGTGATGCCGTGGGGAAGTATTTAAAACGTCTCCAGCCATTGGCGATGACCTCGTCTGCATCAGGAAGTTGAGTTTTGGTAACCTCGCCAATCCGGTTAAGAATACCAATCAACTGGTTGATGATGTCGGTTGATTGACGATTTTCAACGAGCGACAAATCGAGTGTGTTAATAGCCCGAGCCAATGCGTCTGGCCGGCCATGCAATGCTGGAGATTGAGCTTCAAGAAAGGTAAACATGGTTTCGCGCGGACTGGCAAGTGAATCCTCGATTGGTGAAAATGCCTTGTTGTCCCGAGAGGCATCTGCGGTGTTGTTATGTTCAGGTGGTTGTTGGGCTTGCAGTCCATGACTAAGCAATACGACAATTATGATTGCAATACTGAATACAAGGCAGTTTTGGGTGCGAAGATGTTCAGGAAAATTAGTCGGCATGACTGGTTGAATGTATCTCAAACCCCTTGTGAATGTGGATATATTAGCCAGGACAACATAATCATCAGTACCAGCTAGGATAGCATGTCATGTTAGCTATTTAACAGGCAATTTGCGACTTGGGCTGAGTGCACGGCTGTGGCGCAATTGGCATGTGGGGATAGGACCAAAAGCTGCACGGAAAAGTTTCTAGATTATCTGCATCCGCCTTGCGGGTAGCTGACATTTTAGATGGTGATTGTCTGGGAGATGAAATTTCCCGCGGTATGCGGATGGATCGTGTTACATGTTCAAGTTAATCACAAGACAGCTTGCAGATTTCATTGTGTTCTTTTAGTGCTAGATACCACTGTTTACGACGGGATTCCCATCTATAGCATAGAGCGATTGGAATTGCTAGTCGTGATGTATGACGCGAACGTTGATTCTTGCATCTTTGTCAGTATTGGGTGTTTGGTTGAACATGGAGGTGTCCTCGCTGCGAAAAATTCGTTTTAACGATCCAAGGAGTGTTGCGAGGGCACCTAATAAAAAAAACACCATTAATCCAATCAGCATTGCTGTCACTACCAGCAAACCTAGTGGGATCACAACGATCAGTATCACTGTTGCGATCGCGATTTTCCATACCCATGACGGCTTGCTCTGGATTTTTGCATACATGGGTCCCAGCGTCGGATTGTTTTGTACGTAAACACGCCACATCGTTGCTAGAGCGTAGGCCCCCTGACAGTGAAAGACAACTGTCGTGCACAACTGGTTGACAATGACTGATTCCGGCATGTATTTCGCCCTACTTTGCTGGAGCCCCCGGGTGTCTTAAGTGGGTGGTGGGTAGGACCGATATGAGCTACAGGACATGCGTCTTAGGAGTGGGGCGACTCATTATGAGTACATTAAATAATTCAGAGACCTTCATTGAAGGCAAAGATCAAATCGCTAGGAAGGCGGTTAAGGATATTCGTGATATTGCCACACTTCCCGAGATAGCAATCAAGATTATAAAACTCGTTGAAGACCCCAATTCAACTGCGCAGGATCTGAACAATATCATTACAAATGATCCAGCATTGGGGGCACGGATTCTGAAGGTGGTTAACAGTGCCTTCTACGGACTACCCGGCCAAGTGGGTTCAATCAATCGCGCTATTGTCTTGCTGGGTCTTAATGCGGTGAAGAATATTGTTGTCGCGGCCAGCCTTGCCAAACTTTTCCGTGGAGGTCAGGTTTGTGAAAATTTCAATGCTCGAGATCTATGGGCACACTCGATTGCAGTGGCTACTGCGACTAAGCAACTGGCGGGCCGTATGGACATAGGATCTCCGGACGAAGCATTCTTGGCGGGGTTGATTCATGACCTGGGCATCATGGTGGAAGTCCAGGCTCGACCTGCCAAATTCGTTCAGGCTTTCGAGATGTTCAGTGCCAATCCCAGCGCTACATTGCGTGATGCTGAACAAGCGGTCATTGGGGCCACGCATGAGGATTTTGGCGCAGCCCTATGCAGGCAATGGAAATTCCCTTTGAGTCTGATTCACGTTACTGGTTACCACCATCGCCCGCTTGAATTGCCGCCAGTTGATCGAAATCTGGCATCCCTGGTTCACGTGGCAGATTTTGTGGCTGCAGGTGCCGATCAAGGCTGTAAGCACACGATCGAAGGAGATGGGATCGAGCCTGCCGTGCTTGAATCACTCCAGTTAACACCTCGGATCGTTCAAGAGGTGATCGATTGCCTTCCGGAATCCATGGGCGAATCTGATTGTTTCCTTAAGGATGCGGCTTGAGAAAAGTTTGATTTGGTTAATCCATAATTAACTGCATGAAACTAGGCGGTAATTGTGGGTCCAAGAGATCCGGAATTCCTTTGTTGTCTCTCTTTTCCCTCCGGGCGGCGATTCGTAAGAATCGTCGCCTTTTTTTAAAATTAACAGTTGCGGTGTTCATCTCCTCGCTATTGCTAGGAATTGGGCCAGTGTTTAGAGATTTTACGGCGCAGAAAAGCAATACTGCGATGCATCTGGTCAATGCCGTCAACACCATCTTCAATACTAATCCAACTGTCAAAGCCAACACTACGCAATTCAACGAAAATGGCATCGTAATCATTCGTGCCTTGGCCAATCTCACCATGCCTTAGGCGTTCGGCATATCCGATGCTATCGTTATGTTCGCGAAATAAGTCCTCAAGATTTCCATCAGTCAGATAGCGGTCGCTAGCATGCATCGTGACAACACGGTGTTTGATGCGCCCTAAAAGTTCAAGGGGGTCCTCGCCAGCAAGCAATGTGTTGCTGGGGTCAAAGTTGACACCAAAGTTTGGATCGTCGATCTGGCTGACCAGTTCGCAGAACACGTCCATATGCTGCGCGAATTCCGGGTAGTGCCAGTAGTTGTCCTTGTAGTGGTTTTCCATGATGAGCGTGATATTTCGATCGCGAGCATAAGGCAGGCATTCTTGAATGCATTCCACGCAATAGCGGATGCCTTGTTCCCTTTCAACATCGGGTCGACGCTGTCCGGATAGCACACGGCAATACGAAGCGCCCAATGCCGCAGCTGCATCGATAGACCGTTTTTCCTTATCGATCTCTGATTGTCTTTGCGCCTTGTCGTGCTGTGTGAAATCAGGGGAGCAGCAGAACATCGGAATCGATCGGCCCTGGTCCTCAACCATCTGCCGGTAATCACCGAACTGGTTGGGATTCTGAAGGTCTAGCATGCCGTTGTATAGTTCCAATCCATCAATATCGAGGTTGGCGGATAGGTCGATCCATTGGCGCAATGACATTGATCCATCAATACACAATGCATCCAGCCATGCTTTGGGAAAGGCAGCAATTCTCGGCACTTTAAGATTCCTTGGGCTAGTCGCCTTCTTTAAGTGGGATATTACCAATAACCGGGTACTGTTCTAAATCGATCACGCTTCCTGAAATTGGCCTGCTCTGATCACTAAGCCAAAACACGGTATGGGCAGCAATATTGTCCGGTTGAGTCATTCGTCCAGTTGGGACGTCAGAGGGATCAGGGTGGTCGGACCAACCCTCTGTGAGGCCCTCGGATATTTTTAGTTTGTATTCGTTTGGTGTAAGGACCCAGCCAACATTGAAATGCGTTACCCGTACATGGCTGCCAGCATAGACGTTTGCCAGATTTCTAGATAGGGTGACTAATCCACCCTTAGCAATACTGTAGGCTAGTTGCCGAGGCTCGCCGGTGTAGGCATTGATGGATCCGATATTGATAATACTTCCAGCGGTGGCTTTCAACGGGTCAATGGCAGCCTTAATGATCAAGAGCGGCGCACGCAGGTTGGTGGCAATCACTTTGTCAAACAAAGTTGCGTCAGTTGTGTTCAAATCACTTCTGATCACGAGAGCCGCATTGTTGACGAGTCCATCGAGTTTCCCGAACCGTTTAATGGCGGCTTCGATAAGTCGTGAGGGCGCTTCTGGATCTGATATGTCATCGAGGTGAAGTACCGAAGAATCACCAAGATCATTAATCAGTTTTATTCCTCGACTGCGGTTACGGCCATGTACAACGACATATGCGCCTTCCTTTACGCAGCGACGCGCGATGGCCTCTCCGATCCCTGTGGTGCTGCCGGTGATGATGATTACTTTTTCTTTTAGTTGCACGGATGAAGTCCCCGAGGCGCCAACAGATCATCATACATGTCTTGGAAGTTGCATTTTAAAACAGGACAATAAGGCAATGCGATAGGCGCCCCTGAATGACTAGAGGAGCCAATTGGCTGGCTGAATATTTGTTGGTCCTTGTATATTTTTCATGTCTTCTGAGCCTCATTCAGCAATTCCGGTTTAGGGGCGTAGAACTGCTTTGACAATTTTACAGTCGTGCATCGTTTCGAACGCCTCCTGCCATTGCTCAAGTTGCCAGGTGCCGCCGATAATTGGGGCAACATCAAGTTGACCTGTGGCCAGCATGCTGAGAACGCGTTCCCATATTGGCCAGTTGTGGCTGAAACTGCCTTGTAATCGAATGTTCTTTTTGACCAGTGGATCGATTGAAAATCCGATAGGTTCAGGTCCCCACCCAACCTTGGTAATCCAGCCGGCGGGGCGGACAATATTTAATGCAGTTTCTAGGGCGCCAGATACGCCGGTGGCGTCTACAACTCCGTCTATACCGAGTCCATCGTGTGACATGGCCCACTCGGTAGGGTCACCAATCAAGGTGTGCAAGCCGTACTGGCGGGCGACCTCCAAGCGGCTGGTGTCTTGCGGTAAGCCCACAAGAGTGACTTCGGCGCCCTGAAGGTTTGCCATGATGGCGCAGAGAATGCCAATTGGTCCTGGTCCAAGTACGGCAACACGATCACCGGCCCGGACATCCGAGTTGACAACTACGGCGTTGTAGGACACGCAACAGGGTTCGGTCAGTGCAGCATGCTCGAACGGAATATTGTCGGGAAGATGGTGGCAGATACGCTGGGGTACTGGAATGAACTGGCGCATTGCACCATCAATATCGGCGCCAAACCCCTTGCGGGATGGATCTAGGTTATAAAGCCCCCTGCGTGTCATGGCGCCTTTAGGATCGATGGTGGCTGCGGTTTCGCCGACAGCACGGTCGCCTGATTTCCAATCCGTTACATTTTTCCCAACCTTTCGTACGATGCCGCCATATTCATGTCCAAGGACAACGGGATACTTGACGTGCCACGACTGTGTCGCTTGCCACATGTGTAGATCGCTACCACAGACACCAACAGCCTGCACCTCCAGCAGCACCTCATCTGGCTTCAGTGTAGCCAGTGGAATGTCCCGTAGATCCACGTTGTGCTTGGCTGGCCCGTAATTCACAAGTCCTACGTCGTTCATATATCAGGATCCTGAGGTCGTGGTTGGTAATTGGCGCAAAATTTTTGCACGAAATTGGTTAACAAACGCATTGAGTAGATTGTGGTCACTGATCATTAGATGTCCAATTGCAACAAGGTTAGCATCGTTTCTTAAGGCTTGCACCACATCTGTTACCCCCAAGCATTCGGTACCGATGGAGATCAATACCTGCTTTCGGCTCGACGCTTACTATTGCGAGATTTTCGCCAATGGTTGGGCAGTCCAGTGCAATCTGGACGACAGGCAATTTGAAATCCACAGTGGAGTTCCTTTGTGCTACGTGATCGAGACATCTCCGTAGGCGTGTACATTCTCACAGATTAATCTCAGTGAACCTTCAATATCACCTTCAGCAGTTTTGAATGAATTAGCATCAATAGTCAATGGTGCGCCAAGCACAACCAGTGGTGCGCCATACGATGGCGTGCTAACCGCTTGCTCAATGGTAAGCCCGCCCACCGCTTGCACCGGTACGGAAACTGCGTCAACAATTTCACGCAGTTGATCCATTGGATTTGGCATTACTCCGCCAGCTTCTGCGATTCCACGCCGCTCATCGTAGCCAATGTGGTGGATCACGAAATCACAGCCCATATCTTCAAGGTACTTCGCCCCATCAACCATGTTAGGGCATGCTAAGTTATCGCCCATGACTTTAACCCCTAAATCACGTCCTGCGGAAACAACACACCGGATCGTTTCCTTATGCGCCTGCGCCATCACCACCACATGAGTGGCACCAGCCTTGGCCATGATTTCAGCCTCCAGCCAACCACCATCCATGGTCTTGAGATCTGCCACAATTGGCGTGTTTGAGAATTGTTTACGCAAAGCTCGCACACCATCCATACCCGTAGCAATAATCAGGGGTGTTCCAGCTTCAAGCCAGTCTACGCCGGCCCGCATCGCCATGGCAGCAGTCGATAATGCCTCATCAATTTCAGTGATATCTAAAGATATCTGTACAACTGGTTGCAATACCGTGTCCTCCTTCACTACCAAGTTTTGGCAGATTGCCATAGCCTAGCGGAATTATGGGTGCAATGAATCTGTCTGACGTCGGCAACCAATCATCTTACTGTATCGTGCTGTGTCACGACTATTATCTTTTCTGAAAGTGCCTAAGAGGTGACACGATGCCTACCTTGTTAGAAGGTAGAGAAGATTTCTGTACGTTGGTATGTCAAGACATATTCCTGGGGTCAGTAATCAATATTCAATTCATCAGCCAAATTGGCGGACTGAGTTGATGGTGTGCCGATGCAGACAACCGGATGAGTATCAGTGCCATTGCGCTGGTTTTATTCGATGTGATTTTGGGTGTCGAGCATGAAAATACCGGGACGTTGAAGGGGGCGTGGACGGCAGTTTGGTGTTATCGGTCGTTGCGATCTGCTATACGGATCCAAGGTGAAGTAGAATATTCGGAGGGTTTCTCAAATGGTGGTTGCCACTAGGTGTTGTTGATTAGATTTGAATATGAAAAAGGTCATCAATAGCAGCAGAGTTCCCAAGGCACGCCGTACCCGGGCGCCGGGTGCATCGTCCGAAGCTTCCGGTGAGTCCATTCAACCACTCCTGTTTGAAGTTGGCTGGGAGGTGTGCAATCCGGTGGGAGGTATTTACACCGTGCTTAGGTCCAAAGCGCCGAGCATGATTGCGCGGTGGGACCAGCGCTATTGCCTGATCGGTCCATACAACGCAGCGGCAGCGGAGGTCGAGTTTGAGCCGGTAGCACCAATAGGAATCATGAGTGATACGCTTGGGAGGTTACAGGCAAAGGGCATTAAGGCTCACTATGGACATTGGCTGGTCACGGGACGACCGCACGTAGTACTCTTGGATTATCTAAGTGTCTTCGATCATCTGGCAGAGGTGAAGTACCAGCTATGGAGCGATCATGGGATTGAATTACCTTCAGACGATGAGCTGTTAAACAATGTAGTCGCGTTTGCTCAAGCATGTAAGATACTATTGAGCGTGTTGGCTCGTAGCGAGAAGCCAGCACGACCTATCATCGCGCATTTCCATGAATGGATGGCTGGAGCTGCGATTCCGTTGCTGCGCCATGACAACTGGCCTGGATCCATCGTGTTTACTACCCATGCGACACTTTTAGGCCGATATCTTGCGATGAATGACGATCAGTTTTATGACCATCTGCCATTCTATAATGATGCCGATCAGGCCACCCAGTATAGGGTAGAGTCACAACACCGACTTGAACGGGCTGCGACACACGGCGCTCAGGTATTCACAACCGTATCAGATGTGACCGCAGACGAATGTCGTTATTTACTTGGCCGACGTCCTGACATGCTGTTGCCCAATGGTCTAAATATCCAGCGCTTTAGCGCGATCCATGAATTCCAGAACCTTCACCGCCAGAATAAAAATAAGATTCATGAGTTTACAATTGGACATTTTTTTTCAAGTTATAATTTTGAGTTGGACAATACACTCTATTTCTTTACGTCAGGTCGATTTGAATATCGCAATAAGGGAATGGATCTGACGATTGATGCCTTGGCAAAGCTGAATCATCGCCTTCGCCAGGAGAAGTTGGGTGTAACAGTTGTGGCATTTATCATTACCAAGCAGCCCGTCCATTCGATTGACATCCGTGCCCTGCAATCACGGGCGATGCTCGATGAGTTTCGAACCATCGCCGATGCAATGGCTGAGCAAGTAGGTGAACAGATTTTTCAAGCAGCGGCTGAGGGGCATGTGCCAGAACTTGATTCGCTGGTGGAAGATTACTGGCGCCTGAGACTGCGCCGCGCGATTCAAACATGGAGGCGGAGTGAACCCCCGGGTATCGTCTCTCATGATCTTGTAGATGACCAGAGCGATCCAGTACTTAATCAGTTGAGGGCCTGTAGGCTATGGAACCAAGAAGATGACCCGGTCAAAGTGGTCTATCATCCTGACTTCATTAATCCATCAAATCCATTATTTGGCATGGAGTATGATCAATTTGTCCGCGGTTGTCATGTGGGGATATTCCCAAGCTATTATGAACCATGGGGTTACACGCCCCAGGAATCAATTGCATTAGGGGTTCCTGCAATTACCAGTGATTTGTCCGGGTTTGGATCCTATCTAAAGCAGTTATTGCCTGATCATGAGGAGATGGGGCTGTATGTAATGCGTCGCCGCAATCACGGTTTTACAGAGGTTGCGGAACAACTGGCTGATCGGTTAATTCAGTTTTGCCGTCTGAATCGCAGGCAGCGTATTGCATTACGAAATAGAGTCGAGACTTTTTCCGAGCATTTTGATTGGCACAACTTGGCACTTCGGTATCACGAAGCCCATGAACTCGCATTGGATCGCATTAAAGTTGATCAGCATTGACTAAGCGCATTAAATATCGTCATAAGCTTCAAGGTCGGATATGCTGGATAGCATATATGGGATGTTGAGGGGCTTGGATGTCAATAGAGTCATCAAAGTGAGGTCAGAGTGATGAAAATAGCCGTAGCTTGCGACCATGGAGGGTTTCCACTTAAACAGGATATTTTTGAACAATTGCAGTCGATGGGGCACGAGGTGGCAGATCTTGGCGCTCACCAGTTGGATCCAGAGGATGACTACCCAGACTTTGCACGGTATGTCGGACAGGCAATCCAACATGGGCATGTTGAGCGGGGGGTGGTTATTTGTGGTAGTGGTGTGGGAGCATGTGTGGCTGCTAACAAATTGGATGGCGTGAGGGCAAGCATTTGCCATGATACATATAGCGCAGCACAAGGTGTTGAACATGATAATATCAATGTACTCTGTCTTGGCGCGCGAATTGTGGGCGTATCTTTGGCCAATGAGCTCGTGATCGCATTTGTAAATGCCAAATTCAATCCGGAAGAGCGATATGCCAGACGACTAGATAAGGTCAAGGCCATTGAAGCGTCGCATTGAGTTATTGCGCGTACTTCTGGAAATCGCCATGGAGAGCTTTTGCAAGTTTTTTTGATTTGAAACCATCGCCATAGTCCCATGCATAATTGGCAGGCATTTCTTGCGCATTGGCTGGATGGAGGCGGAGTGCTTAATAAGCACACTGGGGTGATATGATTTAGGTGGTTACTATGCCGGCACATAAAACTGGTTCTGTATGCAACGGCCAAGAATACAATTCTGGATATTGCAAGGTTGGCTCGCGGTCTGAAATTTATTCTAATAGGTGGCTAAATTCATCAATTCATCGGAAGGGATTCGTTCGATCTTGGCAATCCATTTGGTGAGGCCTCGCGCGAAAAGTTGCTGATCGGATATGATTGAGATGAACCGAGATGTTTATCGATGGCATGTTTGGCAACGGTTGCGGCGTTTGGTTTTGATCAGTTCAATACTGTCGAGTTATTAAAGCGATATCGGCAACTTGGCTGTTGCTCATGTCAGTTCTATCGAAATATCGGTAATCCCCCGGATCCCAGTCAGGCTAGGCGGATTGCCACCGATGTCGGCGTCCCCATTGACTCGGTACATGGCCTGTTTGGTCCCGGGCACGATTTGTCAAGCCTAGATGCATCAGCCAGGCAAGCAATGCTTGCAAACTATCGTCTTGAGGGGGAATTGGCGTTGGAATTAGGTGCCAGTAGCGTTGTGGTACATCCTGCACCACGGGCGGAGAGTGCGGCCCAGTTGAACCGTCAAATGGTG
>PBAS01000067.1 GCA_002716625.1 Phycisphaeraceae bacterium | reverse complement strand
GCTTTTTATGCCCTACATCGCCATCAAGCCAGTGTTATGGTAACTGGGAGCCACATCCCATTTGATCGCAATGGGATCAAGTTCAACCAACCTGCTGGTGAAGTGCTCAAGTCGGATGAACCAGCCATCTTAGATGCAGTGGTTCGGGCCCGCAGTGAGCAATACTCTAGGGGTAAACACCAGTCGGCATTTGCAGACGACGGCATGTTGAAATTAAACGAAGTGCGAATGTTACCGCCAGTGAATGAACGTGCTGGCAAAACATACTTGCAACGGTACCAGCAGTTTTTTCGGGGGCCGGGTCTTGGGGGTCAGCGGATAGTCGTATTCGAGCATTCGATGGTTGGCCGCAAACTGTTGGTTGAACTGCTTGGCACGCTTGGTGCGGAGGTCGTCCCAATGGGTCGAAGCGAGCAGTTTGTGGCCATTGACACAGAGGACATTAGCGCTGACCAGGTTGGTGCAATACAGGCAATGGCCGATGCTGCGAGCAGTCAAGTCGGGCGTGTTGATGCGGTTGTATCTACGGATGGTGACAGCGATCGGCCACTGGTTTGTGGTGTGGATTCCACGGGGCAAGTTCATTTGTTTGGCGGTGATCTTCTGGGGGTTGCAGTGGCTGAGTATCTTGAAGCAGATTCGGTGTCATTGCCGATCAGTGCCAATGATGCGGTGGATCTGCAACTAGCCAAGCGGGGTATGGTAGCAACCAAGACCCGTATTGGATCGCCCTATGTCATCGCGGCGATGCAGCAGGCGCTGGCGGCCGGCAAGCGTCGCGTGGTTGGTTGGGAGGCAAATGGCGGATTTATGGTCGGATCCGATATCCGATGCGGCAACAGGGTACTCAAGGAGTTGCCCACACGCGACGCCTTTCTTCCGATTTTGGCTGCACTCTTCGCTTCGATTGAGCAGGGTTGTTCAGTTGTGGAATTGTTTGACAAGTTCCCACGCCGATTCGGCAAGGCAGGCTTGATTGACGGCTATCCCCAAGAGGTCAGCCAAGCACTTGTCAGACGATTTTCTATTTGCTCTCAACAACAAGTTGTCGAAGTGCAATATGCACAAGGCGATGTGAATGCGTGCAACGGTGAAGGGTGTTCAGTGCAGTTGACAGCGACAGAATTGGATCAAGCAGGGAGAATACGCTATGCGTTGGAGGGTTATTTTCACGTCCATGATGGGTTTGGTGCGATTACCAAGATTAATTATATAGATGGTGTTCGCATTCATTTCGACAACGGTGATATCGCACATGTTCGCCCTTCGGGCAATGCACCTCAACTGCGTCTTTATGCGGTTGCAGACAACTCGGATCGTGCTGGGCAGATAGTGGCCATGGGTATCTCCGGGTCCGACGGGATACTGCGTCGTATGGGGGCAGCATTGAAAGGTGGGTAGTAAACCCTTAGGTTTTGCCGGTGCACCAAAATGAAGGTCGTGACTTGGGGGGTTGTTGAAACGGCAGTAAAAGTGATAGCTGCATATGATGCAAGAGTATTTACGCTTGTAATCAATCACAATGGAGTTCTGGATATCTAGTTCCCATGGGTATTGTCAATGTTTTGGCGGAAATTTGGTACAAAGATTATTCACGATCAATGGCTGCTTGACACACACTGGGGTAGATATTGAGTGCCAATCCGAAAATAGAGTTTACGTTTGAAGCATTGGCAGACGGCCAACTTGGCCGAATTAGTCTTGAGCATCCAGTTCTACGGTTTGCCGGTAATCCGATTCTCACCTGCCACGATGTCAATCGGGCCTGGCGTCATCCAGCGTTAATGGTCAAGACAACTCACAATGCCGGCGTGGTTCGATTTCAGGACCATGTGGTGATGTTGTTCCGGGCCCACCTTCGAAATGGCATTTCAGTGATTGGGCTTGCGCGAAGCCGCGACGGGTTAGGTGATTGGCATATTGATCCACAGCCGGCATTGGTCCCCTGTAATAAGGATGACCGTTACGCCGAAGGTGTTGATCCAAAGCAGTTGATTGAAAACGAAGGTGGTGGTGTGGAGGATCCGCGTATCACGCAGGTGGATGATACTTACTATATAACCTATAGCGCTTATCACGCGACGCTCAAAGATCGGGTACGAGTGTCGCTGGCCACCACCACGGATTTCGCCAGGTTTTGCCGTCATGGCGCTGTTTGCGATGCGGATATGCGCAACGTGGTTATCTTTCCGAAGCGTTTTGGTGACAAGTATGTCGGATTGTTTCGGCCCAATGATCGCCATGACGGCGGTGTTGGCGGGGCCTTTGCCGCGATCAGGCTCGCAACGACTGGGCATCTGGAGTCAAATCACTGGGTTATGGCGGATAAGCCGCTTTTCAAGACTGCTGGTGGGCCATCTGCATTCAGCGACAAGATTGGCCCGGGTGCACCACCCATTAGGACACCTTACGGTTGGATAAATATCTTCCACGGTGTGCGCAATACGATGGACGGCAACCCCTATGTGCTTGGTGTTGCCTTGCATGATCTTGATGACCCACAGATTGTAAAGGTGTCGGCCATACCGATACTATTCCCAACACGCGCCGATTGTGTTGTGTCAGATAACGACTACGTTCATGTGCCCAATGTGGTGTTTACTTGCGGTGCGATTCCAGCAGATGGTGGCGGCATCCTGATTTATTATGGAGGCAGTGATACGGTCATGAATGTGGGGTGGAGTCATGCAGATGTTCTAGCAGCACTGTGTGAACAGTTCCCAATGGATGTGGAAACTGGAAGGCCATCTTACGATATTCGAGGACGATAAACTTAAAAACCATACAATTCAGGTCCCGTTACTCGATAGTAATTCATGCCGAGATATTAGGCTGTTATTTAATGTCCCAGGTTCCTGGTTCTTACGCTCTTGCTTGATAAGTTATGCGCATCGCAATGCTTGCACCAATCAGTTGGCCGCTTCCTCCCGGCGGATATGGGCCATGGGAATTGGTGGCATCGAATCTTACTGAGCAACTGGTCAAGCTGGGTCATGATGTGACGTTGTTTGCGGCTGGCGGCTCACGTACTGGGGCAAAACTTGTTGCAACCATACCGCATGCATTATCAACCTGGCCTGAAGATGAGCGAACTCGAGAAAGAAGTTTTGACGTCAAAACCGGTTACTTTGAAGGTCCACCTGATGCACGGACGCTCGAGGCGCTTCACATCGCCAGGTGTATGGAACAGGCGGCCGATGGGCAGTTCGACGTGGTGCATTCCCACCTTCATATCCATGCCCTGGTATGTTCGCGACTAATTAAATGTCCCTTGGTGACGACCCTGCACGGATCAGCCTGGGTTCGTGCCACACATCCGGTTCTGGAAGCATTTTCCGATCAGCCGTTTGTTTCGCTTTCTGATGCTGAGCGCCAGATGCTACCGCAGCTTAATTATGTGGCGACCGTACACAATGGTATTCAAATCGAGGTGTTCCCATTTGAGTCGAAAAAGGAGGACTACCTACTATTTGCCGGTCGCCTTTCACCAGAGAAGGGCCCAGATATGGCAATCGAAGTGGCCAGGCGATCGGATCGACGACTGCTGATGGCCGGCCTGATTGAAGACCAGTACCAGGATTTCTTTGATGCCAAGATCCGCCCTCATATTGATGGCAAGCAGATTGAATATCTTGGTTTGCTGTCACAAAAGGATCTGGCACCCTATTATCAAAAGGCAGCGGCGTTTTTGTTTCTGATCAACTGGTGCGAGCCATTTGGGCTAACTGCTGTGGAGGCGCAGGCCAGTGGTACACCGTTGATTGCTACCCGATTTGGTGCCCTGCCCGAGATTGTTGTTGAAGGTGAGACGGGATTCATTATTGATACCGTTGACCAGGCCGCGTCCGCCACGCAGAAACTAGATCAAATATCACCTTTAGCATGCCGTGCCAATGCGGAATCACGTTTCTCGGCATATTCAATGGCGAAGGGATATGAGGCTGTATACCGTGCCCTGGTGGATTGAAAGTGCATGGGGGCACCCCCCCCCTTTACTGGTGGCAATGATGGGACGGTTGTGTCAATCGTATGTGTCTGCAGTTGCGTTGGCGGTGATTGTCTTGGGTCCTTCAATTGTCAGCGCCGCTTTGTCGTCTGATCGCAAAGCTTCCCAAGCTAAAGATATGGGAGAAGGACGACCTATTCATGCGGTTATCGACGAACGCATTAAGGTTATTCTTGACCAAGCAGAATCGGACAACGATTACACAAAGGCTTCTCATGCCGCTTCAGTACTTTTTGACAAGGTTCTGGCTTGGGCACCAGCCAAGGATACTCGCTCATTTGTTAAAGTTGCGTATGCCCGGAGGCTACTCCGTCAACTACGGCTGGCCCGGTTTAGTGATACGACCGCAATGCTGCGTTACCTGCGGAGAAACCAGAAACTTGCCCGTACCCTGGCGTTTTTTGTCCACCCATTTGAATCGCCTGCTGAAATCTATCGACTTGTAGACCGCTTGCGAATTGAACGGGGCGACAAACTGGATCAATATGCCAATCTCGTCACAGCTATTTGCTGTGTACATGATCAGAGTCTGGTTCGCCGGGTTAATGAGAACCAAGTGCTGGCTGCTGATCCCGTTGAACTGTTCGATTATTTCGTTCGCTATCGAAAAAAGATGTATTACGGGGTGGTCAATATGCCACCTGAGCTTCTGGTATTTGTGGTTGATTCGACGGCTACGATTGGTCAGATGCAATGGGCGCTACAGAGATACGAGGGTGATGGAAATATTGGTGACCGCTTCTTTGAGATCAAGTATGATAGGAACCATTTTCGTTATGGTTCAGCCAAACGCGTAACCATTGAAGGTTTCAACCTGTCCAATATTTTGAAGTATGGCGGGGTGTGTGCGGATCAGGCTTATTTTGCAGCGAGTGTGGGAAAAGCAATTGGTGTGCCTGCTGCCTATACCTACGGTCGCAGTGGACAGTTAAGTCATGCCTGGGTTGGGTTTTTTGTGGCTAGGAATAAACAGGGGTTCTGGAATTTTGACGTGGGGCGTTACAACGCCTATCGGGGCGTACAAGGTATTACAGAAAACCCACAGACTCGCCAGCCCATCGATGATAGCACCGTGGCATTGCGTGCAGAGTTGGTGCCCAGTTCAGTCAGTGACCGTCATGCCGCCGTGGCAATGACGGATGCGGCCCGCCGGCTGGCGGTGCTTTTGCAAGATGACAGGTTGCTATCCAGTGATCCGTTTGGTCAAGATGTATCCCGGATAATGGACCAATCTCGAACAGTGGATAGTGATCAGTGTCTTAAACTGCTGGAAGTAGGTTTGCGGCGATGTGTTGGTTTTGCACCCGGTTGGCAGGTTATTGCGGAGATGGCTGAAGCGGAACAACTTTCTTTAGATCAGAAAATACGCTGGTCAGGGTTGCTGCTGAAGTTTTGTGGCCGTAAGTATCCCGATTTCGCGTTTGATGTATTACGACCTTTGATTGGAACCATTCGTGATGTTGATGAACAGATTTCAACCTGGAGCAACGCATTTAAAATATTCCAACATCGGTCGGATCTGTCGGCGTCCGTTCTGATGGCGCAAGGCGAAGCCTGGGAAGCCGCTGGCAGATTGAAGAAAGCTGGCGAATGTTATCGTCGGGTGGTTCAACGTTACGCTAATGCGGGACCATTCGTGATTAATGCACTGCAGAATTCAGAGCGAATTCTTGTCGCATTAGGCATGGCAGATCGTGTCATTGCACTTTATCGCTCGGCATGGGGATTGGTCGATAAACCCAAAGACGCTTTTTCTGAGTTTCGTAAGCAAAGCAATTGGTACCAAATTGGCATGATTTATGTCGAGAAACTAAATGAAGCAGGTAAGTATCGGACTGCTGAGCGAGCAGCTGCAAGGATTGATCAGGTGCTCGGTGCGTCATAGATTGGTATATTACAGGCATTCCCTGTCCGACTTGGAGGACCTGTAAGTGTTTTTAAATAGCTTATTTATGGCCGGCGGGAAATCGCAGTCCGCCAGACGACAGCCTGTTTGCCTAGGTGAAATACCTGCTGGCTGGAGTTTTGGCCCCGTAGCGGGATTGGTGTAGATTGATTATAGTTGTAAATGTAGGCCTCAAATACGTATAATGAGTGTTGGGTGATTGCATATTAATACGAGAACGTGAGGCAGAACCATGCTGACACTACCTGGTAGTAGCCTTGGACCCTCAGATCTTTTCTGCGATGGATTAAACCGTCGCAACTTTCTCAAGATTGGCGGTTTGGCCTTAGGCGGTCTTTCGATGCCGCAACTGCTTTTGGGCCAACCACAGTCGGGGGTGACACTGTCCCACAAAGCAATCATTATGATCTATCTTCCCGGTGGGCCATCTCATCAGGAGATGTTTGATCCCAAGCCGAATGCTCCATCGGAAATTCGCGGTGAGCTGAACCCAATTAAGACGAATATTCCTGGGATTGAGATCTGCGAAACGTTCCCGCGTTTGGCCAGGATGATGGATAAGGTCATTCCCATACGCACCATCGTGGGGTCCTCGGCAGGTCATACCGGGTATCAGTGCATGACGGGAAACAGCCACAGGGATCCGCCTGAAGGCGGTTGGCCGTATATCGGTTCTGTATTATCTAGACTCGAGGGCCCGGTTGATCCGGTCTTGCCGACGTCACTTGACCTGACGGCCAAGACCCTTCACGGTGGATATTACAAGGGTCGTGACCCTGGTTTTGCCGGGACTGCTCATGCCCCGCTGCGAGTTGCGGACGAGCAAACCAAGAACAATATGGTACTAAAGGGCGTATCGCTTAATCGCCTGCGTGATCGCCAGTCTTTATTGGCAAGTTTTGATCAGTTCCGTCGTGAGATGGATGCCAGCGGTGTGATGGGCCAATATGATGAAAGTCACCAGCAGGCGTTCAACATTCTTACATCAAGTAAATTGGCTGAAGCATTTGATTTGGAGAAGGAAGACCCGGCCTTGCGTGACCGATATGGTCGTGGTCGCGCCAAGCAGATTGATGATGCCAGTCCGATGCATATGGATCAATTTGTTCTCGCGCGTCGTTTGGTTGAAGCAGGTGCACGGTGCGTGACACTTGGGTTTGGCGGCTGGGATTATCATGACAATGCAATGCGGCGTGCCCGGCGTGAATTTCCCAAGTTGGACCAGGGGGTCAGTGGCTTGGTGCAAGATCTACATGATCGAGGCTTGGATCAGGACGTGACGGTCGTGGTGTGGGGAGAATTTGGCCGAACGCCCAAGATCAATAAGATTGGTGGCCGTGATCATTGGCCTGCAGTGTCCTGTGCACTTCTAGCAGGTGGCGGCATGCGGACAGGCCAAGTGATTGGTGAAACGGATGGTCACGCAGCCGAGGTTAAGAGTCGGCCCGTTCATTTCCAAGAGGTCTTTGCAACGCTTTACCATAATATGGGTATCAGTGCTGACCGATTGGTTTTAAACGATCTATCGGGCCGTCCGCAGCACCTGATTGGTAACCATAAGCCGATCAGGGAAATCATCTAGCGGCAAACTATCCACCCAGCTGTTTTTCTGGACACCGTCCGATTTTTAAAATCGGATATCATCTTGACTGAATGGACTCGGTATCGTTTTGCGACGGCTTTTGCCAGGTAAAAGCAAAAATATTTTTCCATCCCAAAATTTTTTGAATTTTCCTCTAGCCTTCGTGCCTTTTGCCGATGTCCAGGTTCTGAAATCCTCCAATCTACTGGCAGGTGACTATATGATGGGGGGCTTGGGCACCGGCTTGAAATTAAATTGCTCTTCTGGCTCGGTAAAAAGTCGACCGAGAAATAAAATCAGGCAAACAGCCATAAAGAGGACAGCTGATCGCTCGGCAAATAGTGGCCCGAGATGGCAAGTGGAATATGCCATGAACTTCTCGGGTAACTTCCTAATTCATGCCCGGGAAGGGGGTGGCTGTGTACTTGTAGAGATCACCAGTTCCCCCGGGTAGGCTTGTACGCAGGATGCCGCGGTTAAGATTCACCCGGATAGTGTCCCCGCTGATACGATCCAGCCGGTACAGTTTTCTGATGTGAGGCGCGAACTTTACCGAGACGGTCAGTGCTCGGTCATCAGACGAGGCGTTGGCGCCATGCCAGAGGTTGGTCACCATGAAGTACTGTTCATTATCATCATCATGAAAAAAACCAAGCAATACATCCTTCCCATGACCGGCTCCATCAATGGCGACGGATGTGATCCGATTATCACCGCCAGCGCCACGTGTCCATGCGGTCGTGTCACGGGGGAGTTTGTTGGGTACCTTCAAATTTCCATCAGCGTGATGGCCTGGTACGTACCGTACGTCGATACTGGTTAAAAAACGCATGGCGGCGCCTACATTTTCCACCTCCGGGTTCGCTTTTGCGGCCGCGTGGTAGAGCCGGTTCGGTTCCCCTGATTCATCAATCAAGCCACATTTGAACGCAATGTCATAGGTGAAGTAGCCGATGCCGGTATAGCCGTGGGTCAGTGGCACGAACATCTGGAAACGCAGATCGGATTCACTGGGTAGCCGCCGGATCCAGTTACCCTCTGATTGAAATGACTGGATGAACATCCAGTAGGGCATGCCGTGGTTCAGCGCTGCCGTCCGCACTGCTGCGATCAGTTGGAAGTAGTTACTAGATGTGCCCTCCGGGGGACCAAGTGGATACACATCGGTCATCAGAATATCGGGTTCGACCATTGCGGCGAACTCGTCAAAATAACGATCAACACTACCGTAGGCTAAGTCATTATCGTGGCCAGCAGGGTGCATGTTGCTGTAGGCGATTGCGTCGGGATGTAGCTTGCGCAGCCACTTGAGCATATGCCGGGTATAGCGCAGGCGCTGGGGATGGGAGACCTCATCATTCACCATGAATCCGACGCAGCCAGAGTGCGCAATGATCTTTTCGATGATCGCACGTTTCTCCTGGCTCTCGAAATCCTTCAATGCCTCACGTAAATTGTTTTCCGATTCTGCTCCTACTGTCTGTCCCCATCTTTTGTCTACCGCCTCGCCCCATTTTTCTAGATGCACGTGAAACGGTACCCCGGCTTGTGCAGCCATGGGCAGGATCTGGTCAAAAGAGCTCGACTCCCATGGAAGCAGGGCATTGAAGCCCGCAGCCCGGTATTTTTCAATATCAAACGGGTTCGGGTGGCCACGTACCAGCCCCATGATCGTGTACGGGTGGCTGCGCACCCATCGATGTCCACGGTGTGGATGCGTTTGAGAGTCGGTATTCGCCAAGCAGATAGAACACAAGAGGAGTGTGGAAATAAGGCATACACTGGCTACAACGGCAGGCGGTCTTACATGACAGTTGATATTCATCTGGTGATTCCCGTGTTTTTACGATACGCATGATTTGCTGTCATATTATGACCAAGCCAATGTGATAGGGGAAACGGAATAGCAAAGCCGCATTGACCGCATGCATCACAGTACACTCGGAGCTTTACGGTAGATTTATTTTAAAGGCAATAGGGCGCAGCGGGGGACAATTGCCGTGGCGATGGCTTATCGCATGCAATGGATTGACCGCCGCCTGGCCAGTAAAACGCCCATTACAAAAAGGGATAGCGTGGTTGGTTCAGGAACCAAAGATGCGTCGCCAGTTGATCGTGACGCGGTCCAGTTAGCACCGAGGATGCCAAGGTCAGATACATCCACAATGCCATCGCCATTGAAATCGCCATCATCCAAGGTCATGCCGGACTGATTGAAATTTGCCCCTAAAATCCCAAGATCCGCCACGTCCACCTGCCCGTCGCTATTGGCATCACCGGGCGCCTCGGTGGAGTTGTCCACCACACTTTCAGAGGTTGCGAAATCAATCGTTCCAGACAGGGATTTTCCGCCGATGTACGCGACGATCTTATTGTCGACAATTGGGGAGTAGCCGATCCCCCCTTCCTTGAAAGTCAATCCCCCGGTCTTACCTTGGGCTGCATCATGTACCCAGGCGAGCCAGGGCACGCCCAATACTGTTCCCCCGCCAATCAATTCCACCATGTGGCCACCGCCACCATCCCAGCCGATTCTGACTTCCACATCCTCATCATCGGCCAGTTCATCAAGGATCCAGTCAATCAGTGTGCGTTTTGAATTGTCTTCCTTGGACTTGGCATTGCCGTCCGACGACTTTTCGCTTGTGCTCAGCCAGTTGATGCCCTTGCGTTCCTTATGCTTAATGTTCAGGTCGTCTTCCAATGCGTTATCGTCAATATAGTCAAGTTTGCCCTTGATATATTTTTTGGCCGACGCGGTGGGTTGACCAGCCGGCCGTTCCATGGCCTTATCAAGTTGTCCCACAAGCGAGTCATCCCGTTCCCCGGCAACATGGTCATGCGGTACCTTGATATCAAACTGGTCTTCCAGCCATTGAAGGCTATTGGCCACGGCAGCAGGCATGCATTGGTTGACCGCCTGTTCTATATTTGGGTGGCCAGATTGCCAGATGGTGCGTGTCGTTAGCAGGGGATTGAAGTTGATCATGCTGGTGTCAATACGCGATCCGGGTGGATCCACACGTGTCGGTGAATATTCATCTGGACCACCAACCCCTTGAGCGTTGTTTTCCACGCGTTCCACTTGAAAAGTGGTGGGGTAGTAGTAGTCGTAGTGCAGGGGATCAAACATGGGCTGCTCTGCAAGGGTGGCAATAAGCGAAAGGTCGGATACTTCTTGTCCAGGATCATTGCCTAGGTCAAACATGGTGCTTATCCCGGCATACCCCGACGCCATATCGATCGGCATATTTTTCACGACCCACATATCCGTCCGAGCAGTCGGATTCATCACATTGAGGTAGCCATTAGTCAAGTCCTGGTTGCTGGCGCTAAGCACCTTCCCGATATCAGCAGAAAGAAGGCCATACGGTGAGTATCTCTGTGTGGCGTTCGGGAACGTGACGTCCAGTTGGCTGATCGTTAAAGAGTCTTCACCCAGTGTGAAGATTGCCCATGCTTGCTTGGGAGTTGGGATTGTGAGTAGTAGGCAGAAGCCTGTAATAACGGTCTTTTTCATGGCCACCTCTCCTTTTGAGATATCGAGATGTCTGAACAGTTTACTTGGCAGTCAAGCAGAGCGTTGCCTGCTGGTGGGGTAACCAAGATCCAACCAGTGCAATTATAGACGCCATACGGTGATTGAGGGTCTGGTGACTAGAAAACAAGTAAAGATTTCAGCATTTACTGCCAGTGTCAGTACCCATGATTCTTGCGAACGGTTAGATAACGCGAATCATGAGGCAACCCGGCATACAGTCCGTGGCATTCAGTCTTTAGATTTCGACGCCCCGGTGCGAGAGTCTTTCAGGCGCCATTTGGTTCCCGCGATGTGGGTGATATTGTCGTCGTCATTGAAATAGTAGATGGTGAAGATCGAACCATCGGATAATGGGGTCGAGACTGGGTATCCCAGGTCCCCTCCCTTTCCTTGGCCATCGGCCCGCAAGGTGTAAGTGTTGTCGACGTCCCAGGTCTTTCCATTGTCATGGCTTACACAAGCGCGGATACCCATGGCCGCTTCGCGATAGCCGTAAGTACACAAGAGCCGCCCATCGGTAAGCTGGACCAAGTGGGCCGGGAAGCCGAGGATTGGTGTCCTTTTGGGCTTAGTCCAGGAGAGTCCCTCATCGGCCGAAACACTCTGGTAGAGGTAGGCGGTCAAGGCCGATGTCGCCAGTTCCTCGCGTGTGCGTACTGAATGGTCCTCCGGTTCAGCCCGTGCGATCGCCACAATCGAACCATCGGCTGCCTCGACCAAGGCGGTTTCATTGAAACCTATATGCTTGGGTTTGGCATTAAACATCGAGCTGAATTGCCAGGTCTGACCATCATCGACAGAACGCAAGAAGAAAAGTTCACGGAGGTCACTGCCTTTACGCTTCCCCGCCATGACATGCAATCGGACACCACTGGAGGTCAGAATATACCCGTGGCGGCATTGTCCTGTCAGCCGCTCCAAGCCTTCCGCAAGCGGGTGTTTCGTGACGTTCCACGTTACCCCGTTGTCGTTTGAAGTCGCCTGCTCCCAGCCGTCGCCTTCGGCACTCACCTTCACCAATGTGCCGTTGGGGGTTTTAAGAATCGGTCGATTAGCCGCATTGAAGGTGTTGAACTGTGGGGCGGACATTGGCAGATCTTGCCAGGTTAATCCTCCATCATGGGAAACCATGCGCACCGAACCACCAGTGTTATCGCTGTGTGATCGGTAGGTTCTAGTGGCAAAGTCGGTGTAGAGCGTGTCCCTAGATTCCAACTTCAGAAGCGATGCAAAACATGCATAAACACCTTTCTTCTTATAAATGACAACGTGTGTGCCCGCCACATTCTCACTTTCAAGGTCACGCTTACCAACGATTTTTCCCTCTGAATCAATTTCAAACCTGAATTTTCGGTCGTCGTTCACGTTCCACTTCGAAGGTGGGTCGTTCGTCGGGCCTGCCGCCACCCGGTAAACACCAGGAGGCCAATTACGGGTCGAGATAGTCCTCGCGTAAATGCCGATCTGTTTATCCTGATCGTATGACCCATTATCAATATCACCACCGGGTCGATCGGACTTCTGTGGATACGCGTAATAGCCGTTCGGTTTTACGTAAAAGCCAGGCGGTGCTGCGCGGGTTGCGCACGTGACTCGGATCTGACAGCCGCCAATCTCGGGATCGCCATCCACCGACTGGACGATTACCTTGAAGCTGTACTTGGTGTACTGCACCTTGAAATGGGTGATCCGGGGCAGCTTCTGGATTGCAGTAGCTTGACTGATCACCGCGGGAGTGCAGACCGTTAGGGCAATAAGTAATCGGACAAGAGGTGGGTTTGTCCGCATAGTGTCAACCAATAAATGGCGAGTTCCTATTTGACTGCATTAGACAGACGAACGTAAAGAACAGATCTTCAAGATATCGCCATTATATCAGGAAATAAAAAGTCATTGAAGACTTCAATTGGCTTATTAAGGGCTATTACAGCCTGTACCTGGACCAGCGACCGTTACTGACCTGGCTATCGCACTGGGATGTCTGAATTGTTGCCATCAAACGGAAACGGCTCAAGCTTACCGTCTACGCACGGCCACTAGCACGCTCATCATGAGGAGGGATAGTGTTGTCGGTTCAGGAACCAAGGCTGACGCGTTGCCTGTTGCTTGTGATGCGGTCCAGTTGGCACCCAAGATGCCAAGATCAGCCACGTCCGTGATGTCATCATCGTTGAAGTTACCTTGGTTGAAAATGGTGTCTATCTGATTGAAGTTAGCACCAACGATTCCCAAGTCTGCCACGTCCACCACGCCGTCATCGTTGGCATCTCCAGGGATGGAAGGGTTCATGTCAATAATGGATACGACGATGTCGTCAACCATGCCGCCATCACGATTATCAAGCTTTGCCGGGTGCCAATAGAAAATGCCGTCGAGGCTTTCCATCAGCCCTTGAGGAGTGCCTTTGTGGAGGCCTTCTACACCGTCCACGATCGCATAGTTGTCGGTCGAGTTGATGACCAGTTCCACATCTATAATGGCTCCTGGTTCCGGCTGCGTAAAGCCCACCTGCTCGTCATCGCCACCCTCAAAAAGCATCCGTTTGCCATCATGGTGGGATTCGAAAGCATAGATGGCGGGTTTGCCACTAGTTTCCGATCCGCTGTTGTGAAAGCCGAGCCCACCACCGTCGGTGTTGGGCCCCATTTTCCACCTGAACGAAAAATGATATTCAAGATCAGGGTCCATACCCGCGCTACCGATCCCCGCTTCGTTATAGTGCGAGGCATCGCCCGAAATGCCATAGCGATCGGTTCCATTAACGTAATTGCCATTGAAGTCAGGGTCGCCAGAAGCAATTTTGGCCTGTTCAGAACTCCAGAGCTGAGACCAGCCATTGGCAGAGTTAATGCTAAAATTCACGCGATGGCCGGAAAAATCCTCTTGGAAGATAATCTCGCCAACACTGTGCGGTGACATGATCAATGTGGTCGTTAGGACAGCAAGTCGTATGAAATATCTTTGATTTTTCCTCATGGTCCGTCTCCTTTATTGTTTGATCGCCGAAGGGGAATTAGGCAACTGCCGTGCCATGCTTCTGCGCAAATAAGTAATTTCTTATAACATTTTATTAAATAAAAATTTGCGCGAAATCAATGTTGGCGGAATTATTTGAAGCTTAGATTTGTAAGGTTAAATAGGTATGTTTTGCACCAAGATTGGGTTTATGTCGGTGCCTTCGTTCAACAAGAGAGACTAAACTGGCAGTTTGGGCAACTTGGACATTACGCCCTTTAATCGGCTTCCTCACCGCAACCGCAACCATGTGGCCCAAACCCTCCCGAGCCCAGTTCGATCGGTCTGATCGTGCTCATGTTGATGACGATACGCTCTGGGACGTTGGGATAATGCATAAACCAACCTGCCAGAAAGCTTTTTCATACATGTCGCTGCAAAGGAACCGAATTCGTCGGGCGTATTTGAGCACATGATCACCGCCATGCAATCACGGTCGACTACTCCAGCCAGAATGAATACAGACGAGCGTTTTTGACTTCAAACGCGATCCTCATGCTCTGGTCCGCCGAGCGCTGGACGGCGGTTTGGCCAGCCCAGACCACCTGACCATTCAGCACATCTGTGGTCAGCGGCTGGCACTCCGACATCACGTACGGCTTCACCGCCTCGCCGGCCGTATTTCTAATTTCAGCCTTAATGTAACCGCCGTCACCCACTTGCGCATTAACGAAAAGCCGGCAACCATCGAACGTAAGCGGTCTTGTCACAACGAGACCTGGGTCATCGGTTCCATTGAGCGAAACGAATCCGTCGCGGCGCAAGGTCGCCAGCCCGATCCGGCTGATCCGTGTCTTGGCATTTTGGGGATCGCTCCTCGGAGCGGGCAACGGCATGCTACGGTAATAAAACCAAAGCTCATCACCGACTAGAACCGGCGGTGTGTGTGGATCATGATAATGTGGATCCCAAGAGCCGGGTTCGCCCAGTGCGATGAACTCTTCGCGACGGCCCACGCGGCTCCAATGCCGGCCATCACGGCTTGCGGTTAGTTCAATCGTTGTTTGCTTGTCGCTGTTGGGGACTTGCTCGGTGTGCATTGCACGCAAAAGCCCCACCCACATACTTTCGTAGACAAAGCCGAGGTGGCCGTAGATCTGGGTATCGGCGGCATCCAGCGCATCGGGGTAAAAGGTCATACGCGGCCGCGACCAATGAATCAGGTCATCGCTCTCTATCATGCCCCGACTGCGCATGGTGGGATTTCGGAACAGGATCTTGGCGTCGCAGATGTACTTACCCAGCCGCGCATCCCACCGGGCGGTGCTCGTATCGCCAACCCCCGGCTGCTGACGATTCTGGCTCCAGATCACCGGGTCGGTCCGATCTTGCTTCCAGTGGATGCCGTCGGGCGAACTGAAAAGGTAGTACCCTTCGGGTGGTACGGGCTTCGAATCGCGCCAGTCGTGCCAGACGAGCGCTTTGAAGCGGCGGCTCGGGTCGGGCGCATCGGGTTCGTCAAAAATAGCGAACAGACCACCGGTGAGGATCACGATATTATTAGCCTTCGACCCATCGTACTCACAGAGTCCAAGATTCGGTTTGACCCAGGTCAAGCCATCATCAGACTCTGCGTAGCAAGTGGGCTGACGGATACGGATGCCGGAAGGCAAATGGAAGCTTGTGCTGCCGCCGTACCACATTCGAAAACGATTACTTTCGTCATCCCAATGCACGTGTTGAAACACGCAACCTTTCCCTTCCCACGGCCGGTCAGGCTCCATGAGCGGATTTGCCGGATGTTTTTGGGCCTCGTGCACCTGACGCGTGATGTTCGTAAGTGATGCGATCAGATAGTCGTCGATAAACAGCTGCCGACTCCGATCAATTTTCACCGGCCAATCGCTTTGATCAATCGGATGCATTAAATGTTCATTGGCCAAGACGCCGTACGCCTTAGGAAAGAGTGCGGGATCGACATGAAACTGTAATGGATTAGGCCCTTCGCCCATGGTTGACTCCTCAAATACGGGTACGAACAATACGACCAGAGTGCTGACTGCCCTAGCGAACCATTTCCAGCAGGTGGTGCAAAATGCGTCTCAGAAGCTGCACGAAATGAACAGAAACGGGTCGAAACACGAAAAAGTTGCAAACGTGCAAGCTACTGAAACCTCAACGGATTGCTAGAAAGTTCCGGCTGATTCCGAAACCTTCGAAACGGTGGCAATACCCCCTAGGGGAGTCGAACCCCTGTTTTTGGCATGAGAAGCCAATGTCCTGGGCCACTAGACGAAGGGGGCGTCTGTGGGCGGGATGCTTGGTCCCATTATCCGTGCTGATCTTGACTCGATCAAACCAGATGGTCGAGGTTGAATGGTTGTAGTGTGGTCCATGTCATGACATGCGGCGCAGGGACAGTGGCTCAATTGACATGCTGGTCAGGGTGGTTTGGATTTGGTTCCAGAAACGGTTTGCGTCTTTGGCATAACCCGCAGTGGGTTTAACGCTTGGTGCATGCTGTGAGAACCATTGTTGAAAACGGTGCATTAACAACTCACGTGTATATTTGCTGATCATGCTTGCCAGTGCCACCGGCAAATGATGGGCTTCGGCCTCAACCTTAAATTGAACGGTCATCGCACGTTTGGCGTTTCGTCCAGACTCAATCAAGTAAGCACTGGAATCATCACGTTCATGCAGGATGGTAAGTTCAGCATCCGGGAATCCCATCGACAATAATGGTCGGTAGTGTGTTCGTCCCGATTGGCGGTCCACGATCACGGTTGGTTGTTTGTCAGCATAACGACGCCAAATCTTTTGCAAATGATCCGTGACAAAAGTGAAGTTTGTGGCGGCTTTTGACCGTGTGGCGGTAACCATCCGATTGAAGCGGTCTTCAAAGACAACCGATGCCCCCAGTTCTAACACTTCAACCCCGGCACTCTTTGCCGCAGAGGCCAGCATCGACCGTGCAATTGCCACTTCACCTCCGGTTAATATCGATGGCAACGTTTCCCATGGGCGTGATCCATCGGGGGCGTACCATGGCATGTTCTGAAGGTCATGGTGTGACTTCTCACCAAGTGTATCAAGCCACTTGCCGACCGTTGTGGGTTGCTGATCAGCCAGGGCGGCAAATGTCAAAACACCAAGTTCAAGGTGCTTGATGCCTACCGACGGGCTGTGCAGTTTCTTGGAATCGTTAACTGCGATGCGGCCGCGTCGAGTTGATTTGCGATCTCGGCACACGGCGGATGAAAGTAATAACCAAAGGTCCGGCGTTGGACTGCCTGTTGAATGTGGTTCACCTTCGGCATGATTTGATACTGTCCTGATGTCGCCATATCCAGTTTCAGGTCCTCCATGCACGGCAAAAACGCTTCTGCCAACCACAAGCGGTCCAAACATTGGACCGTACCCTGCCTCGTCGATTCCTGCATAAATAAACATCGTTAAACGATAACTATATCTGGTATGCTACGGGTACCACAACATCACCGGTTTACTGGACCGAAGTTGGGGCGTATTTGAATGCTGAGGGCTAGAGGCCAATCTAGGGAGATCTACAACCATGTCCGTGCCCAAGCGGCAATTAATCCTCGGTACAGCGGGGCATATTGACCATGGTAAAACTACGCTCGTTGCCAAGTTGACGGGTGTGGACACCGATCGTCTTCCCGAAGAGCAGCGGCGTGGCATGACCATTGATATTGGTTTTGCGAAGTTGATGCTTGGGGATTACGAACTTGGAATCGTGGATGTTCCAGGCCACGAACGATTTGTACGCAACATGCTTGCAGGTGCCACAGGCAATGATCTGGCTATGCTCGTCGTCGCCGCCGATGATTCGGTGATGCCACAGACACGCGAGCACCTGGAAATCCTCAAGCTCCTGGATCTGCAGTTCGGGGTGGTGGTCATTACAAAATGTGATTTGGTGGAGGAAGATCTTCTGGAACTCGTAGAACAGGAGGTTCATGAACTTGTCGTGGGTACGTTCCTCGACGGTGCTGCCATCGTGCGTACTTCTGCAACCGATGGGGCAGGTATTGACGAACTGCGATCGCAGATTTTCAAAGTCTGTAATCAGATTGAGGCAGGATCCATCTCAGGGATTTCTCGAATGGCAGTAGATCGCTGTTTCGTTGTCAAGGGCCAGGGTACGGTTGTGACCGGGAGCGTTGCATCTGGTTTGATTCGCATCGGCGACGAGATGGAATTGTTACCGACAGGTCAAAGATTGCGTGTTCGCAGTCTTCAATCTCATGATCAGGTGATGGAATATGTGCAACAAGGTCAACGGGCGGCGATTGGTCTTGGCGGCGTACACCATCGTCAGGTCGAACGCGGCAATGAACTCGCCACCATCGGATACTTGAAACCCACGCGACTTATAACGGCCACGCTCACCGTATCACGCAGCAGTCCATGGCCGGTTAAACATCGCAGCCAGGTTCGGTTACATATAGGCACGGGGCAGGTGGTTGCAACGATTACGCTGTTTTCGGTAAACAAACTGATGCCCGGTGAAACGGCAACGGTCCAATTACATTTAGCTGATCCGATTACCGTGACCTGCGGCCAGCCTTTTGTCATTCGTCAGGTTTCACCGGTCTCCACCCTAGGTGGTGGACTTGTATTGCAGTCAACACCTGCACGGATCGCTCGGAATAACCTGGCCCAGATCCAGCAGGCCGAATTGTTCGGTCTGCAAAAATCACGCGATCGAGCAGTTGCAGCGATTCGTAGTTATGGCATGTCTGCTTGGACGGACCTAGATCTTTGCCGTGATGCGAAGATTGATATCGACCAGGTTGCTGCAATACTGAGCCAGCTTAGATCGATGGGTATCATGGTCGATCTCCCGATCGGGCCGCAACGGATCGACCGTCTACATCAAAAGACTATTACGGAACTATCCGAACGGATTGTCGAAAGTGTGAAACGGTATCTTGTAGACCATGCATTACAGGCATGTGTGCCACGTGCGGTATTGGCCGAACAGATTCGCAGTCATTGCGATGATGCATTATTTATCGTGCTGTTGCAGGAATTGGCTGATGACGGCCAAGTTTTACTCGATGGTGACACGGTGGCTTTGCCGGATTATGTGCCTCAAATGGATAAAATTGAACAATTGCTATACCAGTCGGTACTTAAGGCCTACCAGACCGGTGGTTTCCAGCCGCCTGCTCCAGCGGAACTTGCCCAAAAGCACGAGACGCCCTTACCGTTGGTTCGCCAGATGATTGACCTGGCCGTTACGCAGAATAAACTCAAACATCTGGGTGGATCGCTTTATCTTTGCGCCGAGGTGGAAAAGATATTACGAGCCCGTGTTAGCAAGGCGATCATCCAATCCGGTGGTATGACCATCAGCCAGATTCGTCAGCTACTTGCGACGTCCCGGAAATTCGCCGTGCCACTATGCGAATATCTCGATCGGCAAGGCATAACATGCCGTCAAGGTGATATTCGGGTACTTGGTGTTCGCGCCAGGGAACTTGAAAGAGTTGTGAGGTAAAGCATTGCATCAAAACCCAGAACCAGGAAGTGACTCCATTGCTTACCGCGCAATTCCATCGGTGCATAAGCTACTCGAATCGCCCGTATTGGTTGAATGGTCCAGCCGTTTGCCGCATGAGTGGGTTGCCAATGCCGCCCGCAAGGTGCTGGATGGCCATCGCCTGCGACTTGCGGATGATCCCAAGGTGGCGGCACAGACGACAATGGATGAACTGTCACGCGATGTGGCGAAAACCCTGCAGATCCAAACGGCTCGTAAGCTTCGAGCCGTGATCAATGCGACAGGCATTATCCTGCATACCGGCCTTGGCCGTGCGCCATTGGCTAAATCGGCTACAGAGGCGCTCGTTGAAGCAGCTGGAAATTACGCAAGTGTGGAGATTGATCTCAAGACCGGGCAGCGTGGTCAACGCGTAGAGGTGGTTGAAGATCTCGTGTGCCAATTAACGGGGGCTGAGGCAGCGGCTGTGGTCAACAATAACGCAGCGGCGATGCTCATCGTGTTCGCTGTGGTTGTCGGTCACCATCGGCCTAGGAAGGTGGTGGTATCGCGAGGAGAATTAATTGAAATTGGTGGCAGCTACCGATTACCGCAGGTCATGGAATCAAGTAGCGCTGTCCTTGATGAAGTCGGAACCACCAATAGAACACATCTGCTCGATTACGAGCAAGCAATCACTTATGACACCGCGGCCTTGCTGAGCGTCCATACTTCTAACTATCGCGTGCAAGGATTCTGTAAATCGGTGTCAATCCAGGAACTTGTTGAACTTGGTAAAAGACACGCGGTGCCCGTGATTCATGATATTGGTTCGGGCCTGATATCCAGTGAGCTGTGTTCGGTTTTGGCCGAGGAACCTAGCGCGCAGGAATCCATTCAAGCTGGCGCGGATCTCGTGTTGTTTAGCGGTGATAAATTACTGGGTGGCCCCCAATCCGGGATTATCGTCGGTCGCCGGCACTGGATTAACCAGATCCGACATCACCCACTCATGCGCGCTGTGCGGGTTGACAAGTTGACGCTTGCCGCTTTGGAGGCGACGTTGAGATTGCATCACGATCCGGTGCGGGCCAGCAATGAGTTGCCGGTATTAACCATGGTCCAGATGAGCGTTGAGAGGCTTCAAGAGCGCGCTCGATGCATCGTGGATCGGCTAGGATCAATCGATGGTTTGGCCGATGTTGCAATACGTTCTTCGATGGCTTACCTGGGGGGTGGCTCACTGCCAGCGGAGGCGATCGAGAGTGTTTCGGTGTGTCTACGGTCACGTGAAATCAGTGAGGCCGAATTAGCACGGCGGCTGCGGGTGGGCAGTGCGGAGAATGATTCGATGCGACAATTTCCCATTATTTGTCATGTCCAAAACGGCGCGGTGTGGCTTGATCTACGCACCGTGTTTCCAGATCAGGACGAGATGCTCGTGGCAACCGTTGTGGCTGTTGTATAATCCGGCATGGGTTTTCTTATTTGAGCGACAGGGGGCGTTTACTTGTGGCAGAACAAGGGCTACGAAGTGAACTGTCGCGTAGTTGGATTTAGATTGGGGCAAGTGGAATTGTGGCACGGGCACACGGTAGGGCGTCTAAGCGGCGGAGGTTCTGGTTGATTTGGATACAGTGTCCACAGAGTGAAGGTGTAAATGTGGTATTCAAATACCCACACCTGGTGATCAGGGCAAGATATATATTAAGTAACGAGTGAAGTTTGCCTTCCATTATGGATCAAACACATGTTCAGTTGATGTTTTATAAGGGAGTGTCAGCACGCCTAGTGGCGGCCACGGGCTTCAAACCCGTTGTGAGGGTTGGTGACAGCACTCAGGTGGGTTCGATTCCCATCCACTCCCGTTTTTGTTTTTATGGGCCTTGATATTCACAACACGTGAAAGGTTTATTGTGCAACTTAAGTTCTTGGGGGCGAATCGCCAGGTTACGGGATCACGGTACTTCCTGGAAGCTGGCGGGCTTCGCATCATGATCGATTGTGGTCTGTTTCAGGAACGCTCGTTTCTAAAGCGTAATTGGCAGCAGCCACCCATCGACCCGAAGCGTATCGACTATTTATTGCTTACGCATGCTCACTTGGATCATTGCGGCTTGATCCCCCGGCTGGTGAAGGCTGGTTTTAGCTCTCCTATCTACACCACGGAACCTTCGGTTGATCTTGCCAAAATCATCATGATCGATTCAGGCAGGATTCAAACAGAGGATGCAAAATACAAGTTAAAGCGTCACAAGAGGGAAAAACGCAAAGGGCCGAGACCTGTCGTGCCGCTCTACACCGCGGAGGATGCTGAGAAGGCTGCGCAGCTTTTAGAAGGTGTTGGCTACGAACAGCCGTTGGCACTTAATGATCAAGTAAGTGTAACCTTTCACGATGCGGGTCACATTCTGGGCTCTTCAATTCTTGAACTGAATATCAGTGAAGAGGGCCGAGATCGTCGGATCCTTTTTTCCGGTGATATTGGTCAATGGGACAAGCCATTAATCCGCGATCCCACGCTTATGCCGAATGCGGATTACGTCATACTCGAATCCACCTATGGTGACCGGAATCATAAAGATCGCGGTGACATCCAAGACCAGATTGCAGATATTGTCAACGATACGTATCAGCGTGGTGGTAGTGTGGTGATCCCCACATTTGCCGTGGAGCGTGCTCAGGAACTGGTGTATCACCTGGGTCGGTTGGTTCACACAAACCAGATCCCCGATCTACCTATCTACCTCGACAGCCCGATGGCAGTAGATGTGACCGATGTTTTTCGCCATTCACGCGGTTATTTGGATGAACAGACCCATCAACTGTTTGAATCGGGAGAGCCGCCTTTGCGCTATCCGGGACTTTATTTGGTGCGAAGTGTGGATGAGTCAAAGGCGATTAATGCGGCTACAGGTCCTAATGTCATCATGGCCAGTTCCGGTATGTGCACAGGCGGGAGGATCAAGCACCATTTACGCCGTTGCATTGTGCGTTCTGATTCAACAATTGTCTTTGTTGGCTATCAGTCGCCCGGTACGCTCGGCAGATTGATCCTCGAGGGTCGGCCATCAGTTAGGATTCATGGTCGTTCCCATGATGTGCGTGCCAAGATTGCACAGATCCATGGGTTCAGTGCTCATGGTGATCGTGATGATCTGCTTCGGTGGCTTGGTCATCTGGAAAAAACGCCACGTCATGTGTTTCTTACTCATGGGGAGGAAAAAGTGGCCTGTAAATTCGAGTCGATGATTACTGAGCAACTCGGTTGGTCGGCAAGTGTTCCGCGTTTTAACGATACCATCGTATTGGATTGAAGTTGTGATGATGTTCAACGGACGACAATTATTTAAATCGTTCATATGTATTACTTTGGCATGACGTGCACAAATTCAATCCGGTATGTACGGAAGTGATTCAAACCCAAGAGATTATCGAATTTATGAACAGGGATATGAATCCGTCGATGATGACCCTGGTCTTCCGCGTGTTCTTCTGGTAGGAGACTCTATATCAAAAGGTTATACCTATCCCACGCGCGTGGCACTTTCTGGATGGGCGAATGTTCATCAGTGCCACGACAATGCACGCAGTACGCGTCAAGGGCTGACGGGTCTGACGCAGTGGCTTGGAGATGAGCCTTGGGATGTGATTCATTTTAATTTTGGCCTGCATGATATCAGCCGATCCTTCAAGGTCGATGGCGTGAACCGAGATCATGACCATTGCGCGGTTTCGCCGCAGGAGTATGAATCCAACCTGCGGGAACTGGTCTCACGGTTGGCTCAAACCATGGCAAAGTTGATCTGGGCCACATCAACGTGCGTACCGGTACACTCATCTGCGAAAGGACGTCAAAAAATTGACGTCATTCAATACAATGAAATTGCTAAACGCGTGATGCTAAAAAATTGCATCGTGGTAAATGATCTGTATGAATTATCTGATCAGAAGTTGAGGACTCATCAACGCAATCATCCGGCGGATGCCCATTTCGATGATGATGGATATTACATTCTGGGTGCTCAGGTCGCACAATGCATACATGGTCAGTTATAGCCAGGCTCTGTCCCTGTACATTTGAGGCATTTTGATTTTTACGCTTTCACCACATCGAATGCATCAAAGAAACCCAGTTCGGGTAACTAGTCAATCCATGTCCATCGTTCCATCAAGCTATTGGTAGCCCAATAACTACAAACGGATGATCAATAGGTAAAATAAGTCAGTTATGCTTCTTCGCAGCGGTAGAACTCCTTTGGAATTCTTGGATTACTATCTGCATAAGATATGGACTGTTCCTGATATATTGGAGCTGGTTGGAATTGCAACGGGCCTGATCTCTGGGAAATCGGGTAACCAGGTATCATGGCCGGTTTTGAAATGACCGCGGTGGCTTTATTGGATTTAGTAGTACTTGGGTGATCATGTCAATGGGAAAACATAAACTGTCTGATACGCTCAGCGTAATGGGGCTTAAAGCGAGCGATAATGTGATTATCCACACATCATTTCGTTCCCTTATGCCCCATGTTCACCATCCCAACGATGTGATCGAACAGGTCCTTTCCTGTATTGGATCGCATGGTAATCTCATGTTGCCCACGTTCAATTATTCCAGACCTTTGCCAGAGCCATATTATGACCCTCAGGCAACGTCTTGCCGGACCGGATCGGTGCCTGAGTGTGGGCGACATCGTGATGATGCGGTTCGCAGCTTACATCCTACGCATTCGGTGGCAGTGATCGGGCCTGATGCCCAGGATCTGACCCATGGTCATTTGAACTGTCGTGCGTTTGGTCGTGGGAGCCCAATTGATCTGCTGGCGCAACGTGGCGGCAAAGTGCTATTGCTTGGCGTGCCCCAGTCAACGAATTCAACAATTCATATTGGTGAAGAATATGCCCATATGCCCAAACGCGGCGTATATGATCCTATGCCGACAGTAAAGATACGAAAACCCAATGGAGGTATGGTCGAGTATCAACTTGATGAGTCGCCTTCATGTGATTCGGCATTTGAAGTGGTCGCACTGCCACTACACGCTGGCGGTCATGTCACACACGGCACTTTAGGTGAGTGTCGCCTCCAATTGATGGACGGCAAAATGGTGATTGATGCGGTTGTGAAACTTATTGCTGACCAGCCGGATGCACTTCGCTGCAATAATCCCAATTGTGATTGGTGTGCTTGACCACCGGCTGGCTGGGCACGTGCATTGGCAAAGCCTGTTTCCGCCCGGCCCGGTCACCAAGGTAGATGACTTGCGACCTTTTCAGCATGAAAAAGAGAATAGTTTGGCTTGGTTGATGTCGAATCGAATTGATAGAACTCGACCTGGATACCCTTCGGAATAGGCGGCGCCCACGATTTCAGCCGGAAGCTGAGACTTTCCGCCCCAACTCATAGGATGGTCAAGGCTGTCACCGGTAAGCGGATCGCAATCATC
>PBAS01000066.1 GCA_002716625.1 Phycisphaeraceae bacterium | reverse complement strand
GGGAGCCATAATCCCCCCGCTGCCAACAGCCAAGTCAGGCGCCACATAACGGCCAGGATTTCGACGCAGCCTTAACAAAGTCGGTTGTCTGCCACCTTCTCGTCTACCCTGATCAAGTACAAATTCCTTTTTACGAAGACGCGGATCTTCGTCAGAAAAATGATGATGACGCAACCATGCGCCGGTAATAGCACTGATTGTGGGTCTTAAATTCTTCCCAAGGGTAGTGTCACTGGCCACCCCCAGTGGCCCGGTGGAACTATCATGCAAAGGAAATATGTAATACGTATTCTTCCACTTACCGAGCGTATTCGCCACACGAATACTGTCATGTTCATAGCGGCATGCAGCTTGGGCGTCATCAAGTGATTTCTGTAGTGCATCACGTGACAACTCACGTGTCTGGGCGGCATCAAGGACATCACCGAACAGCTTTTTGAGTCCAACCAGATCAGCAGATGCAGCGGCTCGTGCCCGCTTGAGCTGTCGCATGGAATCCTGAAATTTATTATAGAGCGGCCCTTCAACCGGCCGCTTATGTTTTGACCACTGAACCCGGGCATGTGCAGCACGATCAATGGCCCCGTTGACATGTTGGTTCAAAAGCCCCTCAACAGTTGATGCAAGCACCTCACGAACAGACTGTCCGAACTGGCGCCACAGCCTCGCCTCATCTGTCGCCTTAAGTGACCAATAGTCAACCGAGTCAAATGCGATAATCGCATCCTCAACCAGTTGTCTTTGCTGTTGCGCGGCAGCAAGGCGACGTTGTATGCGAAAAATATTGGGCTCGAATCGTGATCGACTACCAACTGCATCAAGTAATCGGCGAAGTCCTTCAGACGCACAGTAACGCCCGGAAAGCGAGGCGAAGATCACGGTCCGTGACAGACCTGCACGTTGATCTGCGAGTGCTCGGGCAATCCCGATCATGCTGGTCAGTGTGCATGCATCCTGGTATCCAGGTGCGTGGTCAGGAACCAAGGACCAGGAATCCGTGTGTGATACAACCACCAATGCCTCTTCACTTGGTGTCGGGGGGCTTAATACCCCAAAAACATTACGTGCTTCCCTAACTTCCCAGTCAACGCGTGCAGACAGCCGCACTGTCTTGCCAACAATTCTTTGCGCCGAACCGGTAAGAAGAAATCGTGGTAAATTGGCGGGAAAGAAAAGAGCTTTGTCGTTGTAGACCTTGGGATCATCCGAAGCAACAAACAAAATTGCTGTCGCACCAAGTTTGGCCGCATCCAACCATGCCATCCCCTCGGTCATGGTTACCAGGGCAATCTTACCCGCAACATGTTTACCATCCAGGTCAAGAAGAGAACCCCTGCCGACATCAACCACTTCACCGATGATTCCCTCCGGTGGCGTCGTGCAAGTACGTACAAGGTTGGGCCAAAAAGGTGAAATCGTCAGACCTGGCAGAACATGGCCGTTCTCATCAGTGATCCGACACCATTTTGTTACGGGCACAGTAACCGGATAGGACTGGACAAAGGTTTCCAGGCCAAGCCCCGCCAGTTCATCTTTTACAAGCTTGGAGGCAAACTGTTCACCACCGGTTCCTGCAAGGCGAGTCGGTGCCGCTGTAGCGCTGGCGTGTAGATCCGCTATTTCCCCAGTTTTGATTGATTCGAATAATGCATTGAAATCAATTCGGCCACTTAACTCACCCTGCCTGGCTGTCGCTTTGACCACAGGAATCTGATCCTGTGCCTGGAGCAGAATAAAACACGCCGCCGTACCGGAAATGATCAAGGTAGACAGCAGAAATAAAGCACGATTCATGTGTGGTTGCCAGACTGGGACAATGCTCATCAAGTCACGCCAGCAATTGTACTAGATCAATCCGCCGATCAGACCTGGCGAGGATATTATCGACCTTTAACATCCCACTACTGGTTTCTGGCCCTTATCGAATCAACCATGGATCCGAAGAAACATGCGTAAATGCCTTGTCGGGCATCTACAACTGACATTGATAAAATCATTTGCACCCAATGGCAATAAAGTATAACCAATTAATTAATGGTTCCACATTGCCCTGGTCATTAATGGTGACCAGCCTGATTGACATTGTGCAATCAATATCGAGACGCGAACCAACATCCCGAAGCCTTGATTACATCGGTGGTGGACTGATGATGGATAGAACAATATCCAGCAGCTTGCTGCTTATGACCGGCGCCGGAGAACGGCGATAGCACCAATTCCCAATAGCAGGCCCGTGGCTGGCTCGGGAATAAATGATTCAGCAAGCGTGTAGTCAACTGATTCGAGTACCGATTGGACACCGGCAGGACCTTCACCAAACACGGCAAACCGGGTTCCGACCGTGTGCGGCACAGCAATGCCGACACTGTCAATAAACTCACCAAAACCCACGAGCCCTGTCTGCAAGGTGGCTTCATCATCATCCCAGACTGCCTGGTGGCTTCCAGTTGTGGGACGAACCCGCCAGCCTTCATTGCCCTGGAGTGGTCCTTTCCTGGCTACCCAGGTTGAAAAGGTGTTGCCTTCACGCTTGACACGCAAAGCAAGCGGTTTAACCAAGGTGTTATCGTCACCCTTGGTCCAGTTCTGGGCCTTACCGTTTGTACCGGAACCGGGGAAAACCTCATGGCTTTGACCGCCAACGATTTTAACCGTTTGTATGGCACCGAAAGCGTAACCGGGAAAAATCATCGTGCGATAGTAGTTGTCAGGATCCTGGTATCCGTAAACAAGGCCTACGGCATCGCCGCCGAACATCGGCTGTGAACCTGCAAGGGAGACGGCAATATCGAAATCACCCACAACACCGACGCTGTCAGCAGTGAGCTGGGTGTAAAAAACGTCATTCTTCTTGATCTCGATGACCGGATCACCATTTGGGTTTTCAATCACGTCCTCTGGGTTGCCGGTCTGGACCGTCCATCTATTTCCCAATCCGTTCGCAAAATTGTCGACAAAATCCGCAAATACAGGTGATGTACCAATCAACAATGCGGTAAAAGCCAGAGCATAAGGACTAAGATTAAACTTACTCTTACTAAACATTGACATAACATCCTCCGCGCTCAAATATTTTGTTTCATCAATAAGAATTTAACTTGTGGTGCTTAACCTTACCTCCAATTGGCATGCTTTTCCTACGTGCCAGCAACCTATTAAGGTACAGGTAATCCAGCATCTAAACAACCTAAAAATAGCTATTTCGTCTAAAATAAAGCCTTTTGGATGGCAACCCCAAACGACAAACCCCCTATATTACCAATCCCAAGCTCACCTATACCCAGTGAAGAACCCAACCATCATTTATTAATGTTTGAATTGCAAAATCATTATTTGGACCATCTCCCATGACCACACCGACCTGCCCGCCCCTGTCACGACGCGTGACATACGCTGACGACCCGTCAAGTATTGCGGTCACCATCTTTCCGCCCGAAGTTACCACGCAGGATCTACAGGGATTTGTGGACCATCTCGCCGCAGGAGGTGTCGATGCGTATGCCAAGGATGTCTTTTCGACTGGCGTCAGTGTCTACTGGAACAGTTCTCTGACTGACTACGATCCAAGGCCACATCACAAAAAGTTCTTGCAGCTCATCAACAGCGGTATTGAACCGCTGAATGTTTACATTGACCGCTGCCACCAACACGGTATGGCGTTTCTCGCCAGCTTTCGCATGAATGATCAACATTGGATCAGTCCAGCTTGGAAAAACCATCCCGAATGGCAGTTGCCGCGTGGAGGAATGTCGCGTGAAGGGATGTTTGATTATCAACAAATAGGTGTGCAGGAGTGGATGCTGAGCCTGATGACTGAAATGGTAGAACGTTTTGACATTGACGGCCTGGAACTGGATTGGCTACGGGCACTGCCTGTCTTTGAACAGTTTCCTGCCACTCCCGCATCAGTTGACAAGATGACAGATTTTATCCGGCAGATTAAAGAACTTCTGGTTCAACGGGGAACGGCACGGGATCACAGCCTACCGCTTGGCGTACGGGTTCCTACCAAATTTAAGGAATGCCTCGCCTTTGGCCTGGACGTAAAAACATGGATCGAGGAAGGGTTGATTGACCGGGTGACACCAACCGATGCGGTCTATTGTAATTTTCAAGCCAGGTATATGGAGGACTTTGGATCGGTGACCAGTGGTCGCGATTGCATGCTCTGCCCCAGCATCATGCCAGTTTTTGATCGGGGGGTTCAATACTATAGCAGGGGATTGATGAGCCTCGATAATTACCGTGCACTTGCACACAGTTTCTACCAGCAGGGTGCCAACGGTCTGAACATCTTCAACTTTCAGTATCACTGGCGAGATGGAAAGCCCGGGTCGGATGATTCATATCCAACTGTTTTTTCCCACTTACAGAAACTGCGTGAACCCAATGAAATTGCCGGGCAAGATCGCCAGTACCTCTTCTACCCCATGTGGCATGGCCCGTGGTTTGGATTCGACAAGAACTACCAGTTACAGATCCCACCGGAGATCGGATCGAGGGGTGACTTTGGGTTCCGGTTGTTTGAATCTGGAACCTCAGAAAACGCAAAGTTCACTATGAAATTCGCCGCGATCAGTAAACAGAAGACAAAAGAAAAACCAACCAGTTCTATGATCAGGCCGCATGAACCACTCGTGGTCGCGTTGGAAATCAACGGGAATCCAGTCCCGGGCGACAAGGTCATCGTGTCAATGTATGGCGACTGCGGAGCAAGCTATGAATTTGATGTCAACCCTCAGTGGCTGAGGGCGGGCGACAACAAATTAACCGTAATATTGTTGAAAGATCACGCGGTCCTAGGTGACATTACGATCAAAAATATTGAACTCGATGTAACGATGGGGTAGGACCTTGCGGCTTGGGGACTGAGTCTAAAAAACCATAAAGCCTATCACGCCCCTCGCCGGGCTTGGCGACGGCGATTGGTTTCTTCGCGTACCCGCTTGCGTAGACGAATCGATTTTGGGGTAATCTCCACCAGTTCATCATCCTGGATGTATTCAAGACATGCTTCCAGTGACATCTCCCGTGCGGGCCGTACTTGAGCCGTGTCATCCTTTCCTGCAGCACGGATGTTGGTGTGCTTTTTGGTTCGGGTGGCATTCACCGTGATATCATTGTCCTTGCAGTGCTCACCCACAACTTGCCCTTCATAGACCTGGTCGCCTGGTTTGACGAAGAACAAACCCCGATCGTAAAGACCATCCAGAGCGTAGGCGGTGACCTGCCCGGTTTCCGTTGCAACCATTACGCCAACATGGCGTTGGGGAATATCGCCCCGCATCGCACCATATTCTAGAAACGTGTGGTGCATGATCGCACGACCCTGGGTGGCAGTTAACATTCGACTTCGTAATCCAATCAAACCCCGGGCAGGAACGGTAAACACCATGTGTACATAGCCGTCTGACCCTGATCGGGTTTCCATCGAAATCATTTCCGCCCGACGATCACCAATCAGTCCCATCACGGCACTCTGGGCATCGGCAGGACAATCGACCACCAGAGTTTCGATCGGCTCCTGGCGTTTGCCATCAATTTTCTGAAAGATCACCTTGGGTTTACCGGCACATAGCTCGTAACCTTCACGGCGCATGTTTTCCAGCAGGATGCCCAGATGCATGATCCCGCGGCCGGAGAGTCGAAACTCCTCCGAGGTGGAACCTGGTGCAACCCGCAAAGCCACGTTGCTTTGTAACTCCTTATCGAGTCGAGCGGCAATCTGACGATTGGTCACATACTGACCCTCACGACCACTGAATGGTCCATCGTTCACACGAATGGCCAGATCAATCGTTGGCTCCTCCACCATAATCGCTTGCAGGGGCTGACCCTTATCGCTGCACGCGATGGTATCCCCGATATGAATAGGGTCGATCCCAACCACTGCGCAAATATCACCTGATTCAGCCACGGAACAGCGCTGACGATCCAACCCTTCAAACTGGTACAGGTGTAAGACCCGCTGTTGCGTCCTCTGCCCGTCGCCGTCATATACAGCCACTATCTGGCCTTCAGCCATTCGTCCATGCATCACCCGTCCCACACCTATCCGGCCGGTATAGTCAGAGTATTCAAGGGAGGTAACCAGCATTTGAAGCGGTGCTGAAATCTCACCCTGGGGCAGGGGAACGTGCTTGATAATGGTTTCGAACATCGGCCGCAGATCGCCTGATGGATGATCGAGGTCAGTCGTTGCCCAACCATCTTTCGCCGATGCGAAGATAACCGGAAAATCTAATGCTTCATCGTTGGCATCAAGTTCCACGAGCAGATCGAATACCTCATTAACAACCTCTTGGGCACGAGCATCCGCCCGGTCAACCTTGTTGACCACCAGAATTGGCCGAAGCCCGTGCTCCAGTGCCTTATTCAAAACGAAGCGTGTTTGAGGCATGGGTCCTTCAAATGCATCGACAAGCAACAATGCGCCGTCGGCCATCATGAGTACGCGTTCAACTTCACCACCAAAATCTGCGTGCCCTGGCGTATCAATGATATTGATCTTGTAGGTCTGCCCATCGGGGTCGGCATAGGTAATCGCACAATTCTTGCTAAAAATGGTAATGCCCCGCTCCCGCTCCAGGTCATCGGAGTCCATGATCAGGCCGAGTTGGCCTCCCGCACGTTTGTCCAGATCTTCATGACGAAACATGCCTGATTGATACAGCAGTTTGTCCACGAGCGTGGTTTTGCCGTGGTCCACATGGGCGATGATCGCGATGTTTCGCCGATTCGAGTGGTTCATGAGTGTTGGGCTATATCGGGCCAATGGCCCTGATCGGGTTACCTTAGCCGACCGAGTTTCAGTGGTGGGGTGGGGCGCAACTTCCAGGACGGTGGCGGGCAAGAATAAACGGCAGGTTCAAATCACCATCATAGCGTTATTTTTCATTCAGCGAGTGGGTCGACCTTCATTTATAGAATCAGCAATTCAGGAAAATGCTGTTCGGCCCAGTTCCGGGCCGAGTCGAGTTCATCTTGACTGTTGCTCAAATATGGGGCTCGTACACCCAAACCACAACGCATGTTGGGGTTGAGCATGGCATCGGTCTTATTGACGGCGGCATCACTCTGACCCCGCCAAGTGGTCTTAACCTCAAGTTTAAACCGGTTGACCAGTTTTTGAATGCGTATCGCCTCGGTGAAATCACCATTTCGACAGGTGTAGTACCAAACCAGTGCCAAGCGGGGATTGGTCACCGCCAGCCACGAATACATACCGCGGGCGCCGCCGACGAAATTGGCGACGAACGCGTATTCAGCGCAGAAATGGCTCATCTGCGACACACAACGACAGATTTCTGTAAACCAAAGCGGCTCATCACGTGGCAGCTTGGTTCCTATCAAAGTAGGCACCCGGTCTTGCAACGCCAAGTAGTCCGCGACTTCGAATGTCCTCTTTGCATGGCCCGTGTTGTAATGAACCAGAGGCACGTTGCCGCAAACGCGGGCCACATCTTCAAAGAATGTGAATGCCTCCTCAAGTTCAAGTTGAATGTAATACGGCAAAATAACCTGTATGGCCGAAGCACCCAATGAAACTGCAAGTTCAGCACGGTGAAGAAAGCCACGGGTATCCGTTGCCGCACAACAAATTTGTACCGGCACATCAACCTTGCCAGCTTCATCCAGAACGGCCTCAACAAGCAGGCGAAATTCGGCATCATCCAATGCAAAGAACTCGCCAGACGATGCGGTTGTGTACAGACCATCGACTCCACTACCCAGAAGGTAGGCGACATCATGGCGAAGAACTTGTATATCCAAATCCCCGTGATCATCCCAAGGTGTTGGCACCAAGGACCAAATGCCCATCAGATTGTTTGCCGTCAGCTGTTTCATAAACATCTATCTATCGACAATGCCCCATTAATATGCTATAATTAACAGGTCGATTTGACATATTTCCATGCGCTTTATGTATTTAGGGATGAATCCTTTTGGTAATTGAGAGAATAACGGGAGAAAATCCAATCATTTCAAGATACCCACTGCGACCAGCAAAAGGTCAGTAAGTGTGGGGTACGAGGATGAAAGCGTCAATACCCACCCCTTCCCCATAATCGGAATAACATGCCTCAAGGAGAACGGCAGATGACAAGGATTCACACAGGGTTCGCCGGTATTATTTCAGCATGGCTGCTTGCAACAACTGTTCCGGTCCTTGGCGAAATTTCCGTGTTCCAGCACGGGGTGAACGGGTATCAGGGCGGACAAGATTCAGCAATTCGAGTGGCCATCGAAATGGACAGGTTTCGCATTAATGACGATGACCCTTCGTGCAATGTACATTGTCATGATGGTGTTCTAGGTGGCGATCTGGGTGCCTACGAACACTGGTCAACCAATGGTGGCGGTTCGCCTGTCCTTGAAGCCGGACACTTCTTCCAGAATCAACTGGGATTTATGGGCCGGCCCGGACCAACCTACCGCTACGGAAAAATATTCCTGCGTTTTGGTGATGTCATTGGTACAGGAGCTGGACAGATTCCCGCAGATGCCAGGATTGATAACGCCACGCTGACATTGCACCACCAGGAAGACCTGGGGGCGGTGGTTGCATCGTCATACGTTGCAGACAACCCAGGCACGGCCAAGGGCCCGGTACTCAACAGCGGAAATATCCGCGTTTCACCGCTGCTACAGCCCATCGCCTTCGGCACATCTGATGGTTACTACAGTGACGGTGAAGTAACCGCCCGATTTCGTACTTGGAGACCGCCAGGTGTGATTTCCGGGAATGGAATGATCATAGAGGGCAATGGTGAGCACTGGGCGCAAGGCTGCAAGGGTAGTGACTATGAATTTGATCCCAATCCCACTTCTGATGCTGACTGGGGAGCCATCTATGTGCTAGATAACGACGCATTCGGCGCCATCGATTACTGTGGCCCGGCCGATGGTATTGATCACGATGAGAGCCGGGCAGTGGATTATTATCAGGATCAGGTCGCCGGCGCACAGGATATCAACGTGACATCAATCGTACGGAACCTGATTGGTGACGGCGTGCTGATCAACGTTGTCCACGATCCGGACAACCCAATGTTGCCCCAGCCCAACGGTCCCAACTGGGGTGCTGCATATTGGTCAAATGAGTATCCCATGCACGAAAGCCGCCCCCAGTTGACGATCGAGTACACGCTGGGCGCCATCCTCGCAGGTGATGCAAATGGTGACGGCGCTGTGGATGTTGCGGATCTGGGAATCGTCGGGGCAAACTTTGGCCAGTCTGGAAAAACATTTGCCGATGGTGATTTCAACGATGATGGAAGTGTTGATGTCGCGGACCTGGGTATCGTAGGCGCCAACTGGAGTACGGCACAGGTGACTTCGACTGCTGACCTCGCCGCGCTGGTTCCAGAACCCGCCGTCCTGGGCATGCTCCTCATGAGCCTGCCATTGTTGACAAAACGCAGGCGCAGTCACTGACAACTACACCATCGAAATCAAAACGATTTCGACAATTGAAAGCCCGATGCCGATTTTCTGTGTCATCGAGATCTTCTGTCGCCATATCAAATGCGTAACGAATAATGTCATCACAAGCGAACCGGCAGCAACGACGGGAAAGAACACGGTGCCCGGCACCCGCAGCACGGCAATGATTCCGAATGCTCCGGCAATGATGAAACCCGACCCGGATAATGCGCCGTAGGTATATTCCCACCTGCGTGGCGGCACCTCACCCTGAATACAGGTGGTCAATACAAGTGCAACTAATGTGAAAAGATTGAATAGGACAAGAAACAGGTTCCGCGACTCTACCAAGTGATATACATCAACCATCTTGAAACAGGTCGAAAAGACCCCTTCACCCAATACACAGAGCAGAATGGGAAATAGTCGCTTCCACAATGGGTGCTCTTGATGCCAATTCTTGTTCCTGGTGACATGCTCACCTAGCAACAAAAAACACATCGGCATCAGGATCAACCCAATGATCCGCCACATTGCCGGCTTCTCATGCCACAGAAAGATGGATAGCAACACGGGGATCACCAGGCTCATATTCCAGAACGTGAAGATGACTGGAGCCTGCCCCGTCTCAAGCATCTTGAGTAATGCCACGCGTGCCACAAAAAGACAGAGTCCGGCCACCAATCCCAGACAAACGACCTCGAAATTGACCTGCATGCCGCCTAATGCAAATCCAATGCAGATGAAGCCCACCGTGGTAATAAAACGTTCAACGAGCAAATGCTGTAATCGACGACAGTCACTTTCACTAGACGCCTTGTAGGCCACACAGGCGATGACCGCGCCAATAATTGAGAGCAGAAGAAATGCCATGTTTATTTGAGGAACTCAACCCGAATAGAACCCACCGTGAAATATCCAGGGAAACCTGTGGTCGGTATGAATACTTAATAGCAAGCCGATCATTGATTACTACTTTGCCTTTGCCGAAGTCGCCGCAACCAAGGCTGAACTATCCTGCAATTTGTCACCCAGTTTAGACGGCACCACGCGGCAGATCTTGGCGACATCGGTATAGGCCTCTTTTTCAAACTGCTCCACAACGAGTTTCAACCAGGAGTCACCCAGATAATTTGCAAGACTGCCAAGAATAATAATGTCTGGATAAAGCAGGTCACCGAGCATGGCACATGCGTCACCAACAGCCTGCGCATTGATCCGGACCACCTCGACAGCATCGGGATCGCCACGAGCAGCCCACTGGGCAACCTGGACCGAATCAGGTGACGATGGCGGGCCCCATCGATCGGCAAACCGCCACGCGGCCAATCGGCCCAGTGCTGAAGCAGCACAATAACCCTCCAGGCTGCCCGGTTTACCGTAGGCTTCGGGGCCATCAGATCGATATCGGATGTGACCGAAGTCACTGGGCCGTCCATTTGCGCCACGATAGATCTTGCCATTGATGACAATTCCTGCCCCAAAGCCCGTACCGCAGGTCAGGTAGACCAAGCGTGTTGCACTACGCCCTGCACCCCATCGATATTCTGCCAAGGCGCAAGCCGCCGCGTCGTGTTCCACCTGTACCGGAAGACCAAGTGCCTGGGCCAAACGCTCTTGCAGCCGAACACCATCCCATCCCGGCAGATTCGGTGGTTCATAAATCACCCCCGTTCGGGTATCGAGAGGTCCGCCGATGGCCACACCGACTGCGTTGATGTGACGGTACTTCAACTGAAGCGTTCTGCCGTGATCGATCAATTCTTCAATAATTGCATCGGGACCGCGGTTTGGATCTGTTGGCCACTGCACTCGGTCAAGGATCACGCCGCCAGGTGTACCGACAATCGCTGCACATTTGGTGCCACCCACATCTAGACCAAGCAATAAATAATCCTCTGAATGATTCTTCATGACTTATATCGTATGTGTTGACCTGCCAAGAATACAGGTCATAGAATTGACGCACGGGCACCAGCATGATGGATTCAAAAAGAATGCAAGTGAGTATTCAACCAAGCTACTCCAAAGGCCTTCATTTTCGACAGATTGCATGGGCAATGGTTACGCCACTTTTCCTGCTTGCCACAAGCGTCCATGCGACCACCTTTCCCGGCGTGTTGAATGGGGCAATCGATCAACCACGGATCAATATCATCGCTCGACCCGGACCCAATGCCGTCCCACTAAGTGGTACGACATTGGACTTTTTTACGCTTGAGGAGATCCCGACCTACAACATTGAAGGTTTTTTCGATACCGGTGCCAGTTCCGTGCTTCTGGCTGATCTGATTGTCCAGGATTTTGATATCCCCAAGGAACAGGGCTGGGGATTTGTAGACGCAGGTGTAGCGGGTAGCGAACATTTTGGGATTACCGAACCCTTGTACGTGCAACTTGGACCAAAAACTCCGTCGTTTAATCTCGACAATCTACCCAACCCCAATAACCCAAGTGACCCAGTCAATAATGATTACTTCAATAGCCACTACAACCACATTTATCCACCACTTCGAGCAATTACCAGCCAGCCCAGCAGCAACACGGGCAGCATCTTCGACGATCTTTTGAGCCAGATGTCACAGGTCAATGTACTGGGGATGCCGTTGTTTCATGGTAAAACCGTGGTCATGGATTCTCGTGGTGTCAATTCAGTTGTACTCGACGACGTGGATCTTCTAGACCTAGTCACTGGATTAACGATTTCAACCTATGCATACGATTCTGCCAATGTACCTCCTTTTAATCCTTCATCAGCTGATTCAAATCCAGGTATCCCCCCCACCAACCTGCACATCCGCACAAGCTATGCGTCCTTCGATGACTTCACGAATACGACCGGTCCCGGCGCACAACCACCAACCCTTGCACATAACCCCTTTATTGGCCCAAACCCGCTATCCCCATCCGGTCAACAGAGCGATGTACCCGGAGTCACCATTGAATTCAATGGGTCAAAGACCACGAGCAGCATCCTATTCGACACCGGTGGCGCCGCCACGATTTTCGCTCAACACCTCATTCAACAATTGGGTGTCCAGTATCGCCCTGGAGCAGGCACCAACAGTAGCAACCCAATACTTGAATACATCGCGGATGGATCCACCGTCCCCAACCAGTTCCAACTGACGCTGGGAGGGGTTGGCGGCCAGGTCAAGGCGAGTGGCCTATTTCTGGATTCATTGCTAGTACGAACCATGGAAGGCGATGCAGCCAATGACAATGACCTGCGACACCTGCAATACACCGATGTGCCGGTGCTTGTACTCGATATTTCAATTGAACACCCAGTTACGAATGAATTGTTTACGCTCGACGGCATTTTCGGAATGAACCTGCTGTTCCCTACTGCTTTCGTGGATGAACCACTCAATATTTTTGATCTTCAAATGGCACCTGGTTTCTATGACTGGATCACTTTCGACGAACCTAGCGGTCTTATCGGGCTGCAGTTCAATGACTTGGGTAACCTCCTTTTCAACTCCCAATTCCCTGGAATGAACATACCCGGTGATGCCAACCTTGATGGCAGGGTTGACATTACTGACCTGGCCATCTGGGGCACACACGCCTACATGTTCGATCAGTTATGGATGAACGGTGATTTTAATTTTGACGGCAAGGTGGGCATTGATGATTTGGGCATCATTGGCAGCCATTGGGGACAAGTTGCAAGCCAAAACACCATGGTACCAGAGCCTGCCGCCCTGAGCGTATTGTGTGCCGGGTTCATCTGTATCGGGCGACGCCGACGGCCCTAGGCAAGCCAACCATGGCAGCGTGCCACATATCAATAACATCCACCTCACCTCTACCCAAACCTTACCTAGCATTACATTAGTTACGCCAAACAGAACCATCCCCCGAGATCGTCATCACCACGCCCGCTCCAAGTTCGGATCCAGACAAAGGTCCGTATTTTCATCACACAGCCCGGATGAATCGGTACAACACTTCAAACATTGTGGTCCCCTTTCCACAACACACCAACTTGCAATGATTATTAACTGCTCGCCTTGAATATGATTTGTTTTAAGAGATTATATTTCTTTCCCGTCTTCATGTATACGTTTTTGTTTTCTGCTTGAGCCCGCTTGCTGTTTGCAATATCCATCCAGCAAAAACGTACTTGTAAGAAAAATCTGTGTTTGGAAAAACCAGTGCCCGCAAGTAGTCTAAGATTTCTAACTCATTTACATCATCTTGTTACAATTGACGCGATAAACCAACACCCAGGTAATTCATGGCAATCATTGAGATCAACGGACTTAGCAAGACCTACAGCGTTTATCACAAACGGGAGGGAATTGCCGCTTCTATTCGCGGCCTATTCCATCGCCAGTACCGATCTGTGCACGCAGTTCGCCAGATCGATCTACAGGTTGATGAAGGTGAATTTGTTGCTTTTCTTGGCCCCAATGGCGCGGGAAAGACCACCACGCTAAAACTCCTTTCCGGAGTGATTCACCCCACCGAAGGCACCGCCAGCGTCATGGGGTATGTACCGTGGCAGCGGCAAACGGGCTATCGGCGCCAGTTTGCCCTGGTCATGGGACAGAAGAACCAGTTGTGGTGGGATCTACCAGCTCAAGAGTCTTTTCGACTTCATCAACAAATCTACCAGATCGAAAGGGCGGCATTTGAAAAAACGCTTGACGAACTGGTGGAATTGTTAAACCTGCAGGGTTTGCTGGGCCAACCTGTAAGGGAATTATCACTTGGCGAACGAATGAAGATGGAACTCGTCGCAGCGCTGCTTCATTCACCCAAAGTCCTTTTCTTAGATGAACCCACGATTGGTCTTGATGTAGTTGCCCAGCACAATGTCCAGGGGTTCCTGCGACATTACCAGCAACAGAGAAACATCACGATCATGTTGACAAGCCACTACATGAAGGACGTCGTGGCGCTTTGCAGGCGCGTGGTAATCATCACAGAAGGTCGGATCATGTACGATGGCTCCCTTTCAGGCATTATCGATCAGTTCGGTGGACACAAACTGCTGACATTGCAGTTTAGTGATGAAGCTCCAGTTGATTTGAAAAATTTCGGTAAACTTGTTGAAGTTCAATCACCACGTGCCAAATTACGTGTTGATCGCTCTTCCGTCGCCAACGTGCTAGGCCAAATCCTGTCCAAATATAATCTTGTGGATGTCAGTGTAGAAGAGCCTCCACTCGAGGAAGTCATCGCAGAAGTATTTGCATCAGTAAATGGCATGCATGAAGCAGAGTTGAACAAGCAGCAGGTACTCCGCAATGCCGGTGACTAGCGTCAATCCACAAACATGGTGGACCATCTTTCGCATCAGCCTAGAAGAACGGTTGGTCTACCGGGCGGACTTTGCGCTGGGCACGTTGATGCGGTTTATTCCCATTGTGACGCAGGTCCTTTTGTGGCAAGCCATTTTTGAAGCCCTAAAAGGTGATGATGTGGCAGGGTACCAATACAATGATATTGTCGCGTACTACCTTCTAGTGCTCATAGGTCGGGCATTTTCCAGTATGCCCAATCTCTCCGAGGGTATCGCACAGCAAATCCGCGATGGCCAGATCAAGAAATTTCTTATCCAGCCAATAGACCTCATTGGGTTTCTCCTCATCACAAGAGTTGCTCACAAGATCGTTTACTATGGGATTGCAATTGGGCCATTTGCATTGGTCTTTTATCTTTGCCGAGGATTCTTCTCCGGATGGCCGGATACCGTTACCCTAGCAGGTTATGCCACCTCGCTTGTACTTGCTTTCCTCTTGGGTTTTTTTCTTGAGGCATTCATCGGGCTGATCGGATTTTGGTTTCTTGAAGTTAGCTCATTACTTTTTGTGTACATGCTGATTAACTACTTTCTTTCTGGACATATGTTCCCCTTGGCGATGCTCCCCGAACCGTGGGCTTCGATTGCACAAGCCATTCCACTGCAATACCTGGCCTATTTCCCAACTCAGGTGTTCCTGGGCAAGATACAGGGAGAAATGCTGACATGGGGATTGACCATCCAACTGGCATGGGTGATATGCTTTGCCATCCTTTGCAGAATTGCAATGCACTATGGTGTAAGAAGATACAGTGCCTTTGGCGGCTGAGGAGCCAATGATGTGAGTGAAAGCCCTCCCTCGTATACCCGCGTGCTCGCTGTTCTAGCTCGTAATAGTTTCGTGCGCGACATGAATTTCCGGGGTAACTTCCTGATCGAGGTCATCACCGCTATGTTCTGGATGACCATGATGGTGTCCTTTTATCTGTTGATATTTCAATTCGCCAATGAAATTGGTGAAGATACCGGGTGGACAAAATACAGGTTCTTTATTTTCCTGGCGACCACCATGATCATCAACGGCCTGATGCAGGCATTCGTACTACCAAACGCAGCAGAGTTCAGCGAACTCATTCGCTTGGGGAATCTTGATTTTGCCCTAGTCAAACCAATCGACACCCAGTTTCTCATCTCCTTTCAACGCGTGAACTGGTCTGGTTATGCAAACATTGGCTGCGGTATTGCCCTGATGATCTACTCATTGATTCACCTGTCCCATGTCCCCAGTTGGCTTGAAATGTCGCTCTTTGTAGTCTACGTCACCTGCGGACTGGGCATCCTTTACAGCTTGGTAATCTGCTTGGCTTCAACAAGTGTGTGGATGGGACGAAACCAGTCACTTTACAACTTCTGGTTTTACATTACGACATTCTCCCGGTATCCCATGGAGATCTATCGCGGACCGCTGGGAGACCCCTTGCGACTGATCTTCACATTCATGATTCCAATCATGATTGCCATCAATGTACCGGCACAGGTAATGGCCAAGGGACTTGGGGAGGCCGAATCGAAATTGGCTGTATTTGGACTATTTGCAACCATGGCATGCTTGGCAATCAGCCGATGGATCTTTGGCCTTGCCATATCCGCTTATCGAAGCGCAAGTAGCTAGAGTAATTCATGACCGTTTTGCAACACATACCCGAGGTGGCTATCTGGACCGACCAACACCGTGCCCCATTAGCCCGCCAGGTGATCGACCTGATGGGATTACGAGTCAGCCTTATCGCGGTCGGAGGGCATCGGTATGGACAGTTGGATAGTTTTGCATCTGACTTTGATAGCGACCGCTACGACGACATGCGAAAGATGGTGATTGATCGCCCGACGGCCTTTCTCCTTCTGATTTCAATGGATGGCGTAACCATCGAGGATATAAACGCCGCTTTAGACAATGGCACAACGATCCTGGGGCTTGAACCAGTTACAACTGAAATTAGCGGAACAGAAATAACTGCACGCCACCAAATAGTGACTGGTGATCGTGGGCGCTTTCTACTTACACCTGCATTTGATGCCTCGATCGGTTGGACGGACGCTGTAGATCCCAAAGAGGTACTCGGCAAGGTTAGACTTATTAGTGCTCGCACTGTTGGAGCTTCACAAAACGGTAGCTTATTTACTCGCCTGTTTGACATCTGGCACCTCATCTTGCGGTTCACTGATATGCCGCAGAACATTGATGCTTCTCTAGTTGGACGCATAAAACGCATTCCAGATGGCCTACGCCAAGCATCTGGAGTCTTAGCGGCCCACGGTCGGCCCTGCCTTGGGATTAACGGGTGCTCAGTATTGGTCGAGGCAAGTGACACTCAGGCTGCCGACCAACGCCAGATGTATCTCGTTAGTGACCATGGCCAGTTACTGGTGACCGACACGGGGTACCAGTTACATGACAAATCAGGGAAACTCATTGATAGCCTCGAACCCAGCCCATGTCCGCCGGATCGTGCGGTGCTGATTGCGGATCATTGGCAACGGCTGCTCGATCGTCGCGTTGACCATGACTTTACGGCGGAATCACGGCAAAAAACCATGGCATTAGCCTGTTGCCTCACCTGCCTTCTCAGTGCCCGGACCGGGCAATCCGAGAGTCCCGGCAACCTGCTTGAAGCACACGCTGGCCGCTAGCCCGTTTTCTTGACAGGTGATGATTCGCCTCTACACTCTGAACGCTTCCCGGTGTACGAGCTAGCAGGATCGGCAAGTGACCAAAAGGGCTCTGAGCAGAATGCCGTGTCCCCTCCCAGTGGCCTTCTGCTCTGTTGCTTTAGAAGCCGCAAATTGCTGCCATAAGCCATTTGGAAGAGATGGTGGCCTGCTCGTGTCGTAATGGCCCGTAGTGTAACGGTAGCACCCCAGTTTTTGGTACTGGTAGTCCAGGTTCAAATCCTGGCGGGCCAGTTGAACCTGTGTTTCCCGGAGATGAGCGGATTACAGTCGCCAGAGCTTTTCAGAATATAAACAAAGGACTGAATCATCGAATCTCAATATCGACAGCCTGAGTCGCTATCGTCCATTCCACAAAGATCGCTCGATGCGATTATTCTTGCCGCAGGTAGAGGTAGTCGGATGCATAGCGATTTACCCAAGGTGCTTCACCCGGTGGCGGGACAGCCGATGCTTCGGTGGATCGTACAGACCTGTCGTGATGCGATGGCCTCACGGTGTATCATTGTGGTGGGGTACCGTGGCAATGACGTCCGACAAGCATTGACAGCAGTGGATGGCTGCAAGTTTGTCGAACAACATCAACCGCTAGGCACCGGTGATGCCGTACGCATGGCAGAACCTGTATTCGAAAACAGCCTGCCCGGTGATGTCCTGGTCCTTGCAGGCGATGGCCCGTTAATCCGGGCTTCAACACTTGTGAAACTAATCGAAAAACATCACCAGACTCAGGCGGCAGCAACGTTGGCCACGGCTATTGTGGATGATCCAAGTGGTCTGGGCCGCGTAATCCGTAACGATCAAGGCCAATTTGAAGCCATCGTGGAAGACAAGGATGCCGACGCCAAACAGTTGAAAATCCGGGAGATTAATCCAAGCTATTACTGTTTTAATCGTGCCCTTTTGTTTGACACACTAAAACAGGTTGGCAATGACAATGAATCCGGAGAGTATCTGCTCACTGACGTGCCGGGCTTGTTACGGACCAATGGCCATCAGGTCAGCCTGCTTGATTCAATCCCGCCCGAGGACGTGCTAAGCGTCAACACGCCCCAACAGTTGGCCCGGGTGGAACAGATATTTCAGAATCGCTTGGCAGATAGTCCAAATATGTTGAGACAAAGAGCATGAGCCGTGCCGATCGTGACGATCTGAAGATCTTCTGTGGTGGTGCCAGCCAGAATCTAACCGAGCAGATCTGCCGCTATCTTGAGATCCCCCTGGGCCAAGGCCACACTGATCGATTTCCAGATGGCGAAAGTCTGGTCAAAATCGAAGAAGATGTGCGTGGTCGTGATTGCTTCATCGTGCAAAGCACATATGACCCGGTCGATATGCATTTGATGGAGTTGCTGATTTATATTGACTGCCTCAAGCGTGCATCAGCCAGTCGGATCACTGCCGTGGTGCCATATTTCGGTTACGCCCGACAAGATAGCAAGTACGAAGGACGTACGCCGATCACGGCCAAGTTGGTCGCGAATCTTATTACGGCGGCCGGTGCCGACCGGGTGCTGACCATGGATTTGCATGCAGCACAAATCCAAGGCTTTTTTGACATCCCCGTGGACCATTTGAATGCAACACCTGTAATCCTTAAACATATCGTGGCCCAGCGGTCAGATCTAGATCCGATTTGTGTGGTGAGCCCTGACACCGGTAACGTCAAGGCAGCCGGTGTCGTTGCCCAAACCCTCGATGCCGACTTTGCGATTGTTGATAAGCGGCGTCAATCGGGCAGCCGTGTCGAATCCGCAAATATCATCGGTGATGTAAAAGATAAGACAGTTGTCATGGTAGATGACATGATCACGACGGCAGGAACGATCTGCGAGGCGGCAAAACTAGTTGTGGCACACAAGGCCAAGGGGGCTGTCGCCGCCTGTACCCATCCCGTATTGGTCGGCATGGCAATGGAGAGAATTGCTGAATCACCAATTGATAAGGTGATCGTATGTGATACGATCCCCTGTGGGTCGCGATGTCGACCCATCGAGACCAAACTGACGGAACTTAGTGTGGCCGAACTATTGGGCGAAGCGATTCACAGGATTCACCATAATCAATCCGTCTCCAGTCTCTTTAAAAAGAAACCGCAGTAAAATGAAAAATAGTCAACCTACAAATGGTTTTGGCAGTTGAGAGGGTCAAATAAATGGCGAAACACAAAATTCCTAAACTTGCCGCCGAAACGCGCAACCAAACCGGCAGCCGCTCGACCATGCGACTACGCGAATCGGGACAGTTACCAGCTGTTATTTATGGGCATAAACAAGAAACGAGCCATGTCAGCGTGGATGCCAAGGAGATGCTACAACTCCTGCACCGCAATACCCACGTATTAGAAATTGTTTCTGAATCCTCCTCAGAATCTTGCCTGGTTAAGCAGGTTCAATGGGATCATTTGGGCTCACAGATTATCCATGTTGATCTAGCACGGGTGGACCTTACTGAACGTGTCCGAACCCATGTGGTTCTAGAACTTACCGGTGATCCGATTGGCCTTAAGGAATCGGGCGCCTTCCTCGAACAGCACCATCCGCAAATCGAGGTCGAATGCCAGGCCGCCGCGATTCCGGATCAACTGACAGCTGATATCAGTGAACTGGAGGCGGGCAAACCTTTAACCGCGGCAGAACTTTCTTTACCCGATGATATCGGATGTACACTACCGCCTGAAACCATTTTGGCCTCTATCTCCATGAGCGCTGACGAGCCAGATGACGCAGAGACTGTCGAGGCAGAGGCAGCCGAAAGCGAACCCGAGGTGATCGGTGCCAAGAAAGATGAACCCGAGGAACAAGCGCAGGCCTGAACTTAAGGTCGCAACGGTTAACTGGCCATGAAACTTATCGTTGGCCTAGGTAATCCTGGTTTGTCATATACTCAAACGCGCCACAATGTTGGATTCATGGTGCTGGACCAGCTTGCCCAGCGCCACGGATTGACCGGCCTAAAAACCAAATTTCATAGCGGAGTGCTTGATGGTGAAATCGCGGGACATCGGTCAATGTTGTTGCAACCAACGACCTTTATGAACCGGTCAGGGCTAGCGGTTGGTGAAGCACTTTCATTTTATAAGCTTGAAGCAGCAAGCGACCTCATTGTCGTGGTCGATGATGCAGCACTGCCATTCGGCAGACTACGCATTCGCGCTGCGGGCAGTAGTGGAGGCCACAATGGACTTGCCGATATTGAGCGAGTAACAGGTACACAAGCCTATACCCGCCTACGCGTGGGTATAGATCCGCCCGGTCTCATGCGTCAACGCGATTATGTATTGTCCCGGTTCGACCCAGATCAGCTGTCCGCCCTTGGTGATGTAATGGGCGCTGCTTGCGATGCCATAGAATGCTGGATCACCGATGGCACCCAAACCACCATGAATCGATTCAACATCGATCCCAATCGTGACGCACAAGAAGACAGCTAGACAACCGCCTTGACTTCCTGTGCCGTGATGAGTTCATAAACCTGGCTTGCCGACGATGCTTGCTGCAATGACAGGCGAAAATCCTCGTCGGTCAGCATGCGACTAATCTGGGCCAATGCTTGAATGTGTGGTCCCGTTTGATCCGCAGGACTAGCCAAGAGAATAATTAAGCTGACCGGCTTGTCATCTATGGCGCCAAAGTCGATTGGGTCGGCTGTCTTACCCATGGCCATACACAGTTGGTAACACTCTTTAATCTTGCCATGCGGGATAGCAATGCCGTGACCAATGCCAGTGGTTCGTGTCTGTTCCCGTTCCCAAACAGCTTTACGCAATTTGTCCCCCGCTGATATATTCGTGGTTTCGACTAGCAGATCGACCAATTCAAAGAGCGCGGACTGCTTGCCCTTCGCAATCAGCGGCACCTTAATGCTATCGGGCTGAAGAATCTCCGTAAGATGCATTGAGTCCATGTTCCTGTGATTTAGATGACCCGTCCACTAACCCGCCTCAATTACCCCCGGAATCGATGCACCGCACACAGTTCCGGATCATTGACTTTATCGACGCGACCCCACTGTATCAAGTGAAAAACATTTACAACGCCACGGGGCTGATGAAGCAGCCTATCAGTTAAGCCGCCCCACACAGGTCCAATATCCCTATACTTATACCAGCCAGCGGAGAAATGGCCTTACATGAAAAATTATCGGCAAGCCTGGGCCTGGGAGTGATCATTGTGGCCAACTCGATACCCCGCGATATACCAGATGATTTTCCACAAATCATGGGGGTTGACCGTATAAATTTAAATCCTATGACCCATTCTCACACAGCCCACATACATAAATGCATTTTAACCCCCGATACACACAAGTGAGCAGCCAAAATTCCTGTTCCACCGATGGTGTGATCTTGACACCTCCTCGTCCGTAAGTTATATCGATCGCCCTTAAGGTTAAGTGGACTAGGGGACGACTGAGGGACAACATTTACTACTCTGGTGACCCACATGATTAATGTGCACGAATTAGTAAAGTGGTACGGGCCAACACTCGCAGTCGATCAATTAACCTTTGAGATCGAGCCAGGACAGATTATTGGGTTCTTGGGACCAAATGGAGCTGGCAAAAGTACGACGCTGCGTATCCTGACCGGTTTTTTACCCATGACCAGTGGCCGGGCCAGCGTAGCAGGCTATGACCTAACAACTCAATCGCAACAAGCACGAAGCAAGATCGGTTACCTGCCCGAAAGCACACCACTTTATGGCGAGATGCGTGTAGAAGAATATCTACACTACCGTGGCAAGTTGCAGGGAATGGATCGCCGATCACGCTTTGATCGTATTAACATGGTTTGTGATCGGTGTGGTCTAGAGCAACTACGTCGTCGTTTAATTGGACAGTTGTCGCGCGGCAATCGACAGCGGATTGGTATTGCCCAGGCACTGCTGCATAATCCCCCAATTCTCATCCTTGATGAACCCACGGCAGGGCTTGACCCAACACAGATCACACATGTCCGTGAATTGATCGCGGAATTACGTGGCCAACACACCATCGTGCTATCAACGCATATTCTGGCGGAAGTGGAAAAATCCGCCGACCGGGTCATGATCATCGCACGGGGAAAGGTCGTGGCTGAAGGTTCCCCCGATGAACTTCGTCGCCAAGTGGCTGCTGGATCATCCGTACTCATTGTCGAGGCTAAGGCAGCACAAGAAGCAGCACAAAAGGTCATTACCGAAATCCATGGCGTCCAATCCATCACCTCCAAAGCCGATGACGGTTGGACACAGATAAGAGTTACTGCTGATGGAAACATTGACGTTCGCGAACCGATCGGTGCCGCGATGCTGCAAAACGGGTGGGCAATTCGCGAAATGCGACACGAGATCGCCACCTTGGAGCAGTTCTTTATAGAAGTCACCGCCCAGCAAGATCAAGCTGTGGCATAATCAATACCGCACTAGGCAACTAGGCCTCCGACTGATTCGATCACCATGAAACAGACGCTCACAATTGCCAGACGAGAATTAGCAAGCCTCTTTTGTTCTCCAATTGCGTATGTCGTGCTTGGCCTGTTTGCGCTAGGCAGCTCACTTATTTTTCTAAACACCTTCGCCCCTGATATGCCCGCCACCTTGCGTGGCACTTTTAGTGGTTTGATCTGGCTGATGATCTTCCTGGTACCAGCGATCAGCATGCGGCTGGTTAGCGAAGAATACCGGAACGGCACCATTGAAACATTGATGACCACGCCGATCACCGACACACAGGTCATCATTGGCAAGTGGCTTGGCGCAATGGGCTTCCTCATGGCATTATTCGTGCCGCTTGTTTTTCTGGCTGGTGTCCTGGAGATGACTGGATCACCTGATTGGGGACCGATTATCAGCGGTTTTGTTGGCCTGTTGCTCGCAGGCGGCCTGTACCTTGCCATTGGCACGTTTGCATCCGCTCTAACACAGAACCAGATCATCGCCTTTCTCATCACGGTCTTTGTCATTTGCCTCCTGACAATCACCCTTTACTTCTTGCCTCAAGCAGGGTGGGTCTGGCCCAATCTACGAAAAGCACTGCATTACATGAATGTCAATGCGCAATTTGAAACGTTCAACAAGGGTTTATTAGTAATGGGTAACTGCCTGTATTTCTGCAGCGGCATTGCCTTGTTTCTGTTTGTCGCCGTCAAAACACTTGAGAGTCGTCGCTGGCGGTAGCCGCGAATTGAATACCGAGAATTGGAACGGGCATGGCCAAAAGTTCAAACGTGAAATCCGAAACCCAAACACAACGACGCGTCAAGTACGGTTTTAATATCACTATTGCCATCGTTGCTGCTGCTGCAATAGTCCTGATCCTCAACATCATCAGTTACAAGTATCTCGATCGAGTCCGCCTCGACACGACGCAATCACGACGCTACAGCCTTTCTGATCAAACACGAAAAATCCTCAATAACCTTGAAAATGACTTCCGAATTGTCACGCTCATTTCAGAATCCAACTCCTATATTGACAATGCCAAGGATCTCATTGAGGAATACCAATACTACTCGAACAAGGTGGAAGTAGAACACATGTCGCCTCTGGCGGGAAAGTCTTTCTTTAATGATCTATTGAAGCGCTTTGAAAACCAGTTGACAGCGATTCGACAGGGTATTGACCACGGACGCAAGGCCGTGGAGGAGGCAGAACAGCTACTTACTCGGCAGGCACCGCTGATTCAGGCCGTACTAAATGACCCGCAGTTGGTCAATGAAGAGCACAAGCTTTTTCTAAACCAACTCACGCGTTTCATTGGACGAATGGCCCAATCCCGAAGCGATATTTCAACGGTTGTAGATCGGTCTTTGGAATCAGTACTTCCGGACTTTAGTGGCGTCCTAAGCCAGATACGCCAGGAACTTGATCTCATTGACAAGAATATTGAGGTATCAGTCAACAACTTGAACAACTGGGCATCTACTGCCGCAATGTCTCCATCAGTTAGTAATGGGTTTTTGAAACTTAAAGATGGCCTACAGTCTGTCCAAGATGCGGTAGCTAACTCACACAGGATACTGAATGATGTCGGCAATGCGGACAAATACGATGATGTGCGCAACCAGCTTCGTACACCCAACACGGTTGTCATCAGCAGCCCCCGTGATATACGCATCATTTCCCTTCAAGAGATGTTTCGTCAGCCCAATGCAGAACAGCTAGCCCAAGCACAACCAGGTGACCTGATTGATCAAGCGTTTGTAGGTGAAGAAAAGATCACCGGCGCGTTGGTCGGTTTGGAACTTGACAAGCAACCGATGGTGGTATTTGTCTACGCTGGCCAGCAGCCGGCAACCGGCCCAGGTGGCGACTACGCCCATGTAGCCCAGCGTCTTGAGACCATGAACTTTGATGTACGCCAGTGGAATCCAATGGGGCAAAATCGACCCGGGTTTGGCGGCCCCCCCATGCCACCTCAGCCTGCGCCTGAACCTGCAGAAGACCAGCGGGTCATCTGGATCATTACGCCCATGCCACCGGCAAACCCAATGATGCCGACGGCATCTGCCGGAACATCGCAGGTGGCGGACATGGTGAAGCAGAAACTGGATGACGGCCACACTGCCATGTTTATCCTTGGCCCCAATCCGGGAATAGCCTATGGCGCACAGGATCCCATGGTTGATGTCATCGAGCCATGGGGAATCAGCCCTCAATTGGATCGCCAGATCTATTACCAAGAAATTCTGCCGGACCGGCGAACAACGGCCAGTCCCAACATCATGATTGACCAATGGACAGGTGATTCCGCAATTACGACCGCCCTTGGAACCATGCGAGGTGTTTTTCCAGTCACCTGCCCCCTGATCCTGACCACTTCGGGTAATACGAGCTTGGATCACTGGGTCTTGGCAAGCGCCACCCATCGGGATATGTGGGCTGAGACAAACCTGCAGTCCCCAAATCCAAAGTACAACCAATCCACAGCAGCAAACTCATTTACGATTGCAGTGGCGGCCAAAACAGACAAGGGCAGAATTGTCGTTGTTGCCGATCCCTTTTGGGCAAGCAACCGGGTAACCATGTGGGGGCAACTTGGGCCAGGCACTGCACCTTTGACTGGCGCTGCTTTCCCAGCCAATGCCGAGTTGTTCCTCAATAGTGTTTATTGGTTAGCTGATCTTGAAGAACTGATTGCGCGTAGTGCACGAACACAAGATATTCGGCGTGTGGGACAAATGAGCCAAGGTGGTTTTGTGGCCATCAAAGTTTTGCTGCTGGTGGGACTCCCATTGGCGGCATTGGCCTGTGGAATTGGCGTTTGGCTGAGGCGTCGAACCGTTTAAAGATTGCAAAGACCCATGAACTTCAAGACCACCATTTTCCTGCTGATCCTCCTGATTGCATTAGCCGCATTTTATGTTTTTATCGAATCAAAGAACCTACCGAACTCCGAGGATGGATATTCCACCACGGTCCCCTCACAAGAGGGCACACCCCTGTTTACAGCAGTTGATTTTCCGACGCCAGCGGTCTCCAAGATAAAAATCGAAAACGCCGGCACAGAGGCGACGCTGTCTCGAGTAGGAACTGACTGGGTCCAGACGGCACCCGTGCAATTTGATCTGAATTCATGGTCGGCGCGTCAGATCGGGGAAACCGCCGCAACGCTGCGGTGGGTGGAGAGATATAAGCCGAACGACAAGAACGGTCTGCCACTGAATGAAGTTGGCTTGAACCCGCCCAAAGCCGTTGTCACGATTTATTTTGACGAGTCAGGGCCCCAAAAACCACACACGATACATCTGGGCAACAAGTTGGCACTTGGAAATCGAGGCTACATGAAGATCGAAGGAACCGATCAGTTCTATGTAGTCGCCGGTGATCTTCATGACCAGATCCTCGACAAATCCATATCGGATCTTCGCTCTAAGAGCTTTGACGTGCCGGCTGAAGGAAAGGTGACGAAACTCGCCTTGATGCAAAATGGCATCTCGATTGAGACGCTCAAAGCTGGGGGCAATTGGTCATTTTCTCCTCCGAATAGTGGACGTGTCAGTCAGGATGCCATTAAGAAATTGATAGAGGATTTTGGTCGGATCTACATCCAAAAGTTTGTAACCGATGATCCCCAAGACCTTTCACTATATGGCTTAGCCAAGCCTCAGTTGACGCTTTCGGTCTGGACTCCCCCTGCATCTGCCAAAACCGACACCAATGCAAATAACGGCCATGCCGATACGGCTGAAACAGAAAAAGAGAAAGACCAACCAATGGCCACGACACTGAGAATCGGTGGGCCTGATGATTTCGCCGGTAGTTCCTTTTTCGCCACATTGAACCGTGAGGACGAACCGGGCACCGCCGTATTCACGATTGCCCGGTCTGACAAGGAAAACCTTGAGCAATCCGTAGACAACCTGCGTGATCCCCGATTAACTCCAATTGAGCGAAGCGATATTCGGGAACTCACTTTCAATAGACGTAACCGCAGTACGTTTAAGCTACTGCATAGCAGGGATGGCTGGAAGTTTGGGGAGCCGACACCACCCTATGATGTCGATGACACTGAAGCCAACAAGTTGGTCGATGCACTTATCGAGAAATCTCAGGCTGAAAGCTATGAAACGAATATACAGACCGGTGAAGAGCCAATAGCAACCGTTACGATTGCCGCCATAGGTCGTCCGGAACCTGACATCCTGAAAATCCGTACTGACGATAACAGTACTCATTACCTCGTACAAAGAAATCACGAGACCACAGCCTATCGGGTACCAGTAGACGAATTGAAACTTATTTTTGAACCCACGCTTGCATTTCGCAGTCGACGTGTTTTAGATCTAACCGCCGACAACGTCCATCACTTGGTGATTCAATGGCCAGACGGTTCCATTTTTGATTTTTCCCGTGAACCAGCGGTGCATGACGTACACATGGACACCACCAATAAGACAAGACCATGGGTCCTCGAGGGGCAGGATCGATTTGAGAGTGGTGCCCTGGACGAATTATTAAGCACCTTGCTACCACTCCAAGCTGAACGATGGCATGACAAACCAGCAAGCTCGCCTCAAGCTTTAACGATAAACCTTGCAACCACCCAAGGTGGCAAAGCCGACATCCGCATCGATCCACAGTCACGCATTGGACTCGTGACTGGTGACTTGGACGGCACATTTGAGTACCAAGGATTCGAGATCAGCCAAGACTTATATGAAAGACTAAAAGCGGAATTCCGCTACCGAACTGTTCTTGAAATGACGATCGACCAGATCAATCAGGTGACGATCGAAGCGGCGAATGGAAGATTGACGATTGCAAAAGACGATGCTGGGCAATACACCAGCGACACGGGACGAAGGATCGATCAAGCTGGGGCGGGCATTTTATTCGATACCCTGGCGGGCCTGCGGGCTGTGCGTTTTATCGAACCTTCCACCGGGCAACCGGAACCAGAGCAACTCGCTCGGATTCGCATCGAAACCAAGGATGGACATTCACACCAGTGCATTGTCTACAGTGGTGGCCAGAGTCGGATCGGTAAGCGTTGGTTTATCATTGACAGCCAGAATATGGAAAAACTGACTAAAGACCTGGAAAGTAAAGAACCAGAAGCGATCAAGTAAACATCTTCAACTGGTGACGTTCAAGACTTAGCTTGGTAACAGGCCTGTCCACATTCAACCTGTAATCACCACTAAAACACGCGGTACAGTAGTGGTCATTGGGCCTACTCACACAGTTCAGCATGCCCTCATGCGACAGAAAGTGCAGGCTTTCAATCTCCAGAAAATCCCTGATTTCGCTAACACTTCTCTCTCTGGCAATAAGCTGGGATTCCGCAAAGTCAATTCCAAAATAACACCCGTGGCGGATAGGTGGACAACTGATTCTCAGGTGAATTTCCCGTGCACCAGCGCGGCGAAGCTGATTCATCTTTCCCCGCGTTGTCGTACCACGAACAATCGAATCCTCAACAACAATAATTCGCTTGTCACGGACGACTTCTCTGACTACATTTAACTTGAGATTTACCGCAATATCCCGCTGGGCTTGTGTTGGCTGAATAAAGGTCCGCCCCACATATCGATTCGGTACAATCCCCTCTCGAAACTCAATACCACTACGCCGTGCGTAGCCCAGAGCTGCCGACCGACCTGAATCTGGCATGGGCATCACATAGTCAGCTGCCACGGGCGCTTCCTCAGCCAGCACCTCACCCAGTTTCTCCCTGACCACCTGTACCGTGTCACCAAATACATTTGAGCTTGGGTTGGCCAGGTAAATGTGCTCAAAAATACAATGCGCTGGTCGCTGAGCTTGCGCAAATCTTCGTGACTCTAGGCCCCGGTCAGAAAGGGTTACGATCTCTCCCGGTTCAACCTCACGAATAAAACGGGCCCCGATGGTGTCAAGAGCGACGGTTTCACTAGCGACACAGAACGAGCCGTTATCAAGTTGGCCAATCACCAGCGGTCGCCACCCCCAAGGGTCTCGCACTGCTTCAATCCGATCTCTGAAAAGAAAGACAAGACTATATGCCCCGTGCAGGTGGTCCAGCGCCTGCACCAAGGGGTCTGATTTAGATAGGTGATGGTATGCGAGCAGGTGGACGATGACTTCCGTGTCCGTTGAAGTATGAAAAATATGCCCATTCTGCTCGTACTGCTCGCGCAACAGTCCGGCATTGATCAGATTACCATTGTGGGCTACTGCAACCTGAATGCCACCGCCAAACTCCTCAAGCAGGGGTTGGGCATTACACGCACGACTTGAGCCCGTTGTGGAATAACGGTTATGACCAATCGCGGCCGCCCCTTCGAGCCGGTCGAGAACTGCGGGGGAAAAAACCTCGGCTACCAACCCCATCCCGGCATGCGCATTGAGCGTCTCACCGTCACTTACTGCAATACCTGCAGATTCCTGACCTCGATGTTGTTGTGCGTATAAAGCCGTATAAGCGAGTTGGGCGCTATCGGGGGTACCCCATACACCGAATACGCCACATTTATCTTTCTTTTCACTGCTCATGCGCTCGGCGGCTCATGGGTTAAACAAGAACATTAGCGGCGACTGGGGCAACGGTCAATATGTACTGGACGAAGCGGGGCGCCAGGACTTGCTGGACGCGGGTTACTGGCGGTAACGTGGGTGCATCTAAATCCTGCTAGAGGCTTTTTCTATCGAGGATGGTCAGTTTGAACGGTTGGCAAGTTGAAACTAAACGGGTAGCCAAATTTCGCGGCAATCTGCTCAAATGGTTTCAGGCATATCACCGCAAGTTGCCTTGGCGATCTTGCGGCCAAAAGCCTGCCAATCCCTATCACGTGCTGGTCAGCGAGTTCATGCTCCAACAGACACAAGTGGCTACGGTTATAGAGTACTTCAACCGCTTTATCAAAACATTGCCCACCATAGAGGCCCTGGCATCAGCTAAAGAACAACAGGTATTACAACTCTGGCAGGGATTGGGTTACTACCGACGGGCCCTTCATCTACATGCCGCGGCACGGATGATCATCGATCGTTTTGATGGACAAGTACCCCAAACCTTGGAAAATCTGTCCCAACTGCCGGGCGTCGGAACATATACGGCAGGTGCAATTGCATCTATTGCATACGACGAAAAGGTGGCTGCCATTGACGGGAATGTTTCACGTGTCATTTCTCGACTGCTTGCCATTGAAAAACCAATTGATGATGGACCAACCCGCAGGAAACTTCAATCGATCACAGAAAAGCTCGTCCCACCTCACCGTCCAGGGATATTTAACCAGGCACTGATGGAATTAGGGGCGTTGGTCTGCCTGCCAAGGCGACCGCGGTGTTCCACCTGCCCGGTCCGCCAATTGTGCCAAGCCTATTTGCAGGGTTGTGTCGATCGCCTGCCGGTTCGTCATCCACGACGCCCCCCGAGGTCTGTAACCCACCACATCTTCGCGATCCAAAAGCGCAACTGCCACCTAGTGGTTCAACGACCCGGCAAGGGTCTGTGGTCACGATTGTGGCAGATGCCCACAGCAGAAAACCTCGAGGCACAAAAACCTTCCACAAGAGCCCTGCAGTGGATTGAAGATGAACTGGGCTTGGTCGTTGAAACTCCAGAACGTATCAGCACGTTCAACCACCAAACAACGCACCGAGCAATCCATTTTGTCCTGTGGCACACAACCGTCATTTCAGGTCGCCTTCGACGGGGAATAGGCCAATGGAGAAGGCTGGGAAAAACCAATGATCTGGCCATGGCCAACCCGCAACATACGGCTGTAGGATTGATCACACGTCACACGTCACACTTCACATGCCGATCAACAAAAAGTCATAGTGGACTTCAATCCGGCAGAAATTTACGAAGATAAGATGTGACCCGCCGGGGACCGAGAATACCAACGACTTTTTCATCCACATTTAATATGGGTAGATGCCGAAAGCCGCTATCGGCCATTAAATTCAGCGCCTTTGCCGGACTATCTGTACGATAGACCGCTGTCGGGTTGGGTGTCATGACATCGCTGACCGGATCGTTCATAATTCGATCATAATTGTCTACAACCCGGTTCAGGACATCCCTTACGGAAAAGATCCCCAGTAGCTTGCCGTCGCGGGCAATAAGAAGACAAGCAATACTAGAGTCACGCATTTCCGTGATCGCCTCCTGAATTGTCGTTTCGGGCAATACTGCTGTAAAAGGGGTAATTTTGATATCTCGAATCTCCCCCTCCATCAATGACCGGTCAAGGTCGTCATTGTAAGCAGGCGTCTCATAGTTCTTCAGTGGATCTTGAAAATCACTGTCATCTACTGAGCGACGGCGACGTCTCATGGCTATGCCCCCTCCCGGTGGTCCAAGAAGATCTTAGTGGCCTGGCTTTCCTGAACCTTTACTCGCCTGGGGAAGTGCTCTGCAATGTACTCGGCCACGCCTTTTTGGCCCGTTAGGCCGACGGGTTGACCTTTTGAGTTTACCACGATGACAAATCGCAGTTTCTTGGATTCCATTTGTTCGATCACATTTGCAATCGGATCCTCTGTACTAACTGTACCCCAATCTGTGGACATGTGTTTTGCAACAGGTACGTCCAATGATTCCCCACTGAGCAATAGCGGGATGAGCAATCGCTCCGTAAACTTCCCTACCGTGATGTTTTTTTCGCCAACGACCACAACGCAACCTAGTCCATAGCTACGCATCTGCTGTATACAATGCCTGACCGATTCATCGCGATGCACCGTGATCACGTAGCGTAGCTCAAGCTCCGACACGGGATGGCTCAGAATGTCTTGATGTAAACCGATTGCATTCAGTCCTTGGCTACAGGTTAGATTCTCCGCTAACTCTTCCCGCCAAATCTGCCCCTGAAAACAGCATAGCCGAACGGCCCGTGACCTGACTTTGCATAACAAAGTATCCGAGCATTATAGATAAATAGATCAGGTCCCGTCAAAGAGCTGGTGTAATCAGTCCGCAGCACCAAGCCGACGACGGATCAATTCCGCCCTACCTTGGCGACGGACGGCTCCTTCCATTGCGGATCCATTAATCTTTTGAAGATGTGCCGGCTGAGAAAGCAAAAACAACTCATTGATTGTCTGTATATCAACAGTCTGAATACGCCCAAGATTGACGCCCAATCGAAGATGCGAGAGCAAAGTAAGAACTTCTTCGGATCCCAGCATTCTCGCTTGTGTGAGGATCGCCCAAGCTCGCCAAATTTTATCGTCCAGTTGCACCGATCGCTGTTGCAAAAGGGCTTGGCGGGCTTGCTGCTCATATGCGATGATCTGCGGCACAACCGTGTGTTCGAATTCCGAAAGGATTTCCTGCTCACTGCGACCCAGCGTGGTTTGATTGGAGATTTGATAAAGATCACCATGGGCCTCGGAACCCTCACCAAAAAGTCCACGCACGGCCAGATGGATATCACGTGCTGCGCGACGAACTTTGTCGATCTCGCCGGTTAGCTTTAATGCTGGCAGATGTAGCATCACGCTAACACGCATACCCGTACCCACATTGGTGGGACAGGCTGTAAGATAACCAAACCGTTTGGAGAAAGCATAGTCCAACTTTTTTTCAATGATATTGTCAATGCGGTTGACTTGTTCGAATGCCTCGGCAAGTTGGACACCACTACGAAGCACTGCGATCCGCAGGTGATCTTCTTCATTAACCATGATTGAGAACGTTTCGTTGGTATCAACCGCAACCGCCCGCGCCAGGTCATTTGCCCTGGCATGTTGTCGGCTGATCAAGTGACGTTCAACAAGCAACTGACAATCGACCTGGGGACATTCAACCAGACCAACCCAAAGAACATTCTCGGCAAGTTGGCCATTCATGATCTGATCACGGCAGCGTTCGAGAATTTCTTCACGCTGCCGACGACTGGATCGACTGACAAACGGGAAACCGGCAAGATTACGCGCCAACCGAACACGGCTTGACAGGACCACGTCGCTGCGTGGACCAGCCCCCCGCAGCCATTCTCCGGCATTGGTCGTGATACGCCCAAGTGTCATTCGACTACACCCTCAAATTGACTGATATCATCCCGAAGCCTGGCTGCCAGTTCAAAATCTTCTGACTTGACCGCTTCGGCCAAGCGGTTGCGCATACGCAGCAATTGCTCTTGGCGTCGTTCGCCAATACCACAACGCTGCGGCACTTTGCCAATATGGTGCGTGCCATTGTCCTGAGCACGTTCCAGTAGTGGACTTAATGGCGCTTCAAATGCAATATAACATTGCGGGCATCCGAGCAAGCTGTTCTCCCGGAACTCGCTAAATCCCATACCACAATTGTCGCACACCAAGTCGTGCGCAGGGGCGGACCCGCTGTGCATTTTCACAAAGTTGGTCAGCAGTTCGTTAATGGGCTTGTAGTCTGCACCCACCGCGATGCCTTCCTCTCGCGCATGATCGTCACAGAGATGTTTTTCTATCTTCTGGCCCTTAACGATCTCAACTTCGTGGACCGTTGCGGGATGATTACACTTGTCACATATTTTCTTCACGGCTTGTGGCCCCCATACTAGGACCATTAATTCTAGGAATCTTATGCAAGCTATTCAACTGAATCCTCTAATATCGTCACTTTCTTTTGGATCGGCTAATTCGTCCAAAAAGGTTGATGTCCACTTGGATACACAAGGCGGTATCCAAGTAGATGTCATATGTAGAAAGTTGCAATCATGGACGGTACTTCAGCTAGCCGAGGTGTAAATCGATAATACCTCCCAACGGCCAGTTACCGACCTACTGGACAGCTTCTATCTACATGGGAAAATCATATCCACGCCAACACCACCAACTGTGGACCACCCATCCTCCACCATACCACCGGCACTACGATGGTGGCAATAAAACTATTTCAAGTACCTGCTAGTTAAAACAGAAATGCCGTTCAGGAAGTTCCCACCACCGATGATTCGGTTGGATGTCCCTTGCGAATCCACTCGTTCAAGCCACCTTTCATACTACGCACCTGCCTGTATCCCATCGATTTAAGGTATAACGTCGTATGTTTGGAGAATTTACCAATGTTACACACCATAACAATTGGTGATTCACGATCATCTGGCAGTTCACCAGTTCGCTGAACCAGTTCTTCTTGGGGAATATTAACCGAACCGATGATATGGGATTCGGCGTAAATCTGAGCCGAACGCACATCGACCACAACCGGAGCGACCTGCTCGGCAAGTTGCCTTTCTAGGTCGTCAGCTTTTACGGTGTCGTACTGATTCTTTAAATTTTCGATCATCTCAGCCAACAGTTGTTCGTCTTTGGTTGGACCAACCGTTTGACTACCGACATCACCAGGACATAAGTCCGGGAAGTGATGTTGGAACGAGGATGCGTATTTAAAGACGTCGTCAGGAAAGATCACGACTGCAATGGTGCCTGGCTCATCAGGAAGCATCTGTAATGCACCATCCAGCGCCATGCCACTGCTGGGACCAGCAATGATACTCTCCTGACGGTTGAGTTGAAGACACATATCAAAAGCCTGACGATTGGCCACTTCGGTCATCTGGTCATATTCGTCGGGAAAGAAGAGCTTGGTCTGCTGTAATTGCACCATGCTACGCACACCTGGAATGTCGTGCCCTTCTTCTGGATAGACGCCCATTACCTGGAGATCACTGTTCTGATCTTTGAGAAATCTACCCGTACCTGTAATGGTTCCACAGGTGCCAAGGCCGGCAATAAAATGGGTGACCTTACCCTGCGTCTGATTCCAAATCTCCGGTCCCGTCGTATGATAATGACTATCGGGATTTGCATCGTTGGCATACTGATCAAGCAGAACCGTCTGCACATCTGATTCAGCAGCCTGCCTAGCAGCCGCTATTGCACCCTCCGGCGCCCCTGGTGCCGGACACAGCGTGTCGTCCAGTTCCACCACGTCACTGCCAAAAAAACGTAGCATCGTACGCTTTTCAACTGGTATTTTTTCGGACAGCGGCGTCTTGAGTCGGTAACCCTTAGCATTACCAATCATTGCCAACCCAAGCCCCGTATTACCTGAAGTGGCTTCAACAAGGCTCTTGTCGGAACCTAGGACACCCCGCTCTTCTGCATCGCGAATTAAATTCGATGCAATCCGGTCCTTAACCGCCCCAAACGGGTTATACCATTCCAACTTGGCGTAAACATGCGTATGCTTGAAATGAACAACCTGATTGAGATGGACCAATGGCGTGGGATTATCTGGCCCGCAAAGCAGCCCAAGAATCGAATCATAGACCCGTAAATTGTGGTC
>PBAS01000065.1 GCA_002716625.1 Phycisphaeraceae bacterium | reverse complement strand
GGATAGTCCTTACGCAATGGATGCCCAGGATAAGTCTCCCAAGTGAGAATACGCCGAAGATCTGGGTGGTTATTGAAGCGGATTCCAAACATGTCAAACACTTCTCGTTCAGGCCACTCAGCACCTGCCCAGAGGTTGACCACACTGGCTAGATGCAGTGCCGGGTCCTCATCAATGCCTGAAGTATCGAGACTTGGGGTGAGCATAACCTTTACGGTCAATCTGGTGTTGTGGGCATGGCTGGTAAGCATATAAATAACGCCAAAACGCCCATCGGGCGCACCGCTGACTGATGGGTAGTTGAGGTAGTCCACGCCCGTCACATCACACAGGAAGTTATATGCGCAGCGAGGATCATTTCTTAGAAATGACATGATTTCATAGAGGTTTTCAGTGGGAACAACTACGGTTGTTTGCCCTCTAAATTCACTTGCCACAAGCTTAACATGCGTAAAATGTTGCTTGAGGATTGGAAGTGTCGGGTTGCTAAGGGAGGTATCGGTCATGGTTTATGGTATAACAAAAATGAAGGATTCGTGCTTTGGACCAAGATTGATTCTACTATTGGTCAGTATTTTCGCATTTGCTCATCGATCAGGGCAATCAAGGCCTCGATCAGTTGTTGCCAGCGTTCGGTAAGCTCAGGCCATTCGTACCCAAGTGCATCGGCCAGTCCAACCACATCGCCTGTTTGGATCGCATCTCTGGTATTTTTGAGTTGGTCAATTAGATCATCAATGATCACAGTTGGTTTCTGATCGTCAACGGTTAAATAGTTTAAATTTATATCCACAAGATCGCACGATTGAATAACCGCCTGTTGAACTTGCTGCCATATTTCAATGCCTTGGCTGACATGAGACATGGCTTCAGTATTACTATCTTGGCTGATTAAATCAGAGGCATACGAAAATAGATGTTGAGCCTGATCAAGTGCGCCGGGCAGTTCTTTGAGAGCTGAGTAGGCCACCTCGTGTGGATTGGCTGAAAAACAACGTAGTTCACTAGCAGGTGTTAATAATATTGATTGATGTTGGTCCAGGTTTTCGCCTCTTAGTGGTGTGCCGTTGAGTTTCACTTCAACGACGATTCTTTTCTGCCGGGCCAGCATTGCACGCACTTCGTTTAGAGCATCACCTATAACCGTAGCGTTTGAATTAGTGGGTTGATCGTCGACATAAATAACCATCGGTACATCATACGCCGATCAGGATGGGGGTGAAATCGGGAAATGATTAAAACAATAATGCGGCTACCTCGTTCTAATATTTTCTGGTACTATTTCAAATCTTGGATCTTGTGATTGACGATCAAGGAGACATCACCTATGGCAGATAAGATTGTCGTACTCGATGGTTATACGCTTAATCCGGGCGATATCACTTGGCAGGGATTTGAGCAGCTTGGTGATTTGACGGTATATGAACGGACTCCGCCAGCGCAGGCCGTGGTGCGTGCGCAGAATTGCCCGTATGTGATGACCAACAAAGTGGAGTTGGGCAGGGTAGAGATTGCTCAACTGCCACAGCTCAAATACATCGGCGTCTTGGCAACCGGATACAACATTATCGATACAGAGGCTGCAGCCAAGCGCGGGATTATCGTGACAAATGTGCCAACTTATGGTACGGACTCAGTTGCGCAACATGCAACAGCCTTGATGCTTGAATCGGTTCGTCAAATAGGCATCCATAATGAAGCAGTCAAGGCGGGTAAGTGGACAAAGAGCATCGACTGGTGTTTTGCCTTGGCTCCAATTAGCGAACTGACGGGAAAGGTTCTTGGCGTCATTGGCATTGGACGTATTGGTCGGGCATTTGCCAAAATTGCCGGAGCAATGGGGATGCGTTTGATTGCCCATGATGAGTATCCGCCTGACCAATCGGTTCTTGATAAGTTGCAGGTGGAAATGGTGGATATGGATGCAGTGTTTCAGCAGGCGGATGTGATCAGCCTGCATTGCCCTTTAACCCCCAAGACGGATCGACTCATTAATAAGCAACGCCTGGAGATGATGAAATCTAATGCAATCCTGATCAATACCAGTCGTGGTCCCTTGATGGACAATCAGGAGTTAGCCGATGCGTTACGGGCTGGTCAAATTGCGGGTGCAGCAGTGGATGTGCTTGACGAAGAACCGCCACCAGATGGCAATCCACTTATTGGTGCACCCAACTGTATCGTGACACCACACCTGTCCTGGTACGCCAAGGAAGCCCGCCAGCGGTTGATGGGTATTGCTGTGGATAATCTTAAGGCATTTATAGCGGGTGATCCGGTGAATACTGTGCAGTAGCAACTTCTTGACAGTGGGTGGATGTTGCTTGGATGGTCATTCTTGTCAAAACGGTCTTGTAGGGATTAGCCGCGTCATACCGGTCTGGTTTCGTTGGCGTGTTTGAGGCAAAGTCACAATCTGGCAGGTACTTGCGAAGTACATCCCTGATGGTTTATGTATGTAGACCATCGCGGTGTGGTTGAGTGTTTATCAAACCACTGAGGTTCAGTAAACAGTAAAACTGCAACCTGGGGACTGATGGATCTTAAAGCGTACAAGAAAATTATTGTCTTTGGTGGGAGCTTTGACCCGCCCCAGATAGCACATGTTCAGCTGCCTGCAATGGTCCTGCGTGCAATCCGAGCTCAGGTGGTTGCTTATGTACCTGTTGCTAGCCAGCCACTTAAACCAGAAGGGCCGACGGCTTCTGCTGAACACCGTTTGGAAATGCTTAGGTTAGCGCTTGCCGATGCGCCTCATGCGGTAATCTGGACGGATGAATTGGATCGTGCACAAGATAGCTCTTTATATGGTCCAAGCTACACGGTTGATACCATTGAGCGGATGCGTCAGCAAGTGGGTGAGAAGCCAGAAATTCGTTTTCTTATTGGTGCTGATCAAGTGCATCAATTTCACAAGTGGTATGCATGGCAACGGTTGATAAAAATGGCGGCGCCAATCATCATGCTTAGGCCACCGGAAACACAGACGTCGTTGCTTGCGTCGCTACCAGCACAACTGGATAAAGAGCAATGGCAACGATATTTTATTGATGTGCCGACTCTGTCAACCAGTTCAACACAGATCCGCCAGCGTTGTGCCCAGAAGCAATCTATTACAGGGTTGGTTCCACCCGCAGTGGAAAAGTACATTGGGGATCATGGTCTGTATCAAAGTTGTTAAGATTATGTCATGATTGTTTATAGCTGTACTGATTTAATCTTCGCAACAAAAATCCGATCGACTGCAGAATCCTTAGGGGTGTCCAGTCGTCCAACTCGTGATCACAAAGCTCTGGCTGCCCGCCTCGATCAGGTAGATGACGGAAAACTTAACGAACCAGTCACAGGGTTGTTGGTGGATCTGGATTTGGGCGATAGAGCCATTGAACTCATTGCACAAGCCAAGTCCAGAAATCCCTCTCCCAAAGTGGTGGCCTTTGGTTCGCATGTTGCTACGGAGTTGCTTGAGAATGCTCAAAAACACGGCGCCGATTTTGTAATGGCCCGCAGTGCATTCACGGAGAATCTGCCGGATATCCTGATGCAACTTGTATTGTAATAAGTTTTGGGTAGTTAATCGTGCGGTAGGTCAACGATACGAATACACACAGGTTGTCCGTTAATCACCTCAAGTCTTCCGATCTCGGCAAGAGCCTTGTTCATGGCGCCTTGTCGGGCGCTATGTGTTGTGATGACCACCGGAACGAACTTATCTGCATCAACCTCATGCTGAAGCAGTGCCGAAACACTGATGCCCGCATCACCAAGGATGGTACCTACCTTGGCGACGACACCGGGTGTATCCCGAGCGCTAATTCGCAGATAAAACCTGCTTGGGAGGTCGTCCGGGTTAACCCAATTGTTTTTTCCATGGTCGTTTGACCAGAGTTTAAGTTCACCAAATGCATGTGGATACCAACCACTCGCAATATTAATCACATCACTAACCACGGCACTTGCCGTTGGCATTTGTCCAGCTCCCCGGCCATAGTAAAGCGTCTGGCCAGTGGCGTGACCATAAACACTGAGTGCATTAAACGGGCCGTGAACTTGGGCCAGTGGGATTTCAGTATGAACAAAGCATGGGTGAACGCGCAGGCTCACATGATCATCTGACTTGTTATTCCGTTCAGCGATGGCTAGTAGCTTAATATCATAACCTAGTTCGGATCCAAACTTGATATCGGTGAGATTAAGTTGGTCGATTCCTTCAGACTGAACATGCGCACTGGTCGCCTGTATCCCGAATGCTAGGGAAGAAAGGATCGCAAGTTTTTCTGCTGCATCTTGTCCTGAGACGTCAAGTGTGGGGTCGGCCTCTGCAAATCCGTGTTCTTGTGCTTCACTTAGGGCTTCACTATAGCATTTACCTGACTGGGTCATCTCGGTGAGAATATAGTTGCATGTCCCATTAAGGATGCCGTACATGGCATTAATCTTGTTGGCCATAAGGCCGAATTGCAGTGCTGTGATGATAGGGATGCCACCACCACAAGAAGCTTCAAAGGCAATGGATACGCGGTTCTCGTGTGCCAGTGAAAACAGTTCGCTTCCTTCGGCGGCCAGCAAACTTTTATTTGCAGTTACGACATGTTTACCATCAGATAATGCTCTTCGAACATATTGACTTATGAGACCGCGGCCGCCAGCGACCTCGATAATAATGCCTATATTTGGTGTGGTGAAGAACTCATCAGGATTTGTGGTTACGATAGAAGGGTCAATTTTACTACACTGCTGTGTTCGTTTGGCGTCACGTACAAGGATGCGTTGTAATGCCAGTTCAGTTCCCAGACGACGGGTGTAGAGGGTTTTCTGTTGGCTGAGTATCTGCGCCACACCTTGGCCTACGGTGCCGCATCCGATCATGCCAATTCCAATGCTGTTTGATGTCACGATATTAGTACTCCGTTACCAAGTTGGCCGATGCTCAGGCCAGTTCGCCTGGCTGAGCAGGCTGGCACTAGTAGTCACATCGGCTACAGATCACTGTAGAATAGGATAAATGGCAGATCCCGCACAGAAATCCTCAGATGAACCGCTTATCGAGCCGGCTTGCGCAGTCTTCCGGAGATTTCTTAAGCAACAGGGGCTGAAATTTACCAGTGAGAGGGCTAAGATACTTAATGCAGTTTTGTCAAAGTCCAGTGTGTTCGAAGCAGATCAACTACTCACTGAAATGCGTGATGTAGGTCACAGTGTTAGTCGGCCTACGATCTATCGGACGTTAAAACATCTACGTCACGCGAACATCATTCGGCAGGTTTTGATTGATGCCAAGCAATCGCACTACCAATTAAGTATTGGCCAGGACCCCCAGAGCTATCTTGTTTGTATCGATACGAATGAAATATTTGCAGTTGCAGCCCCCGAAATTGATGAATTTACTAGAAAGATTTGCAGCGATCACGGCTTTGAGCCGGTTAGCCATCGCTTGATCATGTATGGGGTTAGCCCGAAATCCCAGGCAGCCGAAGACGATGAAAGTAGTGGTAACGAAGTTTTACGGTAGTCTTTGGAAATTCGATATGGAAATTAATCAGACTGTTCCAGATCACTTTGCTCAATGGGGCGGCTGATCGCGTAATCACCTTTAAGCCATTTACCTAGATCAATCAGTTTGCAGCGATCACTACAGAAAGGTAATGATGATACGTTGTTCACAATATACTGTTGGCAGATTGGGCATCTGGGATTTAATCTCTGAGCCGTCTTGTCAGTCACTGTTGTGAAACTTCCTTGTAGACAGTTAATGCCTCAGATAATGATTCCATGCGTGATTGCCAATAACCTTTTGCCGTAATTTTAATTCGGCGTGTTTGTTCGGCAACGTGCTCAAGATCAACTTGAAGTGTACTATTACCAAGCAGGCTGGCGACACGATCAGCCCATTCGATAGCTACCACAGCGTCGGCGGCAAGTTCTCCACCTTCTGGTTGCCAGCCTATTGATTCCAATTCATCTGGGCCCTGAAGTCGATAAGCATCAATATGGACAAGAACGGGTCGATCATCCGCATTTTCATACTCATGGTGAATGACGAATGTGGGACTGGATATGCAGGAGGGATTAATTCCCAACCCCAAGGCCAGGCCGCGGACAAACTGCGTTTTGCCTGCCCCCAGTTCACCGACTAGGCCAACGACGTCCCCTTTATGGGCCATGCGTGCAATTGTTGCAGCAATCATCTCGGTTTGCTCGACGGAATTAGTCACGCCACACCATTCCGTGATACCAATATCAGGAAGGTTCTGATTGTCCAATATGTTGCCATCCAAGATCTGTGATGTCCTTGTAAGTTTTGTCGGGTAGGCGGATACGGACAATAGATTCCCCTCGATAGGGTTCCATCATGCCGATGCATGTTACGGGTACACCATCAATGCCATTTGCAATGAGTCCCTCGGCATGTGATGGAGTCATTGTGAAACACAATTCATAATCTTCTCCATCGCTTACCGCGTGTTTCCATTTAGGATGATCACCTTGATCTGCTAGTAGAGCAGTTGTTTTACTGAATGGTAGCAATTTTTCATCTACCGTGGCTGAGAGAGATGCAGCTCGACACAGGTGTGCAAGATCTGATGCTAGCCCGTCACTCAGGTCAATCATGCAATTTGGACGATGCTGGTGATGAGTAGCCAACATCCGTGCCACCTGCAACCGGGGTTCGAAGTCAAGGTGATGGGTGTAACCATCAAGCGAATGTTGACTTCCTCCAAGTTGACCGGTCACGCAGATCATATCCCCGATCTGTGCCCCACATCGCAACATTGGTGGAATACCCTGCATCGTTGCCATAACAGTTACACTTATGTTAAGTGGCTGGTCCCCCGTGGCAATATCACCCCCAATAAGGGGGCATTGGTATTTTTCTGCCGTGTTGCGCATGGTATCGAATAGGATTTCTGCTTGCTCTTGTCTAAAGTTGTGGGGGATACATCCAGCAGCGACCGCAGCAACAGGTAGCCCACCCATCGCTGCAACATCGGAAAGATTTCGAGTGATTGCTTTTTTTGCGATTTTTTCAATTGGATCTTTAGATAGTTGGAAATGGACGCCATCAAGAAGTTGGTCGACCGTGATTAGAACCTCTTCGCCACCGATCTGGATGGCTCCCATATCATCTCCCGGTGGTATGGTAACCTGCTTCCCAAGTAACGCGTTGGTTGCATAGATGTGCTCAAGTAATATTGATTCGTGCATGTTGCATATTCTATGGCACGACTGGAATTTGAATCACTAAACCCCAAATCAGGGGTAATTGGACTTTAATATGGTTTGTGACTAAACCGAACCGGCAGCCGTCATGTGAGCAGAATGGCTGGCCGCTGCCACAGATGGGCTCAGGCTGTCCCAGTGGATCAAGCCGGGTTCGGTAATATCTCGAAAAATTGGCCCGCCGGGTATGATGCGCACCGCATAGCCATGTCGACCACTACGGTCGGTATTAATTATTCCACGGAATTGATGACGTCCTGCACCAAGATCTTGATGGTGGGTAAGATCAGTTGCCTGGCCATTTCGGATGTGCCCATCGTTGTCAAGATCACCCGCATAGATTTGGACGCGTAGTTCTTCGGGACCAATATCTGCAAGGCTAACAGTTACCGTCAGGTTCAGTTCATCGCCAACCCGTAGGGGACGTGATGTGTCTGCATCAACCTGCTCGACGGAAATTTTGTTCCATGCACTACGCAGTCGGTCCTTTTGATGCGCAAGTTCAATGGATTTGGAAAGATCATCCTTTCCCAACATGCGTGATCTGCGTAAAGCAGGTAAGTACAGTTGCTCTGTGTATTGACGTACCATCCGATTGGTATTGAACTCTGGCGTCAGGGTGGCGATACATTTTTTCATGCGTCCCACCCATTGGCGTGGTATTCCCTGTTCATCACGTTGATAAAAAAGTGGAATGATCTGCTTTTCAATCAAGTCATAAAGAGCATTTGCCTCAATTGCATCCTGTGATTCAACGTCGGCATACGTTTCACCGCGACCGACTGCCCAGCCTAGCTCGCTAGCGTATGCCTCGTCCCACCAACCATCAAGTACGGAGCAATTGAGCACACCATTGAGTGCGGCTTTCATACCACTTGTTCCTGACGCCTCCATGCCACGTCGTGGCGTGTTGAGCCACACATCGCAACCCTGGACAAGGTAGCGTGCCACATTAATGTTGTAGTTTTCAATAAATACGATGCGGCGCATCATGTCATGCTCTTGGGCAAACTGCACAATTTGGCGGATAATGTCTTTGCCGGCAGAATCAGCGGGGTGCGCTTTTCCGGCGAGGAGCAGTTGTACTGGGCGCCGTTCATTATTGAGTAGAGCACGCAGGCGATCGGCATCAGCCAGTAATAGGTCACCGCGTTTGTACGTTGCAAATCGCCGGGCAAAGCCGATGGTTAAGGCGTTGGGATCGAGTGCATCTGCAGCTGTAGCGAGTTGATCCGGATTGTTACCACGCGCTTCCATATGTTGGCGAAGTTGACGGCGAGTCCAGATAATTAGTCGGCGTCGGTTTTGCTCATGAATCCGCCACAGTTCTTCGTCCGGCACCTCGTGAACGGTTGTCCAGCCCGATTCATCCGCCGGCTGGTGCTGCCATCGTGCACCTAGGTAGCCGTCTATTAGGTTAATTAACTCGCCACTCATCCAGCTTCGGGCGTGTACACCATTGGTGACATGGCTAATAGGGATCTCCGGCTCTGGAATGCCGGGCCATATGTTTTGCCACATGTTTCGACTGACTTGGCCATGAAGGGCGCTGACTCCGTTGGACCAGTCTGACATGCGGATTGCCAGGACGGCCATGGAGAAAAATTCGTTTTTGGCAAAAACGTTTTCACGACCCAGTGCGAGCAGTCCCTCAATATCCAACCGTAGACTTTCTTGGTAGTGTCCAAGGTATCGCTCAACGAGTTCTGGCGGGAAACGATCAATTCCGGCTGGAACAGGCGTATGCGTTGTGAAAATGTGGGACGCTGCAGCTTGCTGACGTGCCTCATCGAAACTGAGATCATGTTTTTCAATGAGCATCCGTGTTCGTTCAAGAGCAAGGAATGCGCTGTAGCCTTCATTCATATGGCAGATATCAGGATGGATGCCGCACGCTGCAAGGGCGCGGACGCCACCTACGCCCAGGACAATCTCCTGCTTGATCCGCATTTCCATGTCACCGCCGTAAAGATGAGCTGTAATGTTGCGGTCTTCTTCCCCATTCTCAGGGACATTGGTATCCAGTAGATAAAGATCAATACGCCCAACACGCACCTTCCAGATGGCAACATGGACTTCTCGATCTGGCAACGGGATTGTGACCTTAATTTGCCGCCCGTCATCGTCCCGGACCGGCTTGATTGGTAGGTTGGCGCAGTCCAAGTCAGGATAGTATTCCTGCTGCCATCCGTCTGCATTAAGGTACTGCTGGAAGTACCCATGGCGGTAAAGCAAGCCGATGCCTACTAATGGCAGCCCCAACTCGCTGGCTGATTTGAGATGATCTCCGGCGAGGCATCCCAGCCCGCCCGAATATATTTGTAGGCATTCGGTTAAGCCAAACTCCGCGCAAAAGTAAGCGATCGTGCAGGGGCCAGGGTTATCGCGGAGGCTTGCCAACCATGTTGTGCGTTCTATATGAATTTTCAGATTTGTTGCAATACGGTGCATGGATGTTAGAAAGCCGTCGTCAGTGGCAATTTGTTCTAGCCGGTTTTGTGGACAGCTGCCCAACATCTGTACGGGGTTGTGTCCTGATCGCCGCCACAGTTCAGGATCAATACGTTTGAATAATTGAACGGCTGCCGGTTGCCAAGACCACCACAAGTTATGTGCCAGTTCAAGTAAGGGATCGAGTGGCTCAGGCAATGAGGGGACCACATCAAATGAACGAATCCGCGCCAAATTCGGACTTAGCATATTCAATTCCCATTTTGGATTGGCCGCAAAAGTTTCCGCCGGGCATTGTTATGCCATCGTCGGATCATTAGCCATAAAATCGGACAATTTGGTTCCCTGCTTGATGTTATTAGCCCTTTGGTGATTGGGGTGGCTTATTCATGCTTTACGGCCTTAATAAGGCACTTCCAAATCCCCTTTGAATGGCAATGGCCGGTGTATTGGATGGTAGCCTCAACATGGTGTTGTCTTTTTCGCAACAGATGTTTTACAAAATGATATGGTGCCAAGGATTATCAGACTAAAAATAGTGGGCAGCTGGGACCATCCAATGCCCCATCTGGTCATAAGCGGGTTGCAATGATTGGCACTTATCTTAATCCCTGCCACGCATCAATCAGGCTAAACCCAGCAGCCGGAATTTTTATCTGAAGGCGGGGCGATGCCTGATTTATGCAGTCGTCAACTGTAGCAATGACATTGCTTGAGCAACAATGTGTTCAGCACTTAATCCGCAATAGGCCAGGACATCGTCTGGCGTTTTGCCACTTTTGGGGATCCGGCGGACACACATCTGGCGTACATTAAAGCCTCCGCCATCGGCTGAAACTGCATCTGCAATCGCACTGCCGATACCACCGCCGTAATTGTCTTCTATCGTAAGAATCATGCCGTTGTTCTGGTTGGCTAAGTCAAGAATTGCTTCTTGATCGAACGGTAAGCTGTAAAGATCGACAAGTGTGGCGTCGATACCTTGCCCATCAAGCATCTCTAGGGCTCGATTGGCTTCATGGACCATGTAGCCACTGGCGCATATAAGCAGGTCTCTCCCGGCAGTCAGGACCTCATGGCCACCGAGGTGGAACTCATGTTCGTTTCCGTAGAGAAACTCGACATCTGGTCGGAGTGTACGGATATAAGACGCGCCTTCATGTTGCGCCATGGCAACTGTTAGGGCATATGCTTGGTGAGCATCAGATGGTTGCAATACGTAGAAGGCTGGGTAGCCACTATGATTTGCAACTGTTGTCCACGACCGGAACCATGCAACGTCTGGTAGTCCCATTTGGCTTGGACCATCTGCGGCAAGGGTAATGCCGGCATGTGATCCACAGATGTTTATGTTTGCTCCACTATTAACGGCCATTTCAATCTGGTCATAGGCACGAGTCAAAAACTTTGCAAAAGTGGAGATGAAAGGCGTCTTGCCCGCAGCACTCAGTCCGGCAGCGACAGAGATCATATTTTGTTCAGCGATACGTGATTCAAAAAAACGATCCCGTAGTTGATCATCTTTATAGAAGTCTTCGGCAAAGGTTGAATTCTTGACGTCAGCGTCCAGAGCAACCACATCATCAAATGCTTGTCCTAATGCATGTAACGCTAGTCCATAAGCCCGACGTGTTGCGAAGTTTCCCTTTATGACTTGATCAGTCATGCCAAAGGCGGTTGCGGCCTCAGAGAAACTCATGACAGGATTACGATTGGCTGCGGCCGGTTTTTTTTCAGAAATAGCGCTGGTTGTCAGTCGCATGTCTGCCGTTGCGCCAACCTGGCGCCCTGTCTGTTCGAGTTCGGTCAGTGCTTGATCAAGGCCGCCGCCGTCAGCAGGCTTGCCATGGTGCCCATCGCCTTGCTGGGATGGGCTGCCCCAGCCTTTGACGCAAACGGCGACAATTGCCACGGGTTTTGCTTGGGGATCGTACATTGTTTGGGCATGGCTACTCAGCGCATTTTGAATCTGGGTGGGGTTATGCCCGTCAATTTGAAGGACATCCATACCTGCAGCTTCAAGTTTTGCTTTAAGTACATCGCCCGACTGCTGTGCGCTGACGGTATCTGATTGGCCATATTCGTTGCAGTTAAAGATGGGACAGACACCTTTTAGTCCAAAATCGATGATAAAATCCACTGCTTCCCATATCTGGCCTTCACGGCTCTCACCATCACCGATCACACAGAAGACCCTTTTGTCAAGACCGTCAAGTTTGGCGCCAGCAGCAATGCCAGCTGCGACACTGAGCCCTTGTCCCAGCGAGCCAGTCGCCGCATCAAAAAAGTTAAATCCAACAGCAGGATTTGGATGACCATCAATTAACGAATCAATGTCACGTAATGTTTCGATATCTTGAAGTTGCATGGAGCGCATGCCATCGCCTGCTTTTCCTATCGTGACTCCCAAGTCGGCGCAGGCAGCATAAATAATTGGTACAGCATGCCCTTCACTGAGAACGAGTCGGTCTGAAGAGACATGCCCAGGATTAGTCGGTTCCCATCGCATGTGTTGGTACATCAAGACTGTCGTCAGATGCGCCAAGCTGGCAGCCGATGTTGGGTGGCCGGAACCCGCGGCGGCGGTCATCTGGTAACTCAGCTTGGTTAATTCCACAGCTTTAGCGTGTATCGTCGAGTCAAATGACATTGAACTTTCCTTTGCCTCAAGGGGTCACGATGAGAAAATCCACCAATCGTTCGGCCGCGGTAACCGGAAAGCCGTGGCTCGCGTCCACCATTATCTCTTGAATTGCCCGCAATCGCAATGCGGTAGAAATGCACAGGGTAATATATAGGTATCGGATAATGGTTGGATTTACAGGTTGTTAGACGAGATGAAAGGTGAGGTCCAGTGATAATGGGTCAAGCTGAATCGTGAGGATTGGCGCAATCGTATGATTATATGGTTTACTGGGGAAAGAGAACTTCGCAGGTTTTCTGGATGCCAGGACCTACCGTAATCACGTTTTTACCCTGTTGCTTAGATTGCAGCGCCATCTCATCTGCTTTTGCAATTAGTGCTTGTGGTGTTTGTCCGTCCCATGGAAAACCGGCCAAGCCGCCAGAAATGGTCAATGTACCGGGCGCCTCTTCGGCGAGTTTGGGGAATTTATGCTGGCAGATTGCTCTTTGGAATCGCGTGGTGGCAGTGCGGACCGTTGCTGGATGCTGACTATTGGGACGGCGGGGGCCTTCAGCATCCCAGAACACGACAACAAATTCATCACCACCAATTCTCGCCACTACATCATGGTCACGTACAACCGACGTGATAAGCCTCGCTGCTTCACGGAGGATTTCATCACCGGCCGCATGGCCGTAGCGGTCGTTATACAGTTTGAAGTCATCGATATCGAAAAGCAGCACCGTAATACAGAATCTCTGGGACTTTGCTCGATTCACCAGCGTATCAAGATAGCTGTTGAGGTATCGGCGGTTCCAGACACCAGTCAGTTCATCATGGAGTGCCCAGTCCCGTAGTTGATGCATACGGCCCTCCAACGCAAGCCATCGTGCAAGCCAGTCTGCCCATGGTTCCAGGTTGGCAACCGTTGCCGGTAGTGGAGCATGCAGAACCCCATATTCCTGATCACGGTGTCGTACGGGGACGTAAGAATGCCGAAGTGGAAGTTGATCTGAAGATTCAGCGAGTGCAATGTGTTTAATCTTGCTATGGTCTGCAAGCATTTTCATTGCAAGCCGACGGAGTTTTTGTTTGCTTAGGAGTAGAGAATCGATCAGGTCGATGTCACCAAGTTGATCGCCCTGTGGATCGTTTAAAACATCTTGCTGGAGGTCTCGTGACGGGCTGGGGCCAACACCTTCATGAAGGGCCTTGGCTATGATCGCATCTGTTTTGAGCTCTGAATTAGTTGGTTGGGTTACAGAATCGTGCGTTGTATTGATAGGATGATGTCCCTGATCGGGCGTAATCAAGAAAAGTAGTTGTTGGGGGTCGATAGGTTCATCCAGAATATGATCGAATCCGGCTTGAACCATACGGGTGGCGTCAGCTTTTGATTGATGATCTACGACTAAGACCAGCAGTGCTTCGGGGGCTAAACGACGAAGGGCTGTTGCTGTTGGTTCTGGACCATCGACAAGGTCCTTGATATGACCGAGTACAATCAGGCGGTTCCCATGGTTTCTGCCTGATGCAAGATGCCCCATTGCCATCAAGAACCCCTCTACGTAGGTTATCCCGGAGATCAGTGTGCTGTGTTCAATCTCATTCGGGATTTTCCACTGGAGCACTGAATCAGTGCTGGCAATCAGCAAGTGAGTTGGCAGATAGTTGGCAGCCGGATCATTGGTTGTGTCCGTTGAGCCAGTAACAGACGAAAGCGTGTGCCCCGGCTGCTTCACGGCTTATCCTCCACGTCACGGGAAGGATGCTCGCCATCAGATTCATCCGGATCAATCTGTCCAATCAACATGGCTAATTCCTTGGCAGTGACCAGTGGCGACGGGTGAGGTCGGGATTCTGGCATGTGTTCGGTTGATTGAGTTGCGTCGTGTAAAGGGTGCAGGGGCTGTTCAATGGTTTGATCTTGCCCATCATCATCATCTAATGAGGGTGAAAGTTTGTGATCTGTCTCGGTGGTCAGCATCGTAAGGTGTAACCGTCCATCATGATCGGTATAGGATATTTGGCAGCAGATTACCTTTGGGAAATAACGTTGAACGGCTGCAAGTAACTGCTCCAGGCGGGGCACATCACTTGGTTCAAGCACAATAAGCGTGCTCGTTGGTTCAGTGCCCAATTCGGCCATAACACTTGGTGTATTAGTGACCACACACAGTTTGCCCCAACGTTTGGCTAAACCTGCTTGAAGCGCTTTGTGTTCAGGTCTCTGGCGACCGACAAATACCACACAACGTAGATTTTCCTCCGTCCCGACGACGTGTGGTTGACCTTGATTGGCGCCATCTTCCATCTAAGGGTTATTGTAACCTGAAGATTTGGTCGAGCCTAATAATTATTATGATTTACAGCTATTTTTAGCTGCTGATAACGGATTGTATCTATCTTGACGAAAACGATTTATCATCACGAGTGGCACAACAAGAACTAAGACAAAATGATGGTCACATCGCCTCGAAAAACCGATGGTTAGTGCCATTGGGTGCGATTCGGATTCTTAGGGGCCGACTGCAGTGTGGGCAGTGTCCAACATACGCCGAGCCTTTTGTATTGCAGTAGACGCGGCTGTAAACCTGGCAGCATCGCCACCGGATTGCGAGCCACGTCCGGCCTTGACCGGCCACCTTGTTCTGCAAAGCTGGTGCAGACGGTTTTGTCCTGTTGAGGTCGATGATATAGTCGGGCCCATTCATCTATTGAGCCAAATCGGCATTCAGTCGTCGAGCTCTTAAGTTGTAATGTGATATATGGTCTGTTCGTTACGGTGAACTGACCGGGAATGCAAAGAAGTGATCGGCATTATGGTCAGTATTTTGGGTGAAATTGTCAATACTTAGGTTACGCCGCTGGGCCATAAACTGCGCGATATGAATGACATACTGCGGTTCATTAGGGCGAACTTTGCGATAAGGTGCGGGTGTTAAATAAGGCGAGTCCGTTTCAATCATGAGCCGATCGATTGGCACGCGATCACTGGATTCGGCAAGTTCTATGGCACTATTAAACGTGATAATCCCTGTGAAACTAACCATGGCGCCAAATGCAAGGATTGCATCAAGTTCACTGGTATTACCGGTAAAACAGTGGAAGACGAAACGATGACCAGGTATGCCGGACTGTCTCAGGAGATCAAGGACCTCATCTGTTGCTTCCCGGTTGTGGATAATGACAGGTAGATCGTCAAGTCGTTGAACCGCTTCTAACTGCCACATAAGCAAATTTTGTTGTTGGTCGAGTGGTGGATCTGGGTAGTGTTTGTCCAGCCCCATTTCTCCTACTGCCACCACCTTTGGATGTTGTGAGTTTTCTAGAATTGCATCGGTGATGCGAGATGGATCAGTCCAGTCGGATGCGTAATGGGGATGTACGCCAACAGTTGCATAGACACCTTCAAACTGCTCGGCTATTTCTATGGCTTGTTGGGCATCGTCAGGCGTGGTGCCGACGCTGATCATGCGGTCGACACCTGCAATCCTGGCACGATTAATAACTTCGAAAACTTGTTCGCGTAGACCGGAATAGGTTAGATGGCAATGTGTATCAATCATCTGCCAGTCTAATCTGAATCGGTATCCCCACCGTTGTGGGCAGCAGGCACGCTTGATCGGTGCAGGCTTGATATGTTAGCGTTAGTTTAGGGCTGCCGGTTGAGGATATTTCACCGGTTTTGATTGTTTGGACATCGATGGCAATATGGCCTTCATAAACATTGATGGGTTCATCGCTGTAAGGGTATGTTCTTGATTCACCGCTGGGGTACGCAACCTCTAGTTTCACACCATCGGTACCTGTAAGAGAAATGCTGGTGGCAATCAAATTATCCATGCCGGGGTCATTGGCATTGATATGGAATCCATCCTGGATGTTTAGTGTAATACGGAAGGGTGTGTCATCATTAAGATTATGGGAGTTAGTCTCCACCATGATAGAGACGGGGGCATTGTCCGTTGGTGTCGCTACGGTTTCTTCCATGTTACCGATCTGTTTAGGATCAGCTTTAATAGCACGCAGAAGTGCATGCTGCATGTGTGCTAATACATATCCACGATCTGTGAGTACACCGGCAAATGACTGTAAATCCTTGACTGCCAGATCAAGGTGCTCTTCATTGTCGGTTAACTCGTACAGGTCAATCAGGTTATGAATCATCTGCGAGTTGCCTGTTGGAATCGCTCCATCATGAGTGTTGCGTGTACGGACAAATAAGTCGGGTTGATCGGCAAGGGTGTCGTAGTAGCCACCATCTGGAGTGGAAAAACGTTCCCGAGCAACCGTGATCAGGTCCTTGGCAGTGTCAAGCCAGTATTGGTCGTGATTGGTGCGATAGATCTCAAGTAAGCCATGGACTAAAAATGCATAGTCATCGAGAAAAGCATTGATCTTGACCCTGCCTTTACGCATGGTGCGGTTGAGTCCGCCATCTTCTTGCCGCATGTTTTCGAGAATATAGCGTGCGGCTCTAATCGCAGCGTTGGTGTAGCTTGGTTCTTCTAATTGGCGGCCAGCCATTGCCAGCGCACCGACCATAATCCCATTCCAGCTGACAATTATTTTATCATCTGTGGCTGGTTGCTTGCGTTGCATTCGTACGGGATACATCTTCTGGTTAATTACCTGCCGTGCAGCAAGCAATTCTTCCAGTGATGTATTACGCAGTAACGCGAGCTCATCGAGACGAAGTGGTAAATAGAGTACGTTTGCTGGCGGCTCATCACGGTGGTGTGGGTCCTGGAAGTTTGTGCCTTCATCGAGTCCATATAGCTGTGTTGCTAGAGCTGCCAGTTTTCCATCGCCAACAGCCTTTTGAATCTGTTGGGGGGTCCATAAATAGTTCAGTCCTTCCCTGGCATCTACCTCTGCATCTTGAGCCGACCAGAAGGTGCCCGTTGAGTCAGTCATTTCTCGCAGTATGTAATCACAAGTTTCACGAACAACACGGGCAAAAAACTGTGGATCTTTCGTTTTTGGACAGGTGGCGTGTGCAGTCAGGTAGGCTTCGATGAGTTGGCCATTGTCATAAAGCATTTTTTCAAAATGCGGTACCAGCCATTTGTCATCAGTTGAATAACGATGGAATCCTCCACCAATCTGGTCGTAGATGCCACCACGTGCCATGCGTTCAAGCGTATGGTCCACCGCATCCAAGATGTCTTGGTCACCACTGTTTTGATAGACGGCAAAAAGCAGCATGAGATTATTTGGTGTAGGGAATTTAGGCGCGTTTCCGAAACCGCCATAAGTTGGGTCATAGCTACGCAACAACTGGGTAGTTGTGGTTTGAACCAAGCCAATGCTCAAATCACCTTTGCGTTCCAGTTGCCCCAGGTGCGTCTGGATTGCTGTTGCAATATCGTCGGCGCTTTTAAGAATGTCTTTCCGTCGGGTTGTCCAGGCATTTGTGATTCCCTCCATGATCTGGGGGAAGCCGGGCCGTCCGTACTGGCCGACGGGTGGAAAATAAGTGCCGGCGTAAAAGGGTTTGAGTCCCGGGTCTTTGGGGCCATTGGCGCCAGGTGGTGTGAGAAACACACTCATCGGCCAGCCGCCACCGCCAGATATCATCTGTGTAGCCGCCATATAGATGTTGTCAATATCAGGCCGCTCTTCGCGATCGACTTTAACGCAGATGAATTGGGCGTTCATCTGTTTAGCAATTTCTTCATCCTCGAAGCATTGTCTTTCCATGACATGGCACCAATAGCATGTTGAGTAGCCAACGCTCAGAAAGATTGGCTTGCCCGTTTGCCGTGATGCGTTAAATGCTTTATCTCCCCATGGGAACCAGTTCACTGGATTGTGTGCATGTTGTAGAAGGTATGGACTGGTTTCATGAACAAGTTTATTGGTGAACTTGGGAGTTTTAGACTTGGCTGCGACGTGAACGTGATTGGTCTGGATCTGCCCCATTGCATTGGTTCCCTGCATTGCTGCAATCATCAAAACTGCCACAGCAGTTACGAGACCAGTGGTCGTCAGGAATGTGATCCAACTTCTCATGACCTGTTCAGCCTCGATTGAATTTAATCGTTCCACGCAGGTCCCCATAACCTGATATTTAGTATCTTACAATAACGCCATGTTTCGCGTATTATCTTGCATGCGGTGGAAAAAGAGTGGGTTATTTGCGCAAGAGTGAACACCAGATGAGCCTTTTTACGGTAGTACAGATCTCAGATATGCATCTGGATCCGCAACCTGGTCAGTGTGAAACATGCTTCGATGAAATTCGCACACGCATCGATGCGGAAGGTCCAGACTTAGTGGTAGTGACTGGCGATGTGTCTGCAGATGGACACATTCATTCTGGCATGTTTGATCGCGTCAAATCTCAGCTGGATCTCTTTTCGGTACCGGTACATGTGATTCCTGGTAATCATGATGTGGGTGATAAGCGGGGTGAGAAGCATGAGGTAAAGCCTGAATACCTCGAAAAGTGGAAAGCAACTTTTAAAAGTGATCGGTTTCATGTACGGCGTGATGGGTGGCGCCTGATAGGCATCAATACGCAGGTCCTGGGATCTTCATTTTATGAAGAGGCCGAGCAGTTCGCGTGGTTCGATGATATTCTTACGGCTGCTGAATCCAGGCATGATCAAGTTGCCATATTTCTTCACGCAGCACCATATCTTGATAAACCCGACGAAACACTCAGTGGCCCCAGTCAGTATTGGGGTTTTGATCCAACCCCCCGTGGTGAGTTACTCGAGCGATTAGATCGGCCAAGTGTGAAACTGGTGGCCAATGGGCACTTGCATTGGCATAGAATTCTTGAGAGAAATGGTGTGACTCATGTTTGGTGTCCATCAACCAGTTTTGTGGTTGATGACGCAATCTTTCCTGATGGCGGTGCGGTTGTGGGGTTTGTTAAATACGAATTTAATTTGAATGGCGTTACATCGAAACTCGTTTCATTGGACACGGATCCCAAGACAGTGGTAGCCTTCCGCCGTACTGTGGAACTGCCTGGGCAGGCACCCATAACTTTGGCGCGGCTAGTGCTTGATATGAACGGTACCACATCGCAAGATGGGAAATTACTTCCTGGCGTGGCCGATCGCATTCGGGAACTTGCCACGCGAATCCGTATCACAGTATTGACGGCGGATACCTTTGGGTTGGCCGAATCTTCATGGGCTCATTTGCCGGTTCATGTCGAAATTATTAAGACAGGTAACGATAAGCGTAAACGCATCGAGGAACTTGGCGTCCAATCCCTTGTTGCTATTGGTAATGGCCGTAATGATGTTGAGATGGTCAAGGCTGCAGCGATTGGGATCGCCGTGATTGGTCCTGAAGGTGCCAGTGGTGAATTACTGCGTTGTGCTGACGTAGTAACCAATAGCATTGATGATGCGTTGGACTTAGTGGCCAAGCCAACACGTCTTAAGGCCACGTTGAGAGATTAGGTGGGTAGATGTTTGAAGATTAAAGGATGAAGGATGTAGATGGGTAACCAAGACAGATCATGGCGTGAGTTGAGTGTATTGATTGCTGGCTGCGGGAGTATCGGCAAACGTCATGCACGGGTTCTAAGCCGGCTGGGGATAAAGGATCTAAGTGTGTTCGATCCACAGACTTCTCAGGTTAAACAGTTGACGGACCAGACACCACATGCCAAGCCAGTTATTTCGTTCGAATCAGGTTTGGCAGCCCAGCCTGACTGCGTATGGATTCTGACGCCACCACGTCTGCATGTCCCGTTGGCAATAGAGGCAATGAATGCTGGCTGTCATGTGTTCTGCGAGAAACCAATTAGTGATCGCTTAGATGGTCTGGACGATTTGGCACGGCTCGTCAAGAACAGTGGTAGGAAGTTTATGGTTGGGTTGTGCTTTCGGTTCCATGAAGGGCTGTTGCGGGCCAAGCAGTGGCTTGATGAGGGTGAAATTGGTCGCCTTATTGCGGTCCGCGCCATGGTTGGCGAACCTTTCGACGAGATTCGACCCGATTATCAACAAGTCTACACCGCCAAAAACTTTCCCTGGGGTGCCTTGGATCTGACACATGATATTGACTTGGCTATCTGGGTTGCTGGCCAGGATGTCAAGCAAGTGTATTCCGTAATTGGTACATATGGTGACATTGAGGTTGATACGCCGGATTTGGCGCAACTTTTAATTGAGTTTGAGGATCGCTGTACAGCGAGCGTCCATCTTGACTTTCTTCAGCGTTTGAGGCGTAGACAATTTGAGATGATCGGCACAAAAGGGGTTATCCAAGTGGAGTTTGCCAAGTGGGAGCATTGTGTGTTGTCGCTATGGAACAACACCACCCGCCAATGGCGGCATGAGACTATGGCCACGGACCGTGATGACATGTTTCAGGATGAGAATCTCCAGTTCCTCAAAGCAGTTGTATGCGATGGCCAGATTCAATATGGAATTGAAGAGGCGTGTAAATCGGTAAGGGTTGTTCTTGATGCCCTGCAGCATTCGTAGGGTGATATGTGCACCTTATGGTGTTATTTTTGTCTTTGCTGCATCAACGTAATTTGCTTTTGTCCAATCGTTCTGACTTGATTGTCATCGACCCAGAACTTGGTGGTTCCTGCACCGCCATCACCTTGTGTAATGACCCGAGCTTCCTGTTTTTTATTCAATTTCAGTTGATCAAGTGTTGAGGATTTTTCAGTGAAAGACTGGTTGACAAGGGCGATCTGAAGCAGCAGCCCTGCTTCCTCATGATCAAATAATTCCTCAACAATAAAAAAACCATTCTGATGGTATTGGTTGAGTTGTTCGTCGGTAAGCATGTAATTAGATCTCGACGGGGTGAATCCAAGGCATCATGCCTCGCAGTTCTTTCCCGATCTTCTCAACTGGGTGGTTGTGGTCCTGTTCACGTTGTTTGGAAAACCACTTGAATCCTTCCTCATAGTCTTCGCGAAATGCCTTGGCAAACTGGCCTGATTGAATATCGGACAAGACCTTGCGCATGCGATCTTTTGTATTACTGTCAATGATTTTGGGACCGGTATAGTAGTCACCGAACTCAGCGGTATTGCTAATTGAATACCGCATGTAGTTGAGTCCTCCCTGTTCGATCATTTGGATTATTAGTTTTAGTTCGTGGCACACCTCAAAGTAGGCTAATTCAGGGGGATAGCCTGCTTCCGTAAGCACTTCAAAGCCGGCCTTGATCATGGCAGACAGGCCGCCGCATAACACACTCTGTTCGCCAAATAGGTCAGTTTCACATTCATCCTTAAAAGTCGTTCTCAAGATACCAGCCCGGCCACCACCCACACCGATTGCCCAAGCCATCGCCACGTTAAACGCATTGCCTGATGCGTCCTGTTCGATGGCCAAGAGGCATGGCACGCCGCCTCCGCGTTCGAACTCACTGCGTACCGTGTGACCAGGTCCCTTCGGGGCTACCATAATTACATCGATATTGTCTGGGGGGGTAATTGTTTTAAAATGAATATTGAAGCCGTGGGTTGCACCCAATGCTGTGCCAGGTCGCAGGTTTGGCCCAATTGATTTTGTATAAACTTCTGGCTGAACTTCATCAGGAAGTGCCATGATGATCAGGTCAGCTTGCTTAACTGCTTCGTCGACCGGAAGGGGGGCGTAACCATGTTCAATTGCCAGTTTGCCATTAGCCGACTCACGCCGGTTGGCTACGATAACACTGACTCCTGAATCACGGAGATTTTGCGCATGGGCATGACCTTGGCTCCCGTAGCCTAGTATCGCGACTGTCTTGCCTTGTAATGCGTTGACCGAACCATCTTTGTCATAAAGTGTTTCAATTGCCATTATTGGTACTCCTTGCAACCACTTCTTTCATATCGCCAATCTAGTCAGCCTTTTATCTTTCGTCAATGGACGAGCTCATGATAGATCAGAGAGATTAAATGTTGAATACAGGCAATGTTTAATTGGGCATACTCCGCTTCTAAGAAAAGCCACCTTTGTTGTTTACCCTGCCTGTGTTGGCAGCCTAAAAGGTCATTTCAAGGTGCTTTTAAGTGCAGATTTTAGTTGTATGTCCTTCGGGAAGACATAACGACATGGCTGCAAGAAAATGCGAGGTATTTCCGTATGTCTTACAACACATTTCCATAAAACATGTCCAAGTGCCTCAATGCGGTCGTTGGGTTGATGAGCCTCGTTGCGGAACAAGGACTACTGTTTGGAGGGACAATCCTACAGGAATGATTTTTGGTTGTTGGACCCATGGTTATGCATGGTCAATCCAGTGAACCGGCTGCTTCGAATCATTCACGCTCCTGGGAGCATTCAGGAGGGGGGGGGATCGATCATGGCGGGGCAGGAGGCCGTCATTAAGCAGGGTATAATCCCCTCTCATGACAGTGCACCATGAATATGACGTGATTGTGATTGGTGGCGGACATGCCGGCGCAGAAGCTGCTTGGGCCGTGGCCAATCTGGGGGCCAACGTGGCGCTTATCACGATGAACCCCGACAAGATTGGTGCCATGAGCTGTAATCCTGCAATCGGAGGATTGGCCAAGGGGCAGATAGTACGCGAAATTGATGCAATGGGCGGTTTGATGGGGCTGGTTGCCGATGCTACAGGAATTCAGTTTCGTGTTTTGAATGCATCGAAGGGTCCGGCCGTTCAGGGACCACGCTGTCAGTCAGACAAGTATCGCTACGCTCAGCAAGTGCAACAGTTTTTAAAGACACGCGATTCATTAAGTATTCTTGCTGGTACGGTTGAGCAGATTGTTGTTGAGCAGGGAACGGTAAGAGGTGTGCTGTTTCTTTCGGTAGGTGCTGGTGTCCCCATTTGCCTGCATGCACGCTCGGTTGTATTGACCACTGGGACATTCATGCGTGGTTTAATGCACACGGGTGAAAATCAGGCGGAAGGGGGACGGGTGGGTGAAGGTGCGGCAGTTGGCATTAGCGGGGCGCTGCAGAGGCTAGGATTTGAATTAGGGCGGCTCAAGACGGGGACGCCACCACGACTGGCCGCTGAATCGATCAATTTTAACGGGCTTCAGTTGCAGCCGGGTGATCGTGAGCCACAGCCATTTAGCGATCTTACCTCGCTTGACCGATTCCCGATTCTTGAACAACGTCCCTGTCACATTACCCATACCAATGAGGTTATCCACGAAGTAATTCGATCCAATCTTGACCGAGCGCCCATGTACAACGGTCAGATTGAAACTTCCGGGCCTCGCTACTGTCCGAGTATCGAGGACAAGGTGGTGCGTTTTAAAGACCGCATGTCACACCATGTTTATCTTGAACCGGAATCACTTGGTACTAATGAGATCTATTGCAACGGGATTAGTACCTCGTTGCCGGCTGATGTTCAGGAAACAGTTATCATGCATATGCAAGGTTGCGAGCGGGCTAAGGTCCTGCGTTATGGGTATGCCGTCGAGTACGACATGGTTTGGCCATATCAGATTGATGCATCATGCATGACCAAGCGTATTGCGGGTCTGTTTCTTGCTGGCCAGATCAATGGAACCAGCGGATATGAAGAAGCAGCTGGGCAGGGTCTAATGGCAGGGCTTAATGCTGCACGGTTTGCGAGTGGTACCGAGCCCGTCCGTTTGCAACGGGATCAGGCTTATATTGGGGTCATGATGGATGATTTGGTGACCAAGAAGCCGCGGGAGCCGTACCGCATGTTTACCAGTCGAGCCGAGTATCGATTGATGTTGCGTGCCGACAACGCCGACGAACGACTAACTCCGGTTGCGCGGGAATGGGGATTGATCGATGATGAGCGTTGGGATAAGTATCAGGACCGTCGGTCAGCATTGGCCATGCTTCATCAGGTCTTTCAGACCACGCGAATTGGTGGTGAACCCATGATACGTTGGGTCTGCCGACCGCAGGTCGGTACTGAACAGGTTCTTCAAGTACTTGCCAAGAATCATGCATCAGTGGTGCCCAAGCGGTTAGAACGGCGGCTTGTTGCTCGTCTACTTGCGGATGTCAAATACGCAGGTTACATCAATCGGCAGAAGCGTGAAGTTAAACGTTTATCCGAGCAAGAGCAGATGCCTCTGCCGTCACATTGGAATTACAAGACACTTCCGGGTCTACGCAATGAAGCCAGATCAGCTCTGGAGACCTTTCGTCCCGCAACACTGGGTCAGGCCACGCGTTTGGCTGGTGTGACACCTGCCGATGTTATGAACCTGACCGTCGCTTTGCGTCGATAAGCATGTCGCAATCAATGTAATGGGCTGGTCCTTACCAATATTTAGTGCGGCATAGTCAAGGGGATCTTATATGGCCGATTGTGAAAAACCATCATCGTGTTTAATTGTCATTTTTGGCGCCTCGGGTGACCTGACGAGACGGAAGTTGATCCCATCGCTGTATCAACTGTTTGTCGCAGGGCAACTGCCCGAGCATTTCGCTGTCCTGGGTGTGAGTCGTTCGCCGATGTCTGATGATGACTTTCGTGACAGGCTCCACAGTTTTTTTGGTCAGTACGACGATAAGCAGTGGCACGATTTTGCGAAATGCTTGTATTACCATGTGGCCGATTCCACCAAGGCAGAGGCATATGGTGGGTTAAAAACTCGGATGGCTGAATTATCACAGTCCCATGGCACAGGTGTTAATGTACTGCTGTATTTGTCCATAGCGCCACACCTATACGAGCCGACACTAACACAGATTGGCGCCGCAGGCATGGTTGCTGAAGGCAAACATTGGTGTAGCCTTGATCGTAATAATCCACCGTGGCAGCGTGTCATTATTGAAAAGCCGTTTGGGTCTGATCCGCTTTCTGCCTCACGTCTCAACGATGTCGTCGCCAGCGTGTTCGATGAGCAGAGCATATACCGGATTGACCATTATCTTGGTAAAGAGACCGTCCAGAATCTGTTGGTCTTTCGGTTTGCCAACACGATCTTTGAGCCAATTTGGAACCGTAAATACATCGATCATGTTCAAGTGACTGCTGCTGAGTCTGTCGGCATTGAAGGTCGTGGTAGTTACTATGATTCACCCAGTGGTGGTGCGATGCGTGATATGATTCAAAGTCATTTGTTGCAGGTGATGGCGGTAGTGGCGATGGAGCCTCCAATCACCATGTGTGCTGATGATATTCGTGTGGAGAAAACAAAGATTCTTGCGGCATGTCGGACACCAAGCATGGATGATGTACCAAAGATTGCCGTCCGTGGGCAATATGGACCGGGGCAGTTTGGAGGCAAGGTCGTGACCGGTTATCGGGAGGAAGAAGGTACTCGTAGTGATAGCCAGACCGACACTTATACCGCCCTGCAAGTCTTTATCGATACCTGGCGTTGGGGTGGCGTGCCATTCTATTTGCGATCTGGCAAGTCGATGACTAAGAAACTTACCGAGGTTGTTGTGACATTCAAGCCGACACCGCATTGCCTGTTTTTACCCCGTATGACCGGTAGTCATAGTGCCCTGCCAAATCAATTGGTCATCAATGTTCAGCCGGATGAAGGGATCCGTTTGCGTTTTGAGGGCAAGGTGCCCGGTATGGGCATGGACATTAAACCTGTCATTATGGACTTCGACTATAACGAGCAGTTTGGCGCCAGCCCGCCGCAGGCATATGCCACGTTGCTTCTCGATGCAATCCGTGGCGATCAGACATTGTATAAGCACCGTGAGGAGATAAAGCATTGTTGGCGTGTTGTCCAACCAGTTCTTGACTATTGGCAGGACCATCCGCAGGATGACTTGCCGAACTATGCTGCTGGTACATGGGGGCCATCGGCCAGTGATATCATGATGGCCCGTGATGGGCGTAAATGGCACAACCCATAGCAGATGTGGTCCAGTACCGTGGATGGATTAAAGTGGATTTTGCCTGGTGAGCCTCCGCCGATTTACCCCAAGATCTGAAAAGATGCTTACATTAAGCGGAAATATTCATATCGCTTTGACTGCAGACAAACTTTACGACGATCTGGCATGTGCCATGTTGGGTGCTGCTGAACAGGCCGTCGAGGAAAGCAAGGTTTTTCACTTGGCCCTCTCGGGCGGTTTGACGCCGGAGCGTTTTTACATGCGTTTAGTGACGGACCCGCAATTTCGTGCGTTGCCTTGGAAACAGACACATATCTGGCTTGCTGATGAGCGTTGTATTCCAGAAAGTGATGAACGGAGCAATATCCGCATGATTCGAGAAACACTGATGGACCATGTACCTACACCCAAACGTTGTGTTCATGCTATACCGGTTTTGGCGCAGGATCCCGCGACTGCTTATGAAGATGAATTGCGTCAGGCTTTAGCGGGTCAGGAAGTCTCCAATGGTCTGCCGGTTCTAGATTTTGTCCTATTAGGAATGGGTGAGGATGGGCATACCGCCAGTTTGTTTCCTAATTCGCCTGCACTTACGGAAACCAACAAATGGGTCATGCTCAACGACGGTCCTGCGGTTGCATTACCACCGCGGGTAACCATGACCTATCCTTTGCTCAATGCCGCACGGCAAGTGGCGGTGCTTGTAACAGGGTCCAGAAAAAAGGAAACACTACAGCGTGTTGATCAGCAACTGCAAGAAACTGGACCTGATGTGAAAAATCTACCTATCACCGGCATAGATCCATCTGATCCGAATGGTGTGCTCACTTGGTTTCTTGATACTGAAGCTGTGGAGTGAACTGTTGCCGGTTTAATCTACACCCGGTTGCGTCATGGCTCTTGGATCAAGTAATGTGTCCAACTCTTTTGCTTCCATGAGATTTTGATCCTGAACGAGTTGCCTGATGGTCTTGTTCTCGGTAAACGCCTGCTTGGCAAGCTTGGCTGCATTGTCGTAGCCTAATTTCGGGGCTAAGCTTGTGACCATCATTAAGGATTGATCGATTAAATCTGTACATCGTTGTTGATTGACCACCAAATCAGATAAAAGTTTGTCAACGAAGACATTACTGACATTTGCCAGCAGATTAATTGAATCCATGATTGCATCAGCAATCAGTGGCATTGCCACGTTTAATTCCATAATGGACCCGACACCGCCGAATCCACCATAAGTTACCGCTGCGTCATTAGCGATCACACGCGCTGCGACCTGAATGACACTTTCGCAGATTACCGGATTGACTTTACCCGGCATGATCGACGAGCCGGGTTGAATCTCCGGTAGACTCAGCTCAAAGATGCCACAGCGAGGTCCAGATCCTAACCACCGGATATCATTGGCAATTTTCGAAAGTGCTACGGCTGACGATTTAAGGTTGCCTGAGGCTTGGACAAAACTCCCTTTGGCTGATTGTGATTCAGGATGATTAACTGCTTCTTCAAAATTAACCCCCGTCGATTTTGACAATGCCCCACATACGCGTTGGCCGAACTCCACATGCGTATTAATGCCGGTTCCAACAGCTGTTCCCCAGATCGGCATGTTGGTACGCATTTCATCGAAACTACGTTTTGCGCCGTTGCATAACCACATATCAACAGCCGAGGCATAGCCGGAGAAAACTTGGCCTACGCGGATTGGTGTAGCATCCATAAGGTGGGTTCGTCCGATTTTGACAATCTGGTCCCAGTCTTTTGCCTGGCCATCAAGCACCTTTTGTAACCCCAATGCAGCTGGCTCTAGGTTTTGTTTGATTGCAACTGCTGCGGCAATGTGCATAGCAGCAGGAAACGTATCGTTAGAGGATTGGCCCATATTCACATGATCATTGGGATGGGCAGGTTCCTTGGATCCAATTCCTTTTCCCGCTTTTTGGCTAACAATATTGGCAATAACCTCATTGGCATTCATATTTGAACTGGTGCCCGAACCAGTTTGATAGACATCAACCACAAAATGTTTGTCATGTTTACCCTGAGCCACTTCATTGGATGCATCGATGATTGCGTTGGCAAGTGTTGGCTCAAGCTTGCCCAGGTCTTTATTGACCTGTGCACATGCTGCTTTTAACAGCCCAAAGGCATGTACAACTTCGGCCGGGATTCCCCGGCCGCTGATCGGAAAGTTCTCAACGGCTCGTTGTGTACTGGCACCCCAAAGTGCCCAGTCGGGAACCTTCATCTCACCCATTGAATCCTTCTCGGTACGGTAAGCGGCCTGACTCATCACAATTGATCCTCAAATCAAGATTGCATACGAACTCGCCCCAGTATTACGTACAGATTCCGGGGGCATTACATTGTCAGGGTAGCAGAAATTGAGATTTTGGCGATCAAGGTTGCCTGGTGGGATAATTTGAGGAGTATGGGGTAGGTTTGTAGTCCTTTAAACTTGCAGGCAATTTGGTTCCGTGTATGCCTGCACCGAGAATTTCAGTCATGAACATTCCAGATTTTATTGCAGCGTTGCTGACGCTTGCAGCGTTGTTTAGCTACATCAATCATCGGTGGTTGCGGTTGCCAACCACGATTGGGCTGATGATTTTGGCCTTGATGACATCATTGCTGTTAATTGCTCTTGGTTATGTGGTACCTAGTGTTGCATTGTGGGGGCGTGGTGTTTTGGAGCAAATTGATTTTGAGCAGGCACTCATGAACGGCATGCTCGCATTTCTCCTATTTGCCGGTGCGTTGCACATCAATTTGGGTGATTTGGCAAAACAGGGACCTGTTATTGCACTTTTGGCTTCAATTGGGGTCCTGATTTCAACGGCAATAATCGCAGTGTTCGTCTGGTTCATTGGCAAGTACGTTGTTGGGATTGATCTGGCATTTATCTATTGCCTGCTTTTTGGAGCCCTTATCTCACCAACTGATCCAATAGCGGTTTTGGGAATTCTTAAGACAGTTGGTGCACCCAAAGCACTCAAAACGAATATTGCTGGTGAGTCTTTATTCAATGATGGTGTTGGCGTTGTTGTTTTTCTTGTGCTTGCCGGTATTGCAGGTTTTGGTCATGGCGGTCATATCGATATGACAGTTGGTGGGATTATTCGATTATTTACTGTGGAAACAGGAGGTGGTCTACTTACCGGGTTAATACTTGGATTTATTGCCTACCGTATGCTCAAGTCGGTCGATAACTATCAGGTTGAAATTCTAATCTCATTGGCTTTGGTGGCAGGTGGCTATGCGTTCTGTAATCACCTGCACTTGTCCGGTCCGATCGCAATGGTTGTGGCAGGGTTACTGATCGGTAATCACGGGCGGACGTTGGCCATGAGCGATTCAACACGTGAACATCTCGATACATTTTGGGAACTTGTAGATGAATTACTTAATGCAGTATTGTTTGTGTTAATTGGTCTTGAAATGCTGGTGCTTACTTTTACAGGTAAATTCTTACTCGCGGGGCTCGTAGCGATACCAGCCACACTCTTAGCCCGGTTTATTGTAGTTGGTGGATTGGTTCAGGTATTTCGTCGGCATCGAAAGATGACACCCCATACAGCCAAAATTATCACGTGGTCTGGATTACGCGGTGGAATTTCGGTGGCTCTTGCACTTTCTATTCCCAAGGCGATACATGGCGAACATATAGCTGAACGCGATGCAATCATTGCCATTACTTATGTTGTTGTCGTGTTCAGCATCATTGTCCAGGGGTTAACCGTTGCACCATTGCTACGGGCTTGTGGCCACGGCAAATAAACTGCAGCAGGATGTCTGATACAGCTATCATCGCACGCATCGTTCATAACTCCATTGACTTTATCGGTGATCTGCAAGATGAGGCAGGCCACCATTTCACCCCACCCAGTTGGCTGCCACTTTTTGGTTCTGTACCCCCCAACAGGAAATCGGTATGCTTTGGTATCTATTCACGATTGGAGGCACCAGCAACTTTATGGTTATGAATTATAAAGCATTAAATGGAAGTCGTTTATTTACAAGCGAGTCGGTTTCGATGGGGCACCCAGACAAAGTGTCCGACCAGATTTCAGATGCCGTTCTAGATAGCCTGATTGCCGCTGATCCCCATGTGCGTTGTGCCTGTGAAACGCTTTGCACCACCGGCCTAGTTGTGGTTGCGGGGGAGGTTACGGTTCATAAAAAGGCGGGTGTTGATGCGTTGAATAACGTTGAAAAAACTGTTCGCAAGACATTGAGACGGATTGGCTATACCGACCCCACAATGAAATTCGATGCAGATAGTTGTGCAGTGATTCGGACTTTGCATAGCCAATCAGGCGACATTGCTATGGGAGTAGACAAGGAAGGTGCAGGAGACCAAGGTTTGATGTTTGGTTTTGCCTGTCGTGAGACACCTCGGTTGATGCCGCTACCCATCGATTTGTCTCATCGACTCGTTGAACGTCATGCAAATGTTCGTCAGCGGGGTTTGATTAAAGGACTTCGCCCTGATGCAAAAAGTCAGGTTACCATAGAGTATGACCATCAGAAACCTGTCGGCATTCATACCGTGGTATTTTCAACCCAACATACGCCAGACTGGAACGGGTCAGCACGCCAGGCCCAGTTGAAACGGCTTGTAACGAAGCACATCATCGAACCATGCATGCCAAAGCGCCTCTATAATCGGAAAAAGGTCATCATTCATGTAAACCCCACCGGTCAGTTCGAGATTGGTGGTCCTCATGGCGATACGGGGCTAACGGGCCGCAAGATTATTGTTGACACATATGGCGGTCGTGGCAGACATGGGGGAGGGGCCTTTTCTGGTAAGGATCCAACGAAGGTCGATCGTTCGGCGAGTTACATGGCACGCTATGTGGCCAAGAATATTGTTGCAGCTCGCTTGGCTGATATTTGTGAGATCCAGTTGTCCTATGCAATTGGACTACCTGATCCGCTTTCCGTACGCGTTGATACAAATGAAACAGCACGAATCGATGAGGCTAGGATTGAACAGCTTGTTCGTCGGTTCTTCCCTTTGACACCAAAAGGGATCATCAAACACCTGAAACTGCGTCGGCCGATCTATGAGCAGACCGCACGTCACGGTCATTTTGGCCGAACCGGATTCACTTGGGAACGTACTGACATGGCCAAAAAACTCACCGCAGCTGCTGGTGTGTAATAGGTCGATGGCCTGCCCGACCATACCGCGTCAGTTTACATGATGCGATAAGGTTCCAGCGTTTATCGACCACCGGCTCTCCAATTAATCATGCATATAAAACAGGGCATTCAAGTTTCCCCCGGTGTTGCAATCGCCCAAGCGGTTGTTGTTGATGCTGAGGACGTGCGGATTCCGCGTCATACAATTTCAGCATCAAAAATTCCGAGTGAGCATGGTCGCCTGGAAGCGGCTATTCACCAAAGCCTAGCCGATATCGACCAGCTAAGAGAACAGGCATCAGCCACGCTGGGCCCCGAGTTGGCTAAGATATTCGACTTCCATGCAGGCATGTTGCGCGATCCGCATCTTACCGGACAGATCCAAAAACTGATTGAATCTGAAAAAGTTACAGCCGAGTATGCAGTTTATGTGGTTTTACGTCGCCAAGCCATGATGATCCGAAATTTAGACAACCGTTATTTCCGCCAACGGGTCAAGGATGTGTGGGATATCGAGCGGCGTATCCTTGGCCACCTGATTGGTCATACACGTGCCGAACTTGGCCACCTGCAACGCGATGCGGTGGTTATCGCGCATGATCTCACTCCAAGTCAAACGGCCAGTCTAGACAAGTCTAAGATCAAAGCACTGGCCACAGATGCAGGTGGGTCAACCAGTCATACAGCAATTCTTGCTCATGCACTGGGTATCCCTGCGGTTGTGGGGCTAGAAGATGTAACTGGCGCGGTCAACACTGGCGATACCGTGATTATTGACGGTAACCGTGGCACTGTAATCGTACGGCCCGATGCGGCTCAACTCATGACTTATCGGAAAACTGTGCGTCGGATCGCCGATCATGAAACAACACTAGATGGCTTTGGCCAGTTGCCGGCGGTTACAAAGGATGGAACTGAAATTAATATTCAGGCCAACATCGAGTTTCCAAGCGAGATCAGTGCCGCATTGGAAAAAGGGGCGACAGGCATTGGGCTTTACCGTACGGAATTTCTTTATTTGGCTAGTGATTCTGAGCCCAGTGAGGACCAGCAATATGAAGCTTACATGGAAGCCGTCGTGAAACTAGCGGGGCGGCCGCTTACCATTCGTACCCTTGACTTGGGTGCCGACAAGCTGGCATCAGATGATGCCGACTTGGATCACATCGAACGCAACCCTTTTCTGGGTTGCCGTTCAATCCGGCTTTGCCTGCAAAACCTGCCGTTATTTAAAACTCAGTTGCGGGCAATTCTGCGTGCTTCCACGTCAGGTCCAATTCGCGTCATGTTTCCACTAATTTCCAACATGATGGAACTACGACAAGCGAAGATGATCATGAATGATGTTATGGAGGATCTTCATGATGAGGGGATTGCCTATGCCGATGATCTGCCCATTGGGATCATGGTCGAGGTGCCTTCGACTGCCATACAAATCAAGATATATGCTGATGAAGTTGACTTTTTGAGCGTTGGGACCAATGACCTGATTCAATACACACTGGCTGTTGATCGTGGCAATGAGCGTGTCGCCAGCTTGTATTCGGCGGCCCATCCATCGGTAATTCAGTTGATCAAGGACGTTTTGCGCACGGCGAATCGCACACAGACAGATATCAGTTTATGCGGCGAGATGGCAGGCGAGCCCGAGTACGTCATACTATTACTGGGGTTAGGCTATCGGAGTCTATCAATGACACCGCCGGCGATTCCAGAAGTGAAGAAAATCATCCGTTCCGTTTCCTTGACGCAGTGCCGTCGGGTGGCGCGTCGTGCCAGCAATTTCGAGTCGGATCGAGAGGTGTTTAATTATCTGCGTAGTGAAGCCAGGAAGGTTGTACCTGAAGTGTTTGAAGGATTATCTGTAGACTAATTGGGTATAGGAGATCGTAAGATCGATGGCCAAGTGTGAGATGCTCATAAATTCGGTACCAGGCGAAGAATGTCGCATCGCGGTAGTGGTCGATGGGCGGCTTGAGGAGATCTACCAGGAGCGTGCTAGCGCTGAGTCGCATGTCGGTAATATATATAACGGCAAGGTGGTCAATATTGAGCCGTCAATCCAAGCAGCATTTATTGATTTTGGTCTTGAACGGAATGGGTTTTTACATATCACTGACTTGCATCCGATGTATTTCCCTGGGGATTCCAAGGAGGATCTAGAAAACGTGGGGCGTAAGATCCGCCGCCGTGACCGACCACCAATTCAACAAGCACTTCATCGTGGCCAAGAGGTCTTGGTGCAGATCCTGAAAGAAGGGATTGGGACAAAGGGCCCCACGCTTACTAGTTATCTGTCAATTCCTGGTCGTTTGCTGGTCATGATGCCCCACATGCAACGATTGGGTGTATCTCGGAAAATCGAAAATGATCAGACGCGTCGTGAACTGCGAAAATTATTAAGTGAATTGAAACCTCCACCAGATTTCGGATTCATCGTCCGTACAGCAGGGATCGGTCGAACCAAACTGGACCTGAAGCGGGATCTTGCGTATCTGCAGCGGCTATGGTCGTCAATTGAAAAACGTCGTAGCCATAGTGAACAGGTTGGCGAACTGTACGCCGAATCAGATCTAGTGGTACGCACAATCCGTGATGTATTTTCAGCAGATATCGATCGGATTATTGTAGATGATCCAGCAGCAGCACAAAGGGCCAAAGATTTTCTTGCGATCGCCAGTCCGCGTTCCAGTTCTAAGGTGATGATTTATCGTGAGCCGATCCCACTGTTCCGCCGTTTTGGTATCGAGCAGCAGATCGAGAATATCCACCGTCGTACGGTGGAGTTGCAATCAGGTGGTTCGTTGGTAATTGATTCGACTGAGGCCTTGGTTGCGATTGATGTAAATAGCGGGAAGATGCGCGCAAGCCAAGATGCGGAATCCACGGCTTTCGAAGTGAACAAGGAAGCGTCAGATGAAATCTGCCGTCAACTGCGTCTGCGTGATTTGGGCGGTGTGATTGTGATGGATTTGATCGACATGATACAGGCCAAGCATCGACGCAGTATCGAACAGCAGATCCGTCAGAATCTACGGCGTGATCGGGCACGAACACGGGTGGGGACAATCAGTCAGTTTGGTATCCTCGAGATGACGCGGCAACGGATGCGTCCATCACTCAGCCGTTCCACCTTTATGGATTGTCCTGCATGTGAAGGGACAGGTGCAGTGAAGTCACCTGAATCTGTATTGCTTGATTTGATGCGACGGCTCGCAACGGTGTTACACCAGTCCCGTATCAGTTATGTCGAGTTGACAATAAGTCCGGATGTGGCATTTCAACTTCTTAATCGCAAACGAGCGGATCTAGTGGAACTTGAAAAACGCTATAACAAGCGTGTACTGGTTCGTGTCAATGACCATGGACCGGTCGATGAGATTGAATTGGTTGCACATGACGCCAAGGGGAGCAAGATTGACGCCGAGTCAGCTCGAATCGGTGGCGTTCCGACGCTGGAGGCAATTGAGGCGTCTGATCGCGATGAGCTGTTTGATAAAGATGAGCCATCTGGACCAGAACAGGAACCTTCGGATACCAAGGCTAAGCAGGCTGAGGCGGATGAATCTCAAGGTTCTAAACCCCGCCGCCGCCGCCGTCGGCGGCGTGGCGGCAAGAAAAGATCAAAGGCCAGTACGTCTGCAGGCGGGGGCAATACCAGTGAAATGACCGTTACGGCCAATACGCCTCAGGAGCAACAGGCGGTAAAGGCACCAACATTAAGCCAGCCGCGATCGCGAAAGCGTTCAACCAAGGTAAAGCCTGCAAACATAAATTCGGATACGAAAGCCGAATAAAAGACATAGGGTTTACGAGTTTGGCATGCCCATTGGGTCGGCCAAGGTTAATGTGAATGGCAAATTCGGTATTAATAGGGTTTGTTATTCCTAAATGCCCCGTGGTGAGTCATACGGTGCAATCAACACCTCCCCCACTGGGGGAAGATGGAATAATGTGCCGTTTTCTACCTAGTTATGAATTTCCATGATCGGCATGCGCGTTTTCTGATGAATTATGGCGGCATCTAACCAAACAGCACGCCGTCTAGCTGTGCTTGGATCCACCGGTAGTATCGGCATCAGCACACTGGATGTTGTTCGACACCTGCGTGGCATTGACGCCATGCATATTGAAGTTGCCGCACTGGCTGCTGGTTCAAAAGTGGACCTGCTTCAAGCGCAGGCCCGTGAGTTTGATGTTGATGCCGTTGCGATTAACGACGATTCCAAGGTTGGGGAACTGCGTAATGGGTTGACGGGTATCAACATCTTCAGCGGTGAAGATGCAGCACTCCGCTTGGTTGAAAATACGGATGCCACATTGTTCTGTGCTGCGGTGGTCGGCATTGCCGGATTGCCAAGTATACTGGCGGCTATTGAGAGTGGCAGGACGGTTGCTCTTGCTAACAAAGAAACACTGGTTGCAGCAGGTAGTTTGGTTAATCCCATGCTTGGTCGCCATGGGGCTTCGATTATTCCGGTCGATTCCGAACATTCAGCTATTTTCCAATGCCTCGAGGCACGACAGTCCAGCCAGGCTGCCGTTAAAAGGGTTGTGCTAACGGCATCTGGTGGACCATTCCGGACGGCGAGCAAGCAAGCGATGTACAACGCAACTGTAGATCAAGCCCTCCGGCATCCGACTTGGGTCATGGGGCCAAAGGTTACGATTGATTCGGCAACCATGATGAATAAGGCACTTGAAATCATCGAAGCCCATTGGTTATTTAATCTTCCAGCGCAGAAGATATCGGTCATCATCCATCCCCAATCGGTGGTTCATAGCTTCGTTGAGTTTGAAGATAATGCAGTTCTTGCCCAGTTGGGGCCGCCAGATATGCGGACGCCGATCCAGTATGCACTGACTTATCCGGACCGTGCGGCTTGCTGTAGCCAGGAATTAGATTGGTCGACATTAGATAAACTGGAGTTTGAGTCACCTGATTTGAATAAGTTTCCTGCATTACGCTTGGCGTATCAGGTAATTGAGGCTGGAGGGACGGCAGGTGCTATTCTCAATGCCGCCAATGAAGCGGCTGTATCCGCGTTTCTTGAACATAAGATCTGTCTAGGGCGTATTGTTGAATTAGTTGCCGAGGCGTTGGATTCGATCGGGTCTAAGTCGGTAGATAATCTTCAAACGATCTTAGATGCTAATCATGAAGCTCGGTCCTTTGTGAATGAGAGGATTGCACAGGCGATATAGTTGGCTACAGAATTAGGCCACTTGGTAAGGTATTTAATCGGAGTAAGTTGGCGTATGGACTTTATGGCAAATACTTCTTTGGGCACGATTTTTTCATTAATTGTTTTTCTAATTGGCTTTGGGCTGATTATTTTCGTTCATGAACTTGGCCATTTTTTGGTAGCCAAGTGGGTGGGAGTCAAAGTTCTTCAATTTGCGATCGGTTTTGGGCACGCAATCGTCAGCTATCGCAAAGGTTTTGGTCTGCGTCTTGGGTCCAGTCAATCCCAGTACGATCAACTTGTGGCAAAAGGTGAGGATACAACTGGCATCAGCGAAACCGAATATCGTCTTAATTGGATGCCATTGGGCGGTTACGTCAAGATGTTGGGTCAGGAGGACTTCGATCCATCTGCGGCTAGTGAGGATCCTCGTTCATTTAGCCGTAAGCCAATCTGGGCACGCACTTGTGTAATTACCGCAGGTGTTGTCATGAACGTGATCTTTGCCATTGTGTTTTTTATGGCCTGCTTTCTGCATGGGTTAGAATTTCCTGCACCGATCATTGGTGAATTAACCCGCACCATGCCTGCAGAAACAACTTTCGCCCAAGGTCATGATGGTGAGCGAGAGTATAGAGGACTACAGCCTGGCGATACGATTCTTGCAGTTGATGGCGAACGCATTGAGGATTTTACGGGGTTTCAAATTCGTGTTGCATTGGCATCACGAAATCAGGTTTTGAATATCAAAGTTGAACGTGACGGCGAAGAACTTATCTACCCCCTAAAGCCGAGGCAGTTTCATGGAGAGGGGTTGTTGGCGGTTGGTGTGGGGCACCCGAGAACGTTACAACTGATGGGTATTCTTGAACAGTGGCAGGCAACCGGTGCTCAGCCAGGGATGGCACTGACATCGGTTAATGGGCAGTCAGTAACTCGGTATTCACAACTTAAGAATTATTTTTCCGAATCAAAGGGGCATGCTGTTGAAGTTGAGTTTACGGGGGATCAAACGGATGTAACCGCCCAAGTTGAGATTAAGCCGAAAATTGCCTTGCAACTTAAGCCGGTCTCGCAGGATTCAGATTCATATATCCAGCATTTGTTTGGTTTCACGCCGGTTACACGCATTAACAGAATACAGGAAGGGTCTTTAGCTGCTGAAGCGGGGATCCAGCCCGGTGACCTGATCACGTCACTTGCAGGCACCGCTTGGCCTCGTGTCGAACAGATCAAGCTTCTTATTGATAAGTCTCGCAAAGAAGAAAAAGCATTTTCAGTTACATTACATCGCAATGGTCAGAGCACGACAACTCCCTCGATTATGCTAACGGGGAAAAAGCTTCTTGGTATTGGTTATGAGCCGGCGGTGGATCTGCCAATGATCAGTCAGTGTATTGACGATGAACCTGCCGAGAAGCTCGCTTTGCCTGCAGGTTCTCGGATTTTGAGTGTTAATAACCAACCGGTTGCTGATTTTCGCCAATTGCTACCAATACTTCAGTCGATTACTCAGGCCAGTCCCGAAGGCGGTCACCTTGCGATTGGATATCAATTGGCTATCAAGGACCGTCCTATCTACAGCAGTCAGTTGGGGTACGGTGCTCAGCATGCCAAAGACCTGCGGATGGCGGGTTGGCAAGTGCCGGGCGAGCTACATGATGCTCTCAAGCCACATGATGTTTTCATTAAGGCGGGGACCATGTACGAGGCGGTCACAATTGGCATCAAGAAAACCCAAGAATTTGTCTTGCGGACCTATATCACATTGAAGCGTTTGGCTGTTGACAGAACAGTTTCGTTAACGGAGCTTCGAGGCCCGGTTGGAATCGTTCATATCGGTACCATTGCGACAGAAAGAGGTTGGCCCTACTGGGCGTTTGTTCTCGGTCTAATCAGTGTGAATCTTGCGGTTATTAATTTCCTGCCCATTCCTATCACCGATGGGGGGCACATCATATTTCTGATTATTGAGAAGATAAAAGGTTCGCCAGTTAGCGCAAAGGTGCAGACAGCAGCTTTTTTCGTGGGCTTGGTACTGATTGCATCAATATTTCTTTTCACCCTATTTAACGACACCACGCGTCTTATTGGTTTGGGTTAACAGAACCGACAGCCACCGATGTGAGCGATCCTTGCTGAGTATCTCCATTTCGCATTTTCTACACATCGGTTCTATACTGCCCCGTCCTTCCAAGGTGATAAGGGGTTCTGTCGTTGAGGATGGTGTTTACGATTTTGGCGATCGCCATAGGTTTGCTCTTTGCAATGGCCGTCTTTCAGCCTGCGCAGAAGTCAGCTGAAGTGCCAGCCATAGCCCCTGGTGTAGAGGGGGGTAGTAGTGGGTTCCCGCAAGTCGAAAAGCCAATTGAAGAACCGGCAGTTGTGGGGGGGCAAGGATCATTGGTCACGGAATCCACGGGGTTGGCGCAATCCCGGGTGCCAGTCCAGGTTGAAACAGACACTGCCCCACATCGATTGGGTCGGTTAATTATAGAATCCAATACCGGATCTAAGCCAATTTCGATTGGTTCAGCCGATACGGATTCCAATTATTTACTGCGGGTTGACTTGTCGGGTTATACACCTGGTATTCGTGGGATCTTTCTGCGCGACTATCGTACGGAACCTACAAGTGATACGCCTTACATTATTGCAAAAACTGCAGAAACTGATGAATACGTTGTGCATCCCTTTAGTGCTTTGTCCCTGAAAATAAACGAGCAAAATATTCCACTAAGCGCAGCGAAATGGCAATTGGTTGAAACATCTGATGGCGACGTACAGCAGTACGCTATCTATCAGCTTAATATCCTTGATGAAAACAACGACCCCGTATTGGAGATCCATCGCGAGTTCATTCTAGAACCGGGAAGCTATGATCTTCACATCAAACAGCGTTTTTTCAACCATGCAAACACACCGCTAACAATTACTTGGCACCAACTCGCTCAAGGCGATACGCCGGCGGCAAAATCAGCTTATATGGGTGATATTCGGACGTTGGTTGCGGGCTATTTTGACCATACACGTGACACGCTTGATAAGACCAGACAGTGGGTTTATATCACTAATCCCAAACTTAGACGGGATACCGTGCTTGATGAGTTCCATGAATTCAAGGCTGGTAGGGGGCCACGGCCGTTCTGGCCAAGTCCAGAACTTGAATCAAATGTTGAGTTGGTGTGGTTTGCATCACTGAATCGATATTTTGCCTCCGTTGTGCATCCCTTGTCCATTGGCGCAGAAGCAATTCCTGCACTCGACGCATCCTACGACGACTTGGGTATGTTGGTTATTGGTAATAAAGGCCAGCAGCGTAATATTGATCAACGAAAAATGGTCTTTACGCTCACTAGCAAGCCTTTCACCGTGGTACCCGGTCAGCATCATGAATTGAACTTGGGTCTGTTTACCGGTCCGCGAGATATTTCTTTATTTAGCCAACAGCCGTACAAGAGTTTGGAACTGGAGAAGACGATTGTCTATAGCTTTGGCGGACCGTGCATGGCTTGCACTTTTCAGTGGTTGGCACATGGACTATTAACATTTCTCAAGTTTTTAAGAACCTGGGTTGTCTTTGATTGGGGGCTTGCGATTATCGTTATGGTTTGCTGTGTCCGTCTCTTATTGCACCCAATCACCAAGAAGGCCCAGATCAACATGATGAAGGTTGGCAAGCAGATGCAGGCATTGCAACCGGAACTTGAAAAGATCAAGAAGAAATACAAGGGTGACAAGAACAAGGTTGGCCAGGAGACAATGAAGCTCTACAAAGAGCGTGGCGTCAATATGTTTAATATGCTTGGTTGTCTACCAATGCTGCTCCAGATGCCAATCTGGGTTGCATTGTACGCCATGCTTTACTTTGCAATTGATCTGAGGCATGAACCTGCTTTCTGGGGTGTTTTTCAGACGATCAGTGGTGGCGCATGGCCCTTTTTAAATGACCTGTCGGGTCCGGATAGGTTCATTCCCATATTTGATGAGCCACGTGCATTTAACTTGTTATTCATTCAGTTCGACTATTCAGCGATCAATATCATTCCTATTCTGATGGGAGTTGTATTCTTTATTCAGCAGAAGTTCATGGCAGCGCCTGCAGCAACAGAAGAACAACGACGCCAGCAGAAAATGATGGGTTATATTACCTTAATCTTTCCATTCATTATGTTTTCTGCCCCCAGTGGCTTAACACTTTACATCATGTCGTCGACCGCCATGGGGATCTATGAAAGTTACCGAGTACGAAAACATCTTAAGGAACAGGAGGAGGCGGGCACCCTGTTTGATAAGAAACCAGTAAAGCCTGGCGGTTTTGTCGATCGTATGCAGAAGGTGATCGAGGCCAAGCAACAAGAGCTACAACAGCGCCAGGGTGGAGCCGATGGCGGAGCCGCGTACAAAACGAGAAAGTCGCGTAAGCATAGATGAATGCGGCAGATGACACGATTGTTTCGGTCAGTTCACCACCGGGACGATCAATGCGTGGATTAGTACGACTCAGTGGTCCACAGACTTCGGGGACGCTTAAAAAACTTATTCAACCTTTTGAAGATAGCCACCAGACGGCCGAGGATCTTTTATCGGGCAAGCTATTAGCTTGCCAGTTGCTTTTGTCGACTTCTGATGAGTGCGACGTGGCCAACCTGAGCTTGCCCGTGCTGGTGACCTATAGGCGGGGACCGCGTAGCTATACAGGCCAAGACCTGGCAGAAATCCAGTGCCCAGGCAATCCGACACTGTTGAACCGTTGTGTTCAGCAAGTTGCAAGGACTGGGATTCGGTTGGCTGAGCCAGGTGAATTTTCATTTCGCGCCTTTTTGGCAGGCAAGATCGATCTTATTCAGGCAGAGGGTATTGCGGCAACTATTGCGGCGATAAGCGATAGTCAACTTGTTGCTGCGTCAATGCTGCGACGGGGTAATTTAGGTAAACGATCAAAGCAGTTGGTCGACGTTCTTGCGCAACAACTGGCATTGGTTGAAGCGGGTATTGATTTCGTGGATCAGGATGATGTGGTGGCGATTGACCGGCTGTCATTGGCTAAGAAATTATCTGGTATTGAGGCCGAACTTTTGCGGATTCTGTAGTCGAGCCGTTCCTGGCGGCAACTAGATGCTTTGCCTCATGTTGTTTTGATTGGGGCGCCGAGTGTCGGAAAAAGTACGTTATTCAATGCGTTATTGGGGCGCCAACGTGCCGTGACAGACGAACTTGCAGGTACTACACGTGACGTGCTATCCGAACAACTTGTCATCGAGTCAGATGCAGGTCAGATCATTGAGTTGATATTGGTGGATCTTGCTGGGCTGGATTTTCCCCAGAATGAATTGGATCATCAGGTTCAGCTGTCCGTTCACGAAGCCATGCGGCAAGCAGATGTCATTCTTCACTTAAGTGATGGAACCGTGCCACCTGTGCTGGAACAAGCTTCGGACGCCAAGATGATCCGAGTTCGAACGAAATCCGATCGGGGGGGCGGTGTGGCGCAGGGGTTCGACCTGAGTGTCAGTGCGCTTACACGAGAGGGTGTTCCCGAGCTAAAAAAAATGCTTGCATCATTGCTTGGTGATCGGGTAGCAAGTGTTTCCGGTCAGATGCTTGTCCTTCAGCCACGTCATGAACATTCCCTTGTGGTAGCCGTTGGTCATACACGTGAAGCGCGGACGATATTACAGACCCAAGAGAACCACCATGGTATTGAGCGTCCTGAAGTCGTTGCCTCGGCTATACGACTCGCGTTGGATGAATTGGCAGGTTTAGGCGGACAAATGTCGCCGGATGACATCATCGGCCGTGTCTTTTCAAGCTTTTGTATTGGCAAGTGACCATTTAAGTATGGTGATTATGTTTTATACAATCAGTACTGGAATCGTATTCAAGCATGATCCCCAGTAGGCTCCATTCGATGTGTAACGCGAGAATAGAACGACATGGCTAAGAAATCAGCATCAAATTCCACGCTACGTATCATCAACCGACGTGCACACCATGATTATCACTTTGTCGAAAAACTTGAAGTAGGAATTGTACTGTCCGGCAGTGAGGTCAAGAGTGTTCGTAATGGCCAAGTGTCGATTGGGCAAGGCTACGCTCGAGTCGAAACAAACGGTTTGTATTTATACGATGTGGATATTGCCCTTTACCCCCATGCTGGGCCCAATCAGCACAATCCTAAACGGCGGAGAAAACTACTGGCTCATAAGCATCAGATTGCTCACCTCGCGGACTGTACCACATCGAAGGGTATTACCCTCATTCCGGTTGCGATGTATTTTGTCCGTGGACATGCCAAGTTGGAAGTGGCGGTTGCATCAGGTAAACGAAGTTACGACAAACGCCAGGTGATCAAGAAACGTGAAACGGACCGTGAAATGCGGCGGGCGATGACCCGGAAGGTGATTTAGTCACAGAACATCAGCCAATTGGCCGCACCCGGGATCTGATTCTATACTCCGGACCCTTGGTTTTTGTACGAGGAAAAAAAGGACATGAGTGACGCTTATCCGATTGAACCGGTCAACGTTGAACTGGTTGACACGAAATACCGCACGATTAAGACAGCGATACCCCATCGAGATTCGGTGGCAACCCTACAAAGACTTAGGGATATCGAGCCACAGTGCATGGAGGGCCAACCGCCAATCGTATGGAAACGAGCCGAAGGGGCAAGCGTTTGGGATGCATGGGGCAATCGTTGGATTGACTTTTCCTCTGGGGTACTCATTACCAATGCCGGACACGGCCGGGCCGAAATGGTTGATGCCATCGTGAGTCAGGCAAAGGGACAATTGCTAACCAGTTACTGTTTCCCGCATGAGTCGCGCAGGGAATTAGTTGAAGCACTCCAAGGTGTGGCGCCGCGGCGCGACGACAAAGTTATGTTGTTGTCAACCGGTTCTGAGGCAACGGAGATGTGCGTTAAATTATCACGCGAACATGGAAGGGCTGTAGGTAAAAGTCCCAACGTGTTTGTCAGTTTTGATAATAGTTTCCATGGCCGCACGCTTGGAGCTCAGCTTGCCGGTGGTGTACCTGATCTTAAGAAATGGATCGGATACGATGATACGCATTTTGTTCAAGTCCCATTTCCTGATGGTGGTGTGCGTTGTGGCCCTGAAGATAATGAATTTTCTGCTTTCGAAAGAAGTTTATGTGAAGCAGGTGTGTCAGCCCACCAAGTATGTGGTGTGATGACGGAGACCTACCAAGGGGGTAATTCCAGCTTTGCTCCAGCGTCTTATATCCAGCAATTGCGTCAGTGGTGTAATGACCATAAGGCATTACTGATCATGGATGAGGTGCAAGCCGGATTCGGCCGTACGGGAACCTTTTGGGGCTTTGAACATTATGGCATCCAACCTGACCTGATTGCCTGCGGCAAGGGCATTAGCGGTTCATTGCCGATCAGTGCTGTCATCGGCCGCTCACATATCATGGATTTATTCCCTCCTGGTTCTATGACCAGTACACATTCAGGTAACCCGGTCTGTTGTGCAGCCGCACTCGCTAGTCTAAAGCTCATTCTGGCGGAAAATCTCACTGAACGGGCTTCCCGTATCGGCTCGGTTCTTCAGGATTCATCTCAACGGATCCAACGCCGCTTTAGTGATGTTATTCTTGCTTCGCACGGCAAGGGACTGGTTACTTCTTTGCATTGCGTGAAGCCAGGCACCAACGAAGCCGATGCGAAGCTGGCTTGGCGGGTCATTGGTCGTGGCGTGCAGTGCGGTGTTATGTTATTCGGTCCAGTGGGTTTTGCTGGTGCCTCAGTCAAGATCAGCCCTCCATTGATGATTGAGCAAGAGGCACTGGAAGAAGGGATGCAGGTGGTCGAGCAGGCTTTTGCGCACGAGTTGTCACCCGTTTAGAGTAAATCATGTTTATGCAAGTATATTCACCAGTCTGTTATCGATCAGTATCGGCTGGCGGCTCGG